>CALXRU010000001.1 GCA_944390935.1 Acidaminococcaceae bacterium
GAGTCGCCAATTAGCAGCGAGTGTAAACGACGCTGATAATTGTGCCAGCGAGCCTTCGCACAATATGCGACTGAATAGGGAGCATATGACGCGTATAGATAGCTGCCTGCATTATTTAAAAAAACATAAAAATAACCCATACCGTTTACTAATTGTAGTAATTCGGTATGGGTTTAACTTTAGTATTTTATTTCTTTCCCGTCAGTAAATAATGCAGCGGAGCGGAATGTTTTGATAGCTTTGTGAGAATAACGCTTGTTATGAGCGAAATGATAAGCAACAAAACATATGCCACTATGACACGTTTTGTAGTCATAACAACGCCTAAATGATGGCTTGTTCTGTCAATCATGCTGAGCCAGAAGGGATGGCAGAAATAAACCAGCATGGAGTTGTCCGAAATAAAATCAACTGTTTTGGTAAAATAATTTGTTGTTTTTTGCCTTCCGAACACGGCGCAGAAAAACAGGATTGAAGCAATGGTATAGAAAAATCCCTGTGGGCTGAGCTGCTGGAAGGTATTAGTCAGGCTGATGAGGTCATAGCCGTGCTTGTAATAATACCAGTAATAGCTGCCGCAGATGTAGGCAACAGAAAGCAGATACAGCACCGTTACCGTTTTGAATTTTGTTGTTACAGTTTGGAAGAATTCTTTTTCTTTTATCGCCGCAAGGCCGCCAAGCATAAAGATGAACAAGTAGTGCAGCGGCAGGTAGTTTAAGCGGTAGGTGAAAAAATCCTGCAATACAAAGGGCAGCTGCTGTGCCGTGATGCCGGGGTACATGGTCCAGTAGTTAAACAGCATTTGCAGTGCAAACAGCAGGGCAAAACCGGTTTTTAAACCGATACGCTGTATGAGCGCCATTAGTTTTTGGAACAACGGGAAGAAGGCATAGAACCACAGCAGTATTATCATAAAGTACAGATGGTAGCACGCCAGCCCCCAAAAGATGATATGCAGCAGTCCGAGCGGTGAAAACCACGGTATGCAGCCGGGTACGACAGTGGTAAAGTAAACCATATAAAACAGCGACCAGCTTAAATAAGGTACGCCGCTGCTTTGAAAACGTTTTTTGATAAATTCGCGGTAGTTAAGTTCTGCGCCCGGTTTATAATGGCAAAAAAGCCCGTAGCCCGATATAAAAAAGAAGGCGGGCACACTGTAACGCGAAAGTATCTCAAGCAGCATATATAAATGCGGGTTGGGCGATGTACACATCAGCGCCAGCGAACCGGTGTGGATGCCGAGCACGCCCAGCATACAGATGCCGCGCAGTTTATCTATTGTTCGGTTGCGTTCGGTCATAATAACTCCATAGTTTAAAATTTAACATTTAAAATTGTATCATTATCCTGCCAAGTTGTCATTAGTTTAAAGCAGGATATTTTTTATTTTTAGCGAAGTTGAAAATATTATAGTATAATCAGGTGATTTTATGGAGCTTTCTTTTACGCATATTGCCAGCCTGGTACTGACGCTTGCCGTGGTGATTGGCAGCGGAATTTATTCATCGCGCCGCGTTAAATCGGCCGATGATTTTGATGTCGGCGGGCGCAGTGCGGGCGTTATTATGGTTGCCGGTTCCATCGTTGCTACCATTATCGGCGGTGCGGCTACTATCGGTACGGCGCAGGGCGGTTTTACCTTTGGCCTCGGCGCGTGGTGGTTTACCATGGGCAGCGGCATCGGCTTTTTAATTATGGCTGCTTTTTACGCGCGGCCTTTGCGCAAAAGCGGATTAACGACGATATCGGAGTACCTTGTTATCAACTTCGGGCCTGCGGCAGGGCCTTTGGCAAGTGTCGCCGCGTCGCTGGGCATTTTTTTCAGCATTGTTTCCAGCTCGCTCAGTTCCGTACATTTAATAGGCGGCGTGCTGCACCTTGATTTTTTGCCTTCTGCCGTTATTGTGGTGCTGCTGGTTACGGGTTTTGTGTTTTTTGGCGGCATTAACAGCAGCGGCATGGCCGGATTATTTAAAATCTGCCTGATTTTTGCTACCGTATTTGTCGGCGGCTTTTTGGCGTTTAACGATATGGGTGGGCTGAGCGGCATGCACCAATCGTTTCCGGAACTGCCGTGGTTTAGTTTGTTTGGTATCGGCGCTGACCATGCGCTGTTTAATTTGTTTTCAATGATAGTCGGTGTTATTTCAACGCAGAGCTATGTGCAGGCGCTGTTTTCGGCACGCAACAGCAAGGTTGCCGCTATGGGCTGTTTTTTAGCGGCGTGCATTGCCATACCGGTCGGGCTGCCGTCCGTAATTATCGGCATGTTTATCAAGCTGCACCACCCGGAACTGAACAGCATTGAAACGCTGCCGTATTTTATGTGCAATTACCTGCCGGACTGGCTGGGCGGCGCGGGGCTGGCTGCGCTTGTTCTTTCGTGCGTCGGTTCAATAGCCGGTCTGGCGCTGGGTGTTGGCACACTGTTCAGTCGCGATATTTTCGGTGCAGTGCTGAAGGTGCACGACAGCAAAAAACTGATGTGGATTAACAAGCTGACGGTGCTTGCCGTTACGCTTTTGGCGCTGGTGTTCATCCATTCACATCTTGATTCTTCCGTGCTGCAATGGAACTATCTTTCGATGGCGCTGCGTGGGGCGGGCGTGTTCCTGCCGATGACGGCGGTTATCTTTTTTAAAGGCAAAGTCGGCAAAGCGGCAGGGCTGCTTTCCATGCTGGGCGGTGTTGCTTCGGGTTGTATCTGGCATTTTATGTTCCCGACATCGCCTTATACATTGTTTGTCAGCCTGTTTTTCAATCTGCTGTTTCTGGTGCCGTCCATCGGTTACAACCTGCTGCACGGCAAAAAATAAAGTTTTAAGGAGAAGCATATGTCCGGAAAATTTACACATCTGCACGTCCACACGCAGTACAGCCTGCTGGACGGCGCTTCTAAAATAGATTTGCTGCTGGCGCGCGCCAAAGAGCTTGGTATGGAGAGCATTGCCATTACCGACCACGGCGTTATGTACGGCGCTGTCGATTTTTATCAGCAGGCGCAAAAAACCGGCATTAAGCCGATAATAGGCTGCGAGGTTTATATAACGGAATCACGGTTTGACCGCAGCCAGCGCGGCGGCATTTACCATTTGATTTTGCTGGCGGAAAATAACACAGGCTACCATAATCTGATGAAGCTGATTTCGCTGGGGCATTTGGAAGGTTTTTATTACAAGCCGCGTATTGATAAGGATATTCTGCGCAAGTACAGCGAAGGGCTGATTTGCCTGAGCGCGTGCGTGGCAGGCGAAGTGCCTGTTAAAATTTTGCAGCGCGATATCGATGGCGCGGAACGTGCGGCGCAGGAATATATTGATATTTTCGGTAAGGAAAACTACTTTTTTGAAATACAGGACCATGGGCTGGACGAAGAACGCATTGTTGACCGTGAATTAAAACGCATGGCGCAGAAGTTTGGCGTCGGCCTTGTGGCGACCAACGACCTGCATTACGTTATGCGTGAGGACGCCGAGGCACAGGACGTTTTGCTGTGCATCCAGACGGCGAGTACGGTGGACGACCCCAAACGCATGAAGTTTGCCAACGACCAGTTTTATTTAAAAAGCTATGACGAAATGGCAGAGCGCTTTGCCGATTGTCCGGAGGCTTTGGAAAACACCGTTAAAATTGCGGAGCGCTGCAATGTGACGCTGGAGTTTGGGCATTTGCTGTTGCCGGAGTTTCCGATACCGGAGGAGTTTGCCGACGCCACGGAATACCTGCGCAGCCTGTGCATGCAGGGTTTGCCTGCGCGTTACCCCAATGCGGATGAAAAAGTAATGCAGCGTTTGGATTACGAGCTTGATATAATCGACCGCATGGGTTACAGCTGCTATTTTTTGATTGTATGGGACTTTATCAATTACAGCCGCCAGAACGATATCCCGGTCGGGCCGGGGCGCGGCAGTGCGGCGGGAAGCATTGTGGCGTACCTGCTTGGTATTACCAACATCGACCCGTTGAAATACGATTTGCTTTTTGAACGTTTTTTGAACCCAGAACGCGTAAGCATGCCGGATATTGATACTGATTTTTGCTACGTGAACCGCGGGCGAGTGCTGGATTATATCATCAAACGCTACGGCAAGGAGCGCGTGGCGCAGATTATTACCTTCGGTACCTTGCAGGCGCGTGCCGCTGTGCGTGATGTAGGGCGCGCGCTGGATTATACTTACGGCTTTGTGGATAATGTTGCCAAAATGATACCGCGCGAGCTGGGCATTACGTTGGAAAAAGCGCTGGAAACCAGCAACGATTTTAAAGCACTGTACGACAGTGATGAAAAAGTGCGCCGCCTGATTGACATTGCTAAAAAGGTTGAAGGCATGCCGCGCAACAGCGGTACGCACGCAGCAGGCGTGGTTATTACTCCGCGTGATTTGATTGACTGTGTGCCATTGCAGCTATCAAACGAAGGCCTTGTCATTACTCAGTATGACAAGGATAAAGTTGAAAACCTCGGCTTGCTCAAAATGGATTTGCTGGGGCTGAGGACTTTGACCGTTATCGGCGACGCTGTGCGCTATATTAAAGAAACTACCGGCGAAAAAGTTGATATTGAAAACATCCCGCTGGACGACGACGCTACCTGCGCTATGCTGCGGCGCGGCGATACGCAGTGCGTGTTCCAGCTGGAATCGGAGGGCATGACCAAACTGGTTATGGATTTGGCACCGGAAAAATTCAGCGATTTGATTCCGCTGGTTGCGTTGTATCGCCCCGGTCCGCTGGGCACCGGCATGGTAGAAGATTTTATTGAAGGCAAGCACGGCATGCGCACGGCGGAAATGCTGCACCCGCTGCTGGAGCCTGTTTTAAAAGATACCTTCGGCGTTATCCTGTATCAGGAACAGGTTATGCAGATAACCTCCGTGCTGGCGGGCTTTACGCTGGGTCAGGCCGATATTTTGCGCCGCGCCATGGGCAAAAAGAAAGCCAAAGAGCTGGACAGCATGAAGCAGAAATTTATCGACGGCGCGCGAGAGAATCACGGCATCAACGAAGAAACCAGCAAGCAGATTTTTGCGCTGTTGCAGCATTTTGCGGGCTATGGCTTTAATAAATCCCACTCGGCAGCGTATGCGCTGGTTGCTTACCAGACTGCATATTTAAAACAGCACTGGCCGACGCAGTTTATGGCGGCATTTTTGTGCAGCGTTATGAACGACAATGATAAATTAAGTTGGTATCTGGGCGTTACCAAACGCATGGGTATTAAAATTTTACCGCCGGACGTTAACGAAAGCGGCAAGGAATTTTCTCCGGTTAAAGGCAATGCTATCCGCTTTGGCATGGCGGGCATTAAAAGCGTGGGCGAGCAGGCGATTGACGCTATTATCAAAGCGCGTGAAAGCGGCGGGCGTTTTACGTCGATACTGGATTTCTGCCGCCGCGTACCGTCACGTCTTATCAACAAGCGTGTTATTGAAAACCTTATCTATTGCGGCGCGATGGATTCTTTCGGCGCTAAACGCTCGCAGCTGCTTGCGGTTTACGAGCAGGCTTCTGATTTGGGCAGCGCGTACCAGAAGGATTCTGCCAGCGGGCAGTTAGGCCTTTTTGGCGACGATATGTTTGAAGAAGTGCAGGATATTAAACTGCCGCAGCTTGACGAAATGCCGAAGCGCCTGCTTTTGGAAAATGAAAAGAAAATTGTCGGTTTTTACGTTACCGGCCATCCGCTGGATGCGTATGCCGGGGCGCTGGCAAATTACACACCGGTGTATAAATTAAACGAAGCCGATGAAGCCAGCAGCGACAAATTCTTTAAGGTGGCGGGGCTTATCAGCGAAATGCGCCTGCGCACCACAAGGCGCGGCGATACGATGGCGGTTTTAACGCTGGAGGATTTCAGCGGCAGGCTGGAAGTTGTTGTGTTTGCGCGCCAGTACCACGATTATATGCGCTTTTTGGTTAAGGAAAACGTAGTTGTGATAGAAGGTCGCTTAAAGGTTGACGAGCGCGGCTCATCGTTGCAGGCAACTGCCGTGCGTCAGCTTAACGAAACAGGCGCGGATATTCATTTGAGAATTACGCCGGACAAGGAAACGGGAGCAGTGCAGAAGGAAATGCGCCGCATTTTTGCCATGTACCACGGCAGCACGCCGCTGTACCTGCATTTGCTTTCTTCCGGCAAAACCATTAAAACAGACCGCTGCTTCTGGATTGACGCCGGTGCGGAAGGTTTTTACAAGGAAATTACCGCGCTGCTGGGGCCGGGCTGTCTGCAATAAAAAGTTAAGGCTTGCCAGCAGGCGTTAAACACTGTAAAATAATAAGTATGAATAATTTGTAATTAAAGATTCTGGGAGGTCGCTTATGAATATCGTAGTATGTCTTAAACAGGTTCCGGATACTTCCGAAGTAAAGCTTAATCCGGAAACCAACACCCTTATCAGGGACGGAGTGCAGAACATCATGAACCCGTTTGACCGTCAGGCACTGGAAACGGCGCTGATTTTAAAAGACGCCAGCGGCGCAAAGGTAACGGTTGTATCCATGGGGCCTCCGCAGGCTGAAGAAATTTTGAAAGAAGCAATCTCAATGGGCGCAGACGAAGGAATTCTGGTCAGCGACCGCGCATTGGCAGGCAGCGATACGCTGGCAACCAGTTTTGCACTGGCAGGCGTTGTAAAAAGCCTTGGCGATGTTGACCTTGTGCTGTGCGGCAAACAGGCCGTTGACGGCGATACCGCCCAGGTTGGCCCGGAAATGGCGGAACATCTCGGCATGTCGCAGGTTACCGGCGCGCTGAAAGTAACTATGGACGGCGAAAAAGTTTTGGTTGAGCGTGAAAACGAAAGCACCAGCCAGACCCTTGCCGTTGAACTTCCTGCCCTTGTAACCGTTACCAGAGCAGAAAAAGAACCGCGCTTTGCCAGCATCAAGGGTAAAATGAAAGCAAGAAAAGCCGTTATCCCCGTTAAAACGGCGGCAGAACTTGGCATTGACACCAGCATGATTGGCCTGTCCGGTTCCCCGACTAAGGTAAGAAAAGTATTTACGCCGCCTGTTCCGCAGGTTGAAAGCGAAATCATTACCGAAGAAGACGCAGATAAAGCAGTGGACATGCTGCTGGAAAAACTCGTTCAGGCAAATATTATTACTCGTTGAGGTGAAATGACATGGCAATTAAAATAGATAAAGAACAGTGCATCGGCTGCGAATCCTGCGTTGCAACCTGCCCGACGGGCGCGCTTTCCATGGAAGACGGCAAAGCAAATGTTAACGAAGATACCTGCGTTTCCTGCGGCGCATGCGTGGGCGAATGCCCTGTAGGCGCAATCAGCCTTGGCGGCGCTGCCGAAAAGAAAGAAGCTGCCGAAGGCAAAGACCTGTGGGTAATGGTTGAGCTGGAAAACGGCGAGCCCGTTGGCGTAACCTATGAACTTCTGGGCGTAGCCGCTGACCTTGCCGCTAAATGCGGACAGCGCTGCTGTGCAGTGCTTGTTGGCGCTGAAAAAGGCGATATTCCCGCTAAACTGTTTGCGGCAGGCGCTGATGTTGTTTACGCTGTTACCGGCGCAGAATACGCCGAATATAATACTGACCTTTATACCAATGCTTTCTGCGAACTGGCTGAAAGCTACAAACCGAACGCAGTTATGTTTGGCGCAACCGTTGACGGACGCGACCTGGCACCGCGCATTGCGGCACGTTTAAAAACCGGCCTTTGCGCAGACTGCACCGGCCTTGACATGGCAGGCGACCTTGTTGAATGGACCCGTCCGGCACTCGGCGGCAACATTCTGGCAACCATCGTCTGCGACGAACACCGCCCGCAGATGGGCACCGTCCGCCCGAAGGTATTTAAAGCCAAAGAGGCTGACGCATCCCGCACCGGCGAAGTAGTTGATTACGAAGTTAAAAATAAAGTTGCAAGCAAGGTAACCATTGTCCGCAAGGAAGCGCTTACCGAAGCAGGCAGCATTAAGATTGAAGACGCTGAAGTTGTATGCAGCGGCGGCCGCGGGCTTGGCAGCTGTGATAACTTCAAAATGCTGGAAGAACTGGCAGTCCTGTTTGAAAACGGCACTGTCGGCGGCAGCCGTGCGGTTGTTGACGAAGGCTGGGTTGACCATGCGCATCAGGTAGGCCAGAGCGGCAAAACCGTAACACCGAAGGTATATTTTGCGTTCGGTATTTCCGGCGCTATCCAGCATCTGGCAGGCATGAGCTCGTCCGATGTTATCATCGCCGTTAACAAAGACGCCAACGCGCCTATCTTTAAAGTAGCGCAGTACGGCATTGTCGGCGACGCCAAAGAAATTCTGCCCAAACTTATTGCCAAAATTAAAGCTTTTAAAGAGGCATAACGGAGGTTTAACATTTGTGTGGAAAGTAGTTTATATTGCGCAGACTAAAGAGAATGCGCAGGAGATACAAGAACTGCTTACAAACAACGGCTTTCTGATACAGGTTAATGTAGCGGGAGCCAAAAAAGGTGGACAGGGGGGCGCTTACGAAATAAGCGTCCCATACTCCGAAGCGGAAGATGCTTACGAAGTGCTTTGCGAGAACCGTTTTCGCGCATAAGCGGAGGTTATAATGAAAAAAACTAAAATTATCTGCACTATGGGCCCCAGCACCGACGATGTTGGTCTGTTGGCTCAAATGATGCGCAGCGGCATGGATTTGGCGCGTTTTAATTTTTCGCACGGAAGCCATGATGACCATGCACGCCGCGTGGAACTGGTGCGCAGAGCTGCCGCCGAAGTTGAAAAACCAATAGCTTTAATTGCCGATACCAAGGGGCCTGAGATGCGCCTTGGTATTTTTAAAGCCGGTAAGGTTATTTTAAAAGAGGGCGACAGCTTTACGCTGACAACAGAAGAAATTGAAGGCACGGAAGAAATTTCCTACGTTAACTATGCCGGTCTGCCGGAAGAATTGCAGCCGGGCAACGCTATCCTGCTTTCGGACGGTTTGCTTGCGCTGGAGGTAACTTCCGTCAATGTGGCAGGCGGCAAAATTTACACCAAAGTTGTGCACGGCGGCGAAATCAGCTCGCGCAAACGCGTGGCATGTCCCGGTGTGGAACTGAAACTGCCGTTTTTATCGGAGCAGGACATCAGCGATATTACCTTTGCTGCACAGCTTGGCATGGATTATGTAGCGGCGTCCTTTGTGCAAAAGGCGGATGACGTGCTGGCAATCCGCCGCGTTTTGGAACAATGCGGCTCGCAGATGGGCATTATCTCCAAAATTGAGAACCATGCCGGTGTAAAAAATATCGAAGAAATCATCGCCGTTTCGGACGGCGTTATGGTAGCACGCGGCGATTTGGGCGTGGAAATCCCCGCCGAGGTTGTGCCGCTGGTGCAGAAAGATATTATCCGCAACTGCAACAGGTTTGGCAAACCGGTAATTACCGCCACGCAGATGCTTGAAAGCATGATTAACAGCTACCGTGCCACGCGCGCAGAGGCGAGCGACATCGCCAACGCTATTTTTGACGGTACGGACGCGATAATGCTGAGTGGTGAAACTGCTTCCGGCAAATATCCGCTGGAGGCGGTGAAGACCATGGCCAAAATTGCCGAGCAGACGGAAACGGCGCTGGACTATGCCCGCATTTTTAAAAACAAGGGCATTGGCGAGCGCATCCATTCTACCGAAGCAATCAGCCATGCAACGGTGCAGATTGCACAGGAGCTTGGCAGCGACGCTATTGTCAGCATTACGGAATCCGGCTTTACGGCGCGCATGCTGGCAAAATACCGCCCGGCGGCAGGCGTTATCGGCGTTTCGCGCCACCCGCAAAGCGTAAGGCTGATGCAGCTTTACTGGGGCGTGTGCCCGGTGCTCGGCCCGTGGAGCGAGAACACCGACGAACTTATTGAAGAATCGCTGGCGTGCGTTAAAAAGCACGGGCTTGTTAAAGACGGTGACAACGTAATTGTAACCGCGGGTGTGCCGGTTGGGCGCAGCGGAACCACCAATTTAATCAAGGTTGTAACTATGAGCAAAAAACTTGTCAGCGGTGTTGGCATCGGGTTGCAGTCCATTACGGGCGTTATCTGCAAATGCGAAAAGCCGGAGGACTTTACCACTAAATTTAAAGCGGGTGACATTCTCGTTGTCGGCGTGCTGCCGGACGAAGCTGGCAAATATGCAGCCGCTGCAGGCGCGATTATCGCGGAAGAAGGCGGCCTGACATCGACGGCGGCGATTGTTGCCGTAGGCTGCGGCGTACCGGCGATTGTCGGCGCGGCGGATGCAATGCAGAAGCTGACTGACGGCGCAACCGTTACGGTGGATACCGTCAGCGGCATTGTGTACGAAGGCACCAGCAATATTATGTAAGAGGTTTGTGTATGGCGGCAGATATCGGACTGGAAAACTTAAAAACGGAATGCATTACCGCGCTGCGCAACGGCGATGAGGATGCCTTTGAAGCAGCGGCGGTAAAATTGCAGGAATACGTGCCTGACGGTTTGCATTTTAAAATGGAAACGCTGGGGCTGTTAACCTGCCTTGCATTAAAGCAGAACTGTCGCCGCAGTGCGTTAAAAGCGCTGAATTTGCTGTCGGTGTGCTCGCTGGACATTGCAGCAGTCGATGCGGAAGCAGAAAGCATATTTTTGCAGAACCTGCGTTTTGCGGCGGTAATGGCTGCGCGCACGCACGATAAAGATATTTTCGCAGCGGCTGTCAGCAAGCTGGCGGTGCGTTATGCAACCACCGGCTATGTTAAGGAAAACGCCGAAGCGTTTGTAAATCTTTTGACGGCGCTGATGTTTATCGCGGCGGACCGCCGTTATACCAATGTGCTGCCAATGCTGCGGTGGCTGAGCCTGCGCCTGTGCAAAAATGAAGCTGTTGGCGAGGATTTGCTGCTGCCGTTTCTGCGCGAATGGGCATGCCTGGCCGCGCAGGCGGCAAGGCGCGGCTGGCAGGACGTAACGGCGCAGCTTTTAAATGGGTTGTTTTACCTGTTGCTTAAGCAGAACAGCTTTGCCTTGACGCGCAGCATGCTGCTGTATGTAATGATGCACATGCAAATGTATGCGGCTTGGGACGGTGCGGAAAAAGCGTTTACTGTTTATATGCCGGTGCAGAAATTTTCGCTGCTGCTCTTTGACCGTTCCGTAAAGCTGAAAGACGAAAAGCAGCGCGTGGAAGCGGTACGGTTACTGCTCCGAGCATGGCGCGATTTTATCGCCGCGGCGGCAAGGCAGACCATGCAGGACGAAATGGAGCTGTACCAAAGTTGGTTTGCCTTTGGCGAAGCAGCAGAAAGCGAAAAGTATAAAAAACGCTGCCGTCTGTTTATCCAGCTGACACTGGGCTATTGGGCAGCGCAGCAGCCGCGTACCAGCAAAAAGCAGCTTAAATACTTAAAAAATATTTTTGAACCGGACCTTGTAAAAGATAAATACCTGCGGCTTTTGGAGGCCGTGCGTTAAAACTTCGGGCAGTTACCTGTGTAGCTGCCCGTTTTGTATAATCCATGTAAAATTTTGGCGCAAAACGGCGCGGTACACCTGCAAATGGTATAATAAAATTAACCGTACATTTGGAGGGATGGCTTGATGAGCAATTATTCGCTGCCGCTGTTTATGCAGGTTAAGGAAAACGCAGTCAGCGACCTTAATAAAAACCTAAATTTATACATGCCGAAGCTGGTATTTGCCAGGGCGCTTATTTTAACGACGGAAGGGCTTTTGCAGACGCTGGATAAAAAAGTAAAAATACTTTTGAACCAGCTGCGTGGCTATGAAGTTGTCACCGTAAAGGAAAGCTCGTTTGATTTTGCGGTGGAAGTTGCCAAGAAAGTGGCGATGAACAATATCCGCCTCGTTATCGGGCTTGGCGGCGGCACGGCGCTGGATACTGCCAAGTACGCGGCATTTGTTGCCAACGTGGCGTACATTGCCATACCGACGGCGCTAAGCAACGACGGTGTGTGTTCGCCGGTTTCCGTATTGCTGGCGCAGAACGGGCGGCGCCATTCGTTTACGTCTAAAATCCCCGACGGGCTTTTGATTGATACCGATATTATTTTTGAAGCGCCGCGCCTTTTGCTGAAAGCCGGTGTGGGCGACACTATCAGCAATTATACTGCGTTGTATGACTGGAAGCTGGGATGCGAGGAAAACAACGACCGCCCCAATGATTTTGCCTATATGCTTAGCGAAACGGCGTTTAACTCGCTGTTATATTCGGAAGCCAAATCGCTTACGAGTATTGAGGGCATTAAAATGCTGGCGCAGTCGCTGGTGTTGAGTGGGCTTTCCATGCAGCTTGCTGGAAATTCGCGTCCGTGCAGCGGGTCGGAGCATCTTTTCAGCCACGCCATGGACGAATTGTTTGACCACAACATACCGCACGGCATTTTGGTGGCAATGGGCAGCGTGGTAGCCTGCAAATTACAGGGGCGCGACCACCGTGCAGTGCTTAACTTTTTAAAAGCTTATGATATTTCCGTTAATCCTGCCAAACACGGCATTACGGAAGACATGTTCATTAAAGCGTGGATGTTTGCCAGAGAGGTCCGCAAGGAACGCTATACCATTTTAAACAAAATCAACTTGACGGAGGAACTGTTCCGCCAGCTGTACGTAACAATGCTGGAAGAATGTGAATGAAACCGCCGATAATTTTTTGTAAAAATTTTACAAAAGAACTTGCCTGGCGTGAAAGGCTTGTGATATAATATTACGCGTGTAAAAATACACACGCCTGCGGATTTGCCCGCTGTCCGATTTGGTTAGGGCAGAGAAGAAACAGGCGGAGGAAAAAACAGGAGGAATAAAAAATGGCAATCATCTCTATGAAACAATTACTCGAAGCCGGCGTACACTTCGGTCATCAGACCCGCCGCTGGAACCCGAAAATGGCTCCGTACATCTTCACCGAAAGAAACGGCATCTACATCATCGACCTGCAGAAAACCGTTAAAAAGGTAGAAGAAGCTTACAACTTTATGCGTGACGTTGCTGCAAGCGGCGAAAGCATTCTGTTTGTTGGTACCAAAAAACAGGCTCAGGAAGCTATCCGTGAAGAAGCTCTGCGCTGCAACATGTTCTATGTAAACGAACGTTGGCTGGGCGGCATGATGACTAACTTCAAAACCATCCAGGGCCGTATCAAACGCCTGCGTACCCTTGAAGCTATGGAAGCTGACGGCACTTTTGACGTACTGCCAAAAAAAGAAGTTATCGGCCTGCGCCATGAAATGGAAAAACTGACCAAATACCTTGGCGGTATTAAAGATATGAAAAAACTGCCGGGCGCTCTGTTCATCATCGACCCGCGCAAAGAAAACATTGCCGTTATGGAAGCTCGCAAACTGAACATTCCTATCGTTGCAACTGTTGACACCAACTGCGACCCGGATGTTATCGACCATGTAATCCCGGCAAACGACGACGCTATCCGCGCTGTTAAACTGCTGACCGCAAAAATGGCTGACGCAGTTCTGGAAGGCCGTCAGGGCATGCAGACCGAAGAAGCTGCCGAAGTTCCGGCTGAAGAAACCGCTGCTGCTGAAGACGCAGAATAATTTTTAAGATTTCAGGAGGAAAAATAAATGGCTGAAATTACCGCTGCATTAGTAAAAGAATTACGTGAACGCACCGGCGCCGGCATGATGGACTGCAAAAAAGCCCTTGCTGCTACCGAAGGCGATATGGATAAAGCAATTGACTTCCTGCGTGAAAAAGGCCTTGCTGCCGCAGCTAAAAAAGCCGGCCGCATTGCTGCCGAAGGTTTGGTAGAATCCTACATCCATGGCGGCGGCCGTATCGGCGTATTGGTTGAAGTTAACTGCGAAACCGACTTCGTTGCCAAAACCGACGATTTCAAAAACCTCGTTAGAGATATCGCAATGCACATTGCTGCTGCAAACCCGAGCTACCTGCGCCGTGAAGAAGTTCCGACCGCAGAACTCGAACATGAAAAAATGGTTCTTTCCGAACAGGCCCGCAACGAAGGCAAACCGGAAAAAATCATTGAAAAAATGGTTTCCGGCCGTATTGAAAAATACTACAAAGAAGTTTGCCTGTTAGAGCAGCCTTTTGTTAAAGACCCGGACAAAACCATCAGCGACCTGATTACCGAATCCATTGCTAAAATCGGCGAAAACATTTCCATCCGCCGCTTCACCCGTTATCAGCTGGGCGAAGGCATTGAAAAGAAACAGGAAGATTTTGCAGCAGAAGTTATGTCTTTTGTAAAATAATACTTGTTGAATAAAGAGAGTGCTTAGGTACTCTCTTTATTTTTTGCCTTTTGCAAAGTTGTTATGAATTTTGGCGCCTAAAAAGAGGAAAAACAGAGTATTTGTAGAATATAGAATAAGATGTAAAAGTATGTAAATTTTACGGTATAGGGGGCGTGCATTTTGGCAGAACAAAGTAAATTTAAACGTGTGGTTTTAAAATTAAGCGGCGAGGCCATGGCAGGCGAAAAGGGCTTTGGCATTGACCCGCTGGTAGTAGATTCCATTGCCAGACAAATTAAGGACGTAACGGAAGCAGGCCTTGAAGTTGCGGTTGTTAACGGCGGCGGCAACATCTGGCGCGGACTGTCAGGCAGCTCGAAAGGTATGGACAGGGCAACTGCGGACTATATGGGCATGCTGGCAACGGTAATCAACTCGCTGGCTTTGCAGGGCGCGCTGGAAAACCTTGGCGTACCGACCCGTGTACAGACCGCTATTGAAATGCGCCAGATTGCCGAAACTTATATCAGGCGCAGGGCTATCCGCCATATGGAAAAGGAAAGGGTAGTTATTTTTGCGGCAGGCACCGGCAACCCGTATTTTTCTACCGATACGACTGCTGCGCTGCGTGCGGCTGAAATCGAAGCCGATGCCATCCTGATGGCTAAAAAAGGCGTAGACGGAGTTTATGACAGCGACCCGGCCAAGAATCCGGACGCTAAAATGTTCGAGGAGCTCGATTATATCGAAGTAATCCAGCGTAAGCTGAGCGTAATGGATTCTACCGCTATCAGCCTGTGCATGGATAATAAAATACCCATTGTTGTGTTTAACATTGATAAACCCGGCAATATTTTAAAAGCCGCTTTGGGCGAGAAGATTGGTACTTTGGTGGGAGGAAAGTAAGATGGCAGAAATTAAGGAGATTTTGGAAACAACACAGACGAAAATGCACAAAACCGTTGACGTTTTGCGCGTTGACCTTGCTTCCGTGCGCGCGGGACGCGCCAGCGTTTCGCTGCTGGACAAGGTAATGGTTGAATATTACGGCACGCCGACGCCTGTTAACCAGGTTGCTAGCGTAACCGTGCCTGAACCGCGCATGATTATCATTCAGCCGTGGGAAAAGAACCTTCTGAAGGATATTGAACGTGCTATTATGAAATCCGATTTGGGCCTGAACCCGAACAGCGACGGCAGTGTAATTCGTTTGAACCTGCCGCAGCTGACTGAAGAAAGACGTAAAGAACTGGTTAAAACCGTACATAAAAAAGCAGAAGACGCACGCGTAAGCGTAAGAAACCTGCGCCGCGACGCCAACGACGCCGTAAAGAAAGCTGAAAAAGCTAAAGAAATTACGGAAGACGAGGCTAAAAAGGCTAACGACGATATCCAGAAAATGACCGATAAGTTCATTAAAGAAGTGGATACCGTTATGGAACACAAGGAAAAAGAGGTTATGGAAATCTGATGGGGTTTCCTGACGTTCTGGCGCTGGAGATTAGCGAGGCGCTGCGCATTTTAAAGCAGGCAGGCTATACCTGCGAAGTTACTGCCACCGAGCCGCCTAAATCCAAAGGCGTGCCGCAGGAGGGCAGTATTACCGAATATGTGGTTAGACAGCGCGAGCTGGATAACAATAAAGCAGAAATCATTACTGTAAGAAGATACAGGAAAGGAGGCGTACAGGATGGCTCTGAAAATCAATAAAGATGAATGTGTAGGCTGCGGCACTTGCGCTGCTACCTGCCCGGTTGGCGCAATCAAAGAAGTCGATGGCAAATATGAAATCGGCGAAGAATGCGTTGAATGCGGCGCTTGCGCAGGCGCTTGCCCGGTTGGTGCAATTTCACAACCCTGATTTATTGCGTAGAACTGAAGTAGCCTCCTCTTTTCAGGGGAGGTACCTCAGTTTTATTGCCTTTAACGGAAAGGTGATACTGTGTTTAATACTTTATTTAAATTTAAAACCGGCAATAAAGATATTAGCGTAGATACAACCGGCATCGACCCGGAAAAAGTTCCGCAGCATATTGCCATCATTATGGACGGCAACGGGCGCTGGGCCAAGGCGCAGGGCAAACCGCGCACCTTTGGGCATCAGGCCGGGGCGGAAACCTTAAAAAATATTGTTAAAACTGCCGATAAGATTGGCGTTAAAATTATCAGCGCTTACGCTTTTTCTACCGAAAACTGGAAACGCCCGGTAACGGAAGTTAATTTTATTATGGAGCTGTTAAGCCGCTATTTGATCAGCGAGATTGACGAGTTCCACAAAAACAACGTGCAGGTGCGTTTTATGGGCAGCCGCGAAGGACTGCCTGAAGTTGTGCGCCAGAAAATGGAGCACGCCGAAAAGGTAACGGCAGAAAATACCGGCATTATTTTAAATTTGGCTATAAACTACGGCGGACAGGCTGAAATTCTGCATGCGGTGCAGAACATCGTCACTGACGTGCAGGGCGGTTTGCTGAAGGTTGAAGATATAGACGCTGCGCATTTTGAAAACTATCTGTATACCAAAGGGTTGCCTGCGCCGGATTTATTAATCCGGCCGGGCGGTGATTTGCGCATCAGCAACTTTATGCTGTGGCAGATTGCTTACGCCGAAATTTGGACGACAGAGGTTTACTGGCCTGCTTTTACGCCCGAAATGTTTTTGGAGGCGGTAAAGGCTTACGGCGGACGCGAACGCCGTTACGGCGGTTTGATTACTAAATAGTTGGCGGTGTGGTAATGTTAAAAAGAATTATAACCGGCATTGTTGCTTTGCCGGTAGTTATATTTTTAATCCACCAGGGCGGATATTTGTTTGATGCTGCCATTTTTGCGCTGGCAACGGTGGGTTTGTTTGAGTTCAGGAATATGGCGCGCGCCAACGGGCAGGACGTGTACTGGCTTTCGACAGGAATGACGATGATTTGCCTGATTTATGCGGCATCTGTGTTCCGTTACATCAGCGTGTATTCGTTTTTGCTGTTTCCGGCTATTTTAATGCTGGGCGTGATACTGGTAATGCTTGAAGGTATGGCGCGTCACCACGCGGACGGAAAGTGGGCGTATAATACGGCGCTTTCCGTAATGGCTGTGGTGTATATCGGTTTTGGCTTTGCGCATTTTATCCTGCTGCGCGACGCTTTGTATTTTACGTCGGCAGATTTGCAGGTCAGCCTGTGGGGCTTGCCGATTGACCGCGGCGAGATTTTGTTTTGGGTTATTATGCTTGGCGTTTGGGCAAGCGATACCTTTGCGTATTTTGCAGGTTCTGCCTTTGGCAAACACAAGCTCTGTCCGACCATCAGCCCCAATAAATCGGTAGAAGGCGCTGTTGCCGGTTTTATCGGCAGCGTGGCCGTAATTATGGGCGGTTTGCATTATCTTAATGCTGCCAATGTATTCCAGGGCTCGACGCTTCTTGCGGTACTGCTGGGCGTTGGCGTGGCAATTGTTGCGCCGTTGGGCGATTTGGTGGAGTCAATTTTGAAACGCAACTTCGGCGTTAAGGATTCCGGTAAAATCTTCCCGGGACACGGCGGCGTGCTGGACCGCTGTGACAGTTTGCTGTTCGCAATTCCGGTCGGCTATTATGTATTTTTGTTAAGCGTTATGGTTAACAGCTTTTTTATGTAATCTCCTGGAGGTATGGCGATGAAAAACGTAGCTGTTCTTGGCAGTACGGGTTCGATTGGCAAACAGACGCTGGAAGTTGCTGCTGCCAACCCCGATAAGCTGAAAATAAAAGTGCTGGCGGCGCATGTAAACGACACGCTGATGGAGGAGCAGATTGAACAATTTGCCCCCGATATGGCAGTACTGACCGATGAAAAGGCGGCGCAGCGTTTAAAAGCGCGTTACAGCGGCAAAACCAGAATACTGGCGGGCAGGGAAGGCTTGCTGGAAGCAGTTACTTACGACGGCGTTGATACAGTGCTGGCTTCCATGGTTGGTTACGCAGGGCTTTTGCCGACGCTGGAAGCAATCAAACACGGCAAGGATATTGCCCTTGCCAACAAGGAAACGCTGGTTGCCGCAGGCAGCATCGTTATGGAAGCCGTAAAAAAACACTGCGTTTCGCTGACGCCTGTCGACAGCGAGCATAGCGCTATTTTTCAATCGCTGCAAGGCGGTAAAAAAGATGAAGTTAAACGCCTGATTATTACTGCCAGCGGCGGTCCGTTTTTAGGCAAAACCAAAGAAGAACTGGCTGACGTAACTTTGGCGCAGTGCTTAAAGCACCCCAACTGGAGCATGGGCAGAAAGATTACTGTTGATTCTTCCACGCTTGCCAATAAAGGGCTGGAAGTTATTGAAGCACACTGGCTGTTTGACATGCCTTATGATAAAATAGATGTTGTCGTGCATCCGCAAAGCATTGTACACAGCATGGTAGAGTTTAACGACGGCTCCGTCATTGCGCAGATGGGTTTGCCGGATATGCGCCTGCCGATACAGTATGCGTTTTCCTATCCGCAGCGTTACGATAACGCTTTTGGGCAGCTTGATTTTGTTAAAGCAGGCACGCTGACATTTTTAGCGCCGGATACGGAAGCGTTCCCCGCGCTTAAAATTGCCGTTAAGTGCGGCAGGCAGGGCGGTACGCTGCCGTGTGCCTTTAACGCCGCTAACGAAGAAGCGGTTTACGCCTTTTTGGACGGCAAAATTAAATACCTTGATATAATTAAGACGATTGAACATGTCGTTGCCGGGCACAAAAACATTTTGCAGCCTGAGCTGAGCGACATTGAAAATACTGACGCCGCTGCACGCGAAGCAGCGCGCGGATTTTTGAGCAGCTTGTAATACAGGAGGAAGTTAGTGACAACTTTGCTTGCGGCCCTTTTTGTGTTCGGCGTACTGGTAACGGTACACGAATTCGGGCACTTTATTACCGCAAAAATGACGGGCATGCGCGTCGATGAATTTGCCATCGGCTTCGGCCCGAACATTTTTCAGAAGAAATACGGCGAAACGCTGTACAGTTTAAGGATTATCCCGCTGGGCGGGTATAATAAAATTGCCGGCATGGAGCCGGATGAGCCTGCCGATGAGGGCGCGTTCAAATCCAAGCCGATACCGGCGCGTATGCTGGTTATTCTGGCGGGCGTTTTGATGAATTTTATTTTGCCGGTGTTTTTATTTACCGGTATTTTTGCAGTCAACGGGCTGGAAGTACCTGTCGATAAACCGGTGCTTGGCTATGTAATGCCGGGTAAATCTGCCGTTGAAGCCGGTTTGCAGGCTGGCGACAAAATTTTGGCAGTAGGCGGCAAACCTGTAGCTACGTGGTCCGAAATGGTTACGGAGCTGAATACCTACGGCGAAAATGAAGTTACGCTGACGGCAGAACGCAACGCTGTGACGAAGGATTATACTTTAAAACCGGAATTTGATAAGGATTACGGCAAAGCGCTGGTAGGCATTTCGCCGCAGGTTGAGCATAAGGACTTCGGCATTTTTGAATCCCTGCAAATGGGCTTTAAATATACTTATTACATTATGGTGATGATGCTGGACGGTTTGTATAAAATCGTTACGGGCGCTGCCCCGGCAGATGTTACCGGCCCTATCGGCATTGCCAAAATAGCGGGCGAGGCTGCTGAAAGTGGCTGGATGCCGCTGTTGAACCTTGTGGGGCTTTTAAGCATTAACCTTGGCATTATCAATTTGCTGCCGCTGCCGGCACTGGACGGCGGGCATTTTGTGCTTTTGATTTTGGAAGCGCTGCGCGGCAAACCGTTGGGTGAAAGAGCGGCGACGATGATTCAGAGCATCGGCGTCGGCCTGATTCTGACTTTAACCGTGTGGGCAATTTTCAGTGATATATCCAGATAAAGAGGTGGCCTGATGGAACGCAGGAAAACAAGGCAAATACAGGTGGGCAACGTAAAAATCGGTGGCGGTGCGCCCGTAGCCGTGCAGTCCATGACCAATACCAGGACGGATGACGCGGCGGCAACGCTGGCGCAGATTAACGAACTGGCGGCGGCAGGCTGTGACATTGTGCGCTGCGCCGTACCGGATATGCCAGCGGCGGAAGCTCTGAAAGAGATTTGCAAAAACAGCCAGATACCGGTAATTGCCGATATTCATTTTGATTATAAACTGGCACTGGCTGCGGTGGAGGCAGGTATCAGCGGCTTGCGCCTGAACCCGGGCAACATCGGCGGCGACGATAAGGTGCGTGCCGTGGTGGAAGAGGTTAAGCCGTTGAACATACCAATCCGCATCGGCGTAAATGCCGGTTCACTGCCTAAAGATTTGCTGGAAAAATACGGGCATCCTACGCCGGAAGCGCTGGTTGAAGCAGCATGGCGGCATATTCATATTTTGGAAAGCATGGATTACCGCAATATTAAAATATCGCTTAAAGCGCATGATGTGCCTTTAACGATTGCCGCTTACCGTTTGCTTGCCTCACAGTGCGATTATCCGCTGCATGTTGGTATTACGGAAGCAGGCACGGTCAACTCCGGTATTATCAAATCGGCAGTTGGCATTGGTACGCTGCTGGCTGAAGGCATCGGCGACACCATTCGCGTATCGCTGACGGGCAACCCGGTGGAAGAAGTTAAAACAGGATTTGCCATTTTGAAGGCACTGGGGCTGCGTGAATATGGCCCGACTTTAATTTCGTGCCCGACCTGCGGCAGGACGAGGATTAACCTTGAAAAGCTGGCGCTGACGGTGGAAAAGAAGCTGGCAGACATTACCGAGCCGATAACCGTTGCCGTTATGGGCTGTGTGGTTAACGGTCCGGGTGAAGCGCGCGAAGCCGACGTTGGTATTGCGGGCGGAATCGGCGAAGGGCTTTTGTTCCGCAAGGGCGAAATTTTGCGCAAGGTGCGCGAAGATGAAATTGTTGATGAATTATTTAAAGAAATAGACAAAATTTTGATGGAAAGGAAGAATAAATAATGAGAGTATCCCAAATGTACGCTCCTACTTTAAGGGAAGTTCCCGCCGAAGCGGAGGTTATCAGCCATCAGCTGATGCTGCGCGCAGGCTTTATACGCAAAGCAGCCGGAGGCATTTACAGCTATCTGCCTTTGGCATGGCGCGTGCTGAAAAAAATAGAAAACATTGTGCGTGAGGAAATGGACGCTACCGGCGCGCAGGAGCTTTTGATGCCGATTGTGCAGCCTGCGGAAATCTGGCAGGAAAGCGGCCGCTGGGATGTTTACGGACAGGAAATGTTTAAACTGATGGACCGCCATGAAAGGCCGTTCAGCCTTGGCCCGACGCACGAAGAAATGGTAACCACCCTTATCCGTCAGGACGTGCGCTCTTACAGGCAGCTTCCTTTGTGTGTTTACCAGATTCAGAACAAATACCGCGATGAAAAAAGACCGCGTTTCGGCCTTCTGCGCGGGCGCGAATTTATTATGAAGGACGCTTATTCCTTTGATAAAAATGTTGAAGGGCTTGATGTTTCTTACCAGAAAATGTATGACGCTTACAGCAAGGTGTTTACGCGCTGCGGTTTGAACTTCCGCCCGGTTGAAGCGGATTCCGGCGCGATTGGCGGCAGCGGCTCACACGAGTTTACCGTTATTGCAAACAGCGGCGAAAACGAAATTGTTTTCTGCAGCAAATGCGATTATGCAGCCAATGTTGAAAAAGCGGAACTGAAACCGATTGCAGCGGCCGACGAAGAAGTTAAGCCGATGGAAAAGGTTGTTACTCCGGAATGCAAAACCATTGCAGCTGTTTGCGAATATCTGAAACTGCCTGTCGACCATTCCGTTAAAGCGGTTGCCTATAACAGTAACAAAGGTTTGATTTTGTGCTTTGTACGCGGCGACCATGAAGTTAACGAAATTAAAATCGTTAATACCTGCGGCGTGCTGGAAGACAGCCTGGAAATGGCAAGCGAAGAACAGCTTACCGCAGCAGGCACTGTCGGCGGCTACATGGGCCCTGTCGGCATTGACCTTACCAAAGCAACCGTTGTTGTTGACAGTACCGTTATGAACATGCACAATATCTGCTGTGGCGCTAACGAAGAAGGCTACCACTTTGTGAATGTTGACCCGAAACGTGACTTTAACGTAACCTACGTTGCCGATATCCGCATGATTCAGGAAGGCGACCCCTGCCCGCACTGCGGTGCGCCGGTTGTTAAGGCACGCGGCATTGAAGTAGGCCAGGTATTTAAACTGTTTACTAAATACAGCGAAGCGCTGCACGCAACCTTCCTTGATGAAGAAGGCAAGGAATGCCCGATGGTTATGGGCTGCTACGGCATCGGCGTAAGCCGCACTATGGCTGCTGCCATTGAACAGAACCACGACGAAAACGGTATCATCTGGCCGGTAACCATTGCACCGTATGAAGTGCTGGTTGTGCCGATGAACGCTAAAGATAAAGAATCCTGGGATAAAGCGGAAGCCATTTACGAGGAGCTTAAAGCTGCCGGTGTGGAAACCGTTATTGACGACCGTAACGAGCGCCCGGGCGTTAAATTTAAGGATGCCGACTTAATCGGTTATCCGGTAAGGGTTGTAGTTGGCCCGAAAACTCTGGCAAACGGCCAGTTGGAAGTTAAAATCCGCAAAAACGGCGAAATTAAATATCTGCCGCTGGACAGCGATTATGTAGGAGGTATCAAAAATATTCTGGCGGAGCTGGCTGTTAACGCTTAATTTTGTTGGAGGTGTTTCGTATGATGGAGCACTTTGCCTTTAATGTCCATAACTGGGACATGATTTTGCGCCTGTTGGTTGCCACGGTTTTAGGCGGCGCTGTCGGTATCGAACGCGGCAGCGGCGACCGCCCGGCAGGCTTCAGGACGCATATACTGGTTTGTGTAGGCTCGGCGCTGATTATGCTGGTATCCATGTACGGCTTTGATGATACTTACGTCAGTGATATCAGCAATGCCAACAACAGGGACTCGGCGCGTATTGCGGCGCAGGTTGTCAGCGGCATCGGCTTTTTGGGTGCGGGCACCATTATGCATGAGGGCGTAACGGTGCGCGGGCTGACAACGGCGGCGAGCCTGTGGATGGTATCTGCTATCGGCCTTGCGGCCGGTGCGGGTATGTATGTGCTCAGCTTTGTATCGACGGCTATTATGCTGATAACGCTGGTATCGTTCCGCAAATGGGAAAAACGCTTCGGCGTGGCTGCCAGCAACGGACGCCGTTATATCCGCATTGTGGCGAACAATGAGCCGGGAATTATAACGAATATCACTTCGTATCTGGCGGAAAACGATATTAAGGTTAAAACCCTGAATGTCAAAAACAACGCGCAGAAAAACGAGGTTGTGCTTGAGCTTTATTTAAAAATCGGCAAAAACGCCGATAAAGAAGGAGTTGCCCGCGGACTGCAAAGTATCAGCGGCATTATTACGATTGAAAATATAGGTTAATTTTATGGAAGGTAAGGTATGAAGGCTAAATATTGCATTATCCCCGATACAGTCAAGTTTTTTGAATTTTTAGCCGGATTGTCCTTGACGGAGTCAGACCTTTTGCATACCCGCCTTATCCGCCCGCTGAAAATTCTGGTGGATGTTGAAGGGGCGGAATGGGAAATTGAGTATAAGGCTGCTGCTCCGGTTGAAGAAAGGCTTACTTTGGCAGTGGCAGAAAAACTTGCCGCTGCTTTTTCTTTGCACGGCGGCGTTAAATTTACCTGCTGCAATGCGGAGGTAAATGCCAAAACGGCAGTTAACGGAAAGGCGAAGACGGAAGAAGTGCCGCTGCCGCCCGAACCGCAGGAAGAAACTGAATTTGTTGTTACCGATTGCAGCGGTCAGCCCGTGCCGGAGGAAATTCCTCTGCCGGAAGAACCGGCGCAGAACGATTTGGAAGGTTACACCTACGATGAGCAGGGCAGCTGCGGCAGTGAGGCTGATGCCGAATTTGCCAAAGCGTATGAGCTTTTGTACGGCAACGGCAAAAAGGACGACAATTTGCTGTGGGGCAAGCGCATTAAAGGCAAGCCGCGCCCGTTGGATGACATTACCGAAGACGAAAACAACGTTGTTGTGGAAGGGCAGTTTGTAAAATGCTTTGATAAGGATGGCGTGCTGACTTCGTTTAACGAACGCGAGCTGCGCACCGGCCGCGTTAAGCTGACCTTTAATTTAAGCGACGATACCAACGGCATTTACGTTAATATGTACTTTGATACGCTGGAGGAATGCCATAAATTTAAGGGCAGCATCAAGCCGGGCGTTTACCTGCGCATTATGGGCGATGCAAGACGTGACCGTTATGCCTTTGAGGAGATGGCGATCGAGCCGAAGGGCATTATGCGTATTGAAAAAGAAGAACGCATGGATAATGCCGAGGTTAAAAGGGTAGAACTGCACTGCCATACCAAGATGAGTAAGCTGGACGCTCTGACACCGATGGAAGATTTGGTTAAAAAGGCAATCAAATGGGGGCACAAGGCGCTGGCAATTACCGACCACGGCGTAGTGCAGGCATTTCCGTTCTGTTATGACGCCGCCGAAGGCAGCGATTTGAAGCTGATTTTCGGCATGGAAGGGTATCTCATCAGCGACAGCGGTGTTGAAGGAGCCGATATTGAACCGACGGACAGCCTGAAACCAAAACGCGGTAAAAAAACGCCGCTTGACCATATCATCATTTTGGCTAAAAACGAAACAGGCCTGCGTAATTTATACAAACTGGTTACGCTGAGCCATTTAAAATATTACAATAACCGCCCTGCACTGCCGCGTGCCATTATTCAGGAGCACCGCGATGGTTTGATTTTGGGTTCTGCCTGCGAAGCGGGTGAACTTTACCGCGCCGTAAGGGCAGGCAAGACTGACGAAGAACTGATGAAAATCGCTTCGTTCTATGATTATCTGGAAATTCAGCCGCTGGGCAATAATATGTACCTGGTGCGCGAAAATAAATGCACCATTGACGATTTGAAGGCTTACAACCGCAAAATTTACGAGCTTGGCAAACAGATGGGCAAAATGACCGTTGCTACCTGTGATGTGCATTTCTTAAATCCGGAAGACAGCAAGTTCCGTACAATTTTGCAGGGCGTACAGCATTACCGCGACGCCGACGAGCAGCCGCCGCTGTATTACCGCACTACGGAAGAAATGCTGGCGGAATTTGAATATCTTGGCAAAGACGTTGCTTACGAAATTTGCGTAACCAACCCGAACAAAGTTGCCGATATGGTAGATAAAATTAAGCCGGTGCCGGACCGCGACCAGCTTTATTCGCCTTCGATACCGGGTGCGGTGGAAGCGCTGCCGCAGATGGTTTACGACAAGGCGCACGAATGGTACGGCGACGAGCTGCCGGAGATTGTAGAAGAACGAATTAAAACCGAACTTCATTCCATTATCAGCAACGGCTTTGCGATTTTGTACTATATTGCGCACAAGCTGGTGCGTAAATCTCTGGATGACGGCTATCTGGTAGGCTCAAGGGGTTCGGTAGGTTCATCGCTTGTTGCTACGCTGATTGACATTACCGAAGTTAATCCGCTGGCGCCGCATTACCGCTGCCCAAAATGCCGTTACAGCGAATTTTTTACCAACAACGAATATGCTTCCGGCTTCGACCTGCCGGAGAAAAACTGTCCGCACTGCGGAACGCCGATGTGGCGCGACGGACACAATATTCCGTTCGCCGTATTCCTCGGCTTCCACGGCGACAAGGTTCCTGATATCGACCTTAACTTTTCCGGTGAATATCAGCCGGTGGCGCATAAATACACCGAAGAACTGTTTGGACGCGATAATGTTTGCCGCGCCGGTACGATATCGACGGTGGCGAGCAAAACAGCCTATGGTTATGTGCGCAAATATTACGAGGAAAAGGGGCTGACCAAGCACCCGGCGTTTATGGCAGGGCTTGTTGAAGGCATTGCCGGGCTGAAACGTACAACGGGCCAGCACCCGGGCGGCATTATGGTTGTGCCGCGCAATATGGATATTCATTACATCACGCCGATGAACCATCCTGCCGACGAAAAGGACAGCCCGACGGTAACGACACACTTCGATTACCATTCCATCAACGACAGGCTGGTTAAGCTTGATATACTCGGTCACGATGACCCGACGGTTATCAAGCTGCTGGAAGAATTTACGCATATCAAGCCGACCAAAATTCCTATTGGCGACGAAGCCACTATGTCCATCTTCCGTAACACGGAAGCACTGGGCGTAACGCCTGACCAGATTAACAGCAGCGTTGGCACATACGGCATACCTGAATTTGGTACGCGCTTTGTACGCCAGATGGTTGAGGACGTACAGCCGAAAAACTTCGGCCAGATAGTGCGCGTATCCGGTTATTCGCACGGTACGGACGTATGGCTGAACAACGCGCAGGATTTGATTAAGGAAGGCAAGCCGCCTGAAGATACTATCGCTACGCGCGACGACGTTATGAATAATCTTATCGCCATGGGCGTTGAGCCGAGCCTGGCGTTTAAAACGATGGAATATGTGCGTAAGGGCAAGGCTGCCAAAAACGGATTAGAGCCGAAAATGCTGGAAGCTATGAAAGAAGCGGGCGTTCCGGAATGGTTTAAAAAATCGTGCGAAACGGTTAAATATCTGTTCCCGAAAGCACACGCCATTGCTTATGTTTTGATGGCTTACCGCATTGCTTACTGCAAGGTGCATTACCCAAAAGAATTTTACGCCGCATATTTCAGCGTGCGCGCGCCTGAATTTGACGCAACCTATATCGCCAAAGGCAAGGAATACATGAAGCGTTTTATTAAGGACGTATATGCGCAGGGCGGCAAGGCCAACAACAGGGATAAAGATACCGTAACGTATCTGGAACTGACGGTTGAAATGATGGAACGCGGCTTTGAATTTGAGCCGATTGATTTGTATAAATCGCACGCTACGCGCTTTTTGCCTACGGAAAAAGGTGTGCGCATACCGCTCGGCGCGTTAAGCGGCATTGGTACGGCGGCAGCGTTAAGCATCGACGAAGCACGCAAAACGGGCGTACCGTTCATCTCGCAGGAAGATTTACGCGTACGTTCCAAAGTATCAAAATCGGTAATAGATAAGCTGGCAGAGTACGGCACCTTAAAAGACCTGCCGGAAAATGACCAAATCGATTTGTTTTAAAGGAGGTCCATTATGTTAGAAGCAGGAATGAAAGCGCCGGATTTTACGCTGGAAGATAAAGACGGCAACGAGGTTTCGCTGCACGATTTTGCCGGTAAAAAAGTGGTTGTGTATTTTTACCCGAAGGATTCAACGCCGGGCTGTACCCGTCAGGCCTGTGCCTTCCGCAATAATTACGGCGAATATAAACAGCTGGGCGTGGAGGTTATCGGCATCAGCAAGGACAGCGTAAAATCGCACAGCAATTTTGCCGCCAAACAGGAACTGCCGTTTATTTTGCTGAGCGACCCCGAACGCAAAGCCATTGAAGCCTTTGGCGTATGGCAGGAAAAGAAAATGTACGGCAAGGTAAGCATGGGCGTTGTACGCAGCACTTTCATTATCGACGAGAACGGCGTGATTGAAAAGGTTTACCCAAAAGCCAAACCTGATACCAACGCCGAAGAAATTTTAACGTACTTAAAAGGCTGATTTGTTAATTTTAATACAAAAAACTTGTCAGCAAACAAGTATAATGGTATAATATATTAAGAAAAATTATGACTTCTTTTGAGAGAGTGGGTATTTTACCCGCTCTTTCCTCTTATAGGGGCAGGAAAAAGCGGAGGTGAATATATGCAGAGTGCGGAAATTGAAAAACTGGTAAGCGCCTTGGCGGAGCAGATTTTGGAAGGAACGGAAATTTCGCTGGTGGACGTTGAGTATGTACGCGAAAAGGACTGGTACTTGCGTATTTACATTGATAAGCCCGGCGGCATTGAAATTGACGATTGCCAGATGGTCAGCGAAAAGCTGACGGAGGTTCTGGACGAGCGCGACCCCATCAGGGATAAGTATTATCTTGAGGTTTCTTCACCGGGTATCGACCGCCCGCTGAAAAAGGACAAGGATTTTGAAAGCGCTTACGGCAAAAAGGTAGATATTAAATTTTTTGCGCCGTGGGAGAAAAACAAGGAGATTGTTGCTGTGCTGGTAGCGCACGATGAGGCAACCATCAGCGCAAGGCCCATTATTAAGGGACGCGAAAGCAAGAACCCTGTTGTATTTGACAGAAAACTGATTGCTATGGTCAGACCGCATATAGATTTTTAAGATTTTAGGGGGAGTAAAAAAAGTGAACGCAGATTTTATTATGGCAGTACAGGAATTGGGCAAGGAAAAAGGCATTGAGCCTTCCGTGCTGTTTGAAGCTGTTGAGGAAGCGCTGGTAACTGCTTACAAAAAGAATTTTGGCAGCAGCCAGAACGTGCGCGTTGATTTAAACAGGACAACCGGCGAACTGCATGTATATGCGCAGAAGCATGTTGTGGAAAATGTTGAGGACGACGCTAACGAGCTTTCGCTGGCAGATGCGCGTAAGATTGACCCGCGTTATGAACTGGATGATATTGTTGAGCAGGAAGTAACGCCGAAAAACTTTGGCCGCATTGCAGCACAGAACGCAAAACAGGTTGTTGTGCAGCGCATCCGCGAGGCTGAACGCGGCATGGTGTTTGAAAAATACTACAACCGCGAAAATGATATCGTAACCGGCGTTATTCAGCGTATGGAAAACAGAAACGTATATATCGATCTTGGCAAAGCCGAAGCGGTTTTAACTGTCGGCGAGCAGATTCCGGGCGAAATTTACGAATACCACGACAGAATGAAAACCTACATTCTGGAAGTGCGTAAAACCAGCAAAGGTCCGCAGATTATGGTTTCCAGAACTCATCCGGGGCTTTTGAAACGCCTGTTTGAGCTGGAAGTGCCGGAAATCCACGACGGTTTGGTGGAAATCAAATCCGTTGCGCGCGAACCGGGTATGCGCTCCAAAATCGCAGTGTACACCAAAGATGAAAACATCGACCCGGTAGGCGCCTGCGTAGGTCAGAAGGGCATGCGCGTGCAGGCAATCGTCAACGAGCTGCGCGGTGAAAAAATCGACATTGTAAAATACAGCGAAGACCCGGCGCAGTACGTTGCCAACGCGCTTTCACCTGCTAAGGTTATCAGCACCGAAGTGCTGGAAAACGAGAAAATCTGCCGCGTGGTTGTGCCTGATTACCAGCTTTCACTTGCTATCGGCAAGGAAGGGCAGAACGCACGCCTTGCAGCCAAGCTGACTGGCTGGAAGATTGACATCAAGAGCGAAACCCAGAGCAGGGAAGAACCTTTTGAACCCATCGGAGGTGAATCCGGTGAAGCAGCAGAAGATTAAAAAAATCCCGCAGCGCAAATGCGTAGGCTGCGGCGAAATGAAGGATAAAAAAGCGCTGCTGCGCATTGTGCGTTCGCCGGAAGGCGAGATTGCGCTGGATTTGACCGGTAAAAAATCCGGGCGCGGCGCGTATGTTTGCCGCAGTAGGGACTGCATTACCAAAGCGGTGAAGGAAAAACGCCTTGAACGTGCTTTGGAAAAGCCGGTGAGCGAAGAAGTTTACGCCAAGCTGCTGGAGGATTTGCCGGATGGACAGTAAACAGGTAGCATTTGCACTGGGGCTGGCGCAGAAGGCCGGTAAGGTTGCCAGCGGTGATTTTGCGGTACGCAGCGCGTTAAACGGCGGCAAGGCCAAGCTGATGCTGATTGCCTGCGACGCGGCGGAAGCATCACGAAAGGAACTGGAATACCTTGCCGAAACGGCAGATGTGAAAACGGTAACAGGCCCCGCCCGTGCGGAAATCGGTTCGGCAATAGGCAAATCACCGCGGACGGCGGTTGTAATTACGGATAATAATTTTGCAGTTATGATATATAACAAGTGCCACGACTAAGTTTGGAGGTGGATGAATGGGTAAGCATAGAGTATATGAAATAGCTAAGGAACTTGGCAAAACCAATCAGGAAGTAATTGATGTTTTGGCCAAAAATAACATTCAGGTAAAAAGTTTGAGTACGGTTGACGATTCTGCCAAAGATTTGGTAGTGCGCGCATTCACCAAAAAGCCGGTTCAGCCGGAGAAGAAACCTGCGCCGCAGCCCAAGCCGCAGAACAATGCGCCTAAAGCTGCACCGGTTAACAACGATAACAAAGCCAATACGCAGAAGCATGATAAACCGCAGGTGCAGAACCAGCCTAAAGCTGCTGTGCCCAATAAGCCGCAGCAGGATAACAGGCCGAAAAACCAGCCTAACAATAAACCTGCCAATGTGCATAACGACCAGCGCAGCCAGAATCAGAACAGAAACAACAACCAAAATCAAAACCAGAAGAAAAATAACCAGCCCATGCAGCAGCAGGGCAAGGGCAATCCGCAGGGGCAGCATAACAAAAACAACAAACCTAACCGCCCCCAGCGCCCGCAGGGAGGAATTTTTATCGGACCGCGTGACAAACAGCAGGCAGCCCAGCCGAACCGCGGCGCTAATGCGCAGCAGAATCAGAATCGTTTTGACAATCAGAACCGCGGCGGACAGCAGCAGGGCAAAGGCAATCAGCAGTTTAACAAAAAACGCAACGAAAAACCGCAGATTAAAGGCCAGTACGCCAGCCGTGACAGTCGCAACATGCACAGCCGCGACCATATGATGAAAAAACGCCCCGGCAGCAGCAAACCGCAGCAGCCCGCGCAGCCGGTTCAGGTTGTACGCCCCAGCCGTGTTGAAGTTGGCGAAAGCATCAATGTAAAAGAGTTTGCCAACCTTATCAAACGCGAGGTTAACGAAGTTATTAAAGCCCTGTTTATGCTGGGCGTAATGGTAACCATTAACCAGGATATTGATTTTGAAACAGCAGAGCTTGTCGGTACTGAATTTGACGTTGAAGTAGTGCCGCTGCCGCCGGAAGAAGACCCGACCGAAATTCCGGAGGTTGAAGACGACCCGTCCAAGCGTTTGCCGCGTCCGCCTGTAATTACCGTTATGGGCCACGTTGACCACGGCAAAACCTCGCTGTTGGACGCTATCCGCAAATCCAACGTAACCAGCCGCGAAGCAGGCGGCATTACCCAGCACATCGGTGCATATATGGTTAACTACCAGGGCAAAAAGATTGTTTTCCTCGATACCCCGGGCCACGAAGCATTTACCGCCATGCGTGCCCGCGGTGCACAGGTAACTGACGTTGCCATCCTTGTAGTTGCCGCAGACGACGGCGTTATGCCGCAGACCATTGAAGCAATTAACCATGCCAAAGCTGCCAAGGTGCCTATTATTGTTGCCATCAACAAAATGGACCGCCCGGGTGCAAACCCCGACCATGTAAAACAGCAGCTGGCTGAACATGAACTGATTCCTGAAGACTGGGGCGGCGATACCATTATGGTTCCCGTTTCCGCACATCAGAAAACCGGTATCCCCGAACTTTTGGAAATGATTTTGCTGGTTGCCGAAATGCAGGAGCTGAAAGCAAACCCGAACCTGCCGGCACACGGTACTATCATCGAAGCGCAGCTTGATAAAGGCCGCGGCCCTGTTGCCACCGTTCTGGTACAGCGCGGTACTTTAAGCATCGGCGATACCATTATTGCAGGCACGGCTTACGGCAAAGTGCGCGCCATGGTTAACGACCGCGGCGAAAAAGTTAAAAAAGCGCTGCCGTCCACACCTGTCGAAGTGCTTGGCCTGAACGAAGTTCCTATGGCAGGCGATATCCTTGACAGCACGGACGAAAAAACTGCCCGCAGCGTTGCCGAAAAACGCCTTGCAAAACGCCGCAGCGAAGAAATGCAGCAGAACGCCAAAGTATCTCTGGACGATATCTTCCAGCGTATTCAGGAAGGCGAGCTGAAAGAACTGAACATTGTTGTTAAGGCAGACGTTCAGGGCACTATCGAAGCGCTGAAATCTTCGCTTTCCAATATAAAAAACGACGAAGTTAAGGTTGTCGTTGTCCACTCCGGCGTAGGTTCCATTACCGAATCCGACGTAATGCTGGCATCTGCCGCCAACGCGCTGATTATTGGCTTTAACGTCCGACCGGACGCCAACGCGCGTAAGGCTGCCGAAACCGAAAAGGTTGACGTACGCACTTACAGGGTTATTTACGACGCTATCAATGACGTTGAAGCTGCTATCAAAGGCATGCTTGCGCCTAAATTTAAAGAAGTTATCACAGGACGTGTGGAAGTCCGCCAGCTGATTACAATTTCCAAACTGCTCATCGCAGGCTGCTATGTGCTTGAAGGCAAAGTTACCAACTCCTCCAAGGTGCGCGTAGTACGCGACGGCATTGTAGTACACGAAGGCGAAATCGACTCACTGCGCAGATTTAAAGACGATGTTAAAGAAGTTGTGGCAGGCTTTGAATGTGGTATAACACTTGATAAATTCCGCGACCTTAAAGAAGGGGACGTATTTGAAGTTTATTCCATGGAAGAAGTTGCCGCAGAATAACAGGTGCTTGTTATGGCAAGATTAAGAGTAGAAAAATTACAGGAAGCAATTAAGCAGGAAATCAGCAAGATTTTGCTGCACGATATTAAAGACCCGCGCATTAAATTCGTTACCGTTACGGGCGTGGAACTGACAGACGACATCAGCCAGGCGAAAGTTTACGTAAGCCTGTACGGCAGCGAAACCCAGCAGGAGGAAGCATGGCAGGGGCTTAACAAAGCCGTCGGCTACATGCGTACGGAAATTGCCAAACGCATCAGGCTGCGCTTTGCACCGGTGCTGATTTTTACCAAGGATACCTCCATGGAATACAGCGCGCATATCGAAGAATTGCTCAGAAAAATCAAACAAGAGGAAACCCCGCATGAGTAAAAACTGTACGCTTGAAGAAATTGCCGCCCTGCTGCTGGCGCAGGATAAACTTGTTCTGTGCCCGCACGTAAGCCCGGACGGCGATGCTTTGGGCTCTACGCTGGCGCTGAAAATGGCGCTGGAAAAAGCCGGCAAAAAGGTTATGGTAATGGTGGATGACGATGTTCCCAAAGCCTTTGGCTTTTTGCCGCAGATAGATTGTTTTGTAAAACCTGCCGACGGCGAAGTTGTGGAAGCAGATTTGCTGGTGGTATTGGACGCCAGCTCGCTGGACCGCATCGGCAAGGTAGCGCAGGCTGTTAAGGCAAAAGCCGTTGCCAATATCGACCATCACATTTCCAACACGCAGTTTGCCGATTATCTGTATCTGAATACGGAAGCGGCGGCAACGGCGGAAATTTTGTGCAATCTGGTGGAAAAACTCGGCATTACGCCGGATAAGGATTTGGCAACCTGCCTGTACACCGGCATTTATACAGACTGCGGTTCGTTCCGCTATGCCAATACCACGCCGGGCACAATGCGTGCGGCGGCAAAGCTGCTGGAATACGGCGCACGCCCGAATGAAATTTCGGACGCTTTGGGCACGAACACCCGCGCCAATATTGAAATGCTGGGCAAGGTTTTGCAGACTTTGGCTTTTTACAATGACGGCAAAATCAGCACGCTGGAAATCAACAGCGATTTGTACGATAAGGACGTGAACACGGATAATTTTATCTCGTTTGCGCGTTATATCGAAGGCGTCGATGTGGCAGTGCTGTTTAAAGCCGTTGAACCTGCTGTTACTCGCGTCAGCATGCGCTCGCAGGATATCGACGTTGCTGCAATCGCTTTGTCGTTCGGCGGCGGCGGTCATGTCCGCGCGGCTGGCTGCACCGTTGAGCTGCCGCTGGAACAGGCCAAGGCCAAAGTGCTGGAAGCTATCGGTAAAGCGTTATGACAGCCGGCATTATCAATGTTTTAAAACCCTGCGGCATGACAAGCCATGACGTTATCAGCTTTATGCGCAGGGTACTGAATACTAAAAAAATCGGGCACTCCGGTACGCTTGACCCTGATGCGGCCGGTGTGCTGCCTGTTTTTGCGGGTACTGCCACGCGTCTTTTGGAATACGCGCTGGAGGACGGCAAAAGCTACCGTGCGGAAATTACTTTCGGCATAAAAACCGACACCGGCGATGACAGCGGTGCGGTTGTGCAAACAAGCGAGCTTCCGACATGCAGCGTGGATGAATTTGCCGCTGTGTTGCAAGATTTTACCGGCGTACAGAAACAGCTGCCGCCTATGTATTCCGCTTTGAAGCTTAACGGCCAGCCGCTTTATAAACTGGCACGCAAGGGGATAGAAGTGGAACGCGAAGCGCGCGAAATTTTTATCAGCCGATTACAGCTCATCAGCTTTAATCCGCAAAAGGCGGTTCTTGATGTGGAATGCAGCAAAGGAACTTATATCCGTACATTGCTGGAAGATATCTGTGCAAGGCTTGGCGTTTGCGGTACGATGAGTTTTTTGCTGCGTACTTCCGCAGGCGGCTTTAAAATTGAGGACGCCGTTACCTTGCAGGAGCTGGAAGCAGAACCTTTGCGTTACCTGCTGCCGGAGGAAACTGCCGTTATGCACCTTGCGGAAGCTGTGCTGACAGAGCGGCAGGCGTGGCGCATTACGCAGGGCGTTGCCACCAGCATGGCAGGCATGGCAGACGGCTTATACCGACTGAAAGGGCAAAGCGGCGAATTTTACGGCATCGGCAAAGCTGCCGAAGGCGTAATGAAAGGCGTAAAAATTCTGCATCAGGCAGATAAACCGCAGGAACTTATTTGAGGTAGTTCATGGAAATTATTACATCTCTGGATGCTGATTTAAAAAATGAATATCCCGCAACGGTTATTGCGCTGGGCACTTTTGACGGTTTGCATTTAGGGCATAACGATGTTATTTATACGGCGAGGGATTACGCGCGGCAGAACGGGCTGAAGCTGGCGGTATTTACGTTCAGCAACCACCCGCTGGCGTTAATCCGTCCGGATTTAGTGCCGGTGAGGATTATTTCAGCTGAAGAAAAAATCCGGCTTCTGGAAGCCGACGGCGTTGATTACCTTATAAACATACCGTTTACGGAAGCGTTTGCGTCGTTGTCGCCTGACGAATTTTTGGAAGGCTTGAAGCATTTTAACTACCGCTGTTTGGTTGTGGGCGAGAACTTTACCTACGGCTTTTTGGGCAGCGGCAAAACCGAAACGCTGGAACGCAGCGGCAAAAAGAATGGTTTTGAAGTTATTGTGCGCCCGCTGGTGAAGATGAACGGTAACATCGTCAGCAGCACCGGCATCCGTAATTTAATCCGCGCCGGGCATATTGAATACGCTAATGAAATGCTGGGGCGTGCTTACAGTATTAGCGGGCAGATTGTGCACGGTGAGCAGCGCGGACGCAAGCTGGGCTTCCCGACTGCAAACATTGAGCTGCTGCACGGCGAAATGGCTGTGCCTGCGCCGGGCGTGTATGCCGTTACGGCAGAAATTGACGGCGCTGTTTACGAAGGTATGGGCAATATTGGCAACAACCCGACTTTTAACGACGTAGAGCACGTAAGGCTGGAAGTAAATTTGTTTGATTGCAGCGGCGATTTATACGGCAAACAGATGAAGGTCTATTTTTATAAATATATCCGCGCCGAACAGAAGTTTAACGGCGTGGAAGCATTGTGCCAACAGATTGATGAAGACAAAAAAGCCATAAAAGCTTACTTTTTAAATAAAAAACAGTTGCCCTGCGGCTGATTTTATGTTATACTACTAAAGTATTATTTTTGAACCATTGCTTGGAGATGCGCTGCTCCGGCGGTTTCTATGCTTTGGCGATTACAGAAAAATGGAGGAATTACAATGTTAACACCTGAAAGAAAACAACAAATCATCCTTGAAAACGCAAGACATGAAGGCGACACTGGTTCTCCGGAAGTACAGATCGCAGTTCTTACCGAACGCATTAAATATCTTACCGAACATCTGAAAGACCACAAAAAAGACCATCATTCCCGCCGTGGCCTGCTGAAAATGGTTGGCCAGCGCCGTGGTTTGCTGAACTATCTTATGGCTAAGGATATCGAGCGTTATCGTGCAATCCTTGCAAAGCTCGGCCTGCGTAAATAATTGGCAAATAAAGGCCTGCTTCACTGCGAAGCAGGCTTTTTTACAAGATACTGATTTTTATTGTAACCGTTTGCCGGTTATGATAAAATAAAAAGGTAATTTAGTTTTAGGAGGAAGCCAAGTTGATTACAGCGTTAAGTGTATTGGACGTTATTGTCAGCATAGCATTAATTGGCGCTGTGCTTGCACAGTCCGGCAAGGGCTCCGGTTTGTCCGACGCTTTTGGCGGCGGCGGCGGTTATTTTGGCAAAGGCAACGATATGGACACGATGATGGCTAAGGCTACTATCGTTTTAGGTATTTTGTTTGCCCTTATTACTTTGGTAATTGCCAAAGTAAGCATGTAATTTTATAAAACCATAAGCAAAGCTTTTGTAAAATCCTGCATCCCACCGATGTAGGATTTTTTTGTATGTGATATAATTATTATATATGTCAGGAGGTAGTGACGTGGCTAAACTTGGCGCAGAACAGTTCTTTTTTGCGGGCGGCGAAGAAGGCGTGCTTTTAATACATGGTTATACCGGCGCACCGGGCGAAATGCGCCTGCTGGGCGAATTTTTGCACCGTAAAGGCTATACAGTGCTGGGCGTGCTGCTGCCGGGCCATTGCACAACTCCCAAAAATTTATCTAAATATACTTTTGACGACTGGTACGCGGAAGTTAAACGCGGTTACGCACGGCTTAAAGCCAGATGCAGCAAGGTTTATGTGGCAGGGCTTTCAATGGGTGGATTGCTTACGCTGCGGGCAGCGGCAGAGCTTGAGCCGGATAAGGCTGTCGTTATGGCAGCGCCGATTTATGTGCACGACCGCAGGCAGTTTTTGCTGCCGTGGCTGCATTTTTTAATCCGCTATGTTAAAAAGCATCAGCGCGTGTTTGACGGCGTGCCGGAAGAATACTGCGTGCAGTGCGAGGCAATGCCGACGAAACCTTTAATCAGCATGTTTAAATTTGTTAAGGAATGTAAGCGCGGCTATTTAAAAAACATCACCGTGCCATGCCTTATCATGCAGAGCAAAATTGAACATACCGTCCGCCGACAAAGCGCGCAGTTTATTTATGACAACATTGCTTCCAAACGGAAAGAACTGGTGTGGTTTGAACACTGCGGACATATTTTGACATTAGATAAGGAAAGGGGAGCCGTATTTAATAAAATACTGGCTTTTTTACAGGAATAGATATGTTTGAAGATAAAGAGTACCCGATGTGTTTTGCCTGTGGCAAAAAGAACCCCATCGGCTTGAAAATGACTTTTGAAATGGACGAAAAAGAGTGCGTATCGTATTTTACGCCAAAGCCGGAACACCAGAGCTATAACGGCATGATGCACGGCGGTTTAATCAGCGTGCTGCTGGATGAAATTATGGGGCATTACCTGTTCTGCATGGAAGGCAGGCCAGCCTACACCGCAAAAATGGAACTGCGTTACCGCCAGCCGCTGAAAATTGGCGAAGAAATAAAATGCGTTGGTACGCGCGTTAAGCAAAAAGGACGCCTTGTGGAAATGCACGGCGAAATTATAACGAAAGAGGGCATTATTGCGGCGGAAGCTACTGCCAAAATGATGCTGGAGGAATGAAATGATAAAAAGTAAGGAAAAAATACTGGAGTTTATGCGGCAAAGCAGTTATGCGCCGCTGACTGCCGAAGATTTAATTGAAGCCATACCCATAACCGGCAACCTGAACACTTTTTGGCAGGACTTGAAGGAATTGCAGGAAAACGGTGAAATTATTAAAACACGTTTTGGAACTTTCGGTCTGCCGGAACGCATGGGGCTTGTTGTTGGACGCGTGCAGCTGACGAGCAAAGGCTTTGGCTTTGTTATACCCGATAACAAGGGTGAGCGCCCGGATGTGTTTATACCGCCGCGCCTTTTGAACGGCGCTATGAACAACGACCGCGTTATGGCAAGGGTGGAAACCGCAGGCGGCGACAAACGCAAGCCTGAAGGCGAGATAATCCGCATTATCAAGCATGCCAATAATAAAATTGTCGGTACGTTTAAAGCAAGCCGCGATTACGGTTTTGTTGTGCCTGACGATAAACGCATCGGGCAGGACGTTTATATTTTAAAACGCAATTTTAACGGCGCAAAAACCAACCAAAAGGTTGTTGTGGAAATTACCGAATGGGCACCGGACAGCCGCCGCAATATCGAAGGCAAGATTGTGGAAGTGCTTGGCAACACCGGTGACGTAGGTATGGAACTTTTGTCGCTGATTAAGCAGTACGATTTGCCACTGGAGTTCCCGGAGCAGGTTATCACTGCATCCAAACGTGTGCCGAAAACTATTAAAAGCACGGAGCTTGAAGGCAGGCACGATTTGCGTGACCGTTTGATTGTTACTATCGACGGCGACGATGCCAAAGACCTTGACGACGCTGTTTTTGTACAGCCTGCAGATAACGGCGATTTTACGCTGGGCGTTTACATTGCCGACGTCAGCCACTATGTGCGCGAAAACACCATTTTGGACAGGGAAGCACAGGAACGCGGCACCAGCGTGTACCTTGTAGACCGCGTGCTGCCGATGCTGCCGGAGCGTCTTTCCAACGGTATTTGCAGCCTTAACGCCGGCGAGGACCGCCTAGTAATGTGCTGCGAAATGCTGATAGATAAAAAGGGGCGCATTAAAAGCTACGATATTTTCCCCGGCGTTATCAACGTGCGCTACCGTTTAAGCTACCGCATTGTGCGCGAAATTCTGGTCAATAAAAATGCAGAATTAACGGAAAAATACCGCGACGCGCTGCCTATGCTGAACGAAATGGAAAAACTGTGCGTAATACTGCACAAAAAACGTGTAACGCGCGGTGCGATAGATTTTGACCTGCCTGAACAGAAGGTAATTCTGGACGAGCAGGGCAGACCGCTGGAAATTGTTCAGCGTGAGCACGGCCTTGCAGAATCCATCATTGAAGAATTTATGCTGGCTGCCAACGAAACCGTAGCGCGCCACATGGCATTGCAGAAATGGCCGTTTATTTACCGCGTGCACGATAAGCCGCAGGAAGAAAAAATGCGCGACCTTTCGCTGCTGCTTTCGCGTTTTAACGTAAAAATGCCTGTTGCGGCAGAAGTTAAACCGCTGGCACTGCAAAAAGCGTTAATCGCCATGGAAGGCCGCCCCGAAGAACGCATGGTATCAACCGTGGCGCTGCGCTCTTTAAAACAGGCCGTTTACCAGACGGATAACATCGGCCACTTTGGCCTTGCGGCAGAATATTACACGCATTTTACCTCGCCAATCCGACGTTACCCGGATTTGATTGTACACCGCCTGCTGCATAAATGGCTGGTTGACCCTTACATGAAGGAAAAGACCAAAGACGAATACACCGACAAGCTCGACCATATCGCCGAACATTCTTCAATCCGTGAGCGCACGGCGGCAGAAGCCGAACGCGCTACCGTCGATTTGAAAAAAGCAGAATACATGGCAGGGCACATCGGTGAAGAATACGACGGCATCATCAGCGGCGTTACTGCTTTCGGCATGTTTGTCGAGCTGGAAAACGGCGTGGAAGGCCTGGTGCATATTTCCAGCCTGCTGGATGATTATTACGAATTTATTGAAGAAAACTACGCGCTGATGGGCACGCATACACGCAAGTGCTATCGCCTTGGCGACCCGGTACGCATTGAAGTTTTTCAGGTTAATATAGCCGAACGCAATATTGATTTTATCCTCGCGGGCGAGGATGACAGTGTACGCGAGCGTATTAAAATACAGCTGGCAGAGCAGCGCAAAACCGCACCGCGTTACAGCGCCGAGCCGGAAAAGAAAGGCAAAAAGAAAAAGGGCAAGAACAAATTTGCCAAACGTGGCAAGGGCGGCACCGGTGGCAATAAATATCTGAAAGACGCCAAGCCCAAGTGCGGCAAACATAAGAAAAAACAGAGGAATAAATAGTGGAACAGAAGATAAAAATAGTTGCAGAAAACAGAAAAGCGCGCCACGATTACACCATTCACGAAACCTATGAGGCAGGCATCGCCCTGACAGGTACAGAGGTAAAATCGCTGCGCGCGGGCAAAGCTAACATGAAGGACAGCTATGCCCAGATTACCAAAAGTGCGGAGGTTATTGTTTGCAACCTGCACATCAGCCCTTATGACCAGGGCAACCGCTTTAACCACGACCCGCTGCGCGACCGCAAGCTGCTTCTGCACAGGGCGGAAATCCGCAGGCTCATCGGTAAGGTTAAGGAAAAAGGTTACACCCTTGTGCCTTTAAAAATGTATTTTACGCACGGGCTGATTAAAATTGAAATCGCGCTGGCGACAGGCAAAAAGCTGTATGACAAACGTCAGGACATGGCTAAACGCGACGCCAAACGCGAGGTTGAACGTGCGATGAAAGAACGCAATAAATAAAAGCAAAGGAGATGTTGTTATGAAGAAGATGTTGCTGCTTGTTTTGGCTGCCGTACTTGCAATATCGGCAGTATGCTTTGCGCAAAGCCCCGCCAATGCGGAAGGCTACCAGAAAATTACGCCGCAGCAGGCTAAAGCACGCATGGCTGAACCAGGCGTGATTGTGCTTGATGTGCGTATGCAGCAGGAATATGATGCAGGGCATATAGCCAACGCTGTTTTGCTGCCGCTGCCGTTAATTGAAGCAAGCGACGCAGCAGTTGCCAAAGCGCTGCCTGATAAAGACGCTGAAATTCTGGTTTACTGCCGCAGCGGACGACGCAGTGCGATTGCTGCCAACGCTTTAATAAACATGGGTTACACCAATGTTTTTGACTTTGGCGGCATTAATGACTGGCCGTATGAAGTGGCAAAATAACAAACGGCAAAAAAATAAAGGCTGGTTACAGTTAATACTGTAATCAGCCTTGTTGTTTTTGGTGGAGATGAGGGGAGTCGAACCCCTGTCCGAAAATATTGCAATATAACTTTCTCCGAGCGCAGCGCATCATTTTTTATTTCGCTTCAAAATCACCTGATGGCGGGTTACTTCGTCGCTATCCCGGAAAGTTTCCCCTAAAGCCCACGGGAGAAAGCTTTAAAGTATCCTGCTGTTGGCGTCCAGATCATTCCCGCAGGAAAGTAACGAAAGGACGTAGCATTAAGCTGCTAAAGCGTAATCGTTTTTAGCGTTTATTTTTAAACGTCCGCCGTTTAACGTGCTGACGGAAACACGGCTCGCTTATCATACCACACCTATCCCCGTCGAAACCAGTACATCCCCGAGGTAAGTGAATTTCATTAAAATATTATAGCATATCTGTAACAAAATGTACAAGTGAAAATAATAAAATCCGCCGCGGCGGCAAGATTTGCAATTTTCTTTTATTTTTATACAGCAAAGTGTATAATATACTTATATAACTATTTTAACAAAGGAGAACGGCAATGAAGGAATACTCTCTCCCGTATGGCAGCGGCGAACAAAAAGTAATGCTGCCCGAAGAACATATATTGTATGACATTCACGGCAACAAAGCAGCCGTTGCCGGCGATATTAAAGCAGCGACGCTGGAAGCACTGCGCAGCCCGATTGAAAGCGCACCGCTGAAGGATGTTGTTAAAGCAGGCGAGAAGGTTGCGGTTATCGTCAGCGATATTACGCGTTTGGTACGCACCGCTGATTTTTTACCCGTTGTTATTGATGAAATCAACGCGGGCGGCGTACCAGACAGCGACATTACCATTGTTGTGGCAACCGGCACGCACCGCGCCCACACGCCGGAAGAAGACGTTATGGTTTGCGGCGCCGATATTGTAAAGCGCATTAAAATTCATCAGCATGACTGCCGCAATAACGACGAGCTGGTTGACCTTGGCGTTACCAGCCGCGGCACACCGATTTTAATTGATAAGACCGTGCTTGACGCTGATAAAATAATCATCACCGGCGCGTTATCCCTGCACCCGATGGCAGGCTTCGGTGGCGGGCGCAAAGCAGTTATGCCTGGCGTCAGCGGCTATGCCACCATTATGCACAACCACGCTATGGCGCTGGCCGATGAAGTAGGCGCTGGCTGCAATCCGCTGTGCGAAACAGGCGTTTTGGAAAACAACCCGCTGCATGAGGATATGACTGAAGTTTGCGCCAAAATAAACCCTGCATTTTTGGTAAACATGGTGTTCAGCCCCGAAGGAGACCTGCACGAAGTTGTGGCAGGGCACTGGTATAAAGCGTGGGAAAAAGGCTGCCACGATTTACTGGCTATGGCAGGCGTGCATATTAAAGAACAGGCGGACGTTGTTATCGCCTCCGCAGGCGGCAGCCCGAAGGACATTAACCTTTACCAGAGCTGCAAGGCGCACATGAACGTCGTTTTTGCCGTTAAACCCGGCGGTTACCTCATCTGCACGCTGGAATGCCCGGATATTAAAGAGCCGGCAATTTTTACCGACTGGTTCTCCAAATCCGACATTCTGCAATTTGAAAAAGACGTGCGCGCCGATTTTTCCATACCGGCATTTGTCGCGTTTAAAACGCGCTGCATCGTAAATTCGCTGCATACTTATCTGGTTACTAAGCCGGAGAACTTTGATTTTATCCGTGCGACGGGGCAGACGCCGGTAGCTACGCTGGAAGAAGCATGGCAGCTGGTGCAGCAGGATTTAGCCAAAAATAACAAACAGGATTACACAATTACGATTATGGGGCACGCCTCCGCGACGCTGCCGATACTGGACAAGTGAGCAAAATGAAAGAATACAGATTAAAATACGGCAAAGGCGAACAAAGCATCACGCTTGACGAAAACAAGGTGCTGCAAATTATCGACGCTGAGCCGGGAGCAAAAATTACCGATTTAAAACAGGCGGTGCTGGACGCTATACGCAATCCGGTAGGCAGCGCGCCGCTGCGTGAAGTTGTAAAAGCAGGCGATAAGGTCGTAATCCTCGTCAGCGACATCACGCGCGCGTGGACAAAAACCAGCCAGTACCTGCCGATAGTGGTGGAGGAGCTGAACAATAACGGCGTGCCCGATGAGGATATTTCCGTTATCGTCGCTGCCGGTACGCACCGTGCCAACACCGATGAAGAAAAGAAAATCATTCTGGGCGAAGATTTGTTCCGCCGCTTAAAGGTTTACGACCATGACGCTTACAATATGGATAAAAACGTGTACCTTGGCACTACCAGACGCGGTACGCCGGTGTACCTTGACAAACGTGCGGTGGAAGCGGACAAGGTCATCCTTACCGGCGGAATTACGCCGCATTTGTTTGCAGGCTTCGGCGGCGGGCGCAAAAGCGTACTGCCCGGCATTGCCGCAGCGCAAACCATTAACCACAACCATGTTATGGCGCTCAGCGATACGATTGGCGGCGGCATCAATCCCGATACCTGCCTTGCCAAAACGTGGGATAACCGCGTCAACGAAGATATGTGCGACGCAACCGCTATGCTTAACCCGTGCTTTCTGGTCAACTCCATTATGGATGCTGACGGCGATTTTTATGCAATCGTTGCGGGCAACTGGCACGACGCATGGCTTGAAGGCACGCGCATAGTGCTTAAGCAGCAAAATGTAAAAACCAAAGCCAAAGCTGATATTGCAATCACCAGCGGCGGCGGTTTCCCTTACGATATGAATCTTTATCAGGGCATGAAGGCTTATGTCCCGGCGGCTATGTCGCTGAAAGAAGGCGGCGTAATGATAGCCGTGCTGGAGTGCGAGGACATTGCCGAACCGCCGGTATATTTTAACTGCTTCCATTATGATGATTTAAAGGAAATGGAGCAGGACGTACGCGACGGTTTTACCATACCTTTTTATGTGGCGTTTTACACCTGCTGCCTGGCGGAACGCTTTACCGTTATTCTGGTAACGAAGCCCGAAAACTTTGAAAAAGCACGCAAAACGCGCGCCGTGCCTGTAGCTACGCTTGAAGAAGCAATGGCGATGGCGGAGAAAATCGTCGGCAATGATTACACCGTCAACATCATTCCGCACGGCATGGCAACAATACCGTTTTTTGATTAATTTTAATAAATTTTTTCAGGGGAAAGGAAGATGAATATGGCATTGAAAAATTTTAAATTCGGCTTTGGTGACGGCTATCAGGAAATAGCCCTGCCGGAAGAACACATTTTGCAGGTAATTGAAGGCAACGAAAGCGAAAAAATTACCGACGTTAAAGCGGCTGTTTTAAAAGCCATGCGCGAGCCTATCAACAGCAAACCCTTGCAGCAGTGTGTTAATAAGGGCGAAAAGGTAGCAATCGTTGTCAGCGACATTACCCGTCTTGTGCATACCGACCAGATTCTGGTGCATATCGTTAACGAGCTGAACCTTGCCGGTATCCCGGACGAAGATATCAGCATCGTTGTGGCTCAGGGCACCCACCGTGCACAGACCCATGAAGAAGACGTTATCGTCTGCGGGCAGGAGGTTGTGGACCGCATTAAAATTTACCAGCACAGCAGTAAGGATTCCGAATGCGTGCATGTCGGCGATACCCCGCGAGGCGTGCCTGTTTGGATTGACAAGCACGTAACCGACGCCGATAAAGTAATCCTTACCGGCGGTATTACCGTGCATCTTCTGGCAGGCTACGGCGGCGGGCGCAAAAGCATTCTGCCCGGCGTTGCCAGCGACGAAACCATCCAAAAACATCATTCCCTGGCACTGGCTGATGAATTTGGCGGCGGCGTATATCCCGGCGTTGAAACTGCCAATATCGACGGCAACCGCTTTCACGAAGAACTGTGCGCAGCGTGCGAATTTATCAACCCGTGCTTCTTAGTAAACAATGTGCTGGATAACGACGGCGACTTTGCTAAAATCGTCGGCGGCCACTGGTACGACGCATGGCTGGAAGGCACCAAAGAAGTGCTTAAAATTCAGGGCGTAAAATGCAAAGGCCGTGCCGATGTAGTTATTGCATCTCCGGGCGGCTTCCCGAAGGATATCAACCTTTATCAGGGCAGCAAAACCTATGATACATCCGTGCTGGCACTGAAAAAAGGCGGCATTTTGATTGCTGTCCTCGAAGCGCGCGAAATTAACGACCCGCCCGCATATATGGAAAGCTTCCGCTTTGATAACCTGACCGACATGGAAAGAGCGCTGCGCGAAGAATTTACAATTCCGTTTTATGTAGCGTTTGTGCTTGCCAACCTGTGCCATGACAATACCGTTTACCTTGTAACCAAACCCGAAAACTTTGAAGCCGCAGCAAGAACCGGCCAAATACCGGTAGCAACGGTTGCCGAAGCATGGGAACTGGCGCAGAAAAAACTGGCAGAGCAGGGCAAAACCGATTACACTATTAACGTAATGCAGCACGCAGCCAACACCGTGCCCATGATTGAAGAATAAGAGAAATATAAACAGCCTTTTACTTACAAACGTAGGTAAAAGGCTGTTTTGCTTATCTCGTATTAAATTTTAATCCGTGTAAGCGTTGTGTTTTTTAATTAAACCCCAGCATCTTGCCGATGTGGTATACTGCAAAGGCCATTAGCCAGGCGATGGTGATTTCGTAGGCCATGATGCAAAGTGTTGCAATGCCGGAGTTCATTTCGCGCCTGATGGCGGCAAGTGCTGCCACGCAGGGCGGGTAGAGCAGGGCGAAGGTTAAGTAGCTGAGCGCTGTGAGCGGGCTGAAGATGGTTTGCAGTGCGCTGCCGACCATTTCGTCGCCGCTGCCGGTAAGTACGGAAAGCGTACTGATAACGACTTCTTTAGCGGTGATGCCGGTAATAAGCGCCGTTGCTGCACGCCAATCGCCAAAGCCCAGCGGTGCAAATACAGGGGCGATAAAGCTGCCAATCTGCGCCAGCATGCTTTGTGCGGGGTCTTCAACCATGTAAAAGCGGGTGTCGAAGCTTTGCAGCAGCCAGATGACGATGCTGGCAAGGAAGATTATGGTAAAGGCTCTGTATAAAAAGTCTTTGGCTTTGCTCCACATGTGCAGGCCGATGTTGCGAGCGGTCGGCAGGCGGTAGGCAGGCAGTTCCATTACAAACGGAACGGGCTGGCCGTTGAACACAAAGGCTTTTAACAAAAGGCCGGAGAGTATTGCCATGCAGATGCCGGTGAGGTACAGGAACATCATTACTTGCGCGCGGTTATCGGCAAAGAAGGCCGCAATAAACACGCCGTAAACAGGCAGTTTGGCGCTGCACGACATGAACGGCGTTAAGATGATGGTAATTTTGCGGTCGCGTTCGCTGGCGAGCGTGCGGGTTGCCATAATGGCCGGTACACTGCACCCGAAGCCGATAAGCATCGGTACGAAGGACGAGCCGGAAAGCCCGATTTTACGCAGCAGCATGTCCATTACAAAGGCAATGCGCGCCATGTAGCCGGTGTCTTCCAAAAGGGAGAGGAAGAAGAACAGCGTCACGATGGTGGGCAGAAACGAAAGCACGCTGCCGACGCCGGTAAATACGCCGTCGATAATCAGCGAGTGAATTGGCGCGCTGACGCCTGCCGTCGTTAAACCTGCGTCTGCGGCGTCTGTCACTGCGGCAATGCCAAGTTCCAGCCATTCGCTCAGCGTTGCGCCGATAACGTCAAATGTCAGCCAGAACACGGTGAACATTGTGAGCAAAAATATCGGTATCGCAAAATATTTGCTGGTTAAGTAGCGGTCCATTTTAACGGAACGCTGCTGGGCGATGCTTTCGTCCGGTTTATGCACGGTTTCGCTGCACAGTTCTTCAATATAAGTGTAGCGCATATCGGCCAGAGCCGCTTCTTTGTCGGTGTCCAGCGCTGTTTCCAGCTCTGTGGTCAAATGGCCAATGATGTCTTTTTCGTTCTCCGTAAGTTCAAGCTCTGCGCTTAAAAGGTCGTCGCCTTCAATCAGCTTGGTTGCCGAAAAGCGCAGCGGCAAACCCTTTTGGCGCACTTTATGCTCAATTAAATGGGCGATAGAGTGAATTGCCACATGGGCAGGGCCTTTGCAAAAGTCGATGCGTTCCGGCAGCTGGCCGGTTTCCGCAGCGGTTTTAGCGCGGCGCACAAGCTCATCAACGCCCGCGCCGGAGTTTGCGGTAATTGGTATTACCGGAATGGTGAGCTTTTTCTCAAGGCTCTTGATATCAATGCTGCCGCCGCTGGCCTGCAATTCGTCCATCATGTTCAGGGCGATGACCATCGGCGTGTTCAGTTCGATTAATTGCAGCGAAAGGTACAGGCTGCGTTCGATATTGGTAGCGTCAAGCACGTTGACGATAACATCCGGCTTGTTGCGCAAAAGCAAATCGCGCGTAACAATTTCTTCGGACGTGTAAGGCGAAAGCGAATAAATGCCGGGCAGGTCGATAACGGTAATATCCTTATCCTTCAGCAAAATGCCTTCCTTTTTTTGTACCGTTACGCCCGGAAAATTGCCGACATGCTGGTTGCTGCCGGTAAGATAGTTAAACAGGGTGCTTTTGCCGCAATTCTGGTTTCCTACAAGTGCAAATGTCAGGCTCATACTTCCTCCGGCTGTACGGTTATTTTTTTAGCGTCATCCAGTCGCAGAGTCAGCTCGTAGCCGCGCAGAAAAATCTCAATCGGGTCGCCCAAAGGCGCGCGTTTGCGTACCATAACTTTGGTTTTGGGCGTCAGCCCCATATCTAAAAAGCGGCGCCGCAAAATACCTTCGCCGCCAACGGTAATAATCGTGGCCTTTTGCCCAATGGCCAGATTATTTAAGGTAATAGCGTCCATATTTTATGTTCTCCTTATTGAATTACTCATAACTAACTGCAAATTTATTATACCACTAATCTATGAGCAATCAAACAAATTTGTTGCGCAAAATGCGATAAAATGGGCTTAAATAAAATTATTACTTATTGCACACCACAAGATAAGTAAGCAAAAGCTTACTGAAAAACTCATCAATTTTATTAAAAATTACAGCGAAAATCACCACCACGGTGAAAAAACAGTGAAGTTACTTGACAAGATTTCTTTTGGGTATATAATTGTAAATGAGAATAAGTTTTGCTAGAAGGGTGAGACAGAATGAAACGCAATACTATTCAAAGACAGCTTGTAATTGCTGCAGTACGCTTCTTGGCGGACCATCCCACAGCTGACGAGGTTTATGAGCGCATAACGATGGAATACCCCGATATCAGCAAGGGCACAGTTTACCGCAACCTTAACTCGCTTGTTGAAAGCGGGCTGTTGAATAAAGTTTCCGTACCGAGCGGCGCGGACAGATTTGACCACATGCTTACAAAGCATTACCATATTAAATGCAGCGGCTGCGGCAAATTTATGAATGTTGACAACATGGATTACATGGAGGACCTTGACGAGAAGGTTGCCGCCGTAACCGGTTTTAAAATGCAGAACCACGATATTGTGTTTAATGGATTGTGCCCCGAATGCCAGAAGATGGCAGCGAAGGAAGCGCAATAAGTGCAGCAGCACAGATAAAAAATTTATTTTATGGAGGTATGTACAATGGAATTTAAAGGAAGTAAAACCGAAGCTAATTTGCAGACCGCTTTTGCAGGTGAATCCCAGGCAAGGAACAAATACACTTATTATGCAGGCATTGCTAAAAAAGAAGGCTATAACCAGATTGCCAATATTTTTGAAGAAACTGCCGGCAACGAAAAAGAACATGCTAAAATCTGGTTTAAACTTTTAACCAGCGGCGGCGTTGCACACAGCAGCCTGCCCGATACCCTGACCAACCTGAAAGACGCAGCTGCAGGCGAAAACTACGAATGGACCGAAATGTACGCTGAATTTGCCAAAGTTGCAAGAGAAGAAGGCTTCGATTACATTGCGACCCTGTTTGAAGAAGTTGGCAAAATCGAAAAAGAACACGAAGAACGCTACAACGCTCTTGTTGCCAACATCGAAAACGACCGCGTATTCAAACGCGAAGAAAAACAGGTTTGGATTTGCGGCAACTGCGGCCATATCGTAATTGCTGAACAGGCTCCGGAAGTTTGCCCGGTTTGCGACCATCCGAAAGCTTATTTTGAACTGCGCAAAGTTAACTACTAATACGCAGCGCGCAAAGCTTAAAATTTAATTTTAAACACCTCTTTGCAGATATTTGCGGAGAGGTGTTTTTAATATTTTACACTGTATGCTTGCAAAGCTTTTTTTATAATGGTATGATGAAGCTGTTATAATTTTTAATAGCGGAGGTAGAAGTTTTGATTTTAATTACCTGTGTTGATGATAAAATGGGTATGCTGTTTAACAAACGCCGCCAGAGCATGGACAGCGTCCTGCGTGAGCGCGTGCTTAAAATGTGCGCCGGTAAAAAGCTGTGGATGAACGAATACAGCCGTAAACAGTTTGACGCTGCGGCGGAAGGCATATCGGTTGATGAGGACTTTATGGCAAAAGCGGGCGAAGATGATTACTGCTTTGTGGAAAACATCAGCCCTAAGGCTTATGAAGGGCAGTTTAAACAGATAGTGTTATATAAATGGAACAGGGTTTACCCCGCCGATTTATATTTTGACATAGATTTAACTAACTGGCGGCTTGCACAGAGCAGTGATTTTGCAGGTTCGTCGCACGATAAAATTACTGAGGAGATTTACGTAAAATGAGAAGAATATTTGCTTTAATCTGTTCGCTGCTTTTAATTGCTGGTATGTTCATCAGCGGATGCGGAAGCAGCGGCAGCGCGACCAATACGAACAGCACGGCGGCTGCCATTACGCTTACTTCGGTGCCGCAGTACACCAACCAGCCTTATGTTGCCGTTAACAATAATGTGCCGGGCTTTACCGAAGAAGATTTAACCACCAAAAGCTTTGAAAAATACAGCGAGCTTGATAAATACGGGCGCTGCGGCGTGGCTTATGCCAATGTAAGCAAAGATACCATGCCGACCGAAAAGCGCGGCAAAATCGGTCAGGTTAAGCCTACCGGCTGGCAAACCGCCAAGTATGATTCCGTCGACGGCAAATATCTGTTTAACCGCTGCCATTTAATCGGCTTTCAGCTGACGGCTGAAAACGCCAACGAGCGCAACCTGATTACCGGCACGCGTTATATGAATGTGGATGGCATGCTGCCGTTTGAAAATATGGTAGCCGACTATGTAAAAGAAACCGGCAACCACGTTTTGTACCGTGTAACGCCGCTGTTTACGGGCAATAACCTTGTTGCCGACGGTGTACAGATGGAAGCTATGTCCGTTGAGGATAAGGGTGAGGGCATCAGCTTTAACGTATTTTGCTACAATGTGCAGCCGGGTATTGATATCGACTACGCAACCGGTTACAGCAAGCTGACCGCACCGGGCAGCGTCGGCGGTAAAATCTGCCCCGCGGCGGATGAATTTGCCGTTAAAAACTTTGTGCTGAACAAGAGCAGCAAAAAGTTCCACAAACCGGAATGCAGCGGCGCTTATGACATCAACCCCAAAAACAAGGAAAACTATACCGGCACGCGCAACGAGCTGACCAGCAAAGGCTACGAGCCGTGCGGGCTTTGCAAACCCTGATTTAAAGAAGTGTAGTAAATGGGATTAGTAGACGATTATCTATCAACATTTAAAGTTGGCAAAAAAGAACAGATGGCGGCGCGCATGGCGTTTTTTATATCCGGCTTTGCAGTTGCCACCTGGGCGCCTATGATACCGGCCGTTAAGGAAAAATTACAGATTGGCGCTGACGTTTTGGGGCTTTTACTTTTAAGCATCGGCATCAGCGCGTTTATTTTTATGCCCCTTGCGGGGATGTTAAGCCGCAGCTACGGCTGCAAAAAGGTGCTGCGCGTGGCTATAACAATTATGGCGCTGGATTTGATAGTGCTGTCGCTGCTCGGCAGTATCTGGAGCTTTTTGGTGTTTCTGGCAGTGTTCGGCGCGGCGATGGGCTGCATCGACGTTAACATGAACCTGAATGCCGTTATTGTGGAAAACGCCAGCAAAAAACGTATGATGAGCGGCATGCACGCGCTGTGGAGCGTCGGCTGTTTTGCCGGTGCGGGGCTGTTTAGTCTTTTGGCAAAAGCAGGGCTTGGCATAACGGTTATTGCCGCCGTGCATTGCCTTGTTGTGCTGTTATGTACAGTAATTTACAGCCGTCACTTTTTAAACTTTAAGGGCGCTGGCAACGAAAAGCCTATCGCCATACCCAAAGGCATTGTGGTGTTCTTTGGGCTGCTGGCGTGCATAACCTTTTTGGGCGAAGGTGCCGTTATGGACTGGAGCGGCGTTTTGCTGACCGAAGTTAAAAACACTGAGCTGTCGCTGGCGGGCGTCGGTTACGCGGTGTTCAGCGTTGCCATGCTGGCCATGCGCCTTGTGGGCGATAAGGTTGTTGCCGTGCTGGGCGAAGAAAAAACGCTGATTTTTGGCAGCCTTACCGGCGCGCTGGGCTTTTTAAGCGTCATCTTTTTGGATAACTTTTATGCCCTGCAGCTTGGCTTTGTGCTGATGGGGTTGGGGCTTGCCAACATTGTTCCGACAATTTATTCGCTGACCAAATACCAGACGGTTATGCCCATCAACGCCGCCGTTACGGCGATAACCAGCATGGGTTATACCGGCGTAATTTTAGGGCCTGCCGTATTGGGCTTTGTAGCGCACGGCTTTGGCATAACGCAGGTGTTTTATTTGCTGATGGCGCTTCTTGCAGCGCAGGCAGTTGCCGTTAAATATTACTTCAGCAAGATGGGGTAAAGTTGATAACAGCACTTTAAAAGTAAAATGCTTTTAGGTGCTGTTTTTTTATAAAGCTGGTTTGTATTATAAAACTTTAAATTTTTATGCTGTATATATTACAAAAGCACTTGATTTGTGGCGGCTTTGTAGACGCAATGTAAAATTTACATTTGATATTGCTTAAAAATAATTGGATTTTGTATAATTAAAATAGAAATAAAACCGGAAAGGGTGACGCACGATGTTGAAAAAAGTTTTACTTACGGCGATGCTGGTGTCTGTTCCGTTTTACGCAGCGGCAGCAGAAAATGATTTTGACCGGCAGGACGTTTTTACTTTTGAACCGCAGTACGCCGCCATGCAAAATACAGACCTTGAATTTGGTGTGGTAAGTGACATCCTGCGTGCGGCAGGCGGCAAGGACAGCCCGTTTGACCATGACAGAGGACGCGGTAACGATGATAAATGGCGGCACGATAACGGCAGGCGCGGGCATGACCGTGACCGCTGGGACAGAGACGACCGCCGTGAACACCGCCGCGACCGTGACTGGGATGACGACGATGATGACAGATGGGACGACGACCGCTGGGAGCGCGACGATGACGACGATTGGGATGATGACCGTTACGAACGCAGGCGCGAGCGTTGGGATGATGATGACGATGACTGGGACGATGACGACCGTTGGGACGACGATGATGATTAAACAATTTTAAAGCATAAAAAAATCCTGCCCGGCAGATTTGCTGAGCAGGATAATTTTTTTGTTTTTAACGCATATGCTTCATAAAGTACATGATGTTTTCAACTGTTAAACGCAGGTCATCTTTAGCCCGCAGCTTAAGCTGTTCATAGGGAAGGGCGACACGGTTAATGCTGAAGATACCGGTAACGCCTTCATCATACGCCTTTTGTATGTCGCCGCCGATATCGCCGACAACGGCAATAAGCGGAACATGCGACTGTTTGGCACGGCGCGCAACGCCGATAACAACCTTGCCGCGCAGCGATTGCGTATCAATTTTGCCTTCGCCGCTGATGACGAGGTCTGCGCCTTCGAGCAGGTTATTGAAGCGTACTGTATCAAGCACTGTTTCGATACCTGGCTGCAAACGGCTGCTGAAAAAGGCTGCCATGCCGCCGCCCATACCGCCTGCCGCACCGCTGCCGGGCAGCAGTAAAACATCTTTTTCAAGGTCGCGCTTGATAATATCCGCCATGTGGTGCAGCCCGTTATCCAGCATTTCCACACATTCGGCGTCAGCGCCTTTTTGCGGGCCGAATACTGCCGATGCGCCGTGCGGTCCGCAAAGCGGGTTATCAATATCGCACATGGTAATGATGGGTACCTGTTTTAAAAGCGGGTCAAGCCCTGTCATGTCGATAGCGGTAATGTCCTTTAAGGTTTCGCCGACAGGCACAAAGCTTTCGTGGTGTTTGTTAATAAAGCGCACGCCCAGTGCCGCTGCAGCACCGCAGCCGCCTTCGTTGGTTGCGCTGCCGCCAAGGCCGATAATCAGCTTTTTGCATTTATTGCGCAGTGCGTCCTTAATAAGCTGGCCAACGCCGTAAGTAGTTGTTTTTTCGGCGTGGCGGTTTTCGCCGACAAGGGGCAGTCCTGCCGCAGCAGCCATTTCTATAATAGCAGTGCCGTCCGGCAGAATGCCGTAAAAAGAATCAATTTCCTGTCCGTAAGGGTCTTGCACTTTAACTGTTACTTTTTCGCCGCCGAGCGCCTGCAAAAAAGCGTCCACGCTGCCTTCGCCGCCGTCCGCTACCGGTATGCTGACAACTTTAGCTTCCGGATAGTGGTGGTGGATGCTTTCAGCCATGATGCCGCAGATTTCCAGCGAACTCATGGTGCCCTTAAACGAATCGGGGATTAAAAGGATTTTTTTCATAGTTTACCTCTCAGCAGAACAGCGACAGCAGCCAGATGCCGAGCATAGCGGAAACGCCGAGGATAAAGGTGCAGACGGTTTGTGTTTTGTAGCCCTGGTCAGGGGTCATTTCGCCAAAGTTGGTAACAACCCAGAAGTAGGAGTCGTTAGCGTGGGAAACAACCATCGCGCCTGCGCCGATTGCCATAACGGTAAGCGTGGTAAGCATCGGGGTATCAAGCCCAAGCACGCCCAGAAGCGGGGCAACAATGCCTGCGGTAGTGGTAAGCGCAACGGTAGAAGAACCCTGCGCGGTTTTGAGGATTGCGGAAAGAAGGAAGGGGAAGAAAATACCGATAGTTTCCAGAATGCTGGCGTTTGCGGTAATGAACTGTACCATGCCGCTTACGGCGATAACCTTGCCCAAAACGCCGCCCGCTGCGGTAACAAACAAAATCGGACCGGTAACTTTTAATGTTTCGTTGGTAAGCTCGTAAAATTCACCGGTTTTGCCTGCGCCGACAAGCTGGAAGATAGCAAAAATTACGCCGACAGCCAAAGCGATAACCGGAGTTCCTAAAAATACGCACAGTTCGCCGAAGAAGCCGCCCCATTTAGCCATGTTGGAAACAGAACCCAAAGCCATAAGCAAAATAGGCACGATAATCGGCGCAAGAGAGCTGAACGCACCCGGGATGTTTTTGTGGGCTGCCATAATTTCTTCGTAAGTTTTTACAACCTCGCCGTCATTAATGTCCTCAGGGGTTTTAACCTTCGGTCCAATGTATTTAACAAAAGCGTAACCTGCAATCAGCGGGAAGATAGAAACAACCATGCCCATGCCGATAACCAGCAGCAGGTTGTCACCGATGCCCAAAGTGTTGGCTGCGGCAATCGGCCCCGGCGTAGGCGGAATGAATACGTGCGAAATATAAAGGCCTGCGCTTAATGCCACGGACATGCCGACGCTGGGCACCAAAGTGCGTTTAACCAGCGCTTTGCGGATAGGGTTTAAAATAACGAAACCGGAATCGCAGAAAACCGGAATGGAAACAACCCAGCCCATCAGTTCGATGGCAAGTTCAGGGTTCTTTTTGCCAACTAATTTGATGATGAGGTCGGCCAGTTTAAAGGCCGCACCGGTAATTTCAAGAATACCGCCGATTAAAGCACCCAAAATAATTACGATACCGATACTGGTAAACGTGCCGGAAAAGCCGGAACCGATAACAGTGGCAATGCCCTGCACGGTTTTGCCGTCTACTTTGGTATCTACCAGCGGAATACCTGCAACAAGCCCAAGCACAAGAGAAACCGTCATAATGGAAAGGAACGGATGAATCTTATACTTTGAAATAGCGACAATCATGACGATGATAGCGATTACAAACGCTATCATTAAACCTAAACCTGACATACAAAAATTCCTCCTTAGATATATAAGTATAAAAATATCTTTTATAGAATAAATCAATTTTGTCCGATTGTAAATTAAATTCTACAAAATTTAACAAAAATTTTACACTAAAAGCTATCATATAACTAAAACAGCATACACTGTTTATTGGCAAATTTGCTTTTTGGGTTTGTCACTGAGTTGTGGTAAAATAAAAGAAAAACTTTGACGGAGAAAATTATGAATAAACTTTATTGTGTCCCTTTGGGGAGCAGTGCCAGACAGTTTTTTATAAATGAAATTGAGCAGCAGGGCTGGGATAAAGCGCTTTTGGTTTTGCCCAGCGGCGTGCTGCAAAAGCGCGCTTACGCGGAAGGCGCGGTGCGTGTGAAAAACTTTGACGATATTGCAGGCGGGCTGCTGAACGCCAACGGCTACACCAATTTAAAACGTATATCGCGCCGCACGCAGGAACTGATTGTTGAAAAATTACTGAAAGATTACGCCGCAGAAAATCAGCTGCCGTATTTTAACGTGCTGGTAGAAAAGAAGGGCTTTGTGAAAGCCGTTACCGGTTTGATGGGGCAGTTATCGCGCAGCGGCGCAAAAATGGAAGAAATTTACGAAGCGCTGAACAGCTGGGACAGGCAGGGCAAGCTGGGTTTGAAGGACCGCGAAATTGCCGCCGTTTACACCGCTTACCGCCTTAAATTAAAGGAAGAAGGCTGGTTTGACGTTGAGGGGCTGTACCGCCTTGCCGTTTACGTTTTGCAGCAGGAGCACCCGGTTGTGCCGTGGCAGCATTTGTATTTCAGCGAGTTTTACCAGTTTGACGGCTTGCAGGTGGAGCTTTTGCGCGAACTGAAAAACCACTGCGGCATTAACGTGGGGCTGATGTATGACGGCGCGCCCCCGGAGATTTTTGCGGCGACCGCCAACGCTTACCTTGATTTGAGCGGTTTTTTAGACGTTGAAAAATTAAACCCGCCGGTGCCGCCGCGTGCCGATGCGCTGACCGTGCTGGCGGAAAACCTTGGCGAAGAAAGCGATATCGCCTATGACGGCAAGGGTATCCGCCTGCTTGAAGCCAACACCCGCGAGCAGGAAGTGCGCACTGTTTTACGCAGCGTTAAAAAGCTATTGCAGCAAGGCGAAAGCGCGGACGATATTATCATTTTGCTGCGTGATTTTAGCTTTTACGCTGGCCTGCGCCGGTTGAGCGATGAATACGGCGTACCGGTATCGCTGCCGCAAAGCGCCAAATTAAATAACCAGCCGCTGACAGAACTTGTTTACCTGTTGCTGAAAAAAGCAGTGCCATCCGTACCGGCGTTGGATGCTGCCAATTTGTGGCAGGTGTTGGGCTGCCAAGCGCTTAAAATGCTGTTTAAGCTGGACGCCGAAAAATTACTGCGCTTAAAAGCGGATAAATACTACCAGACTACAGCCGCCTTTATTGAAGACGGCATGGCTGCGCTGGATGAGGAAAACAAACAGGAATTTACAAGACTGTTGGAGATGGCTGGAAGTTTGCCGCAGGCAGCTAATATCAGCGATTACTGCAACGCTGTCAGCAATTTGCTGGAGCAGTTGAACATTGCCAATGTGCTGGGCGCTGCGTTTAAAAACGGCACGGCAGAGCAGGCCGCCATTAAAAATTACCTGCTTGCCGAAACGGCGATAACCAAAATTTTAACGCAGTTGCAGGCCGATTACGAAGCAGGCGGTATGCTGCACAAAAGAATCAGCGCGCAGGACTTTGCCGATATTTTTTACGAGGCAGTGCAGGGCGTGGAGCTGACTTTGCAAAAAGGCGATATGGGCGGCGTGCTGATTACGGAAGCCTCCGGCATACAGGGCGTTTATTACAAGCACGTCTTTTTGCTGGGCGTGCGTGAGGGTGAGTTCCCTGTATTGAAAACCGAAAACTGGATTTATAACGATTACGAGCGCGCCATGATGGTGTCACTCGGTATCGACCTGCCCGGCACGATTGCCGGTTTAAACGAGGACCGTTACTTTTTCGCCGCCGCTGTCAGCGCAGCGCTGCAAAGTTTAACGGTAAGCTGGTACAGCGACGACCAGGGCGGCGCATCCGCTTATGCGGAAATGCTGCAAAATACCTTTGCGGAAGGTACTTTAAAGGTGGAAAGCTGCGAAGCCATTACGGTTGAAAATGCGCTTTCCGCAAACGAACTGGCGGAAAAACTGGCGGCTGCCGACCGTGATAACGAGTGGCTGGCGGAACGCTTTAACAACTGGAACGAGCGCACGGAGCTGGAATATTGGCGTGACGGCGGTTTTGACAATTACAGCGGCGCGCTGGCGGATAAAAACCTGCTGGCACAGTTGCAAGAACACCTTGGCAGCAGCTTCAGCGCTTCGAGGCTTGAAACTTACGCCGCCTGCCCGTTTAAATTTTTGGTCACCTATTTGTGGCAGCAGCAGGAATACGCCGAAGCGGACGAAAATGTTACGAGCATTGACCGCGGTAATTTGCTGCACGCCGCTGCTGCGGAATTTACAGAGCGTTACTGCGGCAAAAAGCTGACTGATTATGCTTTGGACGCATTGCAGGCGGAAATGCAGCAGATTTTTGAAAAACTGTGCGAGGAGTATCTGCACAGCGGCAAATTGAAGGATACTGTTTTGCTGCCTTACCAGAAAGAGCGTTTTTTGCAGACGCTGCTTGATTTTGTTAAGGCGGAATACGCTTATGCGCAAAGCTGGCAGGGCTATACGCCGCTGGCTGTGGAACGCGCCTTTGGGCCGAATACGGATCTATCGGTGAGCGTTGATACTGACGGCGCGCCGGTTAATTTGCAGGGGCGCATTGACCGTATTGATACCGGTGCTGGCGGCATTTTTGTTACAGATTACAAAAGCGGCGAACCGCCGAAACCTGCTAAAATGGAGCAGGGGCTTGATATGCAGATGCCGCTGTATCTTTTGGTAGCTCAGCAGCTTGGCGGTAAAGTTTTGGGCGGCGGTTATTACAGTTTTAAAAACGGCAAACGTGAAGGCGGCGTATTTTTCGATAATGACGCCAAGCCGCCGTTTTATGGCAAAAATGCCAAAGCCGCAGACATTAACGGATTTATATCCGCCACAGGCGAATTTATAAAAAATTATGTAACCGCTATGAGCAGCGGCGATTTTAAGCCGCAGGCTGTTGACGGCTGCGATTATTGCCCGGCGTGTGATATCTGCCGCCGCTATGGTATAAAAGCTGCGGGAGGTGCAGACGAAGATGTTTAATTTTACCGAAAATCAGGCCGCAGCAATCAACACCTTAAACTGTAACGTGTCCGTATCGGCGGGTGCGGGCAGCGGCAAAACGCGCGTGCTGGTCGAGCGCTTTATTAACATTCTGGCGCAGGGCATTAAAAGTCCGCAAAACGCGGTAGTGCCCAAAGAGATTTTGGCAATAACCTTTACCCGCAAGGCTGCCGCCGAGATGAAAGAGCGCATCCGCAAACGCCTGTACGAGCTGGAAAAAGAGGACGCGCTGAACCGCGGGTTCTGGCATAAACAGCGTCAGGGCTTTGACCAGGCGCGCATCAGCACAATACACGGCTTCTGCAACGGAATTTTAAAGGAAAACCCCGTTGAAACGGAGTTGGACCCTGCTTTTAACGTCGCCGAAGAAAACGACATGACGGAATTTTTGCAGATCGGCATTTTTAACTATATCAAAAAAGCACTGGCAGAACGCAATGCAGCTGTGGAAACTCTGGTGCGTGCGTACGGCATCGACGGCTTTAAAAGCCAGTTATACACAATTTACGCCCATGCGGATGAAGTTTTGGCATTTGGTGATTTGGCTGCGCCGTACGTTGTTGGCGAAAACGCCGTGCGCGATAAGCAGGCAGAACTGGTACAACTCGTTGATGAGCTTATTGCCGGTGCGGATAATTTTAAAAAGAACAGCCCCCACTGGAACGAACTGAAAAAACTTGAAGAAAACCGCGAGCTTGTTATTGAATCCGTCAAGGATTTTGCCGACGCGGAAAAGCAGGCTATACTTGATGAACACCTGCAATCAATGAGTAAGCGCGGTAAAGATAAAGAAACTGTTGCCGCTGCGCAGGAAGCCTTAACCGCTTTATACCAGAGCATTACCGACAAACGCGCGCAGGAGCTTGTTGTCTGCTGGCAGCAGGTTTTAAATGGCTGCACGGATTACATTAAAACCCTGCAAACGGAACAGAACTTAATCGGCTTTGACGATTTGGAAAGTATGGCGCTGAACCTTTTGGCAAATTCGCCGGAAATCCGCCATAAATACCAGCAGAATTTTAAATACATCATGGTGGATGAGTTTCAGGATACCAACGAACGCCAGCGCGAAATAGTTTATCTATTGTGTGGCGACGATAAAAACAAACTCTGTGGCAATAAGCTGTTCATCGTCGGCGACCCCAAGCAGTCCATTTACCGTTTCCGCGGGGCGGATGTAAACGTATTTGCCCGCGTGCGCCGCGATATTGAAGCCGGCGGCGGCAAAAACATTACTATGGATGACAACTTCCGCACGGTGGATAAAATACTGGAGTTGTGCAACAAAACCTTCCCGGATTTGCTGGGGCTGGACGCAACGAAGGACGTATTTTTTGAAGCCTTGCAGGCCAATCGTGAAAGCGAACTGCTGCCGGAGATGTTGGTTATCAGCTACGATGCCGAAACCGCGCCTTATAGTGAACGCCAGACGGAAGCCAATTCCATAGCGCAGAAAATAAAAACGCTGCATGATGAAGACGGCGTGCCTTACGGCGATATTGTAATTTTGCTGCGTGCCATGACGCACGTTGGCACTTACGAAGCAACCTTAAACGCTGCCGGTATCCCCTGCACTGTGGTGGACGGCAAAGGATTTTACGTCAGGCAAGAGATTGTTGATTTTATCAACCTGCTGACGGTGTGCGCCGACAGCCGCCGCGATCTTGAACTGGCTGGCGTACTGCGTTCGCCGTATTTTGCGCTTGATGACGAAACAATTACTGCGCTGTTCTTTAAAATGCAGGACGATAAAATCTGCGAAAGCCTGTGGCAGCAGCTGCAAAGCGGGGCTTACCCGGATTATTTAAGCAAAGCTAAAAAAGCGCAGCTTGCAGACTGCGCCCAAACTTTAAGCAATATTTACAACGCCGCCGCAGCCCTGCCGCTGACGGATTTACTGATATATATTGAAGAAACCTTAAACCTTAACGCGCTTTTGGCGGCGCAGCCGGACGGGGCAGAGCAGCTTGCCAATCTTAAAAAGCTGTTCAGCCTGGCGGGCGATTTTTGCCTGCACCGTCAGGGTGGCCTGCGCGAATACCTTGACAACGTCAAAAAACTGCGCGTTATGGCGGCACGCGAAGCTTCCGCACATGCGGATAACGAACGCGAAACCGTTACTATTATGACCATCCATAAATCCAAAGGGCTGGAGTTCCCAACAGTTATTTTGCCGGTATTGGATGCTAAAATACAGTCGGATAAAACGCAGATACGCTTTAACAAAAACATCGGCCTTGGCATTAAGGCAGATGTTAACGGCAGCCTGCTGGCGAGCAGCGTGTATAACAAAATCAGCGAGCTTAACAAAGAACTGGACGACGCGGAAAAGCAGCGCCAGTTTTACGTTGCCGTTACGCGCGCCAGGGACAGATTGATAATGTCCGGCATTGTTAAAACAAATAAAAACGGCAAAGAGCCTAACAACTGGTTTACAAGGCTGCGCAGCATTTTGCTGGGCTACACCGGTTTAAACTTTAACGCGCTGGACGCTGCGGAAATCCCCGCGCCGGAAGAAATAACCACGTTAACCGAAGGCGTTGAGCTGACTGATGAAATAAAAGCCAATATCAAACCACTGCCTGCTTACGGCAAGTCGTGGCAGCAGAACTTTTCGGCGTCCGCTTTGCAGCAGTATGATATCTGCCCGCGCAGCTATTATTACCATTACATTCTGCAAATGCCGCAGGTCGAACCGGTGCTGGAAGGCGAGGGCAACATGGACGCGCGCACGCTGGGTACGTTAATCCACGCTGCGCTGGAAAAATATTGCGGCGACTCGCACAAAGCCTTAATGCAGGCTGCTTACGAAAATGACATAGCAGTTAATCCCGCCGAGGCGGAAAATTTGCTTAATGCTTATTTGCAAAGCGATTTGTACCCGGGCTTAAACATTAAGCAGCTGCACGAAACGGAATTTAACCTGCCGCTTTTGGCGGATTACGGCATTAACGCCAACTGCCACGGTTTTATTGATAACATCATTTTTAATGAAGATAACACGCTGACCATTATTGACTATAAAACCGGCCATGTGCCGGACGGGCTGCCCAAAGGCTATTTATATCAGCTGGGGCTGTATAAGCTGGCGGCGCAGCAGCTTTTTAAAATGCCTGTTAAAACAGCGGAACTGCACTTTTTGCGCGGCTGTAAAAAACTGGCGCTGCCGGATGATTTTGACCCGCAGCAAATTGCCGCTGACTTGCAGCAGCTTTTTGCCAAACAGGACGAGGCGGATTTTGAATGCCGCACAACGTACTGCCACAATTGTCCGTACAGCTATTTTTGTAAAAAATGTGAATAATTTTAGCGTGTATAGCCAAAACATCAGCGGTATAGTATAATGTATACATGATTTAGTTTAGAGAGGTGTTAATATAATGAAAACCAGAATTACCGAACTTTTAGGCATTAAATATCCTATCATTCAGGGCGGCATGGCATGGACCAGCGACGCTAACCTTGCGGCAGCCGTATCCAACGCAGGCGGCGCGGGCATTATCGCCACCGGCGGACGCACTACCGAATGGACCAAAGCCGAAATCCAGAAATGCAAAAGTTTGACCGATAAACCCTTCGGCGTTAACCTGATGCTGATGGCTCCGAATGTAAACGAAATTATTGAAGTTGTCTGCGAAGAAAAAGTTGCGTTTGTAACCCTTGGCGCAGGCAACCCGGTTCCGCATATCGAAAAACTGCACAGTGCAGGCATTAAGGTTATTCCGGTTGTGCCGAGCGTTAAACTTGCCAAACGCGTGGAAGCCGCAGGCGTTGACGCAATGGTTATCGAAGGCATGGAAGGCGGCGGCCATATCGGCCAGCAGACCACTATGGCATTGATGACCAATGTACTGCCGCTGGTTAAAAATGTACCGGTGCTGGTTGCAGGCGGTATCAGCGACGGGCGCGGTATTGCAGCAGCGCTTTTAATGGGCGCCGACGGCGTACAGATGGGTTCCCGCTTTATTCTTACCACCGAATGCCCGACCCATCCGCGTGCAAAACAGGCCATTATCGACGCAACCGATACCGATTCCGCAGTTACCGGCTTCAGCCGCAACAACGCAGTGCGCTGCCTTAAAAACGAATTTACCAAAGCATATCTTGAAAAAGAATGTGCAGGCGCGCCGCAGCAGGAACTTAACGACTTTGCCACCGGCACCAACCGCATGGGCGCAGTAGACGGCGACATCGAACACGGCGCAGTGCTTGTAGGCCAGAGCCTTAACGTGCTTAACGAAATCCTGCCCTGCAAAGAGGTTATGGAAAAACTGGTCGCTGAAGCAAGAGCAACCCTTGCCAACGCCAAAAATATTGAACTGTAATTGGTAAAAATAAACCCGAATGATATCTTTTAAAAGCTTAATCATTCGGGTTTTAATTTTACTGAAAATGCGTTAAAATTTAATTATTTTACCCGCAAAAAATTTGACTTACGCTGCCGTGAAGTGTTACAATAATAACAACATAAAACTTACCTTTAAATCGGTCCTGTGAGACTGTAAGGTAGACTTTTAGGTAACTTGTACTACAAGCCTTCCTATCCTCATGGGGACCGGAAGGCTTTTATTTTTTGTAAGTAGGCGGGCATTCCCGCAGGTTTTGCTTAAATAATCATACAGGAGGTTTCTGCAATGGCAAAAGCAACAGTTTCTCTCGGCGGCCGGGATATACTGGATCTGGATTCACTTTCCGTTGAGGAATATGAACTCATCCTTAAAACAGCAGCCGAGATGAAAAGAATTATGAAGCGTGATATCAAAAAGGTTCCCTCGCTGCGTGGCAAATCTATCATCAACCTGTTTTACGAACCAAGTACCAGAACACGTACTTCGTTTGAACTGGCAGGCAAATATTTGGGAGCGGACGTTGTAAACATTACCACTTCCAGCTCCAGCGTTGTTAAGGGCGAATGCCTGCGGGATACTATCCTTACCGTGCAGTCTATGGCATGCGACGCGATTGTTATGCGCCACCCGATTGAAGGCGCTGCTGCTTATGCTGCAGATGTTTCTAAAGCAGTTATTATCAACGCGGGCGACGGTGCGCATGCACATCCTTCTCAGGGCTTACTGGATATGTTTACTATCCGTGAGCAGGGCAAGGATTTTAAAGGACTCAAAATGGCGATTGTCGGCGATATTTTATACAGCCGTGTTGCGCGCACCAATATTGCCGCATGGACTAAGCTGGGTGCCGATGTGCATGTTGCAGGCCCGATGACCTTAATGCCGCATGATATTGAAGCTTTGGGCGTTACGGTTCACAAACGTGTTGAAGACGCTATCGAAGGCGCGGACGTTATCGACATTCTGCGTATTCAGCTTGAACGCCAGCAGAAAGGTCTGTTTCCTTCGGCACGCGAATATGCACGCATTTTTGGCATTAACGAAAAACGCTTGGCACTGGCAAAACCGGACGTTACCATTCTGCATCCGGGCCCGATGAACCGCGGCCTTGAAATTTCGTGGGACGTTGGTTACTGCGACAACGCCAAAATCAGGGACGAAGTACAAAACGGCGTTGCTGTGCGCATGGCTTTGCTGTTCTTAACGCTGACGGGAGGGAAACAAATTGAAAACATTAATTAAAAACGGACGTGTGGTTGACCCTTCGCAAAACCTTGACGCGGTAATGGACGTGCTGATTGAGGACGGCGTTGTTGCTGCGATTGATAAAAAAATCGAAACCGCTGCCGATGAAGTTTTTGACGCAAGCGGCCTTGTAGTTGCACCGGGCCTTGTTGACGTGCATACTCATCTGCGTGAGCCGGGTTTGGAAGCCAAAGAAGACATTGTTACCGGCACGATGGCGGCAGCGGCAGGCGGCGTAACGACGATTGCCTGCATGCCTAATACCAAACCGGTTGTTGATAACAGCATTATCGTAAGCGGCATTAAAGAACGCGCCGCACGCGAAGGCTATGTAAATGTCGAAGTTATCGGCGCAATCAGCAAGGGCGAGCAGGGAAAGGAACTGGCAGAACTTGGCGATATGGCCGAAAAAGGCGCGATGGCTTTCAGCGACGACGGGCATTATGTTGAAAGCAGCCGCCTGTTTTTGCTGGCAGCACGCTATGTAAGCGCTTTTGATAAGGTGCTGATTTCCCATTCTATCGAAGAAGAACTGAACCATGAAGGCTATATGCACGAAGGCGCTGTTTCCGCACGTATCGGTGTGCCGGGGATTCCGTACATTTCCGAAGATATCGCGGTTGCGCGTGACTGCATAATTGCTGAATATACCGGTGCGCATGTGCATATCGCGCATGTTGCTTCCAAAGGCGCGCTGGATATTATCCGCCGCGCGAAGGCAAGGGGCGTAAACGTAACCTGCGAAGTTACGGTGCACCACCTGACGCTGACGGACGAAGCGTGCAGCGGTTACAGCACTGCAACGCGCGTATCGCCGCCGCTGCGCAGCATGGACCACGTTGAAGCATGCCGCCAGGCATTGAAAGACGGCACGGCCGACGCGATTGTTACCGACCACGCTCCGCATGCTCCGGAAGAAAAAGACGTTGAGTTCCGTTATGCGCCGAACGGTTTTACCGGTCTGGAAACTTCGCTGGGCGTAATTTTAACCGAACTTTATCATACAGGGCTCTTCACAATTAACGAAATTATTGATAAAATGAGTACAGCGCCTGCGAATATTTTTGCATTAAATGCTGGAAGTTTAAAAGCAGGCAGTCCGGCAGATGTAACTGTCATCGACCTTGACAAGGAATGGACAGTTGATAATACGAAATTTTATACACGCGGCAACGTAACGCCTTTTAACGGAAAACACTGCAAAGGCAAAGCGGTTGCCACCATGGTAGCAGGTAAATTTGTTATGAGAGATGGTGTAGTATGCGGCAAGTAGGAAGAAAGGGTAAACTGGTTTTAAAAGACGGCAGCGTTTACAGGGGTACTTTGTACGGCAAACGCAATGCTGTCGGCGAAGTTGTTTTTACAACGGGCATGAGCGGGTATCAGGAAACTTTGACTGACCCGTCGTTCTGCGACCAGATTGTCGTTATGACTTATCCTCTGGTTGGCAATTACGGCATTAACCCCGAATTTAATCAGGGCAGAAGGTGCTTCTTCCAGGGCTACGTTATCAGCGAGCTTTGCGACCACCCGAGCAACTGGAAAAACGAACAATCTCTGGAGGATTTTCTGGATGAGCAGGATGTGCCTGTGCTTGTGGGCGTTGATACGCGCGCGATTACCAGAAAACTGAGAAACTACGGCGTATTGCAGGGTGTTATTGTGTCCGAAGAAATGCCGCAGGAAGAAGTTGACAAACTGCTGGCACTGCCCGAAGTGCATGACCAGGTAGCAAAAGTTACCACGCCGGAAATTTATACAATGGGTGAGGGTAAATACCATGTTGCGGTTATGGACTACGGTATTAAACAAAACATCCTTAATTATCTGGCAAGCTTCGGCTGCCGCCTGACCGTGTTCCCGGCGTTCACCGACGCGCAGGAAGTTCTGGCTTCCCAGCCGGACGGAATTTTCCTTTCCAACGGACCGGGAGACCCGAAGGATTTGACTACGGTTATCGAAGAAGTTAAAAAATTCATCGGCAAACGCCCGATTTTCGGTATCTGCCTTGGCCACCAGCTGATGGCGCTTGCCAACGGCTGCGATACTTATAAAATGAAGTTCGGCCACCGCGGCATTAACCACCCGGTTAAGGATTTGCTGGAACACAAAGTAATGATTACCTCCCAGAACCACGGCTATGCCGTTGATGAAAAATCGCTGGAAGGTAAGAATATTGAAATTACAAATATTTCGCTGAACGACCACACGATTGAAGGCGTGCGTTACCTTGACCACCCGACCTTTACCGTGCAGTACCATCCGGAGGCAAGCCCCGGACCGGGCGGCCACGAATATTTGTTTGAACGCTTTATTAAAATGATGGGAGGCCGCTGATTATGCCGAAGCTGCAAAATGTAAAAAAAGTACTGGTTATCGGTTCGGGCCCGATTATTATCGGGCAGGCGGCAGAATTTGACTATTCCGGCACACAGGCCTGCCGCGCTTTGAAAGAAGAAGGGCTGGAGGTTGTACTGGTTAACAGCAACCCGGCTACCATTATGACGGACGTGCATATTGCCGACCGCGTTTACGTTGAGCCTGTAAACGTAGAATTTTTGGAAAGCGTTATTAAACGCGAACGCCCGGACGCCATGCTGGCAACTCTGGGCGGGCAGGTTGGCTTGAACCTTGCCATTGACCTTGACAAACAGGGCATTTTGCGCGAATACAATGTTAAACTGCTGGGCACCCAGATTGAAAGCATTAAACGCGCCGAGGACCGCGAGCTGTTTAAGGAAACGATGGAAAAAATCAACCAGCCGATTCCGGAAAGCACGATTGTTGAAACCGTATCCGCAGCTAAAGAGTTTGCGCGTGAGGTTGGTTTCCCGCTTATCGTTCGCCCGGCTTATACTTTGGGCGGCACCGGCGGCGGCATTGCCGAAAACATGGACGAGCTGGACGACATCGTAAGCAAAGGTTTGCTTTATAGCCTTATCGGCCAGGCGCTGATTGAACGCAGCGTTGCCGGCTGGAAGGAAATTGAATATGAAGTTCTGCGCGACGCTGATGACAACTGCATTACCGTCTGCTCCATGGAAAACCTTGACCCGGTTGGTGTGCATACCGGTGACTCCGTTGTTGCCGCACCGGCACAGACTTTGAGCGACCACGAAGTACAGATGCTGCGTCAGGCTTCCATTGACATAGTACGTGAGCTTGGCGTGCGCGGCGCGTGCAACGTACAGCTTGCGCTGGACCCGAACTCCTACCGTTATTATGTAATCGAAGTTAACCCGCGTGTAAGCCGTTCTTCGGCGCTGGCTTCCAAAGCAACCGGTTACCCGATTGCCAAGGTTGCAAGTAAAATTGCCGTTGGCTACACTCTGGACGAAATTCAGAACGCCGTTACCAAAAAGACGACGGCGTGCTTCGAGCCTTCGCTGGACTATGTAGTTTTGAAATTCCCGCGCTGGCCGTTTGATAAATTTGTTACCGCCGACCGCACTCTGGGCACCCAGATGAAAGCAACCGGCGAGGTTATGGCTATCGAAAGAACGCTGGAAGCATCACTCTTAAAAGCAGTACGCTCTCTGGAAATCGGCCTTATCCATTTGGAAATGCCTGAACTGAAAGCGCTGAGCGACGAAGAAGTGCATGACCGCATCCACCTGATTGATGACCAGCGCCTGTTTGTTATCGCCGAAGCCTTCCGCCGTGGCGTGACGATTGACGAAGTGCATGAAATTACCATGATTGACAAATGGTTCTTACAGAAGATTATGAACATCGTCAACATGGAAAAACGCATTAAGTCCGAACCGATGACGGAAGATTTGATGCGCGCTGCCAAAAAGATGGGCTTTGCAGACGTTGTTATTGCGGGCTACATTGGCAAAACATGGCAGGAAGTACGCGAAATGCGCAAAGGCTGGGGTATTATCCCGACTTATAAAATGGTTGATACCTGCGCCGCAGAATTTGAAGCTGCAACCCCGTATTATTATTCCACCTATGCGGAAGAAGACGAGGTTGAAGTAAGCGACAAGAAGAAAGTTGCCGTACTTGGTTCCGGCCCGATCCGTATCGGTCAGGGCGTTGAGTTCGACTACTGCTCCGTACATTCCGTATGGGCGCTGAAAGAGCTTGGCTACGAAACCATTATCATCAACAACAACCCTGAAACCGTAAGTACCGACTTTGACACCAGCGACCGCCTGTATTTTGAGCCGCTGACGATTGAGGACGTACTGAACATTCTGGATAAAGAAAAACCGGAAGGCGTTATTGTACAGTTTGGCGGACAGACTGCGATTAACCTTGCAGGCCCGCTGGAAAAAGCAGGCATTAAGATTTTGGGCAGCAGCGTGGAAAGCATTGACCGCGCCGAAGACCGCGAACGTTTTGATGAGCTGCTGACCTCCTGCAATATTCCGCGCCCGAAAGGACATACTGTATTCGACACCGAAGGCGCTTTGAAAGCCGCTGCCGATGTCGGCTACCCGGTAATGGTGCGCCCGTCCTACGTACTCGGCGGCCGCGCTATGGAAATCGTTTACAACGACGACGAACTGAAATACTACATGACGAACGCTGTAAAGGCATCGCATGAACACCCGGTACTGGTTGACCATTACTTACAGGGCACCGAGGTTGAAGTTGACGCTATCTGCGACGGCACCGACGTATTGATTCCGGGCATTATGGAGCATATCGAACGCGCAGGCGTACACTCCGGCGACTCCATTGCCGTATATCCGCCGCGTACTCTGTCGGAATCCGTTATTAAAACGATTATCGACTATACCAACAGAATTTCCATCGGCCTTGAAGTTCACGGCATGATTAACATTCAGTACATCGTGCGCAACAACGAAGTGTTCGTTATCGAGGTTAACCCGCGTTCTTCCCGTACCGTGCCGTTCCTCAGCAAAGTTACCACTATTCAGATGGTTGACGTTGCAACCAAATGCGCAATGGGCCACGGCATCCGCGAGCAGGGCTTCCGCCCGGGCTTGCAGCTCTTCCCGGATTACTATGCAGTTAAAGCGCCGGTATTCTCCTTCAACAAGATGAGCAACGTCGATATTACCCTTGGACCGGAAATGAAATCCACCGGCGAGGTTATGGCAATCGACTACCAGTATTCGCGCGCGCTGTACAAAGCCTGCATTGCTGCCGGCATTAACGTGCCGCACGAAGGTTCGATTTTGATTACCGTTGCCGATATGGACAAGGAAGAAGCGTGCGAAATTGCTGCGGGCTTTGCCGATTTGGGCTATGAAATTACCGCAACCGGCGGCACTGCAGAATATTTGCAGAGCCACGGCGTAAAAGTAAGGGTAGCCACCAAAGTAAGCGAAGGCAGCCCGAACATTCTGGACGAAATTAAAGAAGGCCATATCAGTATGGTTATCAATACAACAAACCACGGGCGCGACGCCGAACGCGACGGTTTCAAAATCCGCCGCTCCACGGTTGAACATGCCATTGCCTGCCTGACTTCTCTGGATACGGCACGCGAATTGCAGCATGTAATGAGCGCTATGCGCCGCCGCCGCGTTGTAAGCATCGTGGCTTTGCAGGATCTTGCCTGGGAGGGCTGATATATGCCTAAAAAAATAGTTGAAGCTAAAGTTGTAGGCCAGCGTGTCTTAAACAGTTCAACAAAATTAATAGAAGTTTATGCGCCGGAGCTGGCAGAGCTTGCCGTTCCGGGGCAGTTTGTAAACGTGCAGGTGTTTAACCGTACTGCACCGCTGCTGCGCCGTCCGTTCGGCGTGGCAGCCGTTAACAAAAATGACGGCACCATTACCATGATTTACCGTATTATCGGCGACGCTACCAAGCTGCTGGCAGAATATTGCAGCGGCGATAAATTAAGCATCGTCGGCCCGTTGGGGCACGGTTTTGACATGAATGCCGAGCACCCGCTGATTGTAGGCGGCGGGCTGGGGCTTGCACCGCTCTTGTATCTGGCATCTGCCTTTGGCAAAGGCAAGGCAGAGATTGTTATGGGCGGGCGTACTGCCGACGAGCTGTTCTGGACGGAGCTGTACGAAGATTTGTGCCCGGTTATGCACTTAACCACCGACGACGGCAGCTGCGGCACCAAAGGCACTGTTATGGCAGTGCTGCCGGAACTTTTGGCAAGCGGCAAATACGACATTGTTTATGTTTGCGGCCCAGTGCCGATGATGAAAGCCGTTGCGGAAGCAGCGCAAGAATACGGCGTTAAATGCCAGGTATCACTTGAAAAATACATGGCGTGCGGTTTGGGCGCGTGTCTGTCCTGCTCGTGCAGCGGCATTGGCAAACGCCTGAAGGTTTGCACTGACGGCCCGGTATTCTGGGCTGAGGAGGTGGGCGAATGGTAAACGCAAAATTGTATGACGGACGCCTGGCGGTTGATATCGCCGGTTTAAAAATGCAGACGCCGGTTACCACTGCCTCCGGTACTTTTGGCTTTGGTTTGGAATTTACCGATTTTCTTGATTTGGAAAAAGTCGGCGCGGTGTGCGTTAAAGGCACGACGCTGCTGCCGCGCGAAGGCAACAAAGGACAGCGAGCTGTGGAAACTCCGTCCGGCATGCTGAACTGCGTCGGTCTGGAAAACCCCGGCAGCGATTACTTTTTGACTGAAACGCTGCCCAAACTGCGTAAATATGACGTGCCCGTTATCGTCAACATTGCGGCATCTTCGCCGGAGGAATACGGCGAACTGGCACACAAACTTGACGTTGACGGCGTTAACGCGGTGGAAATCAACATATCCTGTCCGAATGTAAAACAGGGCGGCATTGCTTTCGGCACATGTCCGGAAAGCGCCGCTGCCGTTGTAGAACAGGTTAAAAAGAATTTCAGCAAAACCGTTATCACCAAACTTTCCCCTAACGTAACCAGCATTACGGAAATGGCACTGGCTGTCGAAGCGGCAGGCACAGACGCTATCTCCTTAATCAATACGCTTATCGGCATGAAGATTGACATTGAACGCCAGCGCCCGATGCTTGGAAATATCACCGGCGGGTTAAGCGGCCCGGCAGTGCGCCCTGTTGCCGTGCGCATGTGCTACGAGGTAGCGCAGAAGGTGCATGTGCCTATTATCGGCATGGGCGGAATTGAAACTGCGGAGGACGCGATTGAGTTCTTCCTGTGCGGCGCCAGCGCCATTGCTGTCGGCACGGCCAACTTCCGTAATCCGACTATTGCCGAAACCATCAGCCACGGCATTTTGAACTATATGGACAGGCACGGCATTGATAAACTTACCGACATGATCGGCGCGGCTCTGCCGGAAGGCAGCTTTGCCCTGCGCAGCGGAAAGGAGTAAGCCATGAGTGATGAACGTTTGATAGTTGCACTTGATTTCCCGACCGCTGAACTGGCAAAAGCCTGCGTCGAGGAGTTGGGCGACAGCGTCTGCCATTATAAAGTCGGCATGGAGCTTTACTATGCCGCAGGCAGCGAGATGATCCGCTTTTTAAAAGAGCATAATAAAAAGGTGTTTCTGGATTTGAAGCTGCATGACATTCCCAACACCGTTGCCAGCGCGCTTTCCGTTTTAACCACGCTTGGCGCGGATATGCTGAACGTACATGCCATCGGCGGTAAAAAGATGATGCAGGAAGCAGTAAAGGCTGTACACGCCAAAGCGGCGGAACTGGGACGCCCTGCACCTAAGCTGATTGCCGTTACCGTGCTGACCAGCATCGACGAAGAACAGTATGCAGACCTTAATTATAAAAACAGCATTGCCGAACAGGTAATCGCTTTGGCGAAACTTGCCAAAGAAGCAGGCATGGACGGCGTTGTTGCATCCCCGCAGGAAGCGGCAGGCATCCGCGAGGCGTGCGGCGAAGGCTTTTTGATTGTAACACCCGGCATCCGCCCTGCAGGCGCTGCCATTAACGACCAGAGCAGGATTGCCACACCGGCAGGCGCCCTGAAAAACGGTTCGACCCATATTGTTGTGGGCAGGCCGATTACCAAAGCAGAAGATAAAAAAGCTGCGGCACAAAGCATTGCAGCAGAAATAAGAGGTGTATAAACTTATGATGCAGGAAAAAGAAGTAATGCAGTTGTTGGAAGAAACCGAAGCAGTGCTGCACGGCCATTTTTTGCTGACCAGCGGCCTGCACAGCCCGATGTATGTTGAAAAATTCAACGTGCTGCAGCACCCGAAATATACGGAAATGCTGTGCCAGGAACTGGCTGAACGCTATGCGGCAGACAATGTTGAACTGGTTGTAGGCCCTATGACCGGCGGCATTTTGCTGGCACACGAAGTTGGCAAGGCACTTGGCACCCGCGCTATTTTTACCGAACGCGAAAACGGCAAAATGACTTTGAAACGCGGCTTCCAGATTCCGGAAGGCACCCGTGTTTTAATTGTTGAAGACATTGTTACCACCGGCGGCAGCGTTAAAGAAGTGCTGGAAGTTGTTAAAGCACACGGCGGCGTGCCGGTTGGTATTGGACTGTTGGTTGACCGCAGCGGCGGCAAGGTTGATTTTGGCATGCGCACCGAAGCATTGCTACACCTTGATGTGCCTACCTACGACCCGAACGACTGCCCGCTTTGCAAAGAAGGCAAACCGTTTACCAAACGCGGCCGCACCGGCAAATAATTTATAATTTAATTTTTAACGAATTTGTGACACCGGCGGATGTTTATTGCATCTGCCGGTGTTTTTGTTTTATAATAATGACGCTGCCGCTTTTAACGCGCAGCAATATTTTTGTGTATGGTGATTAACCGGTGACAATTTGGTTGGCTTTTTATTTTGCGCTTGGCGCTGCTGCGGGCAGGCTTTTAAAATTATGTGCCAGCCGTTATTGCGGCACAGTTTACGGCAGAAGTAATTTATTGGCAGAATTTTTAACGGGCACAGCCTTTGCATTATGCGCCCTGCATTTTAAACCTGTTCTGCCGCTTGCGATGATGTTTGTTTTAATATCGTGCTTGATTTTGATAAGTTTAATTGATTATAAAACACAGATTATACCGGACGGATTGGTTGGCGTTATTGCCGTCAGCGGCGGGCTGTATAATTTACTGTATACGCCGCAGGACGTTATGGATATGTTGCTTGGGGGAGCAGTTGGTTTTGCAGTAATGCTGCTGATATTTGTTATTAGCAGCGGCGGCATGGGCGGAGGGGATGTTAAATTAAGCGCCGCTGTCGGTTTATGGCTGGGTGTGGAAGGGACGCTATTGTTTTTGCTGCTCGCTTTTATCATGGGCGGTATTATAAGCATGCTGCTGCTGGTAAGCGGCGTAAAAAGCAAAGGTGACGCAATTCCTTTCGGGCCGTTTTTGTGCTTTGCGGCATTTGTAACAATACTTTACCAGCCGTTTTTGTTTAATTTTTACTGGCAGTTATTTTTGTTTTAGGGGATGACGATGAATTATAAAATTTTACTGAATAAACTTTTGCAGAAACGTTTTAAAAAGCTGCTTGCTATCGATATCGGCGGCACTAACATCAAATTTGCCGTTGTGGACGGAGCAAAACGCACGCCTGTTGTTACCGCACTTTATCAGGAAACATTGCCGCAGGAATTACAGGATACTGCTTTAAGTTATAAGGCTTCTGCTTTGGCAGATTTTATTAACGGCATTGTTAAGCATGAAAAGATTAACGCTGATGCCGTTGTATTTACTGTTGGCGCAGATAATTCTGCCATTCTGACTTTGGAGATGCCAAATATGGCAGACAGTGAATTACAGGAAGCCGCACGATGGGAACTGGCACATGAATTGAACATCGAATCGGAAAGTTTTAATTATGCGGCGGCGTACTTAACGGAAAATACTGAAGGCCTGAACAAAGTTACGGCAGCGGTAATGCCACAGACTGCTGCTAAAACATTTACGGAAATTGCCGCACAGCTTGATTTACCGTTATGCGGCGTATTTTTGCGTTCTGCCGCTGTTGAACAAACCTTTAATAAAAGCTATACGGATTTTATATTGTTTGATTGTACCGGCGAAAACGAAGCAGTACTAACGGCGTTTAATAATGCTTTACCGGTATTGCAAAAGCAGTTTAACAGTGAAATTAACGCCGTAAATATAGTGGCTGGCATTGCAGAAATGCAGGCAGCTTTGCCTGAAACAGAATTTAAACAGCTTGTTATCAACGGCAATATCAATGCTGATTTGCAGAAAGAATTAGAAACAGCTGGTTTACCGGTTGTTATCAACGATATAACTCACAGCGTTGGTTTTGCGGAAACTTTACCGGCAGAATATTTACAGCAGCTTGATAGTTTTGCCGCTGTTATTGGCACTGCACTGTGTTATTTAAATGGCTGTAAGCTAAATTTGCTGCCGCTAAAGCAAAACACTTTTACCGTTAACCGCTGGCAGGCATACCGTGCCGCTGCTGCCTGCTGCATAGCCTGCTTTTTAGCTGCGTGGGCGTGGCAGCTTGTACAGCTTTACAGCGTGCAAAACGATTTACAAAAAGTTCAGCAGCAAATTGCTGCGATGGGCAAATGGCAGCAGCGTTATGAAGATGCCGCTGCATTTAATGAAAAAATCAACCACCGCTTAAAACTGGCGGAAAATCTGCGCAAGCAAAATACAGACTGGCAGCAGGTTTTGTCAGACGTAGCGGAAAGTACGCCAACAGGCTGCTGGCTGGAAAAGATAGAGCAGGGCAGTGAAAATATGGAAATTATAATCAGCGGCTACGCGCCGGATATGCCTAAAGCCGTTGAGTTTGCCGAAGCATTAGGTAAGCAAGCTGAAACAGAATTGACAGAACTTAAAACCGCGCAATTTGAAGGAAGAAGTTACGCCGCTTTTAATTTGCTGTTAGAGAGGAAGTAATTGATGCAGGAATTTTATTTGCAACTGCAAAATTTAAAACGCACCGATAAATACAGCCTGCTTTTAATCGCCGCCGTGGCGGTGTGTTTAGCAATAAAATTTTTAGCTATAGACCCGCTGCAAAACAGGGGGCAGCTTACACAAAATTTACTGGCGGAAGAACAACAGCGGCTTGTAAATTATCGCAGCTTTGCGGAAGAATACCGCGATTACGAAGCTTTTACGGCAGAACAGGCGCAGGCTGTGGAAATGGCATATAAACTTTTACCGGAAGAAGTAACGGCGGCAGAACTCATCCGTGAATATACGGAGCTGGCAGGAAAATATAATCTGCGCGTGCAGAGCATTAAACCTGTGCCGCCGCAAAAACAAACCAAAAAAGCTTACGAAGCAGTGACCTTAAAAATAATTTTAAACGGCAATTTTTATAAAACGGCTGAATTTCTGGATGAATTGCAAAATAACGGACGGCTTGTAACCGTCAGCAACGCCGTTATGGAGCGCAATACGGAGGGTTTGCCCAGCGGCGTAACGCTTACCGCCGATTTGACGGCTTATGCGTTAAAATAACGCAAAGTAATTGAACTGCTTGCTATAAGCCCGCTTTAAGTTGTATAATTATATAGTTGGAAGAACTTATTTTTGAGAGTTAAAAAGGATTTTGAACTATGGAATATAAAAAGCAGGTACAAGAATTACTGAACGATTTTAAAGCGGGTAAAATTGATGACGCAGCATTTTTGGAAAAGCTGCGCAGCAGTGAATACAGCGATTTGGGCTTTGCCATGATTGACCACGAGCGCAGCCTGCGTCAGGGTTTTGCCGAGGTTGTCTACTGCGAAGGAAAGACGCCGGAACAGACAGCAGCAATTATGGCGCGTCTGGCAGAAGTGCATGACAATATCATCGGCACGCGCGCCAGCGAAGAAAAATTTGCCGCCGTTAAAGCGGTTGTGCCGGATGCCGAATATTACAAGGACGCCGGTTTTATTAAAATTGAACGCCGCCCGCTGCCGAAGGATGAAAAGCGTTACATTGCCGTTGTGACGGCAGGCACCAGCGATTTGCCGGTGTCGGAGGAAGCCGCACTGACTGCTGAAATTATGGGCAACACCGTTAAGCGCGTGTACGATGTCGGTGTGGCAGGAATTCACCGCCTGTTCAGCAAAATTGATATCATCCGCGAGGCGAATGTTGTTATCGTTGTTGCCGGTATGGAAGGCGCGCTGGCAAGCGTTGTCGGCGGTCTGGTGGATAAACCCGTTATTGCCGTGCCGACGAGCGTTGGTTATGGCGCAAACTTCAAGGGCTTATCGGCGCTTTTGGGCATGCTGAACAGCTGCTCGGCAGGCGTGGCCGTTGTCAATATCGATAATGGGTTCGGCGCAGGCCGCATGGCAAGCATTATCAATCATATGAGGTGAGAATATGAAAAAAGCACTTTACATAGAAGCGTTTTCCGGCATCAGCGGCAACATGCTGCTGGGCGCGCTCTTGGATTTGGGCGCTGACGCGGATTTTATCGCAGCCGAGCTGCAAAAAATGAATTTGGGCGAATACGAACTTATTAACACGCGTGCCGATAAATGCGGCATTAACGCTACGTATTTTAACGTAAAAGTGCCGGGCGTAGTTGAAGCGGCAGAGCTGGAGGAACACGCTCACTGCCACGGTGGGCATGGCGGACACCACTGCCATCATCACGAGGGCGAGGAACATCATCACCATGATGAAGACGGACAGCATTGCTGTCACCACCATGAGCATGAAGAAGGGCATGAACATCACTGCTGCCATGCGCATGACGGTGCAGAAACGGTAATGCATCACCATAACCACCACGAACACAGAGGCTTCAGCGAAATTAAAACCATCATAGAAAATTCAGCTTTGAGTGATAGCATTAAGGAAAAAGCTGTCGGCGTGTTCCGTATGCTGGGGCTTGCCGAAGCCAAAGTACACGGCAAAACGCTGGAAGAAGTGCATTTCCATGAAGTCGGCGCGATTGATACGATTATCGACATCGTTGGCAGCTGCCTGGCACTGGAATACCTTGGCGTTGAAGAAATTTATGTATCCGAAATTAAAACCGGCTACGGCTTTGTGCAGTGTGCGCACGGTTTAATGCCGGTGCCTGCGCCCGCAACGGCGGAACTTTTGTCACACGGGCTGCGTTATGCGCAGGGCAACGTAGCGCGCGAGCTTACCACGCCGACCGGTGCTGCTTTAATGGCGGCGCTTGCCAAAACTTCCGTTGATATGCCGCAGGGCTTTACTGCGGAAAAAGTCGGCTACGGTGCGGGAACACGCAACCTTGAAATACCCAACGTGCTGCGCGTAACGTTTGGCAGCATTGAAGATAAACACGAAAGCGGGCTGACGGTCGCAGAATGCAACATCGACGATATGAGCGGCGAAGTCTGGCCTTATGTGCAGGAAAAACTGATGGCTGCCGGTGCGCTTGACGCATGGATTACGCCTATAATTATGAAAAAGGGCCGCCCAGCGCAGATGCTTTCCGTACTGATGAAACCGGAAGCTTTGCCGGTGCTGGAAAAAATCATTTTAACAGAAACTACTACTTTGGGCATCCGTTATTACGATGTGGCGCGCCATTGCAGCGACAGAAGCTTTATCGAAGTTGCTCTGCCGCAGGGCATGGTAAAAGTTAAATACGCGCAGGACAGCGAAAGGATTTTAAACATTGCGCCGGAATTTGAGGACTGCCGCAAATTGGCGGAAACAAGCGGCGTACCGCTGAAAAAAATTATGCAGCTGGCAGCAGCCGCAGCGGAGGCAGAGCTTGAGCACTGATTTTAAAGCCTACATTGCGGGGCTGGTACAAAATTTTGCAAACAACGGCATTGCCGCCGAAGAAAAAGATTTGCAGTACGGCAGGCAGCTGGTGCTGACAAGCGGCATCGATAAAACAACGCTTTCCGTTTATAACGGAAAAAAGGGCATTAAACTGGTATGGAGCGGTAAAAACACCGACTTTACCGATAAATGCAAAAGCGTTTTAATGCAGGAGGACGCCGCTGGTGCTGATTACCGCCTGTTAAAGGATTTCCCTGATTTTCAGGGCATCTGGGCTGGCAGCGACGAATCAGGAAAGGGCGATTTTATCGGGCCGCTGGTTGTTGCCGCCGTTATCTGCGACGAAAAAAGCGCTGCACAGCTGTTCAACCTTGGCGTTAAGGACTGCAAAATTGTCAGCGATAAAGATGTATTGAAGTTGCGCACTGAAATTGAAAAAACGGCACTTGCTACTTCCGTTCTGGCGTTAACGCCGAAAATGTATAACTACCGTTACAGCCAGATAAAGGCAGCGGGGCAGAACTTAAACCATCTGCTCAGCAGCGGGCATTCGGCAGCTTTATGTGCCGCGCTGGCAAAATGCCCACAGTGCAATTACGCGCTGGTTGACCGTTTCGCCGCCAACAACAATATCCGCGGCATGGTAAACGCCAAATTCCCGCAGGTCAATGTAGTGCAAATGCCCAAGGCGGAAGCCGATATCGCCGTTGCGGCTGCGTCCGTACTGGCGCGCGCAGAATTTTTGCGCATTATGGCTGAACTTGAAGCGCAGGCGGGGATGCCGCTGCCGAAGGGCGGAGGACCTGCTGCAACAGACTGCGCCCGTATGCTGGCGCAAAAACTTGGCAAAGATGCACTGGGTAATTTTGTAAAGCTGCATTTTGCCAACTACAAACGCATTTAACCGGAGAAACCATGAAACAACTGATAATCAACGCCGATGATTTCGGACTGCATTCACTGATAAATAAAGGAATTATTAAGGGTCACAGCGAAGGTATCATTACCAGTACTTCGCTGATGCCCAGCGCGCCGTATTTTGATGAAGCCGTGCAGCTTGCTAAGGCAAATCCGTCTTTGGGCGTGGGTATTCATCTCACTTTGGTGGGCGGCGTTAAGCCTGCCTGCACAAGCGGCGTAAATTCTTTATTAACTGCGGGCGGAGTTTTTGCGGAAGATTATACAGTTTTTGCAAAAAAATGGTATACTGGTAGTATAAAGAAAAATGAACTGGTAAAAGAACTGGAAACACAGATAGAAAAAGTGCTGATTGCCGGCATTAAACCGACGCATATCGACAGCCATCAGCATATGCACGTCCTGCCCGGCATCGCCGGTATAGTCGTGCGCCTGTGTGAAAAGTACGGTATCAAAAAAATCCGCATGCCGGGCGAAAATATTTTCTGGTCCGGCGGCTTTGAAGCAGGAATGGGCAGAAAAATCGGCCGTGACGGCCTGAGCTTTTGCGCGATGCTGGCAAAAGGCAAAGCCCAAAGCGCGGGGCTTATTTACCCGCAGCACTTTTTTGGCATGCTGGCAGGCGGCAATTTAAATGCGGAACTAGTAAAAAACATTTTGCTGAACCTGCCGGAAGGCACAAGCGAAATTATGACCCACCCGGGGCTTGACAGCGCAGAGCTGGTAAGGCATTTTACATGGGGTTACCACTGGCAGGACGAGCTTGGCGCGTTTCTGGCGGCAGAAAATAAAGAGATAGTCAGGGAGCACGGAATAAAATTAATTAATTTTGGCGGGCTTTAATTATGAACAAAAAATTGTTACGCAGGCTGCTGCTGGTTTTTGTAATTATTGTCCTGATTTCGGCGGCAGTTATCTACTTTACATTTGATATAAGGGCGCTTCAGTATTTAACCATGTTTAAACCCTGGAGCATTGCGGCTGCCTTTGGCATTCTGGCTGTAGGGCTTATTTTTGACGGCCTGAGGCTGATGACACTGGCGCGCGTTACCGATGAACGCCTGAGCGTTAAAGAGGTTATCAATGTAGTTTTAAGCAATTACTTTCTGGCGGTGCTTACGCCGGGCGCAAGCGGCGGCGCTATAGCGCAGATTATGTTTATGAAACGCGCTAATGTGCCTGTTGCCAAAGCAACGGTAATTGTTTTTGTGCGCACGATTATGTCGATAACTTTTTTAATTCTGCTGGTGCCGGTTGTGCTTTACAGCGACCCGTTCCTGAGCGAATGGATGCCGCCTGCAGTGATTGCCACGGTATCGGTAATCTTTATTTCCATACCGGTAGCCGTTGTGCTTTTAATGCGCACACGCTATCCGGAGTTCTGGCTGGTGGCGCTCACAAGCAAGTTTTCGCATGATTACCGGCGCAAATGCTTTAACAGTTATAACGAATTTAAAAAAGCGTCGTTCATTATCGGCAGGCACCCGCTGATGGTGCTGCGTGCCTTTATTGAATCCGGCTTCAGCCTTTTGGGCATTTACGCAACCGTGCCTATGTTCTTCCTCGGTATGAACATCCAGTTTGACTGGTTACAGGTAATGGGGCGCATGGTGCTGCTGAACCTTGTGCTGTACTTTTCGCCGACGCCAGGCGGCAGCGGCATTGCCGAAGCAGGCTTCCTTGTGCTGTTTACCGCGCTTCTGCCGGAAGGCACGGTTGGCATTATGGCCGTTTTGTGGCGTTTTACCGCGGAATATTTTCCGTTTTTGCTGGGCGCGTTTGTTTCTATCCGTGCGTTCGGTTCCAATATTATGTCTGCCAATAATCTGAAAGAGAGAGACAGTTGATGAAATTACTTGTTACGGGCGGCGCCGGTTTTATCGGCTCGCACCTGTTGGCGCACCTTGACGCGCAAAAAGAACATGAAACCGTTGTGCTTGATAATCTTTCCACCGGTTCAGCCAAACACGTCCCGCAGGGCATGAAGCTTTGCGTGGGCGATATTTGTGATTTGGGCACGGTTGACAAGCTGTTTGCAGCGGAAAAGTTTGACGCCGTTATTCACTTTGCGGCGCAGACAATGGTGCCGTATTCCCTGCAGCACCCGCAGGAGGATTGCAATACCAATCTTATCGGCCTGCTGAATATTCTGGAAAGCTGCCGTAAGTACGGCGTTAAAACCGTGGTATTTTCCTCCAGCGCCGCCGTTTACGGCGATAACCCCAACATCCCGCTGACGGAGGATTTGCCGCTTGTGCCGACATCATGCTATGGCATTACCAAAATGACCAGCGAGCATTACCTGCGCATGTACCATGACTTGTACGGCATAAACAGCATTGTGCTGCGCTTTGCCAACGTGTACGGCGAACGTCAGGGCGAAGGTGGGGAAGGCGGCGTTATCAGCATTTTCTGCAAGCTGCTGGTGCAGGATAAGCCGCTGACAGTGTTCGGCAACGGCGAGCAGACGCGCGATTTTGTGTACGCCGGTGATATTGCCCAAGCAGCCGCCAAAGCATTAAACCTGCAGGGCTTTAACGTAATCAACATTTCCACCAGCAGGGAAACCTCGCTGAATGAGCTTTTGGGCGCGTTTAAATCCGCCTGCGGGCATGATTTAACTGTAAACTATGCGCCTGCGCGCGAAGGCGATATTTTCCGCTCGGTTTTAAGCAATGATAAACTGAAAAGCCTGCTCGGCTTTGTGCCGCAAATGGATATTGAGCACGGCATACCCAAAACCTACAACGATTATTTAACACGCCGGAAGGAAGGTAATTGATGAAAAATTTAAACCTGCAAAGCCTGATTATTATTGCAGTTTTAGCACTGATAACCATTATGTGGGGCATCGGCTCCGTACCGCTGTTTGACCCGGACGAACCCGTTTATGCGGAAACGGCGCGCGAGATGATTAAGTACGGCGATTTCCTTTCGCCGCGTATTTTTGATAACTATTGGTACGACAAGCCGCCTATGTATTACTGGCTCGTCAGCATTTCCTTCGGGTTGTTCGGCGACGGCGAAGCTGCGGCGCGTTTCCCGGCTGCGTTAATGGCGGTTGCCACCAGCGTTATGCTGTATTTTTCCGTCAGCAACATCTTCAGTGAACGCGCAGGCTTCTGGGCTTCCATCGTTTTAACTACCTGCGTGGAATTTTTCTATCTGGGCAAGGCGGCCGTTACCGATACGACGCTGCTGTTTTTCATGACGGCGGCGCTTTTGTGCTACCTGCATAAATGGTACTGGGTAATGTACATCGCCATGGCGCTGGCAACCGTTACCAAAGGGCCTATCGGCATTGTTTTCCCCGGTGCGATAATTTTTCTGCACCTTGTGTTTACCGGCAACCTGCGCGAAATTTTAAAAATGCACGTTATCCGCGGGCTGGTGCTGTATTTTGCCATTGCCGCGCCGTGGTACTACTTAATGTATCAGGTGCACGGCATGGATTTCATCAACACTTTCCTTGGCTTCCATAACCTTACGCGCTTTACCACACCGGAACACCCCGACCGCGTACTGTGGTGGTATTATCTGCCGGTAATTATTCTCGGCATGTTCCCGTGGACGGGCATATTGCTTCAATCCCTGCGGGCGTCTATATCCGAAGCCAGCAGTGATGAGCTTGAAAAAATGTCCTTCTTCAACATCTGGTGGGTGTTTGTGCTGTTGTTCTTCAGCATTTCGCAGACCAAACTGGTTTCCTACATTCTGCCGATGTTCCCGGCGCTGGCGATTATCGTCGGCTGGAACTTGGCAAGGCTTGAAAGCCAGCGCGGCGAATCGCTTATCTCGTGGGTTATCGGCACGGTTGTAATGTTCGGCCTGCTTGGCGTAGGCTGGTACATTGGCGGCCAGCAGCTGCCGGAAGCAGCTTTGGAAGCCAGCGTTTTAAGCGGTACGACCATTGTTATCGGATTGGTAATCCTGTGGTTCCTGTGGCGCGAGCGCGATGTAATTTTTGCAGGCTATCTGCATGCGGCAATGGGCTTTTTAACTATGCTGATTGCATTTTCGTTCATCCTGCCGCCGGTTGCTGATAAATTCAGTGTTAAAACCATGGCGGCGGAATACGTGGCAACCTGCGATACAACTAAAACGGTTTACGTTGATAAGTTCCTGCGCCCGGGCTTTATGTATTACACCGGCATAGCGGGCGAGGAGATGCTGCCGAAAACCGATGCTTTAAAGAACGCCGTTACCGACGCAGCACCGAAATACATTGTAGTGCGCCGCCTGGAATTTAAGCGCCTGCAAAATCCGGAAGCAGTACAGAATCTTCGCATCGTTAAAGAAAAAGACGGCATTATGATTTTAGAAAAATATTGACGGCATGATTATGGCGGTTTTGAGAAATCAAAGCCGCCAATCTTTATTTTAGGGCGCATTTATGGTATCATTAAAAGATAAAGCCCATGTGATTTTAAGGAGATTTTTGTGAAGATAAAGGGAGTTTTATTTGACCTTGACGGCACGCTGGTAAATACCACGCCGCTGATTCTGGAATCGTTCCGCCATACGTTTAAGCAGTTTGGCATGCCGGTTCCGAGTGACAGCGAACTGGTTGCCGGTTTCGGCCTGCCGATGCGCACAGCCGTTACGGCTTACATGCCGGATGAAATGGCAGACAAGTTTTGCGATGCCTACCGTGCCTATCAGCGCACGCGGCATGATGAATTGATAGAAAGCATTGACGGCGTTGGCGAAACACTTTCCGCGTTAAAGCAGAGTGGCATTAAAATGGCAGTTGTCACTTCCAAAAAGCGGCCGGCGGCAATCCGCGACTTGGGCTGTTATGATTTGGTTAAATACTTCGATAGGATCATAGCCTGTGACGATTGCTCCGAAAACAAGCCTTTGCCCGGCCCAAGCCTGATGGCGCTCAAAAGCCTCGGTTTAACAGGTGCGGACTGCCTTGCGGTCGGCGACAGCCCTTATGATTTGCAGAGTGCAAGGGCGGCAGGCTGCCAAACGGCTGCCGTGCGTTATACCAGCTTTGACTGGAATTTTATTTTAACAGAAGGCAAGCCCGATTACGTTTTAAACAAAATGACCGACTTACTAACATTGATAGATATTTTAAACAAACAGGAGGATTAACATGCGCAAAATAGCAATTATCGGCGGCACCGGCGTTTACAGCCCGGACGCGCTGGCAGGATTTGAAGAAAAGGTTATTGCCACGCCTTACGGCGACGCGCTTTGCAAAATTGGCACACTGCACGGCAATCAGGTGGTGTTCATTACCCGCCACGGTGTTGGGCACAGCGTACCGCCGCACAAAGTAAATTACCGCGCCAATATCTGGGCGCTGAAAAGCCTCGGCACGGAAGAAATTTTTGCCACTACGGCAGTAGGTTCTTTGAACAAAGAGATGAAAGCCGGGCATTTTGTCGTGTGCGACCAGGCGATTGACTTTACCAAAAGCCGTGTCAACACCTTTTATGATACACCGGAACGTGGCGTGGCACATGTGGATTTTACCAATCCGTACTGCCCGCGCCTGCGTGCAAAAGTTATCAAATGCCTCGAAAAAACGGCAATCCCGTTCCATAAAACAGGCTGCTATGTCTGCACGGAAGGCCCACGTTTTGAAACCGCGGCCGAAATTAAAATGTTCGCCATGCTGGGCGGCGACCTTGTTGGCATGACCAACCTGCCGGAATCCGTACTGGCGCGCGAAGCCGAAATGTGCTACACCAACTGCAGCATTGTTACCAATATGGCGGCAGGCATTTCGCCGACGCCGCTGAGCCACAGCGAAGTTGTGGAAGCAATGGCGCAGAGCGGCAAAAACATGGCACAGCTGATTGAAGCCTTTATTGCCGATAACAGCGAGGACAGCGAAAGCTGCAGCTGCGCACACTGCATGGCAGAATTCGGCGGTTTTAAACTGTAAGAGGCAGCCATGGTTAAAACAATGGAGTGGCAGCACGACGCGCTGGAGATTTTAGACCAGACGAAGCTGCCGGTGGAAATAAGCTTTATAAAATGCACAACTTACCGGCGTGTTGCCGAAGCCATTAAAAGGCTGGAAGTTCGCGGCGCACCCGCTATCGGCGCTGCGGCAGGTTTTGCCATGGTGCTGGGCTGGCAACAGCTTATGCAGGAAGGAAAGGCAAATTTACAGGCTTTTGCCGCTGTGCGCAACGAACTTACCGCCGCCCGCCCAACGGCAGTAAACCTTGCGTGGGCAGCCAACAAGCTGTACGCCAAAGCGGATGAACTGGCAGGGCAGGGCAGAACACCGGATGAAATTGCAGCACAGCTGGAAACGCTTGCCATAAAAATTTACGATGACGATATCGCCTGCAACAAAAAAATGGGCGAGTACGGCGCAGAACTTTTGCCACCGCATACCCGCATCCTGACGCACTGCAACGCCGGTGCGCTGGCAACCTGCGGCTGGGGCACGGCTCTTGGCGTTATTCGTGCTGCGTACGCACAGGGCAAAATTGACATGGTTTATTCCGATGAAACACGCCCGCTTTTGCAGGGCGCGCGCCTGACGGTGTGGGAACTGATGCAGGACAAGATCCCGGTAACGGTTATTACCGATAATATGGCGGCATGGACGATGAAACAAAAGGGCATTAACGCCGTCGTTACCGGTGCGGATCGCATTGCCTTAAACGGCGATACCGCCAATAAAATTGGCACATATGGCGTGGCATTGGCAGCAAAGCACCACGGCATACCTTTTTACATCGCCGCACCAGTCAACACGTTTGATTTTAATATCGCCACGGGGGCGGATATACCAATTGAAGAACGCAGCGCGGACGAAGTTAAGCGCTTGCAGGGCGTTGTTACAGCGCCGCAGGACGCACTTGCCTATAACCCTGCGTTTGACGTTACGCCCGCTGAACTTATAACAGGCATTATTACCGAATACGGCGTTATTAAGCCGCCTTATTTGGAAAACATAAAAAAATTGCAGCTTAAAACCAAGGAGGAAAATTTTAATGGATAGTATGATTAAAGACATTGCCCTTGCGCCTTCCGGCCATCAAAAAATCGCCTGGGTAAAAGAGCATATGCCGCTGCTGAATATTTTAAACGAACGCTACGGCGGTAAAAAAATATTCGACGGTTTGAATATGGTTGTAACCATTCATCTGGAAGCAAAAACCGCGTACCTTGCGCAGACTTTGAAAAACTGCGGCGCTAATGTTGTCGTTACCGGCAGCAACCCGCTTTCCACGCAGGACGACGTTGCCGCAGCGCTGGCAGACAGCGGCGTTACCGTTTATGCAACCCATGCCTGCAGCCAGGAAGAATACGATTTGTATTTGAGTAAAGCGCTGGATACCAAACCGTCTTTAATTATCGACGACGGCGGCGACCTTGTTAACATGCTGCACAATTCCCGCCGCGAGCTGATTCCGAACCTTATCGGCGGCAGTGAAGAAACCACTACCGGCGTGCACCGCTTAAAAGCGCTGGACGAAGCCGGTAAACTGGCTTTCCCGATGATTGCCGTTAACGACGCTTACTGCAAATACCTGTTTGATAACAGATACGGCACGGGCCAATCCTCCTGGGACGGCATTATGCGCACCACCAACCTTGTTGTGGCAGGCAAAACCGTTGTTGTTGCAGGCTACGGCTGGTGCGGCAAAGGCGTTGCCATGCGTGCCAAAGGTTTGGGCGCTAATGTCATCGTTACGGAAATTGACCCGATTAAAGGCATTGAAGCTGTGTTCGACGGCTTCCGCGTAATGCCGATGAAGGAAGCTGCCAAATACGGCGACTTCTTTGTAACCGTTACCGGCTGCAAGGATGTTATTACCAAAGAACACTTCCCGCTGATGAAGGACGGCGTTGTACTGAGCAACGCAGGCCATTTTGACGTAGAAGTTAACGTAAAAGACCTTGAAGAAATGACTGTTGAAGCGCCTTACGAAGTGCGCAAAAACATTACCACCTACACCATGCCCAACGGTCACAAACTGAACCTGCTGGGCGAAGGCCGCCTTGTAAATCTTGCCTGCGGCGACGGCCATCCGGCAGAAGTAATGGACCTGTCCTTTGCCATGCAGTTCCTTGCCATGAAGTACCTGCTGGAGCACAAGGGCGAGCTGAAAAACAATCTGTACGTACTGCCGGAAGAACTGAACACCGAAGTTGCGGCGCTGAAACTGGAAGCAATGGGCTACGGCATCGACACCTTAACGCCGGAGCAGTACGCTTACCTGCACGCTGAATAATATGAACAACATAGCAATTAACAAAGCGCGCGTGGAAATTATAAGCGCCGCTAAAAAAATGGCAGGGCAGAACATGCTGCCCGGTTCGTGGGGCAACATCAGCGTCAGGGTTGACGAAGAAACCTTTGCTGTAACGCCTTCCGGGCACGGCTACGATAATTTAATGCCGCAGGATATAGTAATAGTGGACGCGGCAGGCAACACGCTGGACGGCAATTTAATCCCCAGCAGCGAACTGCCGCTGCATCTGGCGATTTACAAAGCACAGCCGGACGCCGAAGCAGTAGTACACACGCACAGCATTTACGCCAGTGCCTGTGCCGCTGCCCGCAGGGATATACCGCCTTTAATTGAAGACATGGTACAGATTATGGGCGGGCCGGTGCACTGCGCAGAATACGCTTTACCCGGCACGGATGAGCTTGCGCAGAACGTCATTAACGCCATGGGCGGCAAGCGCGCGGCACTGATGGCAAACCACGGCGTTGCCTGCTGGGGCACAACGCTTGACGAAGCCATGATGGTGGCAGGCATTGTGGAAAAAGCAGCGCAGCTTTACTGCATTACGCAGTCCATAGGCGGCGCGGTACTGCTGCCGCAAAGCGATATCGACGCTATGCACGGCTTTTACGAAGCGCATTACCGCAAACGCCAGTTAGGAGAAGAATAATGGCAAAATTACTGATTAAAAACGCTGAAATCATTTCAGCAAAAGATACCGGTAAATACTATATCGGCATCGAAGATAATTTAATTAAAACCATCAGCAAAGAGCTGCCGCAGGGCTATGAAGGCGCGGAAGTTATCGACGCGGACGGCAAAATTGCCGTGCCCGGCATGGTAAACACCCATACGCACGCCGCTATGACGCTTTTGCGCAGCTATGCGGACGACATGGTGCTGATGGACTGGCTGCAAAATAAAATCTGGCCTGCCGAAGACGGTTTGACAGCCGACGATATTTACTGGGGCACCATGCTTTCCATTGCGGAGATGTTAAAAAGCGGCACCACCTGCTTTGCCGATATGTATTTTTCCATGGACCGTGTGGCAGACGCAGTTGCGGAAACAGGCATCCGCGCTGCTTTAAGCCGCGGTCTGACAGGCTTCAGCGATGAAAACTTTGCCAAGCTGGAAGAAAACGCAGCACTGTTCAAAGAACGCCACAACAGCTGCAACGGACGCATCCGCGTAATGCTTGGGCCTCACGCTCCTTATACCTGCTCCATGGATTACCTGAAAAAAGTTGTTGCCAAAGCGCAGGAGCTGGGCAGTGAAATACATATGCACCTTGCGGAAACCCGCGGCGAAGTGGACGACTGCATTAAGGAACACGGCATGAGCCCGATTAAACTGATGGACAGCATCGGTATGTTTGAATGCGGCACGCTGGCAGCGCACTGCGTACATGTCGATGAGGAAGACATGGCGCTGATGGCTGCCAAACATGTGCGCGTGGCACATAACCCGCAGAGCAACCTGAAACTTGCCAGCGGCATCGCGCCCGTGCCTGCCATGCTTAAACATGGCATTACCGTCGGCCTTGGCACGGACGGCACCAGCAGCAACAACAATCTTGACATGCTGGAAGAATGCCGCCTTGCCGCCATGCTGCACAAAAACATGACGGGTGACCCGCAAATCCTGCCTGCGGCAGAAGCGCTTGCCCTTGCAACAAGCGAAGGCGCAAAAGCACTGGGCTTTAAAAACCTTGGCAAAATTGAAGCCGGGCAGATTGCCGACATTGTACTTTATGATATGGATAAACCTTACTGGCACCCGCGCCACGACAGAACCTCGCTGTTTGTATATGCCGCCAGCGCCGGTGACGCCGATACGGTCATCATCGACGGCAAAGTGCTTATGCAAAACGGCAAATTGCTTAACATGGATCTGGAGAAAATCTATGCCGAAGCAGACGTGCGCGCACACCGTTTGACCAATAAATAATTTAGGGAGGGAAACACAAGTGGCTAAAATTTTATCTAAAAGTTGTTTAGCACCTGCTGTTTACGAATTTTTAGTAGACACGCCCCTGATTGCTCATAAATGCCAGCCGGGGCAGTTTGTAATGATACGCACCGAAGAAAACAGCGAGCGTATTCCGCTGACCATTGCCGATTTTGACCGCGAAAAAGGCACTATCACCTTAATCGTACAGGCAGTGGGCAACACCACCAAACACCTTTGCGAAACCTTTGAAGAAGGCGACGATATTCTCGACGTTGTTGGCCCGCTCGGACGCCCGTCCGAAATGGGCAAGTTCGGCACTGTTGTCTGCGTTGGCGGCGGCATCGGCGTTGCGCCGGTGTACCCGATTGCCCGCGCTTACCACGAGCTTGGCAACAAGGTAATCTCTGTTATCGGCGCGCGCAATAAGGATTTAATTATCTGGCGCGACAAAATGGAAGCCATCAGCGACGAAGTAATTATTACCACCGATGACGGCAGCGAAGGGCATAAGGGCTTTGTAACCGACCCCGTGCGCGAAATGCTGGAAAAAGGCGAGCAGGTTGACCTTGTACTTGCCATCGGCCCGGTAATTATGATGAAAAACGTTGCCGCAACCACAAAACCGTTCGGCACCAAAACCACGGTAAGCCTTAACACCATCATGGTAGACGGCACCGGCATGTGCGGCGGCTGCCGCGTAACCGTCGGCGATGAAACCAAATTCGCCTGCGTGGATGGCCCGGAATTTGACGGACACAAAGTTGACTTTGCCAACTTAATGCAGCGCCAGCTGATGTACAAAGACCAGGAAAGCCTGGAATATAGCTGCGGAGGTCATTGCAAATGCGTGGAGGAATGAGAAACCCGATGCCGGAACAACCGGCTGACGTAAGAAATAAAAACTTTAAGGAAGTAGCCCTTGGCTACGACATGAAAACCGCCGTTGACGAAGCTGAACGCTGCCTGCATTGCCCCAAACCGCTGTGCGTAACCGGCTGCCCCGTTAACGTGGAAATTCCAAACTTTATTGCCGCCGTTAAGGAAGGCAATATGGAAGAAGCCATTAAAATTTTAAAACGCAAAAACAGCCTGCCCGCCGTTTGCGGCCGCGTCTGCCCACAGGAAAACCAGTGCGAAAGCAAATGCGTGCTGGGCATTAAAGGGCAAAGCGTCGCAATCGGGCGCCTGGAACGCTTTGTAGCGGATTATGCGCGCGAGCATGGCTTGGATAATGTAGATAACGAAAAAGCCGCTCCTAACGGCAAAAAAGTCGCTATCGTTGGCAGCGGCCCGTCCGGCCTTACCGCCGCAGGCGACCTTGCAAAAATGGGCTATGATGTAACGATTTTTGAAGCGCTGCATGCGCCCGGCGGCGTACTGATGTACGGTATTCCGGAATTCCGCCTGCCGAAAGAAATCGTGCAGCACGAAATAGACTCGCTGAAAAAACTGGGCGTAAAAGTAATGGTAGACGCAGTTATCGGCCGCGTATTCACCATTCAGGAGCTGTTTGAAGAAGAAGGCTTTGACGCTATCTATGTCGGCACCGGTGCAGGCCTGCCGCATTTTATGAATATCGAAGGCGAAAACCTCAACGGCGTATATTCCGCCAACGAATTTTTAACACGCGTTAACTTAATGCGCGCTTACCAGTTCCCGAAAGTTGCAACGCCTGTTTATGTAGGTAAAAAAGTTGCCGTTGTCGGCGCTGGCAACGTGGCAATGGACGCAGCGCGTACCGCCAAACGCCTCGGTGCGGAACAGGTTTACATTGTTTACCGCCGCAGCGAAGAAGAAATGCCGGCGCGTAAGGAAGAAATCGGCCACGCGCGCGAAGAAGGCATTGAACTGCGCCTTTTGAACAACCCGGTACGCATTTTAGGCAACGAAAAAGGCTGGGTAACCGGCATGGAATGCATTAAAATGGAATTGGGCGAACCCGACGCCAGCGGACGCCGCAGCCCGGTAGCCATTAAAGGCAGCGAATACGTGCTTGACGTTGACATGGTTGTTATGGCGATAGGGCAGGGGCCGAACCCGTTGTTAAAACAAACCACGCACGACCTTGAAACCAACAAGCGCGGCAACATCGTTGCGGATGAAAACGGCGCAACGTCCATCCCCGGCGTATTTGCGGGCGGCGACATCGTAACCGGCGCAGCCACCGTAATATCCGCTATGGGCGCAGGCAAAAAAGCCGCCCACGCCATTGACGAATACCTTAAAAATAAATAATTTGCTGTAAAACAAAATGGTTTACCTGTTGATTTTCAGGTAAACCATTTTTATGTTTATAATAAAAAATTATTACTATAAAATTAATTTTTATTTGTTATTTGAGTCGAACCTAATGTATTTTGCTGTATTTGTGAATTTTCAACATTACCTGAAATATTAATATAATAATTTTTAATTTCAGGTGTAGCACTTGCTATTTCTTTTTCTTTTATTGAAAAATTTATATTATCACCAGTTATACCTTTATCTGATAATAATAATCCCCAATTTAATATTTCGTTTTTAACCATTTCAATAACATCTAAAATTGAACTTCTGTCGATAATTAAATATGTTTCCATCTGTAAAGATGGATTATGTTTCCAGAATTCATTTAATACCTCTGGCGCAAATGACATCATTAAAATACCCTTTTCTTTACTAATTAAATCCAAACATTTTGGAATGGAGTCAGCTATTTTTCTTGTAGAAAAATAAAGTTCTGATTCAAGTGAATCAAAAATCATAGGACACCATCCATGAAAAGGATTAAAAAATTTTACTGTTCCTTTTATATTTCTGTATTCCGGTATTAATTCATTTCCTTTGTATCCTTCAAGTTCATTTTTTATCCATTTTTCAGTTTCTTTTAAATCTAATTTGTGACTAATTATTAAAGATTTTCTTAAGATAGAGACAACATCACAGTTAGGATTACTAACTTCTTTTAGCAAATCGTCAATTAAACTCATTTGTTCCTCCTTTTATCATTAAGATAGTTGTGATAATAATGCATAAATCCCTGAAGAAATGACACCTGTTGCAATATCGCTACAAGAATTTTTTAATTTCGCTATATAGCTTTTTACTTTTGATGGTTCTTCCTTTTCTTTAACTAATGCTATGGTTTTATCTAATAAACTCTTAAAATCTTCTGCTGTTATATCAAATTCATTGGCAAATTCATCAGTAGATGTATAGGTTTTTATTTTATTAAGAGTTTGTAAAATTTTATTATAGTCTAAACTTTCAATATTGATACTTTGAACAGAATTCTGATTCCCCTGTTGAATAATCGTTTGATTAGTTGTACCTTTAATTATTATAGTATTATTGTTCATTATATCACCTCAAAACATTTCACTAATTTCATTATACTACAATTACATAATTATTTTATATATAAATTTGTAAATTCAGGCAATTTACCTGTATAATATAAAGGTAAACTGCTTTTAATTTATAGGTAAAGGATTGAAACTAATGGCTAATAAACTGGAACTTACATGGTACGGTAAAGAGAATGAACCCAAAATAGAACCGCGCCTGCTGATTGAAAATAAAGAACTTTCCAATACAGAAAATGACCCGCAAACTGAAAATATGCTTATACACGGCGATAATTTGCTGGCACTGAAAGCATTGGAAAATAAATATGCCGGTAAGGTAAAGTGCATTTATATCGATCCTCCGTATAATACTGGCAGCGCTTTTGAACATTACGATGATAATTTAGAACATAGCCAATGGTTAAGTTTGATGAAACCAAGGCTTGAATTATTAAAAAATTTATTATGTGATAATGGTTGTATTTTTTTACAAATTGATGATGAAGAACAAGCTTATTTGAAAGTGTTATGTGACGAAGTATTTGGACGTAATAATTTTGTGAATATGATTTCAGTAAACATGAAAAATACTGCTGGTGCCTCTGGTGGTGGAGAAGATAAAAGATTAAAAAAGAATTGTGAATATATTTTAATATACTCAAAGAATTATAACTATTTTGAAAATTTTAATCCAATATTTGAATATACAGAAATGATAAAAGTTGTAGAAGATTACCGAAAACAAAATAAAACATGGCATTATAATTCTATATTAATTGACGCAGGTAAAAAATTTTATATTGGCTCAACTGAAACAGGTAACGGTAGTGAAATAAAAGTATATGTTAGAAAAAATCCTATTATAAAATCTATTAAGCAAACAATGAAAGAAGAAAATCTTACAGAAGAAGAAGTATATTATAAGTATTCTAATTTTATTTTTGAAGCAAAAGATGCACAAACATCTATTAGAGACAGAGTAATAAATGCAAAAACTAATTTTAAAATCATAGATGATTTAGTTTCGATAGAATATGTACCAACAACAGGGAAAAACAAAGGAAAAATTTATGAACAATTTTATAAAGGTAATAAATGCAGATTATTAGCATGGTTAAAAGATATAGGTGAAATTAGAAACAGTATTTTATATAAAAAAGATTTACAAGGAACTTATTGGGATTTAACTGCACAAATAAATAATGTAACTAAAGAAGGAACTGTTATTTTCCCTAACGGAAAAAAGCCAGAAGAATTAATTAAACGTATTATTTACATGTCTACAACAAACCCCAGCGACCTTGTACTCGACAGCTTTCTTGGTAGTGGCACAACCGCAGCAGTAGCACATAAAATGGGGCGTAAATGGATTGGTATTGAAATGGGCGACCATGCATACACCCATTGCAAAGTGCGCCTTGATAAAGTTATCAGCGGCGAAGATAAGGGCGGCATAACAAAAGCTGCCAACTGGCAGGGTGGGGGCGGCTACCGTTTTTACGAACTGGCACCGTCCTTAATCAACGAGGACGCTTTCGGCGAATACATAATCAATAAAGATTACAATGCTGATATGCTGGCAGCCGCAGTTGCCCTGCACGAAGGTTTTACTTATAACCCTTCGGAAGAAACCTTTTGGAAGCAATCAACCGGCAGCGAAAACAGCTATTTGTTTGTTACAACAAAACATGTAACAACAGCATACTTGCAGGCTATTGCCGATACCATGCAGGAAGGCGAATATTTAATTATCGCCTGCAAATCTTTTGATAAAACTGCTGAAAACGCCTTTAAAAACATAGTTGTTAAAAAGATACCGCAAATGCTGTTAAGCCGCTGCGAGTTCAACAAAGATAATTATAATTTAAATATTGTTCATCCGCCTGTATATGATGAGGTTGAAGATGATGACTAAAGCCGATTTTTTTAAATATACAACTGAATATATCAGCGGCGTACTTTCGCTGCGTAAACCGCAAAGCGAATCGCTGAAAATTTTAGATAATATCGTTAAAAGCGTTAACTTAAACAAAAATGCTGATATAAGCAGCAATTTAAGCATTGTAAACAGCTTGTACCCAATCTGCACCAGCTTTGAAAGGGATTTTATGTCCCTGACTTTCGCGCTGGCAACCGGTGTAGGCAAAACAAGGCTGATGGGTGCATTTATTGCTTATTTATATACGCAGCATAATATCCGCAACTTTTTTGTGGTTGCGCCGGGCACTACGGTTTACGAAAAATTAAAACAGGATTTGGGCAACCCTGCTAACCCCAAATATGTGTTTAAGGGCTTGGGTTGTTTCAGCAGTACGCCTTATATCATTGCCGATGATGATTACCGCGATAAAAGCATTAAGCTTGATGTAAACGATATTAACATTTTTGTTTTCAACATTGATAAATTCAACAAAGAAGAAAGCAAAATGCGTTCTATCAATGAATATCTCGGTCAATCGTTTTATGATGAACTGGCTGCGCTTGACGACCTTGTAATTATCATGGACGAATCGCACCATTATCGCGCTAAACGCGGTGCAGCAGCTTTAAATGACCTGCACCCCCTTATGGGGCTGGAGCTTACCGCCACGCCGTATGTAAAAAGCGGTACGCGGCAGGTAAATTTTAAAAACGTAGTTTATGAATATCCGCTGTCGGCGGCTATCGCTGACGGTTATACCCGCACGCCTAAAGCAATGACGCGCCGTGATGTAAATTTTTATAATTTCGGCGATGAAGAAACTGATATTTTAATGCTGCAAGATGGGCTTTTATCGCATGAAAGAATTAAAGAAGAATTAAAAGCCTATGCCGAAAATAATGGTTTACCTGTTGTTAAACCCTTTATGCTTGTTGTTTGCAAAGATACCGAACACGCAAAATGGGTGGAGGATTATATTAAATCAGATGCTTTTGGCAATGGTGCATATAAAAATAAGGTTATAACCGTTCATTCCAAGCAGAGTGGGGCAGAGAGCGAAGCTAATTTAAGCCTTCTGCTTTCGGTTGAAAGCCCAGAAAATCCGGTAGAAATTGTTATTCATGTCAACATGCTTAAAGAAGGTTGGGATGTTAACAACCTTTATACCATTGTGCCTTTACGCACGGCAGCTTCTAAAATCCTGCGCGAGCAAATGGTTGGGCGAGGGTTAAGGCTGCCTTACGGCAAACGAACTGGCAACGAGGTAGTTGATACTGTTGTTTTAACGGCGCACAGAAATTTTAACGATATTTTAGAAGAAGCTAAACGCGGCGATTCTATTTTTAAAGCCGGTAATGTTATTTACGTTGAAACAATCGAAAAACAGCATACGGAAGCGGCACAAATTGCTTTGATTGAAACAACAGATGAAGAAACGGAAGCTGTTTGTGAGAAACTTGATTTGCCGAAAAATACAAAGACATACGATTTTGTAGACGATATAAAATTTGACATAATTGAAGCAATGTCAGGTTTCTTAACCTATTCACAAAAAGCTAAAACAGAAGAAAGCAAAACTTATAAATCTGTAAAAGAAAAAATTGTTAATAATATTGTACAAAAAGCCAAAGAAAATAAAGACCTTGGCGAGCATTTTATGGAAAATGCCCATCCTTTGGCTGCATGGGTTGATAAAAAAGTTGATGAAGTTAAAAAGAAAATGCAGGAGAAGTTTATTCCTATTCCGCAAATTAAAGTTTCAGACAGCGGAACGCAGGAATACTGCTTTACTGATTTTGACCTTGATGTAAACGCTTTTAAACGTTTTACGCCTATTGACAATGAAATACTTATCCAAAGCCTTACAGACCCGACAGAAATAAAACTTGTTAAAGGCAAAGCTATTGATTTTGGCGGATATAATCCGCTTAAGAAGGTACTGAACTTTTTGCGTGAAAAGCCTGAAATTGATTATGAAAAATGTTCAGACCTTTTATTTAAACTTATCAGCCAGTGCTGTGCTTATTTGCAAACAAAGCACGGCGAAAACGGGTTGCATAACATTGTTATGATGTATAAACGCGATATAGCAGAAACAATTTACAAACAAATGATGCAGCATTTTTATTGTGACGACGGTTTGATTGCTGATGAGGTTATGAGCGGGCGTGATTACAATTTGCGCCCGAACTATACACACACTAAAAGGTTGGATTTGTATGATAGTTTTGAAGCAGGAAAGGTAAAAAGTATTTTGTTTACCGGCATAAAAAAAGGCGTGTTTGCAACTGCCGGTTTTGACAGCGCCCCGGAAGTTTATTTTGCACGCTTATTGGAGCGCGACGCTGATGTTAAAAACTGGCTGCGTCCATCTGCCAAAGAGTTCAATTTAACTTATAACAACGGCAGGCAGTACGAACCGGACTTTGTTGTGGAAACAGACGATTTAATTTATCTGACGGAAGTAAAAGGCGAAGATAAATTAAATGACCCTGATGTTATCGCCAAGAAGAAAACCGGTATCCGTTATTGCCGTATTGTTTCCGACTGGTCTAAAGCCAACGGTTATAAAGAATGGCGGTATTTGTTCATACCTTCACAGCAGATACATTCAAATTCTACTTTTAAAACACTGGCAAAACAGTTTACTGAAGAATAATTTTCACGCAGCCTGCTTTAAACGGCGGGCTGCTTTTTATTTTGTAAAAATTTTTGATGGCGGGCATAGGATATTGGTATTGTATACAATAGAAAGTAAATGACAAGGGGCATAAATTTGTTGTATAATATTATCGAAAAAGTGTAAAATTTTTTATGATTATGAGGTGAAGTATATGCGTTTTAAATTAAGAATGGGCGTTTCCGGACGTCATTGCCATTTAAAAAGAGAAGATATGGATATTTTGTTCGGCTTCGGCAGTGAGCTGCATCCGCTTAAACCGATTGTTCAGCCGGGCCAGTTTACCAGCGAAGAATGTGTATACCTTGAAACCGATAAAGGCAAAATGAAACTGCGCGTTATCGGGCCGCTGCGTCCCTATACGCAGGTGGAGCTTGCCAAAACCGATGCCCGCACGCTTGGCATTAACCCGCCGATTTGCTTCTCCGGTTATCTGGACGGCTCTTTGGGCGGCAGGCTGGTCGGTCCCAAGGGCGAAGTTGTTTTGAAGGAAGGCATTATGCTGGTTCAGCGCCACATTCACCTGTGCCCTGAAACCGCTGCCAAATACCATTTGAAAAACCATGACATTGTTGCGATGGAAACCACCGGCGCGCGTGCCCTGCGTTTTGAGCATGTTTATGTGCGTACCGGCCCGGACCATGCCGACGAAATTCATATCGACACCGACGAGGGCAATGCTTGCGGGCTTGAAAACGGCGCTCTTGTCGATATCGTAACCAAATATTGATGAGGCGTTAAAATGCGTAAAGTTTTATGTATGTCGCTGCTGCTGGTTCAACTGGCGGCAACGGCATTTGCCTATACAGACAAAGAATCCGGCTTTAAGGCGTTAAGCCCCGCGGGCGATAATTACATTACCGCCGTCGGCAAAGGCTTTTACGGCTTTGTTGAAGACGGCGGCGCAAGTGCTGGTTATGCCGAAGTTATAGCGCAGGAGCAGGCTGACAAGTTTTTTGGCAGCCCGTTTACTACTGCCGTTTTTGAAAAGAAATATAACGATATTTTGCTTTTGCAGCGTAACGGGGTAAGCCAACAGCAAATTTTAAAATTGGTTGATAACGTATTTGTTTCGCCGCTGTTCGCCCTGGAGGATGGGGAAGACCCTGAATACAGCCTTGAAGCGCAGAAACTTGGAGGCAACAAATATATCGTTGTTAAATATGAAGCGGGTGAGGGCGGCGAGCAGAGCCTGTATTTTACATCTGCCAACGATAAACTGTATATGCTGATGGCACCGCAGCAGCCTGCCAAAGCGCAGAACCTACCGGAAAGCACTGTCGGCGTTATCGCCGGTGCGGATGAAAATCCTGCAAGTTTGCCGGGCGAAAAATTTTTAAAGAAGTTTAAAACCATTAAGCCGCAGCCGCAAAGCCGGCCTTTAAGCTTTAGCGATAAAACCGCAGGCTATACCGTAAGCCTGCCGGACGACTGGTTTTACCTGCAATTAAAGGACGATTACAACGGCCAGACCGTTTGTTTTACCGCAGCGCTGCCGCTTGAGGCAATGCGCGAACTTGGCGCACAGGCGCTTGATTTGGGCGTGACTGACCTTGATTCTGCAATCACTGCGGCGCAGGAAGCAAACAGCAACGACGTAAAAGCTGCCAAAGCAGATTATTATGACATTTTGCGCCACGGAATTTTGCTGTGCAGCGTAAAAATGGACGACAGCCGCTGGACTGATGAGCTGTTTGCCAACCCCAATAAGACGGCTTTGGAAACAAGGCAGATGCTGGAGGAGTTTAAAACCTACCTTGCTGAATACCAGCGCGACGTAAAAAGTTATGCTTACGATGTTAATGTAGAAGACGGGCAGGGGAGCTTTTATGTGCAGACCGAGTTAAGCCCGCTTGATACTGATTTTTACTACCACCTGTTTGCCGAAGGCAAAGTGTTTGATAAAACTGCCGTTGCAGCGCTTGTATACCACCGTACCGATGCCGAAGGCGAAAGCATGGCTTACAAGTTTTGGAACAATAAAATAACTGATTGATAAGTTTTACTTATAAAAGAAGGTGTACATGTATGAAAAAATTGTACGCAGGAATTTTAATGACCGGCGTTTTGTGCAGCTGCACGCTGCCTGCCGGTGCTTTTGAATACGTCAGCCGGGAAGCAGGCTTTTCGGTAACAATCCCTGACCAGAACATTATGGTAGTCGGCGAAAACATGTTTGCCGCCGAAAACCGTGTTTTTGACATGGACAAGCAAGCTGTAAAAACCAACGGCATGCACATGGTAACCTGCCTGACGCCGGAGCAGCTTAAACGCAATTTCAGCGCTGATTTTTCCACCGAAAAATTCAATGCCGACCTGCAAAACATCAAGCAGGCGTTAAAAACAACTAAAAATCCGCTGCAAAGCGACGCTTATAAATACCTTAAACAGGCATCTGCCGGTGCTTATGTAAATTACAACGGCGAAGCCGGTGATTTGGGCGGGCTTTTGCAGTTAAATAATCAGCTTGGCGAGCTGGCGCAGATTGATAAAGTTGCTGTAGAAAATATCAACGGCAACGCTGCTTTAATGGTTGAATCCAGCATCGGCCAAATGGGCTTTGAACTGAAAATGCCGCTAAAAAAATCGGAACTGATACCTGACACGCCGGAAGATAAGGCAGAGCGCGACAAAATGGCCGAACAGGGCATGAAGGTTGAATTTAGCGACGACGGTTATGTAGTTGCGAAATTTGATAATCTGTACAGGCTGAAAGAAAAAACTTATCTGCTTTCCGCTAACGATAATCTGTACGCCGTAACCAGCATTTACGCTGCCGCGGACAGCCTGCCGGGCATGGAAAACCTGTACAAACTTGATAATAAGGGCTTCAATAAATTGAACAAGGCACTTGTTAAAGGGCTTAAATTCAGCGTTCCGCAGCAGGCGCAGGCTTTGACGATTAACGATAACGTAAGCGGGCGCACGCTGAACCTGCCTGAAAAATGGCTGTATACCAGGACTGATTTCAGCAGTATTTACGATATGGAAAAAGGCGGCTTTGAGCTGACTGCTTACAGCGCGCTGCCGGAAACTTCGCTGGAAAAAGCTGACGAAGCCGTTAAAACCTTCGGCGTCAGCTTTGATGACGAGGCTAAAACCTTAAAAATGGATTTATCGCAGTTTACCCTGCCTGATTTGCTGAACCTTGTAGAGGAAGGCGTGGTAATGGCCAGCGGCAATTTTAACGGCGTAGCGCAGATTAAACCTGAGTTTCAGCAGTATGTTGATGAGTACAAGCTGATTTTTGACATGCCGGAAATAACGAAGGCCTCGTTTGAGAACGCCGTGCAGCAAGTCAGGTACAGCCTTACGGCGCAGGACGTTGCAGCCATTGAAAAATACTTAAAGGCAGAAAACTTTAATTATACCTTTGATATCAATAATTACAATGGACGTTTGGTCTGCGACGCAAATCTGCACGCCAACATTCCGGACTTCTTTAAGGTAATCCAGCAGGCAAGCATTTTGGCAGAACAATCCGCAACGGCTGAAGAAGCCAAAGGCGCTTTTAACAGCGATGCGCTTTTTGCAATGATGAATGATAATCTTGTTCCGTTTGACTGCTATTTTAAAAACCAGCTTTACTTTGACAGAAGCCAGCGCTTTAACAACCTGTTTTATTTTACCAGGGGTGATAAGGCAGCTGCCAATGCGCAAATTATGAAGCAGTTTGATACGACCGATTTATATTTGTACTGATTTATGTTATAATTGAACAGTGATTTAGAGGCTTAAGCAATAAAATGCCTGAGCCTCTAATTTTTTGCGGATTTACCAAAAACACGCCTTCATAAATCGCTTGTAAGATGATTTTAGATATACGCGCAACTAACTTATACTAAAATTATCGTAAAAACGCTTGAAACGAAAATATGAAGGCGTAAGATAAAAAGCATATAAAATAATGACTTGATGATTTAAAACGGTTAATTTTTAGATAAAAGTACAGTTTAAAGGTAGTGAACGAAAGCAGGTTGGTAAAATTTTCAGTCCGATATAATTTTTGATGTAAAAATCAAACGATAATTTAATTACTTGATTGGTGCAGTGATTTATAAGCAAAATCCCTTGTTTAGAAATTCTAAAATTTTACATAATATATATTATCGGACGTTGTAAATTATATTTTTCTCATTCTTTCCAATCGGCTTACTCCTGCCATCAGCAAAAAGCAAAACAAATTTTGCGAAACAGCAAACAAATGTTTTGACTACTCCGCTGATTACTGTTATAATAAATATATAACAAATAAACTTTCAGGAGGCTCTCATCAATGGCCAGACATAAACGCTTTTCAAATTTTGAAGGACAGATTACCGAAGATATGCTGACCGAACGCCAGCGTCAGATTTTAGAATATATCCGCGAATGCGTTGCTACTAAAGGTTATCCGCCTGCTGTGCGTGAAATTGGCCAGCATGTTGGTTTATCTTCCAGCGCAAGCGTGCATAACCACCTGCATAAATTAGAAGAATACGGCTTTTTACAGCGCGACCCTGCAAAACCACGTGCTTTGGAACTTACTCAGGACGCTGAATGGCGCCAGAAAACGGTTGTGCCCGTTCCGCTTGTTGGCCGTGTTACCGCAGGTATGCCTATTTTAGCCGTTGAAAATATTGAGGATACCTATCCTATTCCGCTTGATTTGCTTGGCAACGCCGAAGATGTGTTCATGCTTTCCGTGAATGGCGACAGCATGATTAAAGCCGGTATTTTGGACCACGACTATATTGTGGTACGTAAACAGAACTATGCCAATAACGGTGATATTGTTGTTGCGCTTATTGACGGTGAGGAAACTACCGTTAAGCGTTATTTCCGTGAGCTTCGCTGCGTACGTTTGCAGCCGGAAAACGATGCTTATGCTCCTATTGTTGGCGGTGATAACATTCAGGTTATCGGTAAGGTAATTGCTGTTTTCAGGATGCTATGATTTTAGAATGGTTTTAGAATAACGCTTATATAATTTTAATTGAGTTTATATATAATGTTTGTATGATGTCATTAAAACATCAATAATAAATCAAATAAAAAATAAGCCCCTGCTTTTCAGCAAAGGCTTACGGATTTTAAGCAGAACTTTTTGGTTCTGCTTTTTCGTTTTTATTGTAGATTATTTAATAAAAAATGAGGAAAGCGTATTCATGAATATCACGGCAGCGGCAAGGCTGACCAGTAAAACTACTATGAAGATGATGAGTCTTAAAATCTTTTTCATAACTTTGCACCATTAAAACTGATTTACCATTTTTCAGGTATGTTTTCAAACTGGCCGATAACGTACATCGTGCCGGTCATTTCAGTAAGCAGCGTACCTTCTTTATTAAAGGTTTCAACGTTGATGATGATAGTTTTATGACCGCGGTGAATTACCGTGCCAATAGCCGTTGCCACGTCGCCTGCATGCAGGTTTTTGATGAAGTTAATAGTGTAGTTGATGGTAACTACTCTTGCCCCCACGCTGGCACTGGCCATGCCAAGCGCTGTATCGGCAAGTGCCGCCAGTGAACCGCCGTGAGCAACTTCATAAAGGTTGGTATGCTTGGCTGCGTCAATCGGCATTTGCAGCTTCACTTTGCCGCATTCCACATCTACCAGCTCCATGCCGCACAGTTTCACAAAGCTGTTGATGCTGTATACGTTTTTGATTGTTTGCGTATATTCTTCTTTCGCGCTCATAAATACACCTCCGTTGATTTACGCTTTCGGGCCTACCATCTGCGCTGCGCTCATAATGGCAATGCGCCCGTGTTCAAAGGTCAGGCCGCCCTGAAAATAAACATTGTAAGGCTCGCGGCACGGGCCATCGGCGCTTAATTCAATGGACGCGCCCTGCACAAACGTACCTGCCGCCATAATAATTTCGTCCTGATAGCCCGGAATCATGGCCGGTACAGGCTCTACATGCGCATCTACCGGCGAATTGGTCTGAATTGCTATACAGAAGTTGCACAGGCGTTCGCGCGTTTCCAGACGGATTGCCTGAATAATGTCGCTGCGGTTTTCTTCCGGCAGCGGTTTAACGGCGTAGCCCAGATTTTTAAACACTGCCGCTGCAAAGATTGCCGTTTTAACAGCCTGAGTTACAACATGCGGCGCCATAAACAAGCCCTGATAAAATTCACGCGCCGTATCGCCCAGCGTTGCGCCCATTTCTCCGCCCAATCCGGGAGCGGTAAGGCGGTAGGAAGCAAGCTCTACAAGGTCGGCACGGCCAACGATATAACCGCCGGTCGGCGCAAAGCCACCGCCCATATTTTTGATTAACGAACCTGCCATCAGGTCTGCACCTACTTCGGTAGGCTCCTGTTTTTCGATAAATTCTCCGTAGCAGTTATCAACAAAACAGATAACGTCAGGTTTTACCTTTTTAACGGCGCTGCAAATCTCCCCTATCTGCGCCACGTTCAGCGTTTTGCGCACGCTACTGTATCCGCAGGAGCGCTGGATATGGATGAGCTTTGTTTTATCCGTAATGGCGCTGCAAATGGCTTCAATATCCGGTTTATCGTCCTGCATGTGGATTTCCTTATAAATTACGCCCATATCAACCAGCGAACCGGGAGTTTTTACCGGGCTGCCGATAATGGTCTGCATGGTGTCGTAAGGCGTACCGGTTGCAGCAATCATTTCATCGCCTGCGCGCAGCACTCCCAAAAGCGCAACTGCCAGCGCATGCGTGCCGCTGACGAACTGCGAACGCACAAGCGCAGCTTCCGCTTTAAAAATATCGGCGTAAATCAAATCCAAATTTTCGCGCCCAACATCGCTGTATGCGTAACCGGTGGTCGGTTTCAGGTAAAAGTCCGAAACCATGTGGCTGCGGAATGCTTTCATAACCTTTGCAGTATTGAACAGCGCGGCTTCTTCATAAATTTTGGCGTGTTTGTTTACTTCTTCAAGGGCAAGTTTTTCAATTTCCGTATAGTCTGTCATTAAAATTTTCACTCACTTTTTACGATGTATTCGTTATAATCGTCCAAATCTTCCACGGGCAGAATGACTTTCAGCACTGTCCCCCGCTCCGAATATTCCTGCGACAGCACGTTGGCCGTTTCGTGCAGGCGCGCGGCCCTGGCGCTTTCGGCGTAAGGTATTTCCAGCGTAACCTCAACGGCTTTACTTTTTAAGTGCTTTTCAATCTGCTGCTGCAAGGCTTCCAAATTCAGCCGCTTAACAGCGGATATGCAGACGGTGTCTTCCTCCTGCGCCAGACGTTCTGCCAGCATGCTTTCCGGCGGCAGCTTGTCGATTTTATTGTAAACGGTTATTACAGGCTTTGTTTCCGCACCGATTTCCTTTAAAACCTCATGCACGGCGGCTGCCTGCTCTTTGTAAAGCTCGTGGCTGACGTCGATAACATGTACCAGAAGGTCAGCCTCCGTTACAACCTCCAGCGTGGAGCGGAACGCGGCAATCAGCTGATGCGGCAAGCGCTGAATAAAACCAACGGTGTCCGTCAGGATGATTTCCTGTTTGTTCGGCAGGGTAAGCTGCCTTGTCGTCGGATCCAGCGTGGCAAAAAGCTGGTCCTGCGCGTAAATGTCGGAATCCGTCAGCGTGTTGAGCAGCGTAGATTTACCGGCGTTGGTATAGCCGACAAGGCTTACCTCAAACACGTTGTTCTTTTTGCGCCCTGCGCGATGCAGCGAACGCACGGATTTGACCTTTTCAATCTGCTCTTTAATAAAAGCAATGCGGTCACGGATTCTGCGGCGGTCTACTTCAAGTTTTGTTTCGCCCGGTCCGCGCGTACCGATGCCGCCGCCCAGACGCGAGAGCATAAGCCCCTTGCCCATAATGCGCGGCAATGTGTACTGTAATTGTGCCAGTTCAACCTGCAATTTACCTTCGTTAGTGCGGGCACGCTGCGCAAAAATATCAAGTATCAGCGCCGTCCTGTCCAGAATCCTGATACCCATCACGCCTTCAATATTGCGCTGCTGCGCCGGTGAAAGCTCGTCGTCAAAAATGCACAGGTCGATGTTTTCCTGCTGGGCAAAAAGCGCCAGCTCCTGCACCTTGCCGCGGCCGATATAAAATGCCGGGTCGGGCTTGGGGCGCTTCTGGATAAACTTTTTAATAACGGTTGCGCCTGCGGTATCGGCAAGCTGTTTAAGTTCTTCCAGTGAATCCTCAACCGTCCACAGCGAGTCGTTCTTGCCCCACTCCATGCCGATTAAAATGGCACGTTCGGACATTACCTGCAAGGATGATCCGCCGGTCTGCTTATCCAAAATGCGTTCAATCGTAGCGACGGTATTTACAAAATTAATGTTTTCCGCTTCTTCCAGCGTGTACGGACCGTAACATTCGGCAGTGTAGTTTTCGTTGCTGTCAATGCCGGTAATCAACCCAAAGGTCAGCGTGGACTGCGTAATATCCGGCGATGCCACGCCGATAGCGGCCATAGCGTCATATTTATTGTTTTTCAACGCCGAAATATCGACGCCGCTTAAATTTGGGTTGCCGCCCGGGTGAGTATGCACGCAGCGGATACCGCTTAAACGTCCGGCACCGCGCCTGCCGCTGAACGTCGGCAGCTCAACGGTAGCGTTATCGCCGATGGAAATTTCAATAATCTGCCCGCTGCGGGTGATGTAAACGGAAATTTCGCGGTTGATAAACTCCGTAATATCGGCAAGTTTAAGCGCCAGCTCCGTTGAAACCAGCTGCGGCGACTGAAGGTCGTATAATTTTTGCAGTTCGGCCAAAACGCTGTCGCGTATGCCTTTTTTGTTGCCTGAAATCTCGCGCATGATTATACCTCAAAGAGCAGACATTACTGCCTGCTCTCTTTCATAGTAAGATTTTATTGGCGGCTGCGTGCCGGTTCTACATTAACCTTGTAGCCCTTAATCGTGTTGCGGTGCATTACGCCCAGCACTTTTTCGGCCACGTCTTCCGGCACTTCCACAAAAGTAAATTTATCGTAAATGTTAATTTTGCCCACGTCTTTAGCCGGAATATCGGCTTCGATGGCAATGGTGCGGACAATGTCCTGCACGCTGATTTTCTGGCTGCGGCCGATATTCATAAAGAAGCGTACCATGCCGGGGCGCGCGCCGGTGTTGGATAAATCCTTCGCCAGAGTATCTTCTTTCGGAGCTTCCAGTGCCTTGTTGCCTTCCTGCATCAGTTTCAAAGCTGCTGCCAGTACATCTTCCGGCGCGTATTCGTCGCTTAAAAGCGTGTCGGCAATCGGCATATAGTCGTGATAATTGTTCAGTTCCAGCACAGCCTGCATGCGCGATACGATAATCTCGCGCTGGCGTTCCACAACATTGGCAGTAGTCGGCAGCTGGCGGCGCGTAATTCTGGTGTTGGCAGCGCGTTCAATCAGCTTAAGCTGACGGAATTCACGCGGCGTGATAAAGGTCATGGCAATGCCGGTGTTGCCTGCCCTGCCGGTACGTCCGATGCGGTGTACATAGCTTTCCGGGTCCTGCGGGATATCAAAGTTGATAACATGGGTAATGTTGTCGATATCAATGCCGCGGGCTGCAACGTCGGTGGCAATCAAAATATCAGCCGTGCCTTCGCGGAATTTTTTCATAACGCGGTCGCGCTGGGTCTGGCTTAAATCGCCGTGCAGGCCTTCGGCCATATAGCCGCGGCTGGCAAGGGCAATCGCCAGATCGTCAACGCCTTTTTTAGTGCGGCAGAAGATGATAATTTTGCCGTCGATTTCCGCATCAAGCAGGCGGCAAAGCCCTTCTACCTTGTCCTTGGTTTCAAAATAATACTGCTCAATCAGCGGCACAGTCAGTTCTTCCTTGCTGACGGCAACGTTTTTGGGCGCTTTCATATATTTTTTGGTAAGGCTCAAAATCGGGCGCGGCATGGTTGCCGAAAACAGCAGCGTCTGGCGTTCAACCGGCAGGTTGCGCATAATTTCTTCCATGTCGTCAACAAAGCCCATGTCCAGCATTTCGTCGGCTTCGTCCAGTACCAAAAACTTAATATGGTCAAGTTTGATGGTTTTGCGGTTAATATGGTCAATCAAACGCCCCGGCGTGCCGATAACAATTTGTACGCCGCTTTTCAGCGCGCGGATTTGCCTTTCAATCGGCTGGCCGCCGTAAACCGGCAGCGCCTTAATGCGCGAGGTTCTGCCGATTTTGCCGACTTCTTCCGCAACCTGAATTGCCAGTTCACGGGTCGGCGTCATAATCAGCGCCTGAATGTGTTTGTGGTCAGTGATGCTTTGTACCAGCGGAATACCGAAGGCCGCTGTTTTACCGGTACCGGTCTGCGCCTGACCGATAACGTCGTAACCATCCAGTACCAGCGGAATGGTCTGTTCCTGAATCGGCGACGGCTCCTCAAAGCCCATATCGGTTAAAGCGTTAACTATTTTTTTATCCAGCAGCAGACTGCCGAACATTTCCTGTTGATTTGTTGTCATTTGTCTGTGTTCTCCGTTTCTTTAATTCTATCAATAACCATCGAAATGGCTGTTAATGCGCTGCGCATTTTGTTATCGGTGCGGGTGCCGCCAAAAATATGTTTGGCCCATTTCACGCCGTGCTCATCGGCAACGGCCATATAAACCAGCCCCACCGGTTTATCCTTGGTAGCTCCGCCCGGCCCTGCAATGCCGGTAATGCCTACGCCGTAGGTTGTGCCAAAAAGCTCACGCACGCCCTGCGCCATCTCACAGGCCACCTGTTCGCTGACCGCACCGTAAGTATCAAGGCTCTCCTGCGATACGTTTATCAGCTTGTGCTTGGCCATGTTGCTGTAAGTAACGGCGCTGCCCAAAAGGTAGTCGCTGCTGCCCGGCACATCGGTAATCAGGCTGCTGGCCAGCCCGCCCGTGCACGATTCCGCAAAGGCAATGGTGCTGCCGGTACGCAAAAGCTCCCTGCCTAAATAGGAAGCCAGCGTTTCATCGTCCGTACCGTAAATATATTGTCCTAAACGGTTGTTTACCAGCGCTTCCATGGCGGCAATCAGCGTTTTGGCTTCGTTAACCTCCATGCATTTCGCCGTCAGGCGGATAATAATTTCACCCCTGCGGGCGTAAATGGCAATGGTAGGATTGGTTTGCGATGTTATAATATCGTCCAGCTTTTCGGCAACCGTGCTTTCGCCGATACCGCGCAGACGGATGATATGCGAATAAATAACGCCCTGTTTTGTAAAATGGTTAATTAAAAAGGGCTCCAGCTGTTTTTCGTAAACATGCTGCATTTCAGAAGGCGGCCCGGGCAAAAGCGCAATCAGTTTTTCGCCGTGGCGGATTGCCAGCCCCGGCGCAGTACCGACTTCGTTGGTCAAAATTTCCGCGCCAAGAGGCACCATAGCCTGCTTATCGTTATTGCCGCTCATGCACAGCCCGCGTTTGGCAAAATAGTTGTTAATGCGGTTCCAGGTGTCCAAATCAAGGTAAGTGCCAAGGTTCAGCGTTTCGCACAAAACCTCTTTGGTTATATCGCCGCGGGTAGGGCCAAGTCCGCCGGTGGTAATGATAATATCGGCGCGCTCCAAAGCCGTTTTAAACACATCTTTTAAGCGCCCGGCATTATCGCCGACCGTCGTCTGGTACAGTACATCAAAGCCAAGCTGGTTTAACCGGCGCGATAAATACTGAAAATTGGTATTTAAAATTTCGCCTAAAAGCAGCTCTGTACCTGTATTGATTACTTCAACCTTCATGGCCCATCCCCCTTTGTTATATTCTTTCGCCTACCGATTCGTAGGTAAAGCCCTGCAGGATGTTTACTTTAACAAAATCTCCCGGTGCAAGTTCGCCGGGGTTTTCAATAAATATCAAGCCGTCGATGTCGGGAGCTTCGCGGTAGGAACGCCCGTAATGCAGACCGGAACCTTCCTCCTCGATGCCTTCCACCAAAACTTCCAGCGTCATGCCTTCGGTATCCTGATGCAGTTCTTCGGAAATCTGCGCCTGCAAAGCCATCAGTTCGTGGTAACGGTTCTGCTTGATTTCCTCCGGAATCTGGTTCGGCATAACGCCTGCCACCGTGCCTTCTTCCTGCGAATAAGCAAACACACCGGCGTTTTCAAATTGCTGCTGCTCCACAAACTCTTTCAGTTCTTCAAAGTCCTCGTCCGTTTCACCGGGGAAACCGACAATAAACGTCGTCCTGATAACGATGCCTGGGATACGCTCGCGCAGTTTGGCAAGCAGGGACGATACTTCTTCCTTCGTGTCATAACGGTTCATGGAAGCAAGCAGGCGGTTGCTGGCGTGCTGCAAAGGCAAATCTACGTATTTGCAAACCTTGTCAAGCGTGGCAAAGGTTTCAATCAGTTCATCCGTAAAATTATTGGGGTAACAATACATTACCCTGATCCATTTCAGGCTTTCAATTTTGTTAAGTTCTTTCAGCAAATCTGCCAGAAGCAGTTTGCCGCCGGGTAAATCTTCGCCATAGCGGGTGGTGTCCTGCGCAACTACAATCAGCTCTTTAACGCCGCCATCAGCGAGTGCGCGTGCTTCCTTCAGCACCTGCTCCATCGGTTTGCTGCGGTAAGGCCCGCGGATAGACGGAATGGCGCAGTAAGAGCAGCAGTTGTCGCAGCCTTCGGCAATTTTTAAATACGCCGTATAAGGCGGCGTGGTTAAAATTCGCGGCAAAAAGGTATCTTTGCTGGTGTAAATTACATCCGGCTTGCTGCGTTCCAGCATTATAAAGCGTTCACCGTTCATGACGCGTTTTATAATGCTGCCGATTTCGTCATAAACCTCAACACCGGCAATAGCGTCAACCTCAGGCAGCTCGTTAAAAAGCTCATCGGCATAACGCTGGCCGAGGCAGCCGGTAACAATAATATGGCGGCAGCTGCCGAATTTTTTATATTCTGCCATCTGCAAAATCGTGTTGATGGATTCTTCCTTGGCAGATTCAATAAACCCGCAGGTATTGACGATAATGATTTCCGCCTCTGACGGGTCGTTGGTTATTTCAAAATTATCTTCGTGAATCAGCCCCAGCATGGTTTCAGAATCGACCAGATTTTTGGGGCAGCCCAAACTTACTACGCCTATTTTCACTGTTTATCCTCCGCTTTAATTTTCAAACCTTACGGTTTCCAGCCACTTGTTAATCAGGGTATCGGCCTTATCCTGCGTAAGGTAATGCGTGTTCAGCCACAATTTACTGCTGTCGGTGTTATCGCCGTTAAGGCTTTCAAGCCCGGTGTTCTGCTGCAAAAGCAGGCGTTTTACCGCTTCGTCCGTTAAAAGCCAGCGGCAAAAATCATGCGCGGCTTTGTTTTCGCTGCTTTTAGCGTCAATGGCAACGCCCCACAGGTTTACCGGCGTGCCTTCAACAGGCCGTGCAACATAAGCCGGAAACGAGTTTTCCAGATACTGAAAAATATAACTGCTGCGTGTTAAGGCAATATCGGCATCGCCCGTCGCCGTCATACGGATGGACGTAAACGGAAATTTGCCGTACTGCTCAATGCTTTTTTGCAGCTCACGCAGGTAATTCATGGCGTTTTCCTCGCCAAAATGGCTGGCAAAAGCGCATAAAAAGTTGCGCGTGCCTTCGGTATCGCTTAAATTTTCCAGCGCAATACGCACGTCACGGATTTGCACCAAATCCTCCCAGGTGCGGATGTTCTCCTGCCCCACACGGCGCGCAAAGCTCTGGTTAACCAAAAGCACTACCGGGTCGTAAAAAACGCCGTGCCAGCAGCCTTCCGCACTTTTAAAGCCTTCCGGCAGATCAGCCGCTTCCGGCATATCAAGCTGCAGCAGTTTTTTATCATTTTCCAGCTGCACCAGCTTGCTGAACTCCAAAAGATAAATATCAGGCTCTTTGGGGTTCTTGTCATCAGCCGTTGCCAGCCAGACTTTATATTCATGCGTTTTGTTGTATTCTTCCGCCAGTGCCTGCAATAATGCGGCATTCTGGTCGGAAGCAAGTATCGCCTCGTTGTCGTTTTTTAAATGCACAACGTCGTCAAAAACAGAACATCCTGCCATGCACAAGGTAAAAACAAACAACAGGCAGCTTATTGCAAGCTTTTTTAAAGCCATAAACTTCCTCATCTTTTTTTCGGTCTGCCGCCGGTGCGCGAATGGTTCTGCGTCCTTGCACGGTGGCCGTCATTAACTTTCAGCAGGCATTTTTCGCCGCTGCCGATTAAATCATTACGCCCCGCTTTCAGCAAAGCTTCTTTAACAAGCTGGCGGTTGCGCGGGTTTTTATACTGCATCAGCGCGCGCTGCATAGCCTTTTCGTGCGGGTTGCGCGCCACAAAAATATCGCGTCCGGTTTCCGGGTTGTAGCCGGAATAATACATTGCCGTGGAAAGGCTGCCCGGCGTCGGGATGAAGTCCTGCACCTGCTCCGGCTGATGGCCGATATCGCGCAGAAACTCAGCCAGCTCGATAGCGTCGTCCAAAGTACAGCCCGGATGGCTGGAAATAAAATACGGCACCAAAAACTGCTTTAAGCCGATTTCCTTATTCTTTTTGGCAAATGCGCGCATAAATTTCAGGTAAACCTCTTTGCCGGGTTTGCCCATATTCTTTAAAGCGCGCGGCGCAACATGTTCCGGCGCAATTTTAAGCTGCCCGCTGACGTGATAACGGCACAGTTCGTCCATAAATTCACCCGTTTTTTCTTCCAGCAGGTAATCGTAACGGATACCGGAACGGATGAACACTTTTTTTATGCCGGGAATGGCGCGGATTTTGCGCAAAAGTTCAATGTAATCGCTGTGGTCGCTGTCCAGATTTGGGCACGGTTTAGGGAACAGGCACTGCCTGTCGCGGCACGCACCAACTTTTAACTGCTTGGCGCAGGCCGGATGGCGGAAATTAGCCGTCGGCCCGCCCACATCGTGAATATAGCCTTTAAAATCAGGCATGGCGGCAATTATCTTTGCTTCGCGCAGAATGGATTCATGGCTGCGCGACTGGATAATGCGCCCCTGATGGCTGTGAATGGCGCAGAATGAACAACTGCCGAAACAGCCGCGGCAGCTGATAATGCTGAATTTTACTTCTTCAATGGCAGGCACGCCGCCCAAAGCGTCATAAGCCGGGTGCCAGGTACGCTGATAGTCAAGGTCATAAATCGCGTCCATTTCTTCCTGCGTCAGCGGATATTGCGGCGGATTCTGCACTAAATATTTACCGCCGTTTTTCTGCACCACGGTTTTGCCGTAAAACGGATCCTGCTCCTTGCTTTGCAAAAGATGCGCCTTTGCAAACAGCCTGCGGTTTTTAAAGATTGCCTCATAAGAAGGCAGCTCCACATATTCGTCAAGGCCTTCAAGATTATCCGCTAAATAAGCCGTGCCGCGGATATAACGCATATCCTGCAGGGAAGCGCCGCCGCTTAAATAATCGGCAGCTTCCACAATCTGCTTTTCGCCCATGCCGTAAATCAAAAGGTCGGCGCCACAGTCTGCTAAAATCGAAGGCAGCAGCTTGTCCTCCCAGTAATCGTAATGGGCAAAACGGCGCAGGCTGGCCTCAATACCACCGATAATCACCGGCATATCAGGCCATAATTTCTTTATCTGGCGCGCATAAACAGCCGTGGCGTGGTCAGGGCGTTTGCCCATCTCGCCGCCCGGCGTGTAATTATCTTTTTTACGTTCTTTTTTTGCTGCTGTGTAATGGCACAGCATGGAATCAAGATTGCCTCCGGAAATAAGCACGGCTAAACGCGGCTTGCCCAAAACGGCAAAGTTTTCCGCCCTGCGCCAGTCCGGCTGGCACAAAAGCGCAACCTTATAACCCTGCGCTTCCAGCACACGGCAGATAACCGCCGGTCCGAAGGAAGGGTGGTCAACATAAGCATCGCCGCTGACGAACAGAAAATCAATCTGCTCCCAGCCGCGCTGCTGTATTTCTTCTATTGTAATTGGCAGAAAATCTTTCATTAGTTATGAAAGCCCTCCAAAATTATTTATTGTAAGTCCTCACAACGGAACCTTCTTCAGGGTCCTTGGGCAAAGTTTTGCCGTTCACGGTAATTTCCATCGCGCCGATGTTGCCATAGTGTACGCTGATATTCTCTTTGGCTTCATAGGTCTGCGTCTGACCTTCTTCCATAATGCCGCTGAACACTACTTCGCCGTCAGAAGTTACTTCCAGCCAGCAGTTATCGCGTACGCATTTTAACACAAGGTTTACGCCTTCATAAACAGGTGCCTGCGCTGCGTTATTGCCTTCAACGGAAGTTTTCTGCTGTGTGGGCGCGGCAATATCGGGCGTGGAATCGCTGTTCATAAACCAGGCAATGCCGCCAGCCACAACCAAAACAACAGCCAGTACGGCAGCATAGCTCATCCAGTTACCGGAAGATACCCTCTCCGGTTTAATCTGCGGCGATACGCTGATTTTTTCAACCATGCGGATAGGTTTGGGGGCAACGGCTTCTTTGGTAAGACCGCTGGTCTGCGCTTTGTAAATATTGACAAGCTCAGGCCCGTTGAGGCCCAAAAAATTACCGTATGTGCGGATGATGCCTTTGGTAAAAACTTCTCCGGGAACTTTTTCAAACTCACCTTTTTCTACCGCATCCAGGTAAAGTTTACGGATACTGGTTGCCGCTTCGGCTTCTTCCAGCGTCAACCCTTTCGCCAGTCGTGCTTCAAGCAGCATATTGCTGACATTTTCCATATCCATATCAGTTTCCTCCATTAGTTATTTGGTGTAAAAAATTTATCTTCGATAACAGCCCTTGGCATAATAAGTTCGCGCGGTTTGCTGCCCGCCGCATGGCTGATAATGCCTAATTCTTCCATGGTGTCCACCAGCCTTGCAGCCCTGGTGTAGCCAATGCGGAATTTACGCTGCAGCATGGACGACGACGCTTGTCCCGTATCCATTACAAGACGTACCGCATCTTCAAATAATTCGTCGCGGTCGTTGTCAATTCCTGCTAACTGCCCATTGCTGTTTTTATCACTTTCCAAAGCCTGTTCGGTAACTTCATTGCTGTATTCCACAGGTATCGCCTGCTCTTTGATAAAGCTTACAACCCTGTTCAGCTCGTCGTCGCTTACAAAAGCGCCCTGCACCCTCACCGGCTTGTTAACGCCAATCGGGTAGAACAGCATATCGCCCTTGCCCAAAAGTTTTTCGGCACCGCCCATATCCAGAATAGTGCGCGAATCCGTCTGCGAAGAAACCGCAAATGCTATGCGCGAAGGGATGTTTGCCTTGACAATGCCGGTAATAACGTCTACCGACGGGCGTTGCGTTGCCAGAATCAGATGAATACCGGCTGCCCTCGCCTTCTGCGCCAGACGCAGGATAGCATCCTCGACGTCTACCTTGGCAACCATCATCAAATCTGCCAGCTCGTCGATAATGATAACGATGAACGGCATTTTTTCTTCGGCGTTTTCGTTATAGCTGTTAATGTCGCGCACATGGCTGTCGGCAAAAGCCTTATACCTGCGCTCCATTTCGGCAACCGCCCAATGCAGTGCGGAAGCAGCTTTTTTACTGTCGGTAACAACTGGCGTCAACAGCTGCGGTATGCCATTATAGTTAGAAAGTTCTACAACCTTCGGGTCTACCAGAATAAGTTTTACATAATCGGGCGGATATTTGCACAAAAGCCCGGCAATAATGGTATTGATGCAAACGGACTTGCCGCTGCCGGTAGAGCCTGCCACCAAAAGATGCGGCATTTTGCTTAAATCAGCCGTGATAATGTTGCCGCTGATATCCTTGCCCAGGCCAATGCACAGCTTGCCGCCGGAATGTTTTACGGCTTCGCAGTCTACCACTTCTTTAAAGAAAACAGTGTCATTTTTCAGGTTCGGCACTTCAATGCCGATAGCCGCTTTGCCCGGTATCGGCGCTTCAATACGCACGCCCGGTGCTGCCAGCTTCAAAGCAATATCGTCCGCCAGATTTACAACGGAGCTTACCTTAACGCCCGGCGCAGGTTCAAGTTCAAATCGCGTTACGGACGGGCCGCGCGTAACGGCAACTACGTTGGCACGCACTTTAAAATCTGCCAGCGTCTGTTCCAAAATGCCGCACTGGTGGCGGATGCCTTCTTCAAGGTTCCGGTCTTTGGTAACAACCGGCGTATTTAACAGAGTCAGCGGTGGGAATTTGTAACCGCTGTCTGCCGCAGGTTTTTCTGCTTCGTCTGCTTGCGGAAGTTGTTCGGCTTTTTCTTTGATTAAATCTGCCGAATCGGCAATATTCAAAGGCCTGTCAACCAAAGCTTCTTCCTGCTTTTCTTCCGGTTCGGTGTACTGTGCGGCTTTTGCTTCCGTATCGGTAAAATCAATTATTTTCTCCTTATACGGGTTTAAAAAGCTGCCGGAAGGCGGCTTGATATTGTCCGGTTCGATAAATTTTTCCACAACAGGTTTAACCTGTGGTTTTACCTTGTTGTAATCATCTTCTGCCGGTGCGGCAAAAAATACCTGCCGCGCTTTGGTTTCGATTGTTTCTTCATCCAAACCATCGTTTTGATAATCGTCAAAACTTTCTTCGTTATAATTTACAAGGTGCTCGTTAACAACAGGCTTTTTGTTTTTGCCGAACAGCTTTTTAAATGTACTCTGCTTTTCCAGCCCTTCCGTAAATTCCGAAAATTCTCCGTCGCGGTAAGGGTTGAACTGCCTGTCGCTGTTTGCAGGCCTGGCAATAGTTGCTTTAGTGCTTGCGGAAGCAGCCGCTTCTTTTCTTTCATCGCGTTTGCGCATGGAAGAAAACGAATTTTTAATTTTCATCAGCAAAAGCTGCAAGGAAAGACGGCTTAACAAAAGAACGCTTGTCAGGCTCAACACAATCAAAATAATCAGCGCACCGGCAGTACCGGCAATTTTATGCAAAGTCCATAAAATAATGCCGCCAATAAAACCGCCGCCCTCTGGCCATGAATACGGGTCTAATTCCTGCCCGTTCGGCGTAAATATATGGTGCGCAATGCCAAGCAGGCACAGCAGCAAAAGCACCAGCGCAAACGCCCGGCGCGAAATGCTGAACGGTCCGGAAAAGGCAATCAGGTAAATGCCGCAGATAATCAGCGTCAGCGGTGCCAGAAAAGCGCCCATGCCCAACAGGTATGCGCATATTTCCGAAAGGAAATCGCCGGTTACGCCGATAAAGGACGACGCAACCAACAGCCCTGCCAGCACCATAACAATACCGCTGATTTTTCTGTGGCGGCCTTTATTCTTTTGTTCTTCCTGTACTTTTCTTGTTCTTGCCAACTGCGGCACCTCTTAAAATTTATGTTAAACTTCCATGATAATCGGTAAAATCATCGGACGGCGGCGGGTTCTCTCGTATAAAAAGCGCCCAAGGCTGTCGCGGATTGCGCCTTTCAGCACGCTCCACTCCGTCACGTTGTTGTCGGCGCAGCGGTCCAGCGCCATTTCTACTTTTTCCTTCGCCGTTACCATCAGGTCCTCGGCTTCGCGCACGTAAACAAACCCGCGCGAAACGATATCCGGTCCGGAAACAATGCGGCAGGAATTTTTCTCAATTGTTACAACGACAATCATAATGCCGTCCTGCGAAAGCTGGCGGCGGTCGCGCAGTACGATGTTACCTACGTCGCCGACGCCAAGCCCGTCAACCAGAATCTTGCCGGCAGGCACACGCCCTGCAATGCCGATGCTGTTGCGGGTAAGCTCAATAACAGCGCCGTTTTCGCCAATAACGATATTCTCGCGCGGCATACCCAGCGACTGTGCCAGCTGCGCATGCTTAACCAGATGGCGGTATTCGCCGTGTACCGGCATAAAGAAACGCGGACGCACAAGGTTGTGCATCATTTTAATTTCTTCCTGGCTGGCGTGGCCGGATACATGCACGCCGTTGCTCTTTTCGTAAATAACGTCCGCGCCCAGCTTGTAAAGGTTATCAATCGTGCGCGAAACAAGTTTTTCGTTGCCCGGAATCGGCGTTGCGGAAATAATAACCGTATCGCCCGGCATAATATCAACTTTTTTGTGGTCGTTCATCGCCATACGTGTCAGTGCGGACATAGGCTCGCCCTGGCTGCCGGTGGTGATGATAACAATCTGGCTCGGCTGGTAATTGCTGGTTTCGTCTATGTCAATCAGCACGCCTTCCGGCACTTTCAGATAGCCAAGCTCAATAGAAATATTAACAACATTAACCATGCTGCGGCCGATAACCGCAACTTTGCGTTTGTATCTTACCGCGCTGTCAACAATTTGCTGAATGCGGTGTACGTTGGACGAGAAAGTCGCCACAATAATACGGTTTTTGGCATAGCGGAACTCATCGTCAAAGGTCTGCCCTACCATTTTTTCGCTCGGCGTAAAGCCGGGGCGCTCAGCATTGGTGCTGTCTGCCATTAACAGCAGCACGCCTTCGTCGCCGTATTCGGCAAAACGGTTAAATTCAGTAACCTGCCCGTCAACCGGGGTCTGGTCAAATTTAAAGTCACCCGTGTGGATAATAAGCCCGATAGGAGTACGGATAGCAAGGGCTATTGCATCAGGGATACTGTGATTGACACGGATAAAGCCAAGTTTGAATGCACCGGCAACAACCCTGTCGCCGGGTTTGATAACATGGCAGTTTTCGGAGCTTACGCCGTTTTCCTTCAGGCGGCCCTGCAAAATGCCAAGCGTTAACGCCGTGCCGTAAACAGGCACATCAAACTGTTTCATTACATAAGGCAATGCGCCGATATGGTCTTCGTGGCCGTGCGTTAAAAAAATTGCCTTTACTTTGTCCTTATTTTCCAAAAGATAAGTTATATCAGGTATTACTAAATCAATACCAAGCATATCCTCTTCAGGGAACATTAAACCGGCATCGACAAGAATGATATCGTCGCCGTAACGGAACGCCGTCATGTTTTTGCCGATTTCGCCAAGCCCGCCGAGAGGAATGATATTTACTTTATGTTGTGTTTTACTCAAAAAAAATACACCTCCAAATTTATTTATTTTCCGATCAAGTATCACACACTTTAACAAGAGTCTAAGCCGTACACTTACTCTACCCTATATTATACATTAAAATCAATTTTAAAACAAATGTTTCCCTGCTGAAAACCATGTTTTTTGTAAATGTTTTGTGAATAAATATCTATATAAAGCAAAAACGCCCCAAAAGGAGCGTTTTTAAAAAGTATTCAAAATTATTTTGCGTAATCAACAGCGCGCGTTTCGCGGATGATAACAACTTTAATCTGACCGGGGTATTCCATTTCGGCTTCAATCTTCTTGGCTACATCGCGTGCCAGAAGCACCGCCGAAGCATCGTCAATCTGTTCCGGTTTAACCATGATGCGGATTTCCCTGCCGGCCTGTACTGCATAACATTTTTCAACGCCATCAAACGATTCAGAAATTTCTTCCAAACGTGTCAATCGTTTCAAATAGCTTTCCAAAGTTTCCCTGCGGGCACCCGGACGTGCGGCGGAAACAGCATCGCATGCGGAAATAAGCACCGCTTCAACGCTTTTCGGCTCGGTATCGCCGTGGTGGGCTGCAATTGCATTGATAACAAGCTCGGATTCACGGTATTTTTTAGCGATTTCCACGCCAAGTTCAACGTGGGAACCTTCAACTTCGTGGTCAACGGCCTTGCCGATATCGTGCAGCAAGCCTGCGCGTTTGGCAAGATTAACGTCAACGCCGAGTTCGGAAGCCATAATGCCTGCCAGATGCGCAACCTCAACCGAATGGTTAAGTACGTTCTGGCCATAGCTGGTACGGTATTTCAGGCGGCCGATAAGTTTAACCATTTCGGGGTGCAAACCGTGCACGCCGACGGAGAACATTGCCTGTTCGCCGGCCTCCTTAATACGCTGTTCAACTTCCTTCTGTGCTTTTTCTACCATTTCCTCAATGCGGGACGGATGGATACGCCCGTCATTGATGAGTTTTTCAAGAGCTATACGTGCAACTTCACGCCTTACAGGGTCAAACCCGGAGATAATAACAGCTTCCGGGGTATCGTCTATAATAAGATCTATACCTGTCAGTGTTTCCAGAGTCCTGATGTTTCTGCCCTCGCGGCCGATAATGCGGCCCTTCATTTCATCGTTAGGCAGTGCCACAACAGAAACAGTGGTTTCGGCAACATGGTCCGCAGCACAACGCTGAATTGCAAGGGAAATGATTTCACGGGCTTTTCTGTCCGCTTCATCCTTCGCCTGCTGTTCCAGCTCTTTAATCATCATGGCGGATTCATGTTTAACCTGTTCTTCAACAGACAGCAGCAATTCTTTTTTTGCATCTTCGGTAGACAAACCGGACAGACGTTCCAGTTCGCCCAATTGTTTCTGGTATAACTCGTCCACCTTGGCCTGGCTTTCGTTAAGTTTGGTTTCTTTCAAAGCCAGATGTTCCTCTTTCTTTTCAAAGGAATCAATTTTGCGGTCAAGGTTTTCTTCTTTTTGCAGAAGCCTGCGTTCCTGACGCTGCAAATCGCTGCGGCGTTCTTTATTTTCGCGTTCCATTTCGCTGCGCAGGCGGTGGATTTCTTCCTTAGCCTCCATCAGCGCTTCTTTGCGTTTTGCTTCACCGGTCTGTTCCGCTTCCTGAATAATGCGGATAGCAGTTTCTTCGGCGGTAGCTATTTTGCTTTCGGCAACATTTTTGCGGACAAAGTAACCTACAATGCCGCCAGCTGCGCCTGCACCGGCAATAGTTATGAACAACTCTAAAATGGTACTCACCTCCTTAATAAAATTCTAAAAAAAATGAGGCAACCTGCTTAGTCGCCTCGTGGTTAACTTTGAATCTTTATTAACACGATTGGATACTATAATTTTAAATGTATTTTAAGCAAAAGTCAAGTTTGTATCAATAATCGCAATTATCTTCCGCAGTAAAACTTATTTTATCAGCCATAGTTTTTTTGATTAAATCAATTGCAAAACCTCTGGCAAATAAAAACCTGCCCAAACCTGCTTTTACTTTCATCGCGTCTTCAAAGCTGTTTATTTTTTTCTTTTTAAGGTAAGTATCCGCTGCCGCCATGCAGCGCGCCAGTTCCGCTTCTTCCTGCGCCTGCCCTGTAACTTCGGCAATCAGCTCATCGCTGATATTACGCTTTTGCAAATCCGTTTTTAAACGCCCTTTGCCGTAATATTTTTTAGAGAGCCAACTGTCGTAAACCCGCTGGGCATAGCGTTTTTCATCCAAAAAGCCATACCCGCAAAGTTTATCAATTACCGCTTTGATATCGCTTTCGGAAACGGAGCATTTTTTTAATCTTTCCTGCATTTCCCAAATGCTGTAATCGCGGTAATTTAAAAGCGTCAGCGCATAATTATAAGCGTCTTTTTCGTTGTCGAATGTTTTATTATTCTTCCGGCTCAGCAATTTCAGCTTCACCTTCCGGCGCAGTCTGTTTCGTAATAGTCATGGCGCGGATTCTGTTTTCAATCTCCTGCAAAAGTTCAGGATTATCCTTCAGATATTCCTTGGCTTTTTCCTTTCCTTGTCCCAAACGTACATCGCCGTAAGAATACCATGCGCCGCTCTTGGTGATTAAATCCATCTCGGTGCCGAGGTCCACAATGCAGCCCTCGTGAGAGATGCCTTCGCCGTACATGATATCAAATTCCGCCTGTTTGAACGGAGGCGCAACTTTGTTTTTAACGATTTTAACGCGGGTACGGCTGCCAATCATATCGTTACCGTTTTTCAGCGTTTCCACGCGGCGTACGTCCATGCGGACGGTAGCGTAGAATTTCAGCGCACGGCCGCCGGTAGTGGTTTCCGGGTTGCCGAACATAACGCCGACTTTTTCACGGATTTGGTTAATAAATACGGTTGCGCATTTGGATTTTGCAATCAAACCGGTCAGTTTGCGCAGCGCCTGGCTCATCAAACGCGCCTGCAAACCAACATGGCTGTCGCCCATTTCGCCTTCAATTTCAGCACGCGGCACCAGTGCGGCAACGGAGTCGATAACGATAATGTCAATCGCGCCGCTGCGTACCAGTGCGTCGGCAATTTCCAGCGCCTGTTCGCCGTTATCCGGCTGGGAAATCAAAAGGTTATCAACATCAACGCCCAGACGGCGTGCATATTCAGGGTCAAGCGCATGTTCAGCGTCGATAAACGCAGCATAGCCGCCCAGCTTTTGTGCTTCTGCAATCATGTGCAGGGCAACGGTGGTTTTACCGGAGGATTCAGGGCCGTAAATTTCAACAACCCTGCCGCGCGGAATACCGCCGACGCCAAGCGCAATATCCAGCGACAAAGCGCCCGTCGGGATTACTTCGATATTCATTTTGGTGCTGGCTTCGCCAAGCTTCATAATCGAACCTTTGCCGAAGTCCTTTTCAATCTGGCGCATGGCAAGGTCGAGGGCTCTCATTTTATCTATGTTTTCAGATGCCATATACAATACCTCCACAGTTGTTTCGCTCTTTCTAAAGATATTATACAAACAGTTGTTTGCTTTGTCAAGCAAATTTATTTGACGTTCAACTGTTTCAGTTCGTCGCTGCTGATGCGGTAAATCTTATTGCAGTACTGGCAGTGTACTTCTGCGTCCGGCTGTTCGGTCAGGTAATCAATGTCGCTCTGCTTCAAAGTTGCCAGCATGTTCAGAATTTTTTCGCGCGAGCAGCTGCACTCAAATTTTACCGGCAGGCTTTCTTTAATGTCGTATTCCAAACCGCGCGCCAGTGTTTCAATAATTTTTTCCGGCGTATAGCCAAGCTCCAGCAGCTGCGTTACATACGGCGTTTTACTTACATTGTCGCCCAGTTTTTCCAGCACAGCTTCATCACAATCAGGCATGGCCTGAATAAAATAACCGCCCGCAGCCAGCACCTTACCGTCCTTATCAACCAGCACGCCCAGCGCGACGGAGGACGGAGTCTGCTCGGACATATAAAGGTAGTTGGTAATGTCGGTGGCAATTTCACCGTTGGCAAGTTCCGCATGGCCGGTAAACGATTCACCGTTCTGCAGATAGCGCGTCAGCGTAATTGTGCCTTGCCCCAGCGCGCCGCCGATATCCAGCTTGCCATCCTTCAGCGGCATAAACACATCAGGGTTGCCTACATAGCCGCGCACGGAAGTTCCCTGCGCTTCGGCGACAACTTCGCCCATCGGGCCGTCGCCCTTAAATTTTAAGGAAATACGCTCGCCGTCCTTCATCGTAGCGGCCAGCATTAAAGCACCGCTCATGGCCCTGCCCAGTGCCGCCGTTGCCAAATGGCTGGTGTGGTGGCGGTCAGCGGCGTCCTGAACTAAATTTTTGGTGGTGATGGCGTAAATGCGCACGCCTTCAACCGTTGCAATTGTTAAAATATCTTCCATACAAATTCCTTCTTACATTTCACGCATCAGGTTAACCATTTCGATAGCGCACATAGCGGCGTCGGCACCTTTGTTGCCGGCTTTGGTGCCAGCACGTTCAACAGCCTGTTCAATATTGTCGGTAGTTAAAACGCCAAACGCAACCGGCACTCCGGTTTCAAGACTTACATGCGCAATGCCCTTGCTTGCTTCGGCGCAGACATAATCAAAATGCGGGGTCGCGCCGCGGATTACCGCACCCACGCACACAACAGCATCGTATTTGCCGCTTTTTGCAAGTTTCTGTGCCGCCAGTGGGATTTCAAATGCGCCCGGCACCCATGCCAGAGTCAGGTCGTCGCTGTCAGCGCCGTGGCGCAGCAGGCAGTCTTCCGCACCGCCGATAAGTTTGCTGGTGATAAATTCGTTAAAACGGGAAGCTACGATAGCCACCTTCATGCCTTTTGCAGATAATTTTCCTTCTAAAACTTTCATGTTCATTCCTCCAATTTATTTTTCGTGTAATTTATGGCCCATTTTTTCTTCTTTAACGTCAAGGTAATGCTCGTTGTAGCAGTTGGCTTCCATTACAATCGGCACCCTGCCGGTAACGGTAATGCCGTAGCCGGTAAGCCCCGCGCGCTTGGCGGGATTATTGGTAATCAGGCGGATGCTGGTCAGCCCGAGGTCTGCCAGAATCTGCGCGCCAATGCCGTAATCGCGTAAATCCGGCGCAAAGCCGAGTTTGATATTGGCTTCAACGGTATCAAGCCCCTGGTCCTGCAATGCGTAAGCACGGATTTTGTTGGCAAGGCCGATGCCGCGCCCTTCCTGACGCATATAAACAACAACGCCGCAGCCTTCTTTTTCAATCATGCGCAGCGCGGTAGCCAGCTGATCGCCGCAGTCACAGCGCAGCGAACCGAGCGCGTCACCCGTAAGGCATTCGCTGTGCACGCGCACCATAACATCTTTTTTACCGGCGATATCGCCTTTCACGATTGCCACATGGCATTGGTTATCCAAATCATTTTCGTAAGCAATAATGCGGAAGGTGCCGTATTTGCTCGGCAAATCCGCTTCGGCAACGCGGTGTACCATTTTTTCGTGCTTTTTGCGGTAAGCAACCAGCGAAGCCACAGTGATGAACACCAGATTATGCTCTTTGGCAAACTTAATCAGCTCCGGCGTGCGCGCCATATTGCCGTCGTCGCTCATAATCTCGCAGCAAATGCCGACCGGCGTCAAACCGGCAAGGCGGCACAAATCGGTAGTAGCTTCCGTATGGCCGGTGCGCCTTAAAACGCCGCCCACCCTGCTGCGCAGCGGGAACACATGCCCCGGACGGCGGAAATCCTTCGGCTGAGCGGCGGGGTCAGCACATTTGCGCATGGTCAGCGCGCGTTCGTAAGCCGAAATGCCGGTCGTGGTTTCCACATGGTCGATAGAAACGGAAAACGCCGTTTCGTGGTTATCGGTGTTGTTGGCAACCATCGCGCCGAATTGCAGCTTGTCCATAATCTGCGGGTCTGCCGGCATGCAAATCAGCCCGCGGGCGTATTTTGCCATAAAGTTAACATCATCGCCGGTGCAGAACTGCGCCGCCATAATCAGGTCGCCCTCGTTCTCGCGGTCTTCGTCGTCCGTTACCAGAACCATTTTGCCGTTTTTAATCGCTTCAATGGCTTCTTCAACGGTGTTGAATTTAAAATCGTCCATTTTTACCTCCTAAATAAATCCGTTTTCAAAAAGTTTGGCTTTGCTCAAGCCCTGTTTATTGTCAGGAGCTTTAAAATTCAGTAAATGCTCCACGTATTTGCCAATAATGTCAGTTTCAAGGTTTACCTCGTCGCCCGGCTTTTTAAAGCCCAGCGTTGTTTCTGCCGCCGTATGCGGGATAAGCGAAACACTGAAACCCGTTGCCGTTACTTCCGTCACCGTCAGGCTGATGCCGTCAATGGCGATGCTGCCTTTTTTGATGATGTATTTTAACAGCTTCGGCGGCGTTTTTATCGTGACGACTTCGGCAATGCCTTCCGCTTTTTTGGAAGCGATAACGCCCACGCCTTCCACATGCCCGCTGACGATGTGCCCGTCCAGCCCGTCACACAGGCGCAGAGTGCGTTCAAGATTAACCTTATCGCCGCTTTTTAAATGGCGCAGGTTCGTCAGCTTGACCGTTTCCGGCATTACGTCCGCGGTAAAATCGCTGCCGCTGATTTTTACCACCGTCAGGCACGCGCCATTAACGGCAACGCTGTCGCCGATTTTTAAATTGTTCAGCACTTTATTGGCTTTAACGGTAATGTTATAGCTCTGGTTCAGCGGTTTTAAGGCAACAACCGTGCCCAGTTCCGCCACAAGCCCTGTAAACATATCAGTCACGCTCCGTTCTGCCGGTAATTAAAAAATCCGTACCCAGCTGTTCGTATTCAACATCTCGCAGCTTTAATGCTTTGCCCATGTCGCTGCTGCCAATGCCGCCCACCGGGCCGATTGCATCTTTGCCGCCGATAATTTTCGGCGCGATAAAAGCATAAACCCTTTCAGCCAGACCGGCGTCAATAAACGCTCCGTGTACTTCGCTGCCGCCTTCAACCAGAACGCTGGTAATCTCCATAGCAGCCAGTTTTTCCAGCAGCACCTGTAAATCCAGATGACCGTTCCTCTGCGGCAATTTTAAAACTTCAACATTTGTAAGTTTTTGCAGCTCATCAAGTTTATCCTGCGGCGCGGCTTCGCTTACAGCGACAATCGTTTTCGCTTCGCTGTTTAATATTTTGGCGTTCAGCGGTATAACGGCATTGCTGTCCAGCACAATGCGGATGGGATTTTTGCCTACCACCATGCGCGTCGTCAGTTCGCAGTCGTCTTGCAGCACGGTGTTTTTACCAACCAGAACAGCGTCGTGCGTTTTGCGCAGGTAATGCGCGTAAGTACGTGCTTCCGCGCCGGTAATCCATTTGGAATCACCGCCAGCAGCGGCAAGCCTGCCGTCCAGCGTCATGGCGTATTTAAGCGATACAAACGGCCGCTTATGCGTAATCCAGAAGAAAAACTTTTCGTTTAGCTTTTTCGCTTCGTCTTCGCAAACATGTTCAGTCACTTCTATTCCAGCTTCGCGCAGGCGGTTCAAGCCGCGCCCCGCCACCAGCGGATTAGGGTCTGTTACAGCGCTGACCACACGTTTAACGCCTGCTTTAATCAGCGCTTCGCAGCACGGGCCGGTTCTGCCGTAATGGGAACACGGCTCCAGCGTAACGTAAACCGTCGCGCCTTTTGCCTTATCGCCTGCCGCTGCCAAAGCGTTAATCTCCGCGTGCGGCTGGCCTGCTTTGTGGTGGTAGCCTTCGCCGACGATGTTACCGTTACCGTCAACTATCACCGCACCGACCATCGGGTTCGGGCTGGTGTCGCCCTCTGCCATCTGCGCCAACTCCAGCGCGCGCCGCATAAATTTTATATCGTCCATTTACACACCTTCTTTAAAACAAAAACAGCCAAAACCTCCGGGGTTTCAGCTGTTAAAAACATAGTTCTGCCTTTTCTCATCCAGACTCTACTGTCGGTACCGGAATTGCACCGGTTCGTGCTTGCGCTCGCGGACTGTCACCGCCGGTCGGGAATTTCACCCTACCCCAAAGGCTGATATTAAATTACTACCATAAGTATCTACCATTGGCAAAGATTTGTCAAGAACCTTAAAAGCAAAATATCTGTGACGCGTTAAATAAACTGCGGGTTTTGCAGCAGCATCATGCACAACGCGCTTAAAGTTTTGGCGTCAAAAATTTCTTCGTTTTGCAGCATAGCGCGCACCTCTGCCGGTTTCAGCGCCGCGATGTCGATAAACTCATCTTCATCGGTATGCTGGTTAAATTTTTCCAGTCCGGTTGCTGCATAAAGATGGATTACTTCATCGGTAAAGCCCGGCGTGGTAACAATGCTGGTCAGCTTCTGCCAGTTCTTGGCGGTGTAGCCGGTTTCCTCCGACAGTTCGCGTTTAGCGCAGTCCAGCGGGTCTTCGTCCGGTTTGTCCAGCTTGCCTGCGGGCAGCTCATACAGCACACTGCCGACCGCATAACGGTACTGCTTAACAAAAATGATACTGCCGTCCTCCAGCACCGGCACAACGCACACTGCACCCGGATGGGCAATTATTTCGCGCGTCGTTTCCCTGCCGTTGGGCAGCGTTACGGTATCAACCATTACCTTTAAAAGCCTGCCGTCAAAGCCCTGCTTGCGGCTGACAAATTTTTCATCAAGGTTCTCCTGATGTATTTTTTTCATAATATCACCCTGCGTTTTTAAATTTTGCGGCGTTTTCCAAAAGTTCTTCCGCATTTTGGCGTGCAGCGTCGCTGGTGTTTTCGCCTGCCGTCATACGCATCAGCTCATCAACGCGTCCGGCTTCATCCAGAACATTCAGTTCCGTCTGGGTGCGCCCGCCCGCGCTGACCTTGTTAATCTTAATGTGACGGTCTGCAAAGCTGGCAATCTGCGGCAAATGCGTAATGCAGATAACCTGCCCGTTGCGCGAGATAACGGCAATTTTTTCAGCCATTTTCTGCGCCGTAACGCCGCCGATGCCGGTATCAATCTCGTCAAAAATCATCGTCGGTACGCCAAGCTCGTTAAACAACACTGTTTTAACCGCCAGCGCAATACGCGACAGCTCGCCGCCTGATGCAACCTTGCTTAATTCCATCAAAGGCTCACCCGCATTGGCGGAGAGCAAAAACGTCATTTCATCACAGCCGTTTTTGCCAAAATCGTCCTTCTGCGTAAAGCTGATTTCAATTCTGCCCTGCGGCATTGCCAAATCGGCAATATGCGCCGTTATTTCTTTGGTTAAAAGCTGCGTGTTGTGTTTGCGCAATTCCGTAAGCTGTGCGGCAAGTTTCGTCAGCGTTTCCGTTTGCTGCGCCAGCTCTTTGGTTTTCTGCGCAATGCTGCGGTCAATTTCTTTTAACTCGTCCGCTTCCTGCTGCACTTTTTGCAGGTAAGCGTTGATAGCGTCATAATCAGCGCCGTATTTTTTCTGCAATCTATACCATAAATCCAAACGCTGTTCCACATAAGCTGCGCGTTCAGCGTCAAATTCGTTGTTTTCCAGATAATCCAGCAAATTTTTATGACATTCCTCCAGCGTCAGCCAGCAGCTTTCCAAAAGCTCGGCATTGGCATTAAGGCTGCCGTCGTAACGCGCGGCGCTTTCAATTTTGCTTCTGGCTTCCGCCAAAGCGTCCAGCGCGCTGTATTTACCGTCAATAAGCTCGTTGGCGGCGCTTACGGATTGCATAATTTTGCCGTTGTTTTGCAGGCGTTTCCATTCGTCCTGCAATTCGTCCAGCTCGCCTGCCTGCAAATTGGCATTGGTAATTTCTTCAATCTCCCATTCCAGGCGGTCCAAAATTCTTTCGCGGTCCTGCCCGATGTTCTGCAAGCCTTCCAGTTCGTTTTTTATATGATTGTATTCCGCAAAAGCGCTGCGGTAATTTTCAAGCACCGGCGCAATTTCCGTATGGCCGTATAAATCAGTAAGCTGCTGCGGGAAATCCGCTTTTAAAAGCGCCTGGTTTTCGTGCTGCCCGTGTACGTCCACCAGCACAGCGGCAAAGGTGCGCAATACGGCAACTGGCACCTGCACACCGTTAACGGTTGCCGTACTTTTACCGGCGGCAGTAATGCGGCGGCGCAAGAACAAACCGTCTTCATAATCAATGCCCTGCTCCTCCAAAAGTTTTCGGGCAGCGGGGCAATCGTCAATATCAAACACAGCCTGCACGGTTAAAGCGTCCGTGCCGCTGCGCACATAATCTGCCGAAGCACGCGCCCCCAGCGCAATGCTGAAAGCGTCGATAAGTATGGATTTACCTGCACCGGTTTCGCCAGTAAACACGTTGAACCCGCCGGTAAATTCCACTTTGGCATCTTCAATTAAAGCAAAATTATGGACATGTAAAGCCTGAAGCATTCTGCAAACCTCTTATTTTTTGGCAAATCTGCCGATAAATACTTCCGCACTTTCCGGCTTGTCAAGCGCAACAAAAATCGTATCGTCACCGGCAACGGTGCCCAGCACCTCCGGCCATTTCATGTAATCCAGCGCCAGCGCAACGGAAGACGCCGCACCCGGAAGGCTGTGGATGACCACAAGGTTGCCGCCCGCGCGCAGGTTCAGCACGGAATCCTGCAAAACACGTTCCAGCCTGCCGGAATTCATCATTGCGTTCTGGTCCTTCGGAAAGGCATAGTAATAGCGCCCGGCTGCGTCCGGCACCTTAATCAGCATCAGCTCTTTGATATCGCGCGAAACGGTAGCCTGGGTAACTTCAATGCCGCTGGCACGCAGGGCGGCGGCAAGCTCGTCCTGCGTTTCGATTTTGTGCGATTCGATAATGCTTTTAATTTTAGCGTGGCGGTTGGTTTTTAATTGCTTTACAGATACTTCTTCGTTCATTTTGCTTCCTCATTTCCGCAGGTGCGCATAAGTTTTTGCTGCCAGGTTTCGTAATAGCTCCTGCCGTTTAAACGGATTAACCTGACAGGCTCGGGGTTCTTGTCGATGCGTATAATATCATTTTCGGCCACTGCCGATGCGATTTCACCGTCTGCCGAAAGCAGCAGCTCCTCGTACGGCGGAACAGCCGTTATTTCTATCAGATTGTTGCCCGGTATAATCAGCGGACGCGTGTATAATGCGTGCGCGCAGATTGGCGTAATAATTGAAACGTCAAGGCTGGGGTGCACCATCGGCCCGCCAGCCGAAAGCGAATATGCCGTTGAACCGGTTGCCGTCGCCACAATCAAACCGTCGGCGGCGTAGATGCCGGAGTGCTTGCCGTTGATTTTCAGTTCCAGATGCGCCAGCTTGCTGAAATGCCCTTTGGCGACAACCATATCATTCAGCGCATGCGCCTGCACGGCAATCTGCCCATCGCGGATAACGATTGCACGCAGCTGGCTGCGTTCTTCGATTTCAAAATCACGTTGAACTAATTTTTGCAGCGCCTTTTCAAAATCGCTCATTTCGGTTTCCGCCAAAAAGCCCAGCTTGCCGAAGTTAACGCCGAAAACAGGTATTTTTAACGGCGAAAGGTAACGCGACATCTGTAAAAACGTGCCGTCGCCGCCTAGCGAAATACCGGCATCCATCTGCGCCAGCGTTGCCGCGTCAGCGATATTGTAACTTTGAGTTTTATCCTGTTCCAAATTTTGCGGCAATAGCGTTTTAAAGCCGTGCTTTTGCAGCAAAGCCAGAATATCCGGCAGGCATGCGCGCACTCTGTCCTTTTGCATATTGGGGAACAGCCCCACGGTATATGGCATTATTACACCCTCTTATTTCGCTCCGGTATCCAGCGTCAAATGCGAATTTTTTACAATTTCTTCCGGGTTGATTTCCACGTCTTTTACATCTGCGGCATTTTTCAAATACAGCAGGTATTCAATGTTGCCCTCCGGTCCTTTAACCGGCGAATAATCCAACCCGGCGATTTTAAAGTCCAATTCTTTGGCAACGGCAATTACGTTGTTGATAACATTTAAATGCACGGCAGGGTCGCGCACAACGCCTTTTTTGCCGACGTTTTCCTTGCCCGCTTCAAACTGCGGTTTAATCAGCGCAATTACAATGCCGTCATCCGCCAAAATTTTCTTTACGGCGGGCAGCACCTTATCCAATGAGATAAACGCCACGTCGATAGTCGCAACGTCCACTTTTTCCGGCAGGCTGTCCGCTTCCAGATAGCGCACGTTGGTGCGTTCCATGTTCACCACGCGCTCGTCGCTGCGCAGCTTCCAGGCCAGCTGTCCGTAACCGACGTCGATAGCGTACACGCGCGCCGCACCGTTCTGCAATGCGCAGTCCGTAAAACCGCCGGTAGAAGCGCCGATATCGCTCACTACCTTGCCGGTCAAATCAAGACCAAAGCAGGCCACAGCCTTTTCCAGCTTCAGGCCGCCGCGGCTTACATATTTTAAATCGCCGCCCAAAATGCGAATTGCTGCGTCCGGCGCAACCTGCGTGCCGGTTTTATCAATTTTCTGCTCGTTGACAAGCACCTGCCCCGCCATAATCGCCGCCTGCGCGCGCGAACGGGATTCAAAAAAGCCTTTTTCAACAAGCAATGTATCTAATCGTTCTTTCTTCACGTTATTCTCCGTCTTTTAAAAATTCGGCAATGCGTTTGACTATACTGTCATGGTCTAAACCAATGTCGCGCAGCAAAAGTTTTTTATCGCCGTGCGGAATGTATTTGTCCGGTATGCCGAGGTTCAGCACTTTAACCTTGCCAACGAGCCCGTTGTCGTTCAATTCTTCCAGTACGGCGCTGCCTGCACCGCCTTCAACCGTGCCTTCTTCCAGCGTTACAATATTTTTGCACTGCAATGCCGTTTTTACCAACAGCTCTGTATCAAGCGGCTTAACAAAACGCATGTTAACCACGCCCGCGCTGATGCCCTGTTCTGCCAATGCTTCAGCAGCCTTAACGGCTTCGTCAACCATGCTGCCAATCGCCCAGAGGCACACGTCGCTGCCGGTTTTAATTTCCTCCGCCTTGCCGATTGGCAAAGTGTGCAGCGGTTCGGTAATTTCAACGCCAAGCCCGCTTCCGCGCGGATAACGCAGGGCAATAGGCCCGTTAAAATTAACCGCCGTTGCCAGCATGTGGCGCAGTTCGTTTTCATCTTTAGGCGCCATTATAGTCATCTGCGGCATTAAGCGCAGATAGGAATAATCAAAAACGCCGTGGTGCGTATAGCCGTCGTCGCCGACAAGCCCCGCACGATCCAGCCCCAGCACAACGGGCAGGTTCTGCATGCAGATATCGTGCAGAACGGAATCAAATGCCCTTTGCATAAAGGTAGAATACACAGCCACAACCGGATGCAGCCCTGCCGCTGCCATGCCTGCCGCTGCCGTAACGGCGTGCTGCTCGGCAATGCCAACGTCAAAAAATCTGTCCGGGTAAGCATCGGCAAAATAGTTTAAGCCTGTGCCGTCCGGCATCGCCGCCGTAATGGCGACAATTTTTTTATCGTCTTTGGCAATATCAACCAGCGTTTTGCCAAACACTTCGGTGTAAGTTACCGGTGCGCCGGGTTTGGTAATTTTTTTGCCGGTTGCAATATCAAACGGCCCGGTGCCGTGGAATTTGTTCGGGCTTTTTTCCGCCGGTTCGTAACCTTTGCCTTTTTTGGTAATTACATGTATGATAACAGGCCCCGGAGTTGCTTTGGCAACTTCCAGCACTTCGACCAGATGTTCAAGGTCGTGACCGTCCACCGGCCCGTAATATTTAAAACCTAAATGCTCAAACACCGAACCCGGCACCAGCAGGTATTTAACGCTGCCTTTTACACGGCGCACAATGTTGATGATGTTTTCGCCGTAGTTTTTATGTTTCAGCCAGCCTTCCAGATCCTTTTTAATACGCGTATAGGTTTTGGCTGTGCGCAGCTGGTACAGGTAATCGCTCATCGCGCCGACGTTTTTAGCGATAGACATTTCGTTATCGTTCAAAATGATAATCAGCTTTTTCTGCAAATCACCGGCGTTGTTCAACGCTTCGTATGCCATGCCGCCGGTCATACTGCCGTCGCCGATAACGGCGATAACCTCGTTGTCCTCGCCCTTTAAATCGCGCGCTATTGCCATGCCCAGCGCCGCCGATATCGACGTGCTGGAATGGCCAGTGCCAAAAGCATCGTACTCGCTTTCCTGAATTTTTGGAAAGCCGGAAAGGCCGTTGTACTGACGCAGCGTTTTAAAGGCTTCGCGCCGCCCGGTGATTATTTTATGGATATAGGACTGGTGCCCTACGTCCCAGATAATTTTATCCTTCGGGCAGTTAAAAACCTTGTGCAAAGCCAGCGTCAGCTCCACCACGCCAAGGTTAGGCGCAAGATGCCCGCCGTTTTTGGAGATAACCTCAATCATGTAATCGCGTATCTCCTGCGCCAGTTCTTTTAATGCGTCATAATTTAAATTTTTTATATCTTTAGGTGAATCAATTTTATTTAATAATCCGGTTGTCATTAAGGCATCTATCCTTCCGTTAAGAATAAAACCGGTTAAAATTCGTTAAGCTTTGCGTCCGCACATCATTCTGGTTATCTCGCGCAGCGGCTCGGCTTTTTCGCCAAAACTGTTCAGGCATTCCAGCGCTTCTACCACAGTTTTTTCAGCCAGTGTCTTTGCGCCTTCAAGCGTGTACAGGCTCACATAGGTGGATTTATGCTTTTTCTCGTCGCTGCCTGCGCTCTTGCCCATTTCGGCAGGGTCGCCTTCAACGTCAAGGATGTCGTCCGTAATCTGGAAGGCCAGCCCCAGCAAATCGGCAAAACGTGTCAGCGCCAGAAGCTGTTCATCGGTTGCGCCTGCAAGATGCGCGCCGCCGCGTACTGCCGCAATAAACATGGCCCCGGTTTTGCCGGAATGCAATTTACGCAGCTCCGCCTCGCTGATTTGTTTGCCCTCAGCATCCAAATCAAGAGCCTGCCCGCCAACCATACCAAAGTTACCGGCGCACATTGCCACTTCGCGCACAACTTCAATCAAAACTTCCGCTGGTACATTTTTCTGTTCCAGCATAACCTCAAAGGCCAGCGTCAAAAGCCCGTCGCCTGCCAGAAGCGCCATTGCTTCGCCAAAAACCTTGTGGTTGGTGTACTTGCCGCGGCGGTAATCGTCGTCATCCATGCACGGCAGATCGTCATGTATCAAAGAATAAGTATGAATCATTTCCAGCCCGGCCGCTACCGGCAAAAAGTTGTAGCCGTTAACGCCAACAGCGTCGGCCGTAGCCATCAACAAAATCGGGCGGATGCGCTTACCGCCTGCAAAAAGGCTGTACTCCATAGCTTCATCAACGCGGGAGATGCCTTTTTTCTGCATACGCTTTTCCAAAAAGTTGTTTACCAGCTTCTGTCTGTCGGAATAATATTTTTCAAAATCCATCTATTCATCAATCTCCTCAAAAGGTTTTGTGGTATAACCGTTTTCGGTTTCCATAATCTGCTCGACCGTCTGGCGCGCTGTATCAAGCCTGCTTGCGCAGATTTTACTCAGCTCCACGCCGTCCTTAAAAACCTCCAGCGATTCTTCCAGCGGCAGGCTGCCGTCCTCCAGCAGCTTTACCTTTTCTTCCAGCATCGCCAGAGCTTCGTCAAATTTTAAGTTTTTCAGCGATTTTTTAACTGCCATTTTTAACGTTCCTCCGTATGCTGTACTACCGAAATGATATTGCCGTCGCCGACCTGTGTTGTTATTTCGTCGCCCCAGCGCACTTCGTCAATGCTGCGGATGACTTTACCGTCCGCATTTTCCGTCACGCTGTAACCTCGTGCCAGCACCGTCAGCGGGCTTAATGCGTCCAGCTTGGCTGCCAGCACGCCGCATTTATGCTGCCTGTCCGTCAGCGCCGCGCTGAAATTTTGTTTCAGCTTGGCCGCCGCAAAATAGTAACGCTGCATACGGTTTTCCAGCAATCTCCGCGGGCTTGCCAATGCCCACGAGCTTTGCAGGCGTTCCAATGTTGTTTCCGCCGTTGTCAGGCGTTTCAGCATAATGTTCTTGCAGCGCTTTTCCAATTCCAGCACATAGTTTGTATAGGCGTTGGCATCGGCAACCACAATTTCAGCTGCCTGCGACGGCGTTGCCGCACGCTTATCGGCAGCAAAATCGGCCAGAGTAAAATCCGTTTCATGCCCCACGGCAGATACTACCGGTATCTCGGATGCCGCTATGGCACGCACGGTTTGTTCTTGGTTAAACGCCCACAGTTCCTCGATTGAACCGCCGCCGCGCCCGACGATTAAAACTTCGGCCAGCTTGTTGCGGTTCATAAACTCAATGGCGTGGGCAATTTCGCCAGGCGCTTCCTTACCCTGCACACGCACGGGGTACAGCAAAAGTTTAATGCCGCTGTTGCGCCTGCGCGATACGGTAATTAAATCGCGCACAGCCGCGCCGCTGGGCGATGTTATAATGCCGACCGTTTTAGGATTGACCGGCAGAGCCTTTTTGCAGCTTTCGTCAAACAGGCCTTCAGCCATCAGCTTTTGCTTTAACTGTTCAAACGCCAGCATTAAATCGCCGGTGCCTTCGGGTATCAGTAAATCCGTATAAAGCTGGTATACGCCGTCGCGCTCGTAAACGCTGATGCGCCCCACCGCAATAACGGTATCGCCGTTCTGAGGTTCAAAGCGCAAGGTACGCGCCGCAAACTTAAACATTACAGCTTTCAGCACGCCGCCTGCGTCCTTTAACGTAAAATAGCAGTGCCCGCTGCTGTAACGCTTAAAGTTGGAGATTTCGCCGCGCACCTGAATATTGGCAAAGCGGCGCTCATCTTCAATCATCGATTTTATCAGCTTATTTACCTGGCTGACGGAATAAACATCTTCATACACGGTTTTCACCCTTTAAAACTGCAAAAGCGGCACAGCCGCAGGCATTGTCGCAGCTAAAGCGCGCCTGTGGGTGCCAGAGCGATATTTTCTTCTTATCCAGCTTAACATGCAGGTAGTCCCTGATGTATGTATTGGAAGCAACGCCGCCAACAATCAGCGCGCTGCTTACTTTAAATTCTTTGGCTGCGTTAAAAATCAGCCTGTAAAAAGTTTCTGCCAGCACTTTCTGTATGCCTGCCGCAATACCGGCAGGGTCTGCACCAGCTTTTAATTTACGTTCTGCTGCCGTCGCCGGGCCTGAAAGGCTTGCCTTAAAACCTTTAACGGAAACAGGCAAATCAATAATCTCATCTGCCGTTTTGGCAAAATCTTCTACCGCCGGGCCTGCCGGAAACTGCAAACCAAGGCTTACGCCGATGCGGTCGATAAACTGACCGGCATGCAAATCAATGCTGCCGCCGATTTCCGTCAGCTTGTAGCCGCCGTCATCACGCTGTTCTGCCAAAAGCAAATCCGTTGTACCGCCTGAAGCATGCAAAAGCAAAAAGCGTTCTGCATCCGGCCCACCGGCCGACCATTTACCTGCAAAAAGGTGGTTTTCCTGATGGCTGATAAGGTGCATCGGGATATTGTTCAGCACCGACAGCGAACGCGCAAAGCCAGCACCGACTAAAAACGCCGGCATGTACGAGCCTTCCAGCGGACGCGGGCAGCCCGACGCGCAAACGCCGATAATTTTTGCGCCCTCCGGCATGGCGTTTGCAATCATCTCCGGCAGGTTGCGGGTATGCTGAAACACCATTTCCGACTGCTGCAAACCGCATTTGCCTTCGCGCACTTTTAAAATCTGCCTGCTTTCGCCAACAAGCTGCGCGTCCTTATCCATAAAGGCAACGGATGTTGTATAACAGCTGGTATCTATACCAAGGTAAACTTCCAGGTCACTCATCGTTCCTGACCATTTTGCCGAGCAGCCCGTTAATAAAACGCGGGCTGTCTTCCGAGCCGTAAATTTTGGCAATTTCCACAGCTTCGTTAATGGCTATGCCGGCAGGGATTTTTTCTTCCGCGTAATAAATTTCGTAAACCGCCAGGCGCAGAATGTTGCGGTCAACGCCGGGCATACGCTCCAAATCCCAGTCAATGGAATATTCTTTGATTTTGGCGTCGATATCCGCCATAGCGGCTAAAATGCCGTTAACTGCTTTTTGCGCATAGCTTTGCGCCTTAACCGCGTCTTTGGTGTTCTGTTCTTCAACGGCAGCGTTTAAAGCGTCTTCTGCGCCGCAGCCGGAAAAATCTATCTGAAATAAACTTTGTACAACCAGTTCTCTTGCTGTTCTGCGAATCATGTTCAACCTCGCTAAATTAGTTATTTATGGTAGCCGGGCGGCAGCAGCCTGTCCAGCCATTCAAGCAGGTCCTCTTTTTTATCAAGCTTGTTGCCGATAAAGAATCCCGCCGAAATACAAATCAGTAAAAAAATCGTCTGCAAAAATCCTAAAATTAAAAACATGGCGCCTATAAACAGCCCGAAGACAGACCCCAAAAGGCGGCCGCGATACACTCTCCACAAATCGCTGAGAATTTCATTCCACATCGCTCATGCCCCCTTCCTAATTTTTGGCCTTAATCTGTTTAAAGAACAGCTCAATGTCTTTAATTTCCATGCCCAATACCTTTTTGATGGTATCGCGCACATTGTATTTAATTTCTTCCGTCGTTTCCGGAATATTTATACCGGGTTCGATGGAAGCATTGATACGCACGCTGATGTTTTCATCGTCCAGCTTGGTTTCGCATTTAACATTGTAAACGCCGTAAACCTCCTGCGCGATTTCGGAAATATAATCTTCAATGGCGTTTTTACCGACAAAAATTTTACCGGCGTCGCTGGTTTTTAAAATCAGCGAGCTGATGCCTGTAGCGCCGATACCGGCAATTAAAAGGCGCAGGCTTACAAGCAAAATAATAATGCCGCCCACGGCGTATTCCCAGTTGCCGGGGATTGTTGCCAGAAACTGGTTGATTGCCGCCTGCGAGATAATGCCGAGGCTGCAGAGCACAACCAGCACGGCTACTACCGCCATCAAAAATGTATATAAAGTCAGGATAATTCTGTCAGGTATTCCCATTGCTTATTCCCTCCCGATGAGCCTTAATTATTTTCCGCTTCCAGGCTTTGTTCAAGCTCGGTTTTGCGGCGGCGCTGTACGCCCTGCACATGCACGTCCACGATTTTAACTTCGTAGCCGGTCATATTTTCAATGGCCTCGCGCACTTTTTCCTGTATTTCAAGCGCAATTTCCGGTATGCAGCCGCCGTATTCGATGTTTACAAAAACCTCGGCGCTTACCACATGCCCTTCTACCGTTATGCGCACGCCTTTGGACACGTTTTTGCTGCCCAAAAATTCGCTCAGCCCGTCGGCAAAGTTACCGTTCATACCGGCAACGCCTTCAACCTCCTGCGCGGCAAGGCTTGCCACAATGCTCAGCACCTCGTCGGCAATCTGTACGTCGCCGATTTCTTCCTGCGGCGCACCGTTGGCAGCGGCTTCGTTTGCCTGTTCGTTTGCTGCTAAAATTTCTTTATCAGCCATTGCATAGCCTCCAATACCGTAAAAGTATCTTTTTGCTTACAGTTTACTATCTTTTATATTATAACATAACTGCAAGTTAAATACCACGCCGCAGCTTTTAAAACCTGTATAAAAATAAAATGGCACGCCCGCAAAGGCAATGCCATTATAAATTAAATGCTGTTTTTAACCGCTTCCGCCATTTTTTCAGTTGCGATAACTTCTTTATGCAAAACGGGCATAGTTTCAATCTGAAGCATTTTGGCGGGCACGGGCACTTCCGTAAGCTCATGCAGCTTGTGCAAAGCGTCAAACGGTTTCAGCCCTTCTTCGCCCTTTAAAGCAGCGTAAACATCGGCGCTGAACTTATACGGGCTGGCGGTGGATACCACTACCGCATACCTGTCGTCCGAAGATACAAGGCGGTATTTTTCGCACGCGCGCCAGGCAACGGCGGTGTGCGGGTCAAGCAGATAGCTGTAATCGTTGTATACGCGGCGGATGGTTTCCATCGTTTCCTGTTCATCCACCCACGCGCCGAAGAAGTCGTGCGTAATTTTTTTGTGGAATTTTTCACCCACATTGTACACGCCTTCGGTGTTAAGCTGCTGCATCCATTCGGAAACCTTCTCCGCGTCTTCTTCCGTTATGCTGTATAAAAGGCGCTCCAAATTGCTGGATACCAGAATATCCATCGACGGCGAAATCGTCTTTTTAAATTCGCGGCGCTTGTCATAAACACCGGTGTTGATAAAATCGCTCAGCACATTATTGCTGTTGCTGGCGCAGATAAATTTATGCACCGGCAGGCCCATCTGTTTGGCATAATAGCCCGCAAGGATATCACCAAAGTTGCCGGTCGGCACGGCAAAGTTAATTTCTTCACCCGCGTTGATACGGCCTGCGGCAACAGCATCGCTATACGCGCTGAAATAATATACAATCTGCGGCACAAGGCGGCCCCAGTTGATAGAGTTGGCAGAGCTGAACACGCAGCCCTGCGCAGCCATTTCTTCTTTTAATTCCTCATCGGCAAAAATGCGTTTAACGCCGGTCTGGGCGTCGTCAAAATTGCCTTCAACGGCAAATACATGCACGTTTTTGCCCTGCTGCGTTACCATCTGCTGCTTCTGGATATCGCTGACGCCGCTTTCGGGATAGAACACAATAATTTCCGTGCCTTCAACATCGGCAAAACCTTCCAGCGCAGCCTTGCCGGTATCGCCGCTGGTGGCGGTTAAAATAACAATTTTATGCTGCTCGCCGGTTTTGGCAATAGCCTTTGTCAAAAGCTGCGGCAAAATCTGCAAAGCCATGTCCTTAAATGCCGATGTCGGCCCATGCCACAGTTCCAGCGTATCAGTGTTATCGTTTACTTTATGCACCGGCGCAGGCTCTTTGCCGAATTTTGCTTCCGCGTAAGCCTTGTCCGCCGCGTCTTTTAATTCATCTTCGGTATAATCCGTTAAAAACAACGAAAGAATTTTTACGGCGCGTTCCTGATAACTTAAATTATGCAGTGCGATAATTTCATCAAGGGAAAGCGCTACAAATTTTTGAGGCACAAAAAGCCCGCCGTCGCCTGCCATGCCGCGCGTAATTGCGTGGGCGCTGCAGCAAAGGTCGGCCTTGCCGCGTGTACTTAAAAATAACATAAAAGCCATCCTTTCATCTTTCCATGCTGCCATAATAGCATATTTATGTACTTTGGGCAAGCATTTAAACGCTTAAGCGTAAATAATGTTTACCACGGCTGCACCTGTTGCCGCCACCAAATCGTCCGGCTTCAAAAAAATCTGCAAGCCGCGCTGCCCGGCGCTGATTGCTATCTGTTCCCACAAAATGCAGGTTTCGTCAAGGTAAACCGGGTAATTTTTCTTCGCGCCCAAAGGCGAGCAGCCCCCGCGGATATAACCCGTCAGCGGCAGCACTTCTTTTAAATGCACAAGCTCCGCCCTTTTGTTGCCGCTTACTTTGGCCAGCGCCTTTAAGTCAAGCTCCCCGTCGCCGGGGATAACTGCAAACACCGGGCCTGTTTTATCGCCGCGCACCACCAGCGTTTTAAACACCTGCGCAGCGGGCAGCCCTACTTCTGCCGCAACGTACACGGCGTCAAGATGTTCCTCGTCAACTTTATATTCGATAAGCTTATATTCAATCTTTTTCTCGTCCAGAATGCGCGCAGCATTGGTTTTTTTCTGCTTTGCCATGCTTATCGCCTCCGTTTGTATGGTATTAAGTGCCTTTATTTGTTATAATAACATCATAAACCTATAAACGCAAACCGGAGAGATGCAAATTGTTAAAAATTGCCTGCGCCCAGCCGGAAATTACCGCCGGACGCCCTGACCTTAACACAGAAAAAATTTTAAAATTGATAGACGAAGCCGCGGCAAACGGTGCTGATATTTTATTTTTGCCCGAATGTGCCGTGCCCGGTTATTTAATCGGCGACCTGTGGGAACAGACCGCTTTCATTGAAGACTGCGAAGCCTGCGGGCAGGATATTATAAACGCCACGGCGGATAATGACCTTTGCGTTGTGTTCGGCAACATCGCGCTTGATAAAACCAAAGTCAACGAAGACGGGCGTGTACGCAAATACAACGCCGCATTCGTTGCCCACCACGGCAAGGCTTTGGGCAACGGCAAACTGCCGTATAATTTTACCGTTAAACATTCACTGCCCAACTACCGCGAATTTGACGACAGCCGTTATTTTTACAGCCTGGCGCAGCTTGCGGCGGAACTCGGCACAACGCCGGACGCTTTAACCGCGCCTGTTGAAATCAACATCAAAGGACAAACCGTTAAACTCGGCATTATGCTTTGCGAAGACGGCTGGACTGATAACTACCACTTTAACGTACCGCAGGCACTGGCGCGCGCTGGCGCGGATATTTTATGCAACATCTCCTGCTCTCCGTTTACTTTAAATAAAGACGCCAAACGCCACCGCTTGTTCGGTGCGCAGGCTGAAGAAGCAAAACTACCGCTGATTTACTGCAACAACACCGGCATCCAGAACAACGGCAAAAACATTTTTACTTACGACGGCTGCAGCTGCGTTTATAACAGCGACGGAACTTTATCCGCCGAAGCGAAAGCCTACGCCGAAACTGTTTTGTACTTTGATTTTGATTGCCAAACCAAAAAAATAAACACCGCCCCTGCCATTGCGGAACCGGCAGACAGAACGGCAGCAATTTATAAAGCCGTGCGCTACGGCACGCAAAAATTTTTGCAGCAGCTTGGCATTACCAAAATGGTGGTCGGGCTTTCCGGCGGCATTGATTCTGCCGTTACCGCAGCTCTGTACGCCGATATTTTAGGACCGCAGAATGTGCTTTTGGTTAATATGCCCGGGCGCTACAACGCCGATTTAACCAAAGACATGGCGCTGAAAACCGCGCAGGCACTTAAAACAAATTACATGGTTGTGCCGATTACTGAAAGCGTGGAAAACACCTTTAACCAGCTTACGCAAACACTGGTAACTGCTTATAACAGCGGCACACAGTTTAATTTAAGCATCAGCCCCTACGTTATGGAAAATATTCAGGCACGCGACCGCGGCGCACGCATTTTAGCAGGCGTTGCCGCTGTTTTCGGCGGCGCGTTCAGCTGCAACAGCAACAAATCGGAAATCACCGTGGGCTACGCAACTTTTTACGGCGATATCTGCGGCGCTGTTGCCCCTATCGGTGATTTGTGGAAGCACGATGTTTACGCGCTTGGCCGTTATTTAAACGATAAAATTTTTGCAACCCCCGTAATACCGGAAGAAATTTTTACCATGCGCCCCAGCGCGGAACTCTCCCCCGAACAAACTGTCGGTAACGGCGGCGACCCGCTGGTTTACCCGTACCACGATAAACTGTTTGCGTTGTTTGTCGAAAGCTGGCACAAAACCTCACCTGCCGATATTTTACGCTGGTACAGCAAAGGCACGCTGGCAGAACATTTAGGATGCCAACAGCAGCTTATTGATGAAACTTTTAAAGACGCTGCGGCGTTTATTGCCGACCTTGAACGCTGGTGGAAACTATTCTGCGGGCTTGCCGTTGCCAAACGCATACAGGCGCCGCCGATTGTCAGCATCTCCCGCCGAGCCTACGGCTACGACCACCGCGAAGCCCAACTTACACCCTACTTCTCACGCGAATATTACAAACTAAAAAATGAATTGCTGAAAAAATAAGATTTAAACACACAAAAGGCTGCCTGCTAATGCAGACAGCCTTAAATTTTTATCTGGTGGAACTAACTGGACTCGAACCAGTGACCTCTTCGATGTCAACGAAGCACTCTAACCAACTGAGCTATAGTTCCAAAGCATTGTTATTTTAACTTATAACGTACTGCTTGTCAATCGGAGTACCTTTCCGGGAAGAATACACGCAGCACCTTTTCGTCGGTGCCTTTGCCCATGTATGTGCCAATCAAAAACAGTACCAGCGATACACCGATGCCGATAACAATCTGGTGCAAGTCAAGCACTTTAATTTTCAGCGCCATGCACGCGCAGTAGCAAACTACGCCGCCCAGCATCGCCATAATCGCGCCGGTGCGGTTGGCCCTAGGCCAGAACAGACCGAACAGCATTACCCAGAAGAACGCCGTTTCCAATCCGCCGAAGGCGAACATATTAATTTGCCATATTACGCTTGGCGGTGCGATAGCAACAACGTAAACAATTAAACCAAGCACAACCGTTGCCAGCATGCTGAGGTTTTTTATTTTGTCGTTGCTTACTTCTACATTGCGTTTTTCCATTTCGCGCATGTATACATCCTTGATAATGGAGGACGAGGACGACAGCAGCAGCGAAGAAACGGTTGATACCGTCGCTGCAATAGGCCCGATAATGGTAATGCCAGCCCACAGCGGCCCCATGGTTTTAACAATCGTCAGCGGGGTAATGTTATCCACGCTGTTGCCGTAAGCGGTTAAATCTTCCATCAAAATGCCCTTGGAAAGCACGCCAATCCACGTTGCCACAAGCGTCATTGCGCCGATGGTAATTGTGCCGATAAGCATTGCCTTGTGCAGCGCCTTGGTATCCTTAAAGCTGATGCCGCGCACAACGGACTGTGGCAGCGCCAGCGTACAAATACCAACCAGCAGCCACTGGCTGATGTACAGCGATACAGGCATTTTGCCCTGCGATAACGGTTCCAGCATATCGTGATGGTTGGTGCTGATATACTCCATAATCTTATCGTAGCCGCCGCCCGCGTTGAGCATGGACGTAAACAAAATGCCAAGACCGACCAGCATCGCAATAGCACAAATAGCATCCGTCACGGCGACGCCCTTAAAACCACCGACGGTAGTGTAAAACACAACAATTAAACCGAACAGCGTTAAACCCGTAAGATAAGAGAAACCGGTAACAGCTTCAAACAGCTTGGCTGCGCCGACAAACTGCGCCACCATTGTACCGCAGAAAAACAGCACGATGAACAGCGCCGACATGTTAGCCAGAAAGTCCGACTGATAGCGGCTGCGGATAACGTCGATAACGGTGATGGCGTTAATTTTGCGCGAAATCATTGAGATTTTTTTGCCGAACACGCCCAGCACCAAAAACACAACCACAACCTGCACAATCGCCATGTACAGCCAGCCGTAGCCAACCAGCCACGCCATGCCCGGCCCGCCGACAAATGTACTTACCGAACTGTACGTAGCTACAGTAGTCATGGCCAGCACAAAGCCGCCCAAGCTGTAGCCGCCGATAAAATAATCACGCGCAAAGTTAGTGCTGCGCTCCTTGCGCGAAGCATACTGGATGTAAAAGCTTACGCCCAGCATAAACATCAAAAAACAAAAAACAGGAAGTAAATTAACCCAGTTGCCCATTTTATTTGTCCTCCCCGTCCTCTAAATCAAAGTCCATAAAGACAAACTTAATCAGCACCCAGCACACCAAAATGGAAAATAACCAGGTACCTATGCAGCCGCCCAGAACCCATATCGGCGTATGGAAAAATTCAAGCGCCGAATTTTCCAGCCCGAAGCCTGCTGCATACCAAAACAAAATCACGAGGGCGAGCGCTATCCATGTAGCCTTGGCTTCACGGTTAGCCTGAACAAATTTTTCACTGCGTTTCATAATACGCTCCTTCTGGCGTCACCACAAATGTTGCTGCGCCGTTTATTAGGCATTAGCCTCTCCATATTGTACCACATTTTTATCAGAAGCCAATACCTTTTAAACGAAAAGTTTTTATTTTATCACACGCGCGTGCTATAATATAAGCAGTGTTTATTTTGGAGGTATATTATGATTAACAAACAACGTCTTTTAGATGAATTTATCGAACTCGTCAGCGTGCCCTGCCCCAGCAAGGACGAAAAGGCAGAAGCTGATTTAATTATTAAAAAACTTGCAGAAATCGGCATTAAGGCCGAAGTTGACGAAGCCGGCGTAAAAAGCGGCAGCACCACCGGCAACGTATGGGCATTTATCCCCGCCAACGTGGATTATAAAGTGCCCGGGCTGATGTTTGAAGCGCACATGGATTCCGTTGCGCCCACCACCGGCACCAAAGTTGTGCGCAAGGACGGCGTGCTATATTCCGACGGCACCACTACGCTCGGCGGCGACGATAAAGTCGGCATTGCCGCTAGTTTGGAAGCCGTAAAAGTTATTTTGGAAAACAACCTGCCTCACGGCGATATCCAGCTGTGCTTTACCATCGGCGAAGAAATCGGCAGCATCGGCGTAAGGCATATGGATCCTTCGTGGATTAAAGCCGACATCGGCTACTGCCTTGATGAAGGGCTTGCCCCCGGATACGTTAACAATGCTGCGCCGCGTTCCGTAAAAGTGTTTGTAAAAATTACCGGCAAAGCAGCCCACGCCGGTGTAGAACCGGAAAAAGGCATTAACGCCATTATGCTGGCTGCGCAGGCATTAACCGCCCTGCCTGCTTACGGACGCCTTGACGACGAAACAACCTTAAGCGTCGGCAAAATTGAAGGCGGCCTTGCCAGCAATATTGTTGCCCCCAACGCCGAATTTGTTATCGACATGCGCTGCCTGAACCCTGACAAACTGCAAACCTTAATTGACAGCACCGTACAGCTGATTAAGGAAACCGTTGAAAAAGTCGGCGGCACTGCCGATATTACCGTTGAAGAAGGCTCTCCTGCCATGAGCATCAGCGAAAGCGACCCCGGCGTTGTATTTGTTAAGGAAGCAGCAGCCAAACTCGGCCTGCCGTTTAAAACTTTCAAAAGCGGCGGCTGCACCGACGGCAATTACCTGTGCGGCATGGGCCTGCCCTGCGTGGCGCTCAGCACCGGTATGGATAAAATCCACACTACCGAAGAATGCTTGAAAGAAGAAGACCTTTACAACCTCACCCGCCTGATTGTCGAAATCATCAACGCCGCGGCGAAGAAGAAATAAAAAAATTAAAAATAAATAACACTTGATAAGAAAAACAGGCTTTCACCTGAATATTCAGGTAAAAGCCTGTTTTATTATGCCTGCTTATTTCACACCAAATTATTTAACTGCTTCGGCACAGCGTGCGCACAGGGTTGGGTGTTCTGCGTCCTGGCCAACGGTATCGCTGTAAATCCAGCAGCGTTCGCATTTATGGCCTTCGGCAGCTTTAACGGCAACTTTCAAATCTTCGCGGGTTGT
>CALXRU010000002.1 GCA_944390935.1 Acidaminococcaceae bacterium
GAGTCGCCAATTAGCAGCGAGTGTAAACGACGCTGATAATTGTGCCAGCGAGCCTTCGCACAATATGCGACTGAATAAGGAGCATATGACGCTTGCATAGATAGCGGCCTTCATTATTTTTTCAACTGTAAATATTGTTGCACATATAGCCTTTAAATTTCAGCCTAATCATAAATTTTTCACAATTTACGGCAAAATGCTTGACTTAACACTTTTATCCCTTTATTATAGAGTTTAATAACCCTTGTATACAAAAATAAGCAAAGGGTAGTTATAATTTTATTTTATTGTAAAGAAATAAGGGGAAGGTGAAAGGGATGAAAATGACTAATTTTCGCTGGAAGGTTGCCTGGCTGATTTTTGCCATCAGCTTTGTATCTTATATGGACAGGGTAAACCTGTCGGTAGCAACGCCTGTTATTATGCAGGAGTTTGGTTTTACCAAGATTGACATGGGTCTTATTCAATCGTTCTTTTTTGCCGGTTATGCACTGTTCCAGGTACCTGGCGGTATGATGGCTGAACGTTTTGGGCATCGCCTGACCGGCTCTGTCGCTGTTATCTGGTGGTCCATTTTTACGGCATTGACAGCAGTTGCCAGCGGTAAGTTTTCGTTTGCAACCGTACGCTTACTGTTCGGTATCGGCGAGGCGCCGATTTACCCGGCAGCGGCTATTGCAGGGCACAGATGGTTTAACAAAGGCGAAAAGGGTAAAGTCAGTTCCTTTATTTTGAACGGCTGCTTCTTTGGCCCGGTTGTTGGTCCGGCTGTTACCGTTGCTTTAATGGCAGCGTTGGGCTGGAAGGCAGTTTTCTGGCTGTTCGGTATTATTGGCGTACTGCTTGGCCTGTTGTGGCTTAAATATGTGCCCGACAGCCCGGAGCAAAGCCCGTATGTTAACGAGGCAGAGCTGGCGCACATCAACGACGGCCGTGAAGAAGCTAAAAATGAAAAACAAATTGCGCCCTGGGGCAAACTGCTTAAATCTTCGCAGTTCTGGTCGCTGGGCCTGCAGTTTATGATTACCGACTATATTATGTACGTATTTTTGGCATGGCTGCCGATGTATTTAATGGAAGTACACGGTTTCTCGCTTTCCAAAATGGGCCTGTGGGCAGCGGCACCCTGGCTTTCGCTGATGGCAGTGGTTTCCTGCTGTGGGTATCTTTCCGATAAGGCTATTGCCGCAGGTTTTTCGCAGAACCTTGTTAAAACTTCTACCGGCGCTGTTGGCATTCTGCTGTGCGCCTGCACTTTGTTTATTGCTACAAGAACTGCCGACCCGATGATGAATGTTTTCTGGCTCAGCGTTGCGCTTGGTTCGCTCGGTTTGACGATGAGCGCTTCGTGGTCCAGCGTAATCAGCATGGGCGGCCAGTTTGCCGGTTCCGTATCCGGCTGGATGAACTTCTGGGGTAACATAGGTGGCGTTTTGGCGCCGAGCGTTACTGCGTGGGTTGCAACCACTTACGGTTGGCAGGCTGCACTGGTTGTTACTGCGGTTTCCGGCATCGCCGGTGCAGTGCTGTGGCTGTTTGTAAAACCGGATAAAGCCATCGTATAAATTTAAACAAAAACAGAGGATAACAGTGCAAACTGCTATCCTCTATTTTTATGCATTGATTTCGTTTTTCAGGTATTCCAGAAACTTTTGCGAAGCCTTGGAGAAAATCTGGTATTTTTTCCAGACGAGATTTAAATTTATGCGCAGTTCCGGTTTCAGCGGGCGGAAGCATAAATCGCTGTCGCTGCCGGTGTTGGCAAGTTTGTCCAGTGTCAGCGTATAGCCAAAGCCTTCGCGCGTCATAATGGCTGCGTTATAAACAAGGTTATAAGTGGCAACCACGTTTAAATTTTGTATCTGCTTTTTGCCCCAATGGCTGATATCTTCCTGCACCAGCGCCTGCCGCGACATAATCAGCGGCAGCCCTTGCAAATCCTGCGGCGTAATAAAATCTCTTGCCGCAAGTTTGTCGCTTTTGCGCATAATCAGCCCCCATGTATCGTAAGCGGGCAGTTTTAAATAATCGTATTTGTCAATGTTAGCTGACGTGATAAAAATGCCGAAATCCAGCAGCCCTTTTTCCATGCGTTCCGACACGTCTTCGGCGTTGCCGCTGTATAAATGAAAATGGATGTCCGGGTAATCCTGCCGCAGTTTAACGGCAGTTTTGGCAATAATGCGCATGGCGTCGCTTTCGCCGCAGCCAATGTAAACATCGCCGCTGACGGCGTCGTCACCTGCTAAAAATTCAGCTTCGGTTTTATCTGCCAGTGCTACAATTTCTTCCGCACGTTTACGCAGTCGCATGCCGTCTTCTGTAAGCATTATTTTGCGGTTGCGCTTGCCGCGGATTAACAGTTGTTTGCCAAGTTCTTCTTCCAAATCCATCAGCTGGCGCGATAAAGTTGGCTGTGTGATATGCAAAAATTCCGCCGCATCGGATATGCTTTCTTCGCGTGCGACGGCGAGAAAATAGCGCAGTACCCTCAATTCCATAAAAGCACCTCCCGTTACCAAAATTATAAGCTGTAATTATATGCCCGTCAAGCATGAAGCTTAATTCAATATAGGTATTTGATGATAAAAGCGCGAAAGATTATACTATTTATCAGAAGGGGGCGGTATTTTGCAAAAGGACGAAGCATCTGCGCTGGCGCTGATTTTAAAAGACTGCGGCTGTGCGCGCCAACTGATTGACGAATGTATCAGGATAAAGACAGGCAGCGGCGAAAAAGAGCTTTTGCCGGTTTTGCAGCAGCAGCGTTACCGCCTTTTGGATAAAATCCATGAGGAACAGCAAAAGCTGGACGTTTTGGATTATGTAATTTTCAGGTTTAAACAGGGAGGGCTTAAAAATGTCTAAAAATATTCTTGTAATTTCCAGCAGCTTAAGGGGCGGCAGCAACTCCGATGTTTTAGCGGACGAATTTATCCGCGGTGCGCGCGAGGCAGGCAATAAAGTGGAGAAAATCAGCCTGCGCGGCAAAAAAATTAGTTTTTGCATTGGCTGCCTGGCATGCCAGCAAACCGGCAGCTGCGTGCTGAAAGATGACATGGCGGAAATTTTGCCTGTTATGCAGCAGGCAGATGTAATTTGCTTTGCGTCGCCGGTGTATTTTTACGATATGTGCGGGCAGTTGAAAACTTTTTTAGACCGTACCAACCCGCTGTTTCCGTCGGAATATAAGTTCAGGGACATTTACTTTTTACTGACCGCTGCGGATACGGAACAAACAGCGGCAGAAGGACCGCTTAAAGGTTTGCAGGGCTGGATGGACTGCTTTGAAAAGGCGGAATTAAAAGGCGTTGTGTGCGGCTTGGGCGCAGAAAAACCGGGCGACGTTAAAGCTATGCCTGCTATGGCAGAAGCTTATGAATTGGGCAGAAATGTATGATGAAGAAATTAAACTTTGCAATTTTCTTTTATGTTTTATTGACAGCATTGGGTGTTTCCGGCTGTGCGCATGGTGCTGGGCAGTTTGAAAATGCGCCGGTAAATAAAATAGAGGGTGAACATAAAATGCAGACGCTGAAAATAAATATTAACGGGCAGCGATTTACAGCAATGTTATATGATAATGCGGCAACACAGAAACTGGTGCAGAATCTGCCGGTGACTTTAAATATGAAAGATTTACATGGTAACGAAAAATATTATTATCTGGATACTTCGCTGCCGGCAAAAGCACAGCACATAGGTAAAATTAACGCCGGTGACATCATGCTGTTTGGCAGTGATTGTCTGGTTGTGTTTTACGAAAGCTTCAATACTTCGTACAGCTATACGCCCATAGGTAAAATAGAAAACGCTGCCGGACTGAAAAAAGCTGTTGGACGAGGTAGCGTTAAAATAGAATTTAGTTTGTAATGGGGGCAGAAAAATGCAGGTTTTTCAAAACGAAACTTTTGACGCGGAACGCGCGTTGTACGGCGTGCATAGTGCGCAGGTAATAAATTGTGAATTTGCAGGACCGGCTGACGGTGAATCGGCGTTGAAGGAATGTAGTAATATACAAATAGATAACTGCCGTTTCCTGCTGCGCTATCCGCTGTGGCATCTGCATGGCGGCAGCATGAAGGGCAGTGTAATGACTGATAGCTGCCGTGCCGCGATGTGGTACGATAAAGATTTTACTATTGAAAACAGTAAAATCGGCGGTATTAAAGCCGTGCGCGAATGTGATAACACGGTGCTGAAAAATTGTGATATCAGTTCCGAAGAATTTGGCTGGTTTTGCCGTAAAATGCAGATTGAAAACAGCAAGCTGATTTCGGTTTACCCGTTTTTGCAGAGCCGTGATTTGGAAATTGACGGCCTTGACATGCAGGCAAAATATAGTTTTCAGTATGTTGAAAATGTAACGATAAAAAACTCGGTGCTGGATACGAAGGATGCCTTCTGGCACAGCAAAAACGTAACGGTTATCGACAGCGTGGTAAAGGGTGAATATCTGGCGTGGTATTCTGAAAACCTGCATTTAATACGCTGTAAAATTATCGGCACGCAGCCGTTGTGCTACGCCAAAGGACTTGTGCTGGAGAACTGCACCACTGAAGGCTGCGACCTTGCGTTTGAGTACAGTGATGTTAAAGCCGATATCAAAGGCAGTATTGTCAGCGTAAAAAATCCGCGCAGCGGTTATATCCGCACGGGCGCGATTGGCGAAATTATTTTGGATGAGCATCAGGCGGCAGACGGCACCTGTAAAATTACAACCGTAAAATAAAAGTAAAAAGCAGAGCTTAAAGTAAGCAGTATCGCTTGCTTCGGCTCTGCTTTTTATTTATTGCGGCAAAATTTCCTGTTCCAGTTCTTTTAAGGTTTTACGGTCAAGGTTATCAAAAAAGTACTGGCGTTTGGGGTGCAGCCCCAGCGATTTGCTGACGGCGACGTTATACTGTGCGCCTTTGGCAAAATCCGTGCTGATTAAACTTGCGGCTGATTTAACATCATCAAACAGCTGCTGCCCTTTAGCGGTGTTGATAAGCACCAGCGTTACGCCTTTATCGTCGTCAAATTCGGGGAATTGTTTATCGACGCCCCAATAATCGGCAATGGTAATATCCGCCAGGCTGCGTTTATTGTTAAAGGCGCAGTCCGCGCAGCTGGGGCGGATACTGACGTTGTTCAAAAACAGGCGCATATAGGTTTCCTGCCGTTTGGGGGCGCCAAAGCGCTGATGTTCCGTTAAAAACAGCGTTTCGCCTTGCTTCCAGCCGTTGGCTTTGTCGCGGAACTTAACCTGCTGCACTGCTTCACCGGCAGCGGCGGCAATTTCCTGCAAATGCTTGTTGTAAACTTTGGCGCTGGGTACGCCGTGGCAGACGACGTCGACAGTGAAAAGATTGGCGTAATCCTTCATTAAAAAGCCTTTCAGCCCGGCAATCTGGCAGGGCGTGCCGCTGAACAGCACGGGTTTATCGGAGTTTAAAAGTGTACGTACCTGTTTAAACACGCCTGTCATATTGCTTTGCACATATTTGCTGCCGCGCAGTTTTGGCAATGCGTCCGTGCTTTCAATGGCGGTATGGCGTACCTGCAAATTTTCGTCCAGTTCTGCACCGAATATTGTGCCGCCGCTGTTTAATACCCATTCGGCAAACAGCGTAAACATCCCGCCGCTGCTGCTGGTAAAACGCACGCTGTCGTCGCTGTTTTTAGCGCCGTATACATTCAGCACATCGTGCTGCGCCGGTTTACGCAAAAGCGGGCACACTTTTTCGCACAGCCCGCAGTTAATGCAATTTGCTTCGTCAATCTGTGGGTAGCAAAAGCCTTCGCTGTCAGGCGTCACGGCAATGCAGCCCTTGGGGCAGATGCTGGCGCAGGCAGTGCACCCGCAGCAGTTTTGATTGGAAGTCAGTTTCAGCATGGTTGACACCTTCTTTTAATTAAAATTTTCCAAAAAGAAATTAACAAAGGTTTTGGCAACGGTGGAAAGCGGCCTGCCCTTAACGACGGACAGCGTTTTTTCCACAAAAAGGCGTTCGTCCTCAATCTGCTTGGGCACAAGGCATTCGTCAAAAATTTCGTAGCGTTCGGCAGGCACAATGGCGACGCCGATATTTTGTGTGGCCCACGCGATGGTGGAGAGCTTGGTGGTGTTAATGCTTAAAACCTGCGGCAAAAGGCGCGAATCGTTGCAGGTGTTTAAAAACAGCGTGCTGCACCCGCGCGACAGGCACAGCGGCACGTCCTCCAAATCATCCAGCAGGATGTGCGGCTTGGTGCCTTGCAGATAGGGACTGTCCTTATGGAACAGGGCAATTAAACGGTCGCGCTTGCGGTAAATGGTTTCAAAACGGTTCACCTGCAAAAGCGGCGCGTTGGCGATGCCGATTTCCGTCTTGCCGTCCAGCAGCTGCTGGGTCTGTTCGTCGATAGGCACTTCGTACAGCTCGTAGTTTATCTGCGGGTACTGGCGCGAAAATTTACTGAGGTAATTTTTAATGAAGGAAATGGACATCGACGGCGACAGGCTTAAACGCAGCGTTCCACTGAAGCCGCCCGCGCAGTCGGCAATTTCCTTGATGATGTTATCCTCGGTAGAGCAGATGTATTTTGCCTTGTTGTACAAAATGCAGCCTGCTTCGGTAAGCTCAACCGTGTGCCCGCCGCGTTTTAAGTTTAACAGCGGCGTGCCGAATTTTTTCTGCAAGGTTTTCAGCTGGTTGCTGAGCGCCGGTTGGGCAACTGCTACGCGCTTGGCTGCGGCGGAGATGCTTCCGGCTTCGACGATAGCGATAAAGTTGCGGTAATATTCTATGTTCATGGCTGCTCCTTAAAAAATTTTTTAGCTTAAGCTGATTATACTACAAAAACTTAAATATATAAAGATATAGCAAAAACAGCTAAGTTGTATCAAAATTAGTTATAAGTTTGACGACGCTGCGTAAAAATTACCGCCTGCACTTGCAGAAAACCGAAAATTTTTGCGTAAGTCAGTTAAAACATATAATAAATTTTTATTTTTATTGCAAGAAAACAGTATTTTACATTATATGTTTTTGCGTTTACACTATAAGTAAGATATAAGTGAACGCGAAAGAAGGGAGAAAAATGTTAAGTGACGACAGGCTTCGCAGTCCTGCACTGTTTGAAAAAATTGCAACGCCGGAGCAGGCAGCCGCACTGATTGAAGACGGCATGAACGTCGGCGTCGGCGGCTTTACGCCGTCCGGATATCCTAAAAAGACAACGATGGCGCTTGCCAAAGCCATCAAAAACGGTAAAAAATGCCGTATCAATATCTGGAGCGGTGCTTCCGTAGGGCCGGAAATTGAAGAAGAACTGGCAGCGGTGGACGGCGTTAAAAGCCGTATGCCGTATTATGCCGCGTCCAATAAATCCATGCGGGCAGGAATTAACGGCGGCAAAATTGATTACATTGATTTGCATTTAAGCCATTTTGCCCAGCAGGTGGATTACGGCTTTTTCGGCGATGTCGATATTGCCATTGTGGAAGCGGCGGCCATTAACGCCGACGGCAGCATTGTGCTTGGCCCCGGCGTCGGCAACATACCGATGTTTGTAAAGCACGCCAAAAAAGTGATTGTGGAAGTCAACACCACCATTCCGCTTTCCATGGAGGGCATGCACGATATTTACATCTGCGAAAAGCCGCCCTGCCGCAGGGAGATACCTATTTACCACGTCGGCGACCGCATCGGTTCGCCGTATATGGCGTGCGGGCTGGATAAAATTGCCTGCATTGTGGAATCGGATATTGTCGACCATGTGCGCAACCTTAACGCACCAGATGAAAACAGCATCAAGATTGCAGAGTATCTGGTTGAGTTTTTGGAAAACGAGCAAAAGCACGGACGCCTGCCGCAGGAGATGCTGCCCATTCAGTCCGGCGTCGGCAGTATTTCCAATGCCGTTTTAATGGGGCTTTCCAAATCGAAATACGAAAATTTAAAAATGTATTCCGAAATTTTGCAGGACGCGGTATTCAGCCTGATAAAAATGGGCAAGGTGTCGCAGGCATCAGGCTGCGCCTTTACGCCGTCGCCAAATGTGTGGAAGGTGTACAACGAAGACCCGGACTTATACCGCAAAAGCATTGTGCTGCGCCCGCTGGATATCAGCAACAACCCGGAAGTTATCCGCCGTTTGGGCGTAATTTCCATCAACACGCCGCTGGAATTTGACATTTACGGGCAGGCCAACAGCACGCATGTTATGGGCGCGCAGATGATGAACGGCATCGGCGGCAGCGGCGATTATATGCGCAACGGCTACATTACTATTTTCTGCACTCCGTCAACGGCAAAGGGAGGCAGCATATCCAGCGTGGTGCCGATGGTAACGCACGCCGACCATACCGAACACGACACGATGATATTCATTACCGAGCAGGGCGTCGCCGATATCCGCGGCTTATCGCCGGTGAAGCGCGCCAAGCTGATTATAGAAAAATGCGCCCACCCAGATTACAAGGCGCAGCTTTTGGAATATTTGCAGCAGGCACAGCGAAAAAACGCACATATGCCTGTGGATCTGGCGCATGCGTTTGATATGCAGGCACGTTACGAAAAATACGGCACGATGAAGGCTAAGGAGGATTACCATGGATAAAGAAAAATTACAGCAGGGTTTGGCAGAATACGACGCGAAGGTTGCCAAGGCAACAGCGAAATTTCCGGAGCGCAAGGAGTTTGCGGCGCAGCGTTTATATACGCCGCTGGATGTAGAAGGCTTTGACTACGGCGAAAAGCTCGGCTTCCCGGGTCAGTATCCGTTTACGCGCGGCGTGCAGCCGACAATGTACCGCGGACGCCTGTGGACGATGCGCGCTTATGCCGGTTTCGCCACGGCGGAAGAAACCAACGCCCGCTATAAATATCTGCTGGAAGCAGGGCAGACCGGTCTTTCCGTCGCTATGGACCTGCCGACGCAGATTGGCCTTGACAGTGACCACGAATTAAGCCACGGCGAAGTTGGCAAGGTTGGCGTTGCTATCGACTCGCTGGCAGATATGGAAGCGCTGTTTGACGGTATCCCGCTGGATAAGGTCAGCACCTCCATGACTATTAACGGACCGGCGGCGGTGCTTCTGGCTATGTACGTTGCCGTTGCTGAAAAGCAGGGCGTTGCGCCGGAAGCCTTGAAAGGCACAATCCAGAACGACATTTTAAAAGAATATATCGCGCGCGGCACATATATTTTCCCGCCGCGCCCGTCCATGCGCTTAATTACCGATACTTTTGAATACTGCTCAAAAAACATCCCCAAATGGAACACCATCAGCGTGGGCGCGTACCATATCCGCGAAGCAGGCGCTTCCGAAGTGCAGGAAATTGCCTTTGCCTTTGCCAATGCCATGGCGTATATCGACGCTGCAATTAAAGCAGGTCAGAAGGTTGACGACTTTGCCCCAGGCATCAGCTGGATTTTTACGGCGGGGCTTGATTTCTTTAGCGAAGTTGCCAAGTTCCGTGCGGCACGCCGCCTGTGGGCGCGCATTATGAAAGAACGCTACGGCGCGACCGTGCCCAAAGCGCAGATGCTGCGTGTGCATGTGCATACGGCAGGCAGCGTTTTAACCGCACAGCAGCCTCTTAACAACGTGGTGCGCATTACCTGGCAGGCTATGAGCGCAGTTCTGGGCGGTATTCAGTCCATGGCGTGCTGCGCTTACGATGAAGCCATTGCCCTGCCTACGGAAGAAAGCGCAACGCTGGCTCTGCGTACGCAGCAGCTGTTGGCGTATGAAAGCGGCGTAACCGATACCATCGACCCGTTGGCAGGTTCTTATTACATCGAAAGCCTGACCGACAAAATTGAACAGGAGGCTTATGAATATATTGCCAAAATCGATAAAATGGGCGGCGCCGTTGCGGCAATCGAACAGGGCTACATGCAGCAGGAAATGGCGGCGCACGCTTACGAATACCAGCACGATGTAGAGCTTGGCAAACGCACCGTTATCGGCGTCAACAAATTTGCCGATAACAAAAAAATGGCGGAGCAGGATGTGCTGACTGCCGATTTAAGCGTGGGCGAGCGCCAGGTGGCACGCCTGAACAAGATGAAAGCAGGGCGCGACAACGCCGCCGTTCAGACATCGCTTGCCAAACTGCGCGAAGCAGCTAAAGGTACGGAAAACTTGATGCCGTACCTCATCGACGCTGTTAAAACCTACGCAACGCTCGGTGAAATCTGCGGCGTACTGCGCGAAGAATTTGGTGAATACAAACAAAGCGGCAGCATGTTTTAATGATAGAAAGCAGGTGAACAGCTTATGAACGAAACTGCTCAACTGGCAAAATTTACTGCGGAAATGACTTATAATAAGCTGCCCGCGCAGGCGGTGGCAGTTGCCAAACAGTGCATTCTGGACTGGCTCGGCGTTGCCATCCGCGGCGCGCACGAAGAACCGGCAAAAATTTTACGCAGCGTGGCGCTGAAAATGTGCGGCACGGGTGACGCAACCGTGTTTGACGGCGGCGGCAGGCGCATCGACGCTTACAATGCGGCCATGGTTAACGGCGCGGCGTCGCACACACTTGATTTTGACGATTTGCACAACGCTTCCATTATCCACCTGGCAACGGTAGTTGTACCGGCGGCAATGTCCGTGGCGGAAGCGGAACATAAAAGCGGTAAGGCTTTGCTGGCAGCGGTGTGCGCCGGTTACGAAGCAGGCGCGCGTGCGGGCGAAGCGATTATACCGGAATCCTACTTTTACTGGCATACCACCGGCACGGCAGGCATTTTTGGCAGTGCGGCGGCAGCGGCGTCCCTGCTGGGGCTGACGGCGGAACAGACCAACATGTGCCTTGGCAGCGCCGGTACGCAGGCCGCCGGTCTGTGGGAATTTTTAAAAGAAGGCGCGATGAGCAAAGCCCTGCATTCCGCCAAAGCGGCAAGTGCAGGCGTATTTTCGGCGTACCTTGCGCAAAACGGCTTTACGGCGGCAAGCGCGATTTTGGAAGGCGAAAAAGGTTTTTGCCCTGCGCTGTCGGAAGCGCCGCGGCTGGAAAAAATTACCGAAAACCTTACTTATGCTGATTTAAAAATTCAGCACAACTCTTTTAAGCCATATGCCTGCTGCAAGCACGCCCACGCCGCAATTTACGGCGCGCAGGTTTTGCGCGGCAAGCACGGCATAATGCCGGATATTATTGAGAGTGTGGAACTTAAAGTCAACAATATTACAGATTTTCTCATCAACAACCCTGCGCCGCAGAATGTGTACGGCTGCAAATTCAGCATACAGTATTGCGTGGCGGCGGCGCTGCTGTACGGGCGCGTCGGCATTGATGAGTTCAGCGCACAGGTACGCGAAAGCGAAGCAATGCAGCAGTTGATGGCAAAAATTACCGTTACTAAAGATGCGGAGCAGGAAACCATCAATAAGGCCGCGCCCGATAAGCTGGCGTCCAGAATTATTATTACCTTAAAAGATGGTACCCAGCACGCTATGCAGGTTGATTACCCAAAAGGCGACCCCGATAACCCGATGAGCTGGGAAGAAAGCGCGGAAAAATTTATGACGCTTGCCGAAGCAATTTGCGGCAGGCAAAAAGCGGAAGCGTTATGCGCTCTGGTTAAAAATCTGGACGAAGCGGACGACGTAGCGGTAGAAATTAAGAAAATTTTTTAATTGATTAAACAAAAATAACAGCTTGCTGTAAAAATACGGCAGGCTGTTATTTTCATTTGTAAAATTTCTATTATATTTAATATAATAAATTTTATCTTAAATATTAAAAAAGAGGCAACTTCTATTTAAATTACGTTATTTTGCATAAAATATAAAATTTTTGTGGCAAAAATCTCAAAAATCGTGTATAATAATTTAGTAGTTAAAGTAAAATCAATCTTTTAGCGGTTTTACCCGAAAGATAAATGAAGAAGTAATCGCAAATTAAGTCCAAACAAGGGGGAATTCTTATGTCTGTACAGCGAGTTATAGACAACAAAAAAATCGGTGCCAACATCAGGTTGGCGCGTGTCAAAAAAATGATGAGCCAATCCGAGCTTGCCAAGCTTCTGGGCGTAACGCAAACGCACATGAGCAATCTGGAGCGCGGGCGCTGCGGCATTACCGTAACCATGCTTAACCAGCTTACCAATCTTTTTGATGTGGAAACTGATTCGCTTTTATACGGTACGCCTGCCATCCGCCCCAAGGCGGAAGCAGCAGAGCTTGACGGCGGCATAGAAAATTATACCCTTGGGGACTTAATTAAAGCGGCAAAACTTTTGAACGGACAGTAAAAAATACCGGCACTGCCAAATGCGGCAATGCCGGTTCTTTTTATTTGTTTTTGGGGTTTAAAAACTTGTTCCAGCTGTAGCCGAACACCGCACCGGCAATAACCGCCGTGCCCCACGCCAGCCTGATGGCATAAGCTTCAAGCCCGAACATCCCTAAAAGGGTGTAGCACAAAAGCCCCACTACCAGCATCACAATGGGCAGGGTAATTAAAAACATTGTTCCGGAAAAGCCGCTTGTCATGCGCTTTAAAAAATCTTCAAACATAATTCTCCCACCTGAAAATATTGCTGATACTATTATACTTTAGCGGCGCGCAAAAGCAAAGCTTTTTGTGGCGGCGGTGTGATATAATAAAATTATATTTATATAAGGAAGGTGCAATACCATGCAGATAAAACTCATCGCCAGCGATATGGACGATACGCTTTTAAATAATAACCGCCAGATTTCCTCGCGCAACGAGGCCGCCATCAAAAAAGCCATTGAGGCAGGCATTGTTTTCACGCTCGCTTCCGGACGCATGTACTGCTCCATGCAGCCTTACGCGCAAAAGCTGGGGCTTGATGTGCCGCTGGTATCCTACAACGGTGCGCTGGTAAAAGGCGCGCTCAGCGGCAAGGTTTACGTTAACCATCCGCTGAAGCTGGAAACGGCGCTGGCGCTTTTGGACTACGTTAAACAGCAGGGGCATTACGTGCAGGTTTACATGGGTGATAAACTTTATGTTAAGGAAGAAAATGAATATTCGCGCCGCTATGCGGAAATTTCCGGCATTCAGCCGGTTGCGCTGGGCGAAGATATTTACCATATTACCGAAGCGCCCAACAAACTGCTTTTGATGACGACCAGCGACAAATTTGAAGCGACATGGCAGGACGTTGCCGAAAAATTTAAAGGTAAGGTAGACGTAACCAGCTCCAAAGATAACTACCTGGAACTGATGGAACCGGGCGTAAACAAATGGCAGGCAGTTAAACAGCTGGCTGAAAGCTTCGGCATCCAGCCGGAAGAAATTATGTGCATCGGCGACAGCAACAACGATTTAAGCATGATTAAAAATGCCGGCCTTGGCGTGGCAGTCGCCAACGCCAAACCGCAGGTGCAGCGCGAGGCTAAAATGATAACCGCCAGCAACGACAACGACGGTGTCGGCCTTGCGATTGAGAACATATTGACTGCACAGGTGCAGGTGCCGGAGTGAGAGATAAAATAGTAAATTTGAAAATTTTGTAAAAATTTAACATTTGCGGCTTGAATTTTCAGAAAATATGGAGTAAAATATAGGAAAGTTGAGTGAGACTGAGGAGTCACTTGACTATTGTTATTGTTTATAAAGTGCCTAAAGGTAAAAAATGTTGAAGTAATTGGTTTGTGGAGTAGAGGAAACCAGGAGACTCGCACGAAGCTGCTGACGAAAAGACAGGATTTATCCGCAGGCGTTTTATAAAAATAAACGTTCCTGAGGAGGAATACATTATGAAAAAATCTTTAGTACTTGCAATGGCTATGGCTCTCGGCGTAACTGCTTCCGCTTATGCAGCTAACCCGTTCAGCGACGTACCGGCCGGCCACTGGGCTTATGACGCAGTTAACAAACTGGCTGCAGAAGGCGTTGTAACCGGTTATCCTGACGGCACCTTTGGTGGCGACAAACTGATGACCCGTTATGAAATGGCACAGATCGTAGCAAAAGCTATGGCAAACGGCGCAAACGTAGACAAACTGGCTGCTGAATTCGCAGACGAACTGGACAGCCTTGGTGTTCGCGTTGCTAACCTTGAGAAAAAAGCTGACAACGTAAAAATCACCGGTCAGATCCGTGCTTCCTATCGTGATGTTGATGGCGATGCTAAATCCCATGAAGGCCGTCTGCGTACCCGTTTGTTTGTAAACGGTGCTATTAACGAAGACTGGACTTATACCGGCCGTTTTGAAAACAGCCAGTATTATGATGGCGATGGCACTGATGGCAAAAAAGGTGAAGCTGGTGACGACGAAGTAAAACTGAACTGGGCATATGTAACCGGTAAAGTTGGCGGCGTTGCTGTAACCGCTGGCCGTCAGGACTTCAAACTCCATACCGGTAACGTAGTAGATGCTACTTTTGATGGTGTTTCTGCAGCTTATGGCAAAGATGTAAAACTGACCGGCTATGTAGCAAAAGCAGCAGATACTGGCAAATGGGATAATGATGACAAGTTAGAAGAAGGCGACCGTATGTATGCTGTTGACCTGAGCGCTAAACTTGGCGTAGTTGATTCTTATGTAACCTACTACAAAGCTGATACTTTGAACGATAACGAAATTTGGAACGTAGGTGTAGCTGTACCTGTAGTTAAAGATTTGACTTTGAAAGCTGAATATATGCATGGTGATGCAGATGCTACTGATGGCGATAACAATGGTTGGGTAGCAGGCTTGGCATACAAAGGCGCTAAAGCTTCTAAAGTTGGTAGCTGGGGCATCTATGCTAATTACTATGATCAGCCGGAAGCAACCTATCTTGAACAGACCATGGACGGTTATACTCCGTTGAGCTTTAATGGTACTGACGGTTTTGAAGGTTATGAAGTAGGCGCTAACGTAACTTTGGCTAAAAACATTGTTGCAGCAGTTAAATACTATGACCTCGAAGGTCGTGAAGGCGCTGACTACGACGAAGAAACCCTGTGGTCCGAAGTTGTATTCACTTTCTAATCTTAGCCTTACAACAGCTTAATATTAGAATAACTAAAGCGGATGGCTTTATGCCATCCGCTTTTTGTATCTCTTATTAACAATTACTGTGTAACTATTTTAACACTTCAAGTAAACTCCAAATCTTTTCAAAAATTATTATTATAAAAACTTGTCAAAAATGTGAACATAGTGTATAATGCAACATAAATCATATACAAATTTTTACACAAGTTTATAATACGCTGAAAGGTAAAAAATGTTGAAGTAGTTGGTTGGTAGAGTAGAGGAAACCAGGAGACTCGCACGAAGTGGCTGATGAAAAGACAGGCTTTATCCGCAGGCGTTTTATAAAAATAAAATTCCTGAGGAGGAATACGTTATGAAAAAATCTTTAGTACTTGCAATGGCTATGGCTTTGGGCGTAACTGCTTCTGCTTATGCAGCTAACCCGTTCAGCGACGTACCGGCTGGCCACTGGGCTTATGATGCAGTTAACAAACTGGCTGCAGAAGGCATCGTAAACGGTTATCCTGACGGCACCTATGGTGGCGACAAACTGATGACCCGTTATGAAATGGCACAGATCGTAGCAAAAGCTATGGCAAATGGCGCAAACGTAGACAAACTGGCTGCTGAATTCGCAGACGAACTGGACAGCCTTGGCGTTCGCGTAGCTAACCTTGAGAAAAAAGCTGACAACGTAAAAATCACCGGTCAGATCCGTGCTTCCTATCGTGACGCTGATGATAAAGGTCATCAGGGCCGTCTGCGTACCCGTTTGTTCGTAAACGGTGCAATCAATGAAGACTGGGCTTATACCGGACGTTTTGAAAACAATCAGTATTATGATGGTGCAGATACTGATGCGGGTTATTCTGATGCAGCTGGCGATGACGAAGTTAAATTTAACTGGGCTTATGTAACCGGTAAAGTTGGCGGCGTTAAAGTTGAAGCCGGCCGTCAGGACTTTACCAATGCTGACGTAGTAGATATCACCGGCGACGGCGTTAAACTTGCTTATGGTAGCGATTGGCAGGTAAAAGGCTGGGCATTCAAAGGCACTTCTGACATCAAAGACTACACTGAAGGCGATGAATCCGGTATGCAATCTGGTGATCGTGTATATGTAGCTGCTGTTGAAGGTGCTTTCGGCGCTCTTGATACCGCTGTTCGTTATTATAAAGCTGATACTGTAAACGAAAATGAAATCGTAGAAGTTGCTCTTGCAACTGAAGTTGCTGAAGACCTGACTTTGAGAGCTTCCTGGTTCAACGGTACTATTGACAATGCTGCTGAAGCAAAAGTAAACAATGATAACGCTGATACCAACGGCTGGTTGGTAGGCCTGTCCTATGGCGGCGCTAAAGCTTCCGAAGTAGGTTCTTGGGGCGTATATGCTAACTACAGCGACCGTCCGTATGCTACTTACCTGCTGCCGACTAACTTCAGCGGTTATGCAGTAAAACCGGTTGATCTTGTAGCTGGCGACGGTTATGAAGGCTACGAAGTTGGCGCTAATGTAACTCTTGCTAAAAACATCGTAGCAGGCGTTAAATACTTCGATTATGAAGGCCGTGAAAACAACGAAGATGCTCAGACCCTGTGGTCCGAAGTTATCTTCACTTTCTAATTTTAGCCTTACAACAGCTTAATATTAGAATAACTAAAGCCGTTGGCATTTTGCCAACGGCTTTTCTGCGTTTTAATACAGGTTTTGCTGTTTTTTGATTATGAAAATTATAAAATTGAATTGTTAAACTATCATTCCCTCGGCAAGGTGTAATTTTCAACGGCGGCGATAAAATCGTTATCGTCTGCGTTTGCAGCGCGGAGGGCTTGCAGGGCAGCGAAGTTTTGCAGTTCTTTGCCCCATAAAAAGGCGTCGCGGTTGTCATAGCAGGCGGCGACGATTGGCGCTTTTGTGTCTACTGGTGTTTTGCCGTCAAGGTCGGTAAAAATAATGTAGCAGTTATCAAAATCAAGCCCATAAACGCTGATGTGTTCTTCTTCGGTCGGTGCGCTCCAGCAGCCGAGCGCTTCAAATTCTTTTTGCAGTGCCATAATGTAACCTCACTTAAACTTTATTTAATAATAGCATATAAAATTTTACGCGGTTTGTCCATAAAACTTGCAACAAAATCTGCAAAAAAGCGCCGCGATAGTGTATAATAGATTGGAAAGGCCGCAAAGGAGTTGACGGAGAATGAAAAAATACCAGCCCGGCGAAAATATGCAGGTGCTTTTTGTTTGCCCTAAATGCGGCAGGCAGCTGGCGTGGGCTTTGCCTGCGGCGGAGATGCAGTGCCCCAAATGCGGTACATGGGTCAACAATAAAAACCGCAAAGGCCGCGGGCGGGATGTTTTTCTGCCTCCGGACAGCGACCAGACGGTACTATTTTAAGTGAGCGCCAATTAGTGGCGGTTTACTGTTTGAATTTATTAACAAAAACTTAAATATGAAAGAGGTATGAGTTGTGAAGATTTTTATGGATACCGCTAACGTGGCGGAAATTGCAGAAATGGCGGCGCTGGGCGTTGTGTACGGCGTTACTACTAACCCGAGCCTGATTGCCAAAACTGGCAGGACGCAGGCGGAGGTTATCCCCGAAATTTGCGGTTTGGTTGACGGACCTGTCAGCGCCGAAGTTATCAGTACGGACTGCGAGGGCATGGTTTCCGAAGCGCGCAAGCTGATGAAAATTTCCGACAAGGTTGTCGTTAAAATTCCGTGTATTGCCGAAGGCCTGAAAGCCGTTAAAATTTTGAGTAAAGAAGGCATTAAAACCAATGTAACGCTGGTGTTCAGCCTGCCGCAGGCGCTTATGGCTGCACGTGCCGGTGCAACTTACGTCAGCCCGTTCATCGGCCGTCTGGACGACATCGGTGAGAACGGCGCTGAGCTTGTTGAAAAAATGGTTAAGGTTTTCCGCCAGTACAATCTGGATACGCAGATTATCGCGGCCAGCATCCGCAATATGGAACACGTGGAAAAGGTAATGCTCGCCGGTGCGGATATTGCAACTATCCCGACTAAAGTTTTAAAAGAAATGCTGCTGCATCCTTTGACCGACAAAGGCCTTGCGCAGTTCCTTGAAGACTACAAAAACAGCTTAAAATAACATCTCGCGGCGGCGTAGTGCTTCCGCTAAATTTTTATCTGCGTAAGCAGGATTTTTGCTAAACGCAGAGAATATATAATTTTGGAAAAATCAACAGGTGATGCGGTTAACCCCGCGAGCTTAATAGGGAAGCCGGTGCGAATCCGGCGCAGTCCCGCTACTGTAATGGCGAGCCGTCTGCAAGATGTCACTGAAGCGATGCTTTGGGAAGGCGCAGCGCGGCGATGAACCTGAGCCAGGAGACCTGCCTGTTACGAGTGCTATTGCCTACGGGGGATAGGTGGGCGCTTGCATATTGGTAAAAGTGTAATCCTCTTTGTTAAAAGGGGATTTTTTGTTTATAGAAAGGAGTTTTAAGATGCCGGGTAAACTTGTTTTGGTTACGGGCGGGGCACGCAGCGGTAAAAGCGAATTTGCCGAAAAATACGTGCTGCATTACGGCGCTAAATGCGCCTACATTGCTACCGCCGAGATTTTGGACGACGAAATGGCTGAACGTGTACGCTTGCATCAGGCGCGCCGCCCCCAGACGCGCTGGATAAATTTTGAAGCCCCCTACAACGCGCATGAGGTGATGCGCGAGGCTGTGCAGCGGGCAGATGCAGTTTTGTTCGACTGCCTGACGCTATACATGAGCAATTTGCTGTATGGTAAAAATGCACCGCAGGACACAACGGAAGAAAAGGCGCAGGCTGTGAAGGCAGAGATTGCCAAACTTTTGGAGGCAGCACGCGCGGGTGATGTGCCGGTGGTGTTTGTTACAAACGAAGTTGGCGCGGGCATTGTGCCGGAAAACGCTATGGCGCGCGAATACCGCGATATTGCGGGCTGGGTGAACCAGCAGGTGGCGGAAGCTGCGGACTGCGTGTTTTACTGCGTTGCCGGACAGGCCGTCGATGTGAAGAAGCTTGCTTTTAAATTTGAGGAGGAAAATTGATGCAGGAAATTACCGTTCCGCCGCTGAACACGGATGCGGCAGAGATTGTACATAAAAACTGGCTGGCGCTGGACGAAGTACCCGGTCAGCTTGGCAAAGTAGAAAGAATGGTTGAGCGTTACGCGGCAATTTGCGGCACGCCGGATTTTGACGGCAAACTGAAACCCGCCATGCTTTTGATGTGCGGCGACCACGGCATTGCCAAATACGGCGTCAGCGCTTACCCGCAGGAAGTAACCATGCAGATGATTAACGGTTACATGCGCGGTACGGCGGGTGCAAACGTAATGGCGCGCCACGCCGGTGCGGATGTTTTTGTGGTTGATATGGGTACAACTTTTGATTTAAGCCACCTGCCCAAGGTGCGCAACGAAAAGGTTGCCTGGGGTACGGAAGATTTTACCAAAGGCGCTGCCATGACACGCGAGCAGGCGGAAGAAGCCTTGCAGCGCGGCATGAAGGTTGCCGATGAGTGCATTGACAAAGGCTACAACATGCTGGTAACGGCGGAAATGGGCATTGGCAACACCACAAGCACGGCAGCTATTGTATCGGCGTTTACCGGCCTGCCGCCGGAGCTGACTGTTGGGCGCGGTACGGGCATTAACGATGAGCGCATGAAGGTAAAACGCCAGGTTGTAGCCGACGGTTTGGCGTTTAACAAGCCAAAACTGGGCGATGCTATGGATATTTTGTGCAAGGTTGGCGGTTACGACCACGCAGGCCTTGCCGGTATGATTATCGCCGGTGCGCGCCGCCGTGTGCCGACAATGGTGGATGGCGTAAACGCAACGGCAGCGGCACTGCTCGCTTACGGCATTGAGCCTGCCTGCGCCGATTATATGTTCTGCTCGCATTTGTCGGCGGAGATTTCGCACGCCAAAATGCTGGAAATTTTGAACTTAAAGCCAATTGTCGATGCAGGCATGCGCCTTGGCGAAGGCACGGGTGCATCGCTTGCGATTGTAATTTTGCAGCAGGCGCTTGATTTATACAAAAAAATGACGGCGGGTGGCGCAAATGCGTGATTTTATTACCTGCCTGGAATTTTTAACGCGCATTCGTTTCAGCCACCGCACGGACTGGCGTGACGAGGATTTTTCGCGCAGCGTGCCTTATTTTCCGCTGGTCGGACTTGTTATTGGCGCGTTTCTGGGTGCAGTCAATTACGGTCTGGTCTGGCTTGCGGTGCCTGATTTTATGCGGGCGGCGCTTTTAATACTTGCGGAAATTATCATCACCGGCGGGCTGATGTACGATGGTTTTATGGATACCGCCGACGGCGTTTTTTCGGCGCGTAACCGCGAGCGCATGCTGGAAATTATGAAGGACAGCCACGTCGGTTCCAACGCCGTGCTGGCAGTTGTAACCTTGATTTTGCTGAAAGTGGCGGCGTATGTTTCCATCATGCCGCAGGAGCTGACGGCGGCGCTGATTGCTATGAGCGTGGCGACGCGCACTTTTATGGTAATTTTTATCGTCAACTTTCCTTACGCGCGCAAAACCGGCATCGGGCACATGTTTAAAATGTACGCCAAACCTGTTTACACTGTCATCGCGCTGGCGCTGGGCATTGGCATAACGGCGCTGTGCGGCTTGCAGTACCTTGCGGTGATGGCGGTAACCTTTGTGCTGGTGTTTGGCTTTGGCAAATTTTTGCAGGGACAGCTTGGCGGGCTTACTGGCGACACTTACGGCGCGCTGACGGAATGCGGCAACGTGCTGTACTTAATTATGGTAATAATTGGCGGACGCTTTTTGGTGCTTGGCTTTTATACTTACCACAGCATATTTAGTTTGTTTTAAGGATGGTGCAGAATGGAGATAGATGTTTTGGCGGCCAACGTGCTGCCTGCCGATAGAAACCTGATTGCCAAAGCGCAGGAGCGTTTTGACAATTTAATAAAACCGGTCGGTTCGCTGGCGAAGCTGGAAGAAATGGCGACGCGCTATGCGGAAATTTATGGCAGTGCCGATAAAAACGACCTGAACTACCCGCAGAAATCGCTGCTAATGTGGACTGCCGACTCGGCGCAAGCAGCAGCTTATATGCAGGGCGGCAAACAGGCAAGCGTGCTGGCTACTAACGCCGGAATAAACGCGCAGACCTTTCTGGTAACGGCTGAAAGCATTGAAGAAGCGTTGCTGGAGGGCGCGCTTTTGGTTAGGGAAGCGGCAAGCCTGCAAAGCGGTCAGCAGGTGCTGGCTTTCGGTTGTGCGGATGACGTGCCGGAATATAAGCTGAATAATGACGCTGACGGCTATGAATTTTTGCAGCAGCTTGGCAGCATGGCTATCGCCGCTATGGCAGGCGGCATTTTGCAGGCAGCAGCGCTTAAAGTGCCGGTAATGTTGGACGGCGCTGCTACGGTACTTGCGGCAATTGCTGCGGTTAAGTATAATACGGCGGCGAAGGATTATCTGTTCGCCGGGCATGTATCGGCAGAGCCGGGCATGGAAGATTTGTTAAATGCTATCGGGCTTGCCGCACCGCTGAGGCTGGATATAAAAATCTGCCGTGGCGAGGGCGCTGTGCTGGCGCTGAGTTTGCTTGACGCTGGGCTTAAAGCCTACAAGGAAATGGAAACCTTTGCCGAAGCAGGCGTACATGTTGAAGTAAAAGAATTTTCGCATGCCGAAGAATTGAAGGGCAAACAGGGGGCGAAGTAATGGGCAGGCTGTATTTAATCCGCCACGGCGAAACAGATTCCAACAAGAGCTACCGCTTTCAGGGGCAGACGGATATTGAACTGAATGCCAAGGGCAAGGCGCAGGCTCAGCTTCTGGCAGAGCATTTTAAGGACATCAAGCTTGATAAAATTTATTGCAGCAGCCTTCTGCGCGCACGCCAGACGGCTGAACCGGTAGCGCAGACGCACGGGCTTGCGATTGAAACGGTTGACGATATCAAGGAAATTGCCTTCGGTGAATGGGAGGGCATGACCTTTGACGAAATCAACGCCAAATGGCCGGGCGAAATTGACGCTTTCTTTAAAAATCCGGCGCTGTGCCATGTGCCTGGCGGCGAAAATTTTACCGCCGTCGCCGCGCGCGTGGAGCCGTTTTTTAAACGCTGCCTTGCGGAGATGGATGATAAAGATATTGCCATTGTGTCGCACGGCGGTATTATCCGCGTTTTGCTGTGTCTGTTTTTGGGCGTGGATTTGAATAATATCTGGAATTTCAGCGTAGGTAATTGCAGCACATCAACGCTTGCAAAATGGCGCGGGTTCACGACAGTGCTGGAAAACACCAACGCAACCTATTATTTACGTTAAATTTTGGCTGACAAATGTTAAAAACAGCCATGATATATTGACATTTGTACTTTAAAAAGATATACTTAAATCAGTATATCTCTGTTGGTTCATAAAGGGTTCATATCTTCTTTGATGCTTCTTGCATTTATATCGAAGCCGTGGCAAATCTATGAAGTCCTCATGGGGTATGATTAATGTAAGGAGCTGATAACAATGAAAGAAGACAAAACTTTAGTATGCAAGGAATGCGGCAAGGAATTTGTTTTTTCCGCTTCCGAACAGGAATTTTATGAATCCAAAGGCTTCACCAACGAACCGGGCCGCTGCCCTGCCTGCCGTCAGGCTCGCAAACAGCGTCTTGGCATTGTAAGCGACCGTCCGGCCCGTCAGATGTATCCGGCAGTTTGCGCTGAATGCGGTAAAGAAACCGAAGTTCCGTTCAAACCGTCCGAAGACCGTCCGGTTTACTGCCGCGACTGCTTCAACGCGCATCATCGCGCTTAATTTAATAACAACGCCTGCCGTTTTTGCGGCAGGTTTTTGTTTTTTATGCAAATTTTATAAATAATGTGACAGAAACTTTGGGAAAGTTACCCGCAGTATGGTATAATATTTTAATAAGAACAAAATTGGGGGTAATTTTATTTTAGAACTCAAAGAAATTGCTGTCACCGATAAGGCGTTGTTTGAAAGCTACATGTCGCGCCCGGATTACCACGGCTCGGAATGTGCTTTCGGCAATTTGTTTATGTGGCAGACCTGTTACGATATTTTCTGGACAGTTGCGCATGATTTTCTGGTTATCAAGGTTAAGCGCAACGACGTTGACTTTTTTTTGCAGCCTTTTGGCGGCAAGGATGAAGACCTGCCCAAGCTGATGCAGGAAATTAAGGAATACAACGGCGGCAAGCCGTTTGAGATTCACGGTATTTACGAAGACGGAAAGGAACGCTTGTTAAAAGCCTTCCCCGATTTGGAAATTACCGACGACCGCGACAATTGGGACTATGTTTATTTGCAGCAGAACATGGCGACTTTGGCAGGGCGTAAATATCACGGCAAAAAGAACCACTGCAATGCTTTTGTAAAAGAGTACCCGGATTATGTTTACGAGGAAATGAGCAGAAGCAACATCGACGAGTGCATAGCCTTCGGCGATATGTGGTGCGAGCGACGCATGGGCGACGACCCTTCGCTGGTATGCGAAAAATGTGCTATCCACGAAGCACTGAACAATTTTGAAGCGCTGAAGCTGCGCGGCGGTGTTATCCGCATAGGCGGCAAGGTGGAAGCCTTTAGCTTTGGCGAAAAAATTAACGACAATACCGCAGTACTGCATGTGGAAAAGGCAAACCCGGAAATCCGTGGGCTGTATTCGGTTATTAACCGTGACTTTGCCAAAAATGCATGGGGCGATGTAACCTATCTGAACCGCGAGGAAGATATGGGCATCGAAGGCCTGCGCATGGCGAAGGAATCGTACAAGCCGGAATTTATGGTTAAAAAATATTCCACTGTTTTTAAATAAGAGGTCTGTATGGATTTCAGAATGTTAAACGCAAAGCTGCTGCCGCAGGCGGCAGCTTTGTGGGATTACTGCTTTGAAAAAAAAGGCGACCCGTTTTACGAATGGTATTTCAGCGAATACTGTTTGAAGCAGAATACTGTTATCGGCGGGTTTGACGGTGATAAGCTGGCCTGCATGCTGCACCTTAATCCGTATGCCATAACGCTGCGCGGCAGCGAGGTGCGTTTGCCTTACATTGTTGGTGTGGCAACAGCGCCGGAATACCGCGGGCAGCATTTGACAAGGCCGATGCTGGAAACTGCTTTTACGGTTTTGCGGGCGCAGGGCGCGGCGTTTGCATTGCTTATGCCTATAAATCCTGCAATTTACACGCCGTACGGTTTCAGCTACTGCTATTACCGCCATTTTTACAAGCTGCCGCTGACGGAGCTGAAAAGCCTGCCGCCGGTGCAGAATGTAAAACTTGAGCGTTACGCTGATATAACTGAAGGATTGGACGCAGTTGCCAAAATTTACAGTGCCTGCAGTCAGAGCCTTAACGGCATGGCGGTACGCAGCAAAGCCAAATGGCAGGAGCTTTTAAACGGTTATAAAGCCGAAAAGGTTATGCTGGCAGTTGCTGTGCAGAATGATGAGCCTGTTGGTTATATGCTGTACGCTATAAGCGGCGGTACATTTAAAGTGCAGGAAATGCTGACGCTGAACTGTGAAGCACAGAACGCGCTTTTGCATTACGCCGCAGGGCATTTAAGCGACGCGCAGACCTTTGAATGGCTGGCGGAAGCGGATAATCTGGCGTATCTTGATTTTGCGGGCGCGGATTACTGTGGAAGCGTTAAGCCTTTTATGATGGCGCGCTGCATTAATATCCGCAAGGCGCTGGAGCTTTTGCCCTTGCCGCAGGGTTTGGAAGGCGAAGCCACGCTTTTAATTACCGATAAATTTTTGCCGCTGAACAACGGGCTTTTGAAAATTAAAGCCTCGGGCGGTGTTTTAACGCACGCCAGTACCGTCGATGATGAAGAAATCGTTATGGATGCGGCGGCCTTTACGCAGTTATGTTTCGGCACGTTCAGTTTTGACGAGCTGGTGCGCGCCGGTAAAATAAAAGTTCTTAATCCGCACAAAAGCGGTTTTATGCAGGCATTGTTTGCCAAATGCCGCAACTACATCAACGAGTATTATTGAAAATAAAGCAGGGAGGCTGATTTAATGGACAAAATCAGACGCATTTTTGTAGAGAAAAAAGAAGCTTTTGCCGTTGAAGCAAGGGGCATGCTTGCCGATTTGCAGACTAACCTCGGCATGAAAGGCTTAACCGGCATCCGCGTGCTGAACCGTTACGACGTGATGGGCGTAACCGATGAGGAGTTTGCCGCTGCCAAAGGCTTGGTTTTAAGTGAACCACCGGTTGACACTGTTACCGAAGAACTTGAAGTACCGGCAGGCTGCCGCGCTTTTGCCGTTGAATTTTTGCCCGGCCAGTACAACCAGAGGGAAGACTTTGCCGCGCAGTGCATTCAGCTGATTACCCAGAAGGAGCGTCCGCTGGTATCTTCCGCCAAGGTTTATATTTTGTCCGGCACAATCAGCGACGGGGAGTTTGCCAAAATCAAGGCTTACTGCATCAACCCGATTGAAGCGCGCGAAGCTGCGTGGGAAAAACCGGCAACCCTTGTGCAGAGCTGCGAGGAGCCTCAGAAAATTAAATCCGTAGAGGGCTTTTTAACCTTTACCAAAGACGAAATGGAAGCCTACCGCGTGGAAAACGGACTGGCCATGAGCCTGGACGACCTGCTGTGGTGCCAGAAATATTTTAACGAAGAACACCGCGAACCGACCATTACCGAAATTAAGGTGTTGGATACTTACTGGTCCGACCACTGCCGCCATACCACTTTTATGACGCAGATTGAGGACGTGGAAATTGAGCCCGGCCTTTACAACCAGCCCGTGCAGGCTGCGCTGGATAAATACATGGCGGCGCGCGACGAAGTTTACGGCGCGGATACCAAACGCCCGGTAACTTTGATGGACATCGCCGTTATCGGCATGAAAAAACTGCGTGCCGAAGGCAAACTGAACGATTTGGACGAATCGGAAGAAATTAACGCTTGCACCATTGTTGTGCCGATTGAAGTTGACGGCAAAACCGAAGAATGGCTGCTGCTGTTCAAAAACGAAACCCATAACCATCCGACGGAAATCGAACCGTTCGGCGGCGCTGCTACCTGCCTTGGCGGCGCAATCCGCGACCCGCTTTCCGGCCGTGCTTATGTATACCAGGCAATGCGCGTAACCGGCGCTGCCGACCCGCGCGTACCTGTTGAGGACACTCTGCCTGGCAAACTGCCGCAGCGCAAAATTACTATCGGCGCGGCTGCCGGTTACAGCTCTTACGGCAACCAGATCGGCCTTGCAACCGGTCATGTACAGGAATACTACCACGATAAATTTGTGGCTAAACGCATGGAAGTCGGCGCTGTTGTAGGCGCTGTGCCGCGTAAGCTTGTTAAACGCGAAACTCCTGAACCGGGCGACCTTCTGGTACTGCTCGGCGGCAGAACGGGCCGTGACGGCTGCGGCGGCGCAACCGGTTCTTCCAAGGAACACACAGTTGATTCTTTGGCAAGCTGCGGCGCGGAAGTGCAGAAAGGCAACCCGCCGACCGAACGCAAAATTCAGCGCCTGTTCCGCAATCCGGAAGTAACGCCGATGATTAAACGCTGCAATGACTACGGCGCAGGCGGCGTATCCGTTGCTAACGGCGAACTGGCCGACGGCATGGTTATCGACCTTGACAAAGTACCGAAAAAATACGAAGGCCTTGACGGCACCGAACTTGCGATTTCCGAATCGCAGGAACGTATGGCGCTTGTCATCGCCCCGGCGGATATTAAAAAATTTGTGGCTTTCGCCGATGAAGAAAACCTTGAAGCAACTGTTATCGGAGAAGTTACCGACAGCAGACGCCTTGTAATGTTCTGGCGCGGCGATAAGATTGTTGACCTTTCCCGCGACTTTTTGAATACCAACGGCGTGGCACAGCATGCCGATGTTAAAGTTCTGGAAACCACCGGCGAATGTGTATTTGACAAAATCCCGGCAGAAGTTGCAGGCAAAGAACTGAAAGATGCATGGCTGGCAAACCTTGGGCGTTTGAATGTTTGCAGCCAGAAAGGTCTGAGTGAACGCTTTGACAGTACCATCGGCCGCGGCACCGTGCTGATGCCGTTTGGCGGCAAAAACCAGCTTACCCCGGCTGAAGGCATGGTTGGACGCCTGCCCGTACTGCACGGCAAAACAACGGCAGCTTCCGTAATGGCTTGCGGCTATAACCCGGATGTCGCCTGCTGGAGCCCGTTCCACGGCGCAATGTACGCAGTTGTGGAATCCGTAACGCGCGCCATTGCTTTGGGTGCTGACCCGTCCAAACTGCGCCTGACCTGTCAGGAATACTTCCCCAAACTGCATAACAACGAACTTTGGGGTCAGCCGTTTGCGGCACTGCTCGGCGCATTTACCGCGCTGGACGCTTTGGAACTGCCTGCAATCGGCGGCAAGGACAGCATGAGCGGCACCTTTATGGATAAAACCGTTCCGCCGACGCTGGTATCCTTTGCGGTTGACGTTATCGACGGCGACAAAGCCGTATCGGCAGAATTCAAACAGGCAGGCAGCAAGGTAGTATTCCTTTCCTGCCCGCGCGATAACAGCGAAGTGCCTGATTTTGGCGTGCTGAAACAGAACCTGACCGCAGTGCATAACGCAATGCTGGCAGGCAAAATCAGCGCCGCCGCTGCCGTAAAAGAAGGCGGCATTGCAGCGCTTATTACAACCATGTGCCTTGGCAACAACCTTGGCTTTGAATTTATTAAACCTTACAACGATACCGACGGACTGTTTACTTTGCAGCCAGGCGGACTGGTGCTGGAACTTGCCGCAGGCGTTGAACCGGAAGAACTGTTCGACGGGCTGGATTACATGCTGCTTGGCCACACCGCGGAAAAACCGGTTATCGCCATCAATGATGACCTTATTGAAATCGCGGCCGCGCTTAAAGCATACAGCGCTCCGCTGGAAGGTATCTTCCCGTCCAAAACTGCGGATAAAGATGACAAAGACATTGACATGCCGCTTTATAAGGCAGAGCTGCCTTTGACCGCGCCGGTAACCATTGCCAAACCGCGCGTATTCATTCCGGTATTCCCGGGCATCAACTGCGAATACGACAGTGCCCGCGCGTTTGAGGACGCAGGAGCGCTTGCCGAAACCTTTATCGTGCGCAACCTTACCCCGCAGGCGGTAGAAGAATCCGTAGCGGCGATGGTAAAAATGATTGACAATGCACAGATTGTAATGCTTCCGGGCGGATTCAGCGCCGGCGACGAACCGGACGGCAGCGGCAAATTTATTGCTACCATGCTGCGCAACCCGCGCATTAAAGAAGCTATTGAGCGTTTGCTTAACGACCGCGACGGCTTGATGCTCGGCATCTGCAACGGCTTCCAGGCTCTGGTTAAACTCGGCCTTGTGCCTTACGGCGAAATCCGCGACATGACTGCTGAAAGCCCGACGCTGACCTTCAACAACATCGGCCGCCACGTATCGCAGATTGTAAGCACGCGTATTGTTTCTAATAAATCACCGTGGTTCAGTGCTGTTGAACCGGGCGAAATCCATTCCGTTGCCGTATCTCACGGCGAAGGTCGCTTCTATGCGCCGGAAGCAACGATTAAAGAACTGTTTGCCAATGGGCAGGTAGCAACGCAGTACGTTGACGAAAACGGCAAACCGAACATGGCAATGCCGCATAACCCGAATGGTTCGCTGTATGCTATCGAAGGCATTACAAGCCCCGACGGCAGAATCCTCGGCAAAATGGGCCACAGCGAACGCTTTGTGCCCGGTCTGTTCAAAAATATCAGCGGCAACAAAGACCAGAAAATCTTCATCAGCGGCGTAAATTATTTTAAATAATGATTGAGTAACTTTTAATACCGTCTCTGCACTATGCAGGGGCGGTATTGTTTTTTGTGGCGGAACTTGTTAAAATGTAGTTTAGTTTTTTAATGTATTATGAAATTTATAAAAGGTAACGCTATGCAATCAACAAATTTACAACCATACAAACAAATACAGGGTGTTTATGTACACATTCCGTTTTGCAGGCAAAAGTGCCTGTACTGCGATTTTAATTCTTATGCCGGTTTTGGCGCGGACGTAATGGCGGCGTATGTCGGTGCCGTATGCCGCGAAATTGCCGGGTACAGTAAAGATTTGCCGGTAAATGCCAACGCCAGCATTTATTTTGGCGGCGGCACGCCCAGCCTTTTGCCGGTGGATTGTATTGAGCAGATTGTAAGTGCATTAAAGCAGTACGGTTACTGGCAGCAGCCGCGCGAAGCAAGCATCGAAGCTAACCCAGGTACGGTTGATTTGGCAAAATTAAAAGCGCTGCGGCAGATGGGCTTTGACCGCATTAGTTTTGGTGTGCAGAGCTTAAACGATGATGAGTTGCGCGCGATTGGCCGCGTGCATAATTCCGAGCAGGCATTGGAAGCGATTGACCTTGCCAAACAGGCCGGTTTTACGCGCATTAACGCCGATGTTATTTACGGCCTGCCCGGGCAGACGATGGCGAGCCTGCAAAATACGCTGACGCAACTTGTGGCTACGGGCATTGAACACCTTTCCGTGTACGGCCTGATTGTGGAGGACGGCACGCCGCTGCAAAAGCTGGTTGACGCAGGCAAAATTATTTTGCCGGATGAGGACGAAGCTGCCGATATGTACGAATTTGTGCAGGCATTTTTAAAAGCGCGGGGCTTTGAGCGGTACGAAATATCCAACTACGCCCGCAACGGCGCATACAGCAAACATAATTTAGTGTACTGGCATTACTACCCTTATGCGGCGTTCGGCGCAGGTGCTTGCGGCTTTAACGGCAGCGCGCGTTTTACAGGTACGCCCGCCGTGCGCAATTATATAGAAGGAATTACAAACGGCAAACCGGTTTATGATGTTGAACGGCTTATGCCTGCCGTGCAGTTTGAAGAATTTATGTTCATGGGGCTGCGCAAAAAAAGCGGCGTCAATTTATTGCAAGCAAAAGAACGCTTCGGTGTGGATGTACGGCAAAAATTCGGCGCGGAGCTTGCGCCTTTTATCGCCCGCGGGCTGATAAAAAATGATGAGGACGGGCACAACATCAGCCTGACGGAAGCAGGGATGGAAGTGGGCAACCAAATTTTTGAAATCTTTGTGACGGATTAAATTTTATTTAAAAAATATATAAAAACTTATTGACAATCTCCATAGGCAGTGCTATTCTAATATCAAGATGTTAGCACTCTATGATAACGAGTGCTAACAATCCCTTCGGAGGTGGGGATATGTTAAACGAAAGAAAGAAGAAAATTCTGCAAATCATTATAGAAGATTACATTTCGACGGCGGAGCCGGTAGGCTCGCGCACCATTGCGCGCAAACATGATTTGGGTTTAAGCCCGGCAACAATCCGCAACGAAATGAGCGACCTGGAGCTTTTGGGATATCTCGAACAGCCTCACACTTCGGCGGGCCGCGTGCCTTCGGCGCAGGCGTACAGGTTTTACGTCGACTCGATGATTGAGCCTGATACGCTGGACGACAACGACCGCACCTTAATCAATACGCTGTACCATGAACAACAGCGCAGTATCGACGATATCTTCCTTTCCACTGCCAAAATCCTCTCGCAGATGACGCATAACGTGTCGATGGTGCTGGCCAACCAGCATTCGGTCAGCCGTTTCTGCTACTTGAAGTTTTTGCCGCTGGACAGCAACCACGCTATTTTGTGCATCGTCACCGACGACGGCAACGTAAACAACTGCGTGGTGGAAATACCCGCCGGCATGAGCGTTAAAGAGCTGGAATACATGGCAGGCCGCATTACGCGGATGCTGGAAGGCAAGGCCGTAACCGATATTGATAAGGACCTGCTGGAGGCAGTGCAGTCAGCGGTTAAGGATGACCGCCTGCTGCATTCTTCGCTTCTGCACGTTTTGCGCCGCATGACGCGACCCGAAAAGGAAACTTTCTTTATGGGCGGCACAAGGCAGCTGTTAAGCCAGCCGGAGTTTCGCGATATGGAAAAGGTTAAAAACCTTTTGGGCGTGCTGGAAGAAGAAAAGGTTGTGCGCAACATTTTAAAATCCGGCGAAGAAGGCGATGGGCTGCGCATAACGATTGGCAGCGAAAACAAATTTGAAGGCATTCAGGATTGCAGCATGGTGCAGGCAACCTACCGCTTAAACGGCAAAATAGTCGGAACAATGGCGGTGCTGGGGCCGACGCGCATGCAGTACGGCAAGGTAATTGCCGTTATGGATTATCTTCATAAATATCTGAAAACGATTTTAAATAATTAAGGAGGGTAAAGATGCAGGCAGAAGACATTAAAGCTACCCAAAACCCCGATACCGAAGCTGAACAGACCGAAGCGGCAAAAGCTGCGGAAGGCGCAGCAGAAGCCGAAGCCCAGAACGCACAGGCGGAAGAGGCGAAAGCTGAAGAACCGCAGAAAGATGAAAAAGATGTAAAAATCGAAGAACTGCAAAAACAGCTTTTGCGTTTGCAGGCCGATTTTGAAAATTTCCGCAGGCGCAATGCCGCCGAGCGCGAACAGCTTTCAACCTTTGTTACGGCAGAAGTTGTCGGCAAGTTTTTAAAAGTGCTTGATAACTTTGAAAGAGCCGAGCAAAGCGTTAAAACCACCGGCGATATGGCCGCTATCGTAACCGGCATGGAAAAAATCCGCCGCCAGTTCGAGCAGGCTTTTAAAGAGCTGGAGGTTGAAGAAATCCCCGCAGAGGGGCAAAAATTTAACCCGGAACTGCACGAAGCGGTAATGCGCGGGCAGAACCCGGATATGGAGGATGAAAGCATTGAGCAGGTCTTTGAAAAAGGCTACAAACTGCGCAATAAAATCATCCGCCACAGCAAGGTTAAAGTAATAAGCAACGATTAAGCTGCAGACCTTATAAAGTGTAAAATTTGAGGAGGAAAATAAAATGTCTAAAGTAATTGGTATTGACTTAGGTACTACGAACTCCGTAGTAGCTGTTATGGAAGGCGGCGAACCGACCGTCATCACAAATCAGGAAGGCAGCAGGCTGACTCCGTCCGTTGTTGGTTTCTCCAAAAACGGCGAACGCCTTGTAGGCCAGCTGGCAAAACGCCAGGCTGTTTCAAACCCGGACAGAACCATCAGCTCCATTAAACGCCACATGGGCACTGACTACCGTGTAGAAATCGACGGTAAAAAATATTCTCCGGAAGAAATTTCCGCAATGATTCTGCAAAAATTAAAAGCTGACGCTGAAAAATACCTCGGCGAAACCGTAAGCCAGGCAGTAATTACCGTACCGGCTTACTTCTCTGACAGCCAGCGCCAGGCAACCAAGGACGCAGGTAAAATCGCAGGCCTTGAAGTTCTGCGTATCATCAACGAACCTACCGCCGCAGCACTGGCATACGGCATTGATAAGAGCGAAGACCACACCGTTATGGTTTACGACCTTGGCGGCGGCACCTTCGATGTATCCATCCTTGACGTAGGCGACGGCGTATTTGAAGTAAAAGCTACCAACGGCGATACCCACCTCGGCGGCGACGACTTCGACCAGCGCATTATCGACTGGATGGTTGACGAATTCAAAAAAGCAGAAGGCATTGACCTTAGCGCTGACCGCATGGCTATGCAGCGTCTGCGCGAAGCAGCAGAAAAAGCTAAAATCGAACTTTCCGGCGTTATGACCACCAACATCAACCTGCCGTTCATTACCGCCGGCGCGGATGGCCCGAAACATTTGGATATGGACCTGTCCCGTGCTAAATTTGAAGAAATGACCGCAGACCTTGTTGAACGCACCATGGGACCGACCCGTCAGGCTATGGCAGACGCAGGCCTTAGCGCAAGCGATATTAACAAAGTAATCCTTGTCGGCGGCTCTACCCGTATCCCTGCCGTACAGGAAGCTATTAAAAAATTCATGGGCAAGGAACCGCACCGCGGCGTTAACCCGGATGAATGTGTTGCAGTAGGCGCTGCCATTCAGGCAGGCGTACTGGCAGGCGAAGTTAAAGACGTACTGCTTCTTGACGTAACTCCGCTGTCCCTCGGCATTGAAACCGCAGGCGGCATCTTCACCAGAATGATTGACCGCAACACTACGATTCCTACTTCCAAATCCCAGATTTTCTCTACGTATTCCGATAACCAGCCTTCCGTTGATATCCACGTACTGCAGGGCGAACGCGACATGGCTGCCGACAACAAAACCCTCGGCCGCTTTGAACTGTCCGGTATTCCTCTTGCACCGCGCGGAGTACCTAAAATCGAAGTTACTTTCGATATCGACGCTAACGGTATCGTAAACGTAAAAGCAAAAGACCTCGGCACCGGCAAGGAACAGAAAATCACCATTACTTCTTCCGGCACGCTTGATAAAGACGAAGTTGACCGTCTTGTTAAAGAAGCCGAAGCCAACGCCGAAGCGGATAAAAAACGCAAAGAAACCGTTGAAGTTCGCAATCAGGCCGACAGCCTGTGCTACCAGGCCGAAAAAACCATTAAAGACATGGAAGGCAAAGGCCACGACGATTTGATTGCCAAAGTTAAAACCGCTATGGACACCCTGAAAGAAACCATGAAGGGCGATGACGTTGACGCTATTAAAAAAGCTACCGAAGAACTTACCAAACCTTTGTATGAGCTGAGCGCTGAACTTTACAAACAGACCGAAGCAGCAAAAGGCGCGGAAGCCGGTAACGCAGGCGCAGCAGGCGGCGAAGCTAAAAAAGCTGACGACGACGTAGTTGACGCCGAAGTTGTTGACGACGACAAAAAATAATCATCAGGTGGTGTAAACCTTGGAAAAAAGAGATTACTATGACGTGCTGGGCGTTTCCAAAAACGCAACGGCAGACGAGATAAAAAAAGCATATCGTAAACTGGCACGTCAGTATCATCCTGATGTCAACAAGGATAATCCTGATGCTGCGGAAAAGTTTAAAGAATGCTCTGAAGCATACAGTGTTTTAAGCGACGAACAAAAACGCGCCCAGTATGACCAGTTCGGCCATGCAGCCTTTCAGGGCGTTGCCGGTGGCGGCGGCGCGGGCGGTTTTGGCGGGTTTGATTTCAGCGGCTTCGGCGGCGGTGGCGGCATGGAGGACATTTTTGACATGTTCTTCGGCGGCAGCGGACGCAGCCGTGGCGGCCGTCAGGCAGGCCCGCAGCGCGGCAGTGATTTGCGCTTCGATTTGGAAATTACCTTTGAAGAAGCAGCTTTTGGCGTAGAACGCGAAATTAACCTGACGCGCGACGAACAATGCCCCAAATGTAAGGGCAGCGGCGCAGAACCGGGCAGCAAGGTGGAGACCTGCCCCGAATGCCACGGCACAGGCCAGGTAAGCTTTACGCAGAACACCATGTTCGGGCAGATGCGCAATGTACGCCCGTGCAGCAGGTGCCACGGCGAAGGCAAAATCATCAACGACCCCTGCCACGAATGTAAAGGCAAGGGTACTGTGCGCCAGACCAAAAAGCTTAAGGTTAAAATACCGGCAGGCGTTAACGACGGTTCGCGCCTGCGCGTAAGCGGTGAAGGCGAAGCAGGCATGCGCGGCGGCCCCAGCGGCGACCTTTACGTATACCTGTATGTGAAGCCGCATAAGTTCTTTGAACGCGACGGCAACACTGTTTTATGCGAAGTGCCTATTAACATTGTACAGGCAACTTTGGGCGACGAGATAAAAGTACCGACGCTGGACGGACAGGTAACTATGAAGATACCCGAAGGCACCCAGCCGGGGCAGGTGCTGCGCTTAAAAGGCAAAGGTATACCCAGCCTGCGCGGAGGCAGCCGTGGCGACCAGCTGGTACGCATCAAAGTTGTTGTGCCTAAAAAGCTTAACGACAAACAAAAAGAAGCTTTGCGCAAGTTTGCCGATATCAGCAAGGACAACATCAATCCCGAAGAAAAAAGCTTTTTGAACAAAATTAAAGATTTGTTTAAATAAACAAAAAACAGGCTGAACTTTTGGTTCGGCCTGTTTTTATATAACTTGTTTATAAGAAAAATTTACTGTTTTGGTAATATAAATAATAAATACAAAACTCCCGCTTGCCCAAACCATACTTTTATTGTAAAATTGATAAAGTAGTATACTTTGTTTTTTTATTGGAGGCTATAAAAATGAACACCAATGCAAAACCCGCTATGAATTTGCAGGACAGCTTTTTGAACCATGTAAGAAAGGAAAACCTTGGCGTAATTATCTATCTCGTTAACGGCTTCCAGATCAGAGGCCTGGTACGCGGCTTTGATAATTTTACCGTTATTATAGAAAACGAAGGCAAGCAGCAGCTTGTTTATAAACATGCCATTTCCACAATTTCCCCTGCGGCCAACATTACCATTATGCAGCCGGAAAAACGTGAGCAATAATTTATAAAGCAGAGAAAAACGGCGCTGCGGCGTTGTTTTTCTTTATATAGGGTATTTTTATGGCAACAAAAATGCAGCTTTTTATGGAATATTTAACGGTTGAGCTGGGCCTTGCGACAAACACGCGGCAGGCTTACAACCGTGATTTGAGCCTGTTTGTGGACTGGCTGGGCTTTAAAAGCGCCGACAGCCTGATAAATGTGGAACGCCGGCAGGTGACTGATTATCTGACGTGGCTGAAAGAAAAAGGCCTTGCTGCCGCGACTATTGCCCGCAAACTGGCGGCGGTAAAATCTTTTTACCGTTTTATGACGGCGGAAGGTTATATGGATGTGAACCCCGCGGAAGTTGTGGAAGCGGGTATGAAAGGCATCAGGCTGCCGCGCGTATTGAGCGAGGACGAAGTGCTGCGCCTTTTGAACCAGCCGGATATAACAATGCCGGAAGGCTTACGCGACCGTACGATGCTGGAGGTTTTGTACGCTACCGGCATGCGCGTTTCGGAGCTTATCAACCTGACGCTGGAGCGCGTGAACCTGAACATGAAGTACATCATTGCTTTCGGTAAGGGTTCCAAGGAGCGCATTATTCCGCTCGGTTCTGTCGCCGCGGGATTTTTGCAGAAGTATCTTGACGAAGTGCGTCCCAAACTTGTGCATGAGGACCGCACGAGCGATATAGTCTTTCTTGCTCAGGGCGGGCACGCGCTGACACGCCAGCGTTTCTGGCAGATTATCCGTGCATACGGCAAGGAAGCGCGCATAAAAAAGACTTTAACGCCGCATATCCTGCGCCATTCGTTTGCGACGCACCTTCTGGACAACGGTGCCGACCTGCGCAGCGTGCAGGAGCTTTTAGGGCATTCGGATATTTCCACAACGCAGATTTATACGCATTTAACCAACAAACGCCTGCGCGATATTTACGCCAAAGCGCATCCGCGGGCATAAAGGAGGAATAACATGGCTAAAAGAGGAAGAAGCAAAAAATCTTCCAACTGGTTGACGGTGATTATGTTGGCAGTGGTGCTTATCGCCGCTGTGGCAGCAGGCATATATTACGCATCTTCGCGTGCAGAAAAAGATGTTGAAGGCGGCATTACCGGTGCGCCGGAGCAAATTGAACTGCTGGAGGAATCCAAGGTGGCACAGAAAGCTGTGGACGACATTTTGCTGACGCGCGACAACTGGCAGCTTACCGATAACGGCCGCGCCGAGCAGAGCGAAAAACAGTCTTCCGGCACGGAAGTAATCTGGAACAAACGCGAACTGGCAATCGGCATCCCGGCAGGGACGGAACTGCGCGACGCTGCGGGCTGGCTGCGCGACAAAATTGAAGGCAGCGGGCTGCAAAGCATGCGCCTTGAAGAAACTACTTATAACGACTGGGATTCCGTACGGCTGGATATTGCCATCAGTACCAAAGCGGGCGAGGGCACGAAAGAATTTGTGACGGACGTGGTTTATTTTTACCACAACCTGAACCTTGATAAGCCTGATAAGGACATCAAGAAAGAAGAACCTGCAAAACCAAAACGCAGCCATCACGGCAGATTGGCGGTAATTATTGACGACTGCGGCTACGACGTTGACCTTGTGCAGCGCCTTGTTAACCTGCATGCGCCATTCAGCTTTGCTATTATCCCGTACCGCGATTTCAGCAGCGATTCGCTGCACGTAATTAACGGCGGCGGTCAGATTGCCATGCTGCACCTGCCGATGGAGCCGATGAACGCTTCCGCGATGAGCGAGGGCAAAAGCACTGTGCTGACCAGCATGGATGATAAGCGCATTATGCAGCTGACGCATGAAATGGTAAACAGCCTGCCCGGCATCAGCGGCGTGAATAACCATCAGGGCAGTAAAGCCACCAGTGACGAGCGTACAATGCGCGCTGTTCTGAAAGAGCTGAAACGCAACGGGCTGTTTTTTGTGGACAGTAACACCTACGCCAAATCACTGGGAGACAAGCTGGCAGCGCAGATGGGCGTGCCGACCGGACGCAACAACATCTTTCTTGACAACAGCACCAACGAAGACGAAATTATCGGTAAAATCTGGCAGGCAGCCGCTATTGCCGATGAATACGGCAGCGCCATTGCCATCTGCCACGCGCGCCCCCATACCGTCAACGCATGGGAGCAGGTTATTGATGAAGTTAAGGCTTCCGGGCTGAAGCTGGTGCCTGTCACAGAAGTTTTACACTAAAAACACTTGCGGTATTTGAAAAACAATCTTTAAATTGATATAATATTTAATAGGGCTTTGCCTTAAATGCTTTTTAATGTTTTGTTTTATTTATGAAGGAGGACACAACCTACTATGAAAACAGCTTTTTTAATGACGGCTCTGACCGTGCTTTTAGTGCTTATCGGCGATTATTTCGGCGGTTTGCAGGGCATGATTGTGATGCTGAGCTTTTCTGTAATCATGAACTTTATTGCTTACTGGAACAGCGATAAAATGGTGCTGAGACACTACAATGCCCGCGAGGTTGACGCACAGTCCGCACCGGCGTTATATAAAATGGTGCAGGATTTGGCGCGCCGCGGTAATTTGCCGATGCCGAAAGTATATATTATTGACAGCCCGGTGCCGAATGCTTTTGCAACCGGCCGTAACCCCGAACACGCTGCCGTTGCCGTAACCACGGCACTGTACGATGTGCTTGACAAACGCGAAATTGCAGGCGTTTTGGGCCACGAGCTGAGCCACGTTAAACACAACGATATTTTAATCAGCACCGTTGCCGCAACCATGGCTGGTATTATTACCACCATTGCGCAGTGGGGCATGTTCCTTGGCGGTGGCCATCAGGATGAAGAAGGCAACAACGGCGGCAACTTTATCGTTACGCTGCTGATTATGATTCTGGCACCGATTGCCGCAGCATTGATTCAAATGGCGGTATCCCGCTCGCGCGAATACCTTGCCGACGAAGGCGGCGGCGAACTGAGCGGCGACCCGGACGCACTGGCGGACGCGCTTTTGAAAATTGACGCTTACGCACAGCGCCGCACCATGCCGGGCGCAACCACCGCAACGGCGCATATGTTCATCATCTGCCCGTTCAGCGCGCGCAACATGCAGCAGATGTTCAGCACTCACCCCAGCACGGAAGACCGTGTGGCGCGCCTGCGTGAACAGGCTGCCGAAATGAGAAAACACGGAGGTCGTTAATAATGGATAAGAAAACCAAACTGGCGTGGCTGAAAAGATATTCCGAAACCAATGCTGTATCGGGCTTTGAAGCCCCGATGAAAGAGCTTATGCAGGAACGCCTTGCAGGCAAGGCCGAAGTAAGCTATGACAAGCTGGGCAGCGTGGTGTTTACCAGTGCCGCAGCTGATGAAAACGCACCTAAAATTATGCTGGCAAGCCATATGGACGAAATCGGCTTTATGGTTAAGCATATTACCAAAGAAGGCTTTTTGAAATTTGTCTGCCTCGGCGGCTGGTGGGAGCAGGTTATGCTGAGCCAGCGTGTTACCGTCCACGGCAGCAAGGGCGACCTGTTTGGCGTTATCGGCAGCAAGCCGCCCCATATTTTAACGCCGGAAGAACGCACCAAAGTTGTGCAGAAACGCGATATGTATATCGATATCGGCGTTGAGGACGAAAAAGAAGCGCGCAAGCTGGGCGTATTTGAAGGCTGCCCGGTTACGCCTTATGCCGAAATGGCAGTAATGGCAGACGGTAAAACCTTACTTGGCAAAGCCTGGGATAACCGTATCGGCTGTGCTGTTATGGCGGACGTTATGGATAATATTTCCGGCAAAAAACACCCCAACACCGTTTACGGCGTGGCAACCGTACAGGAAGAAGTCGGACTGCGCGGCGCACAGACCAGCGTTAACCTGCTGAAACCGGATGTTGCCTTTGTAATCGATACCTGCGTGGCAGGCGGCACGCCCGGCGTGGCGGACGATGTTGCACCGGCAAAAATCGGCGGCGGCATTGCCATTACCATTTACGATGCGGGCATGATTCCCAACACCGCGCTGCGTGATTTTGCGGCGAAGGTTGCCAAGGATTTGAAAATCCCGACGCAGATCAGCATTTCCGAAGGCGGAGCTACCGACGGCGGACGCATTCATCTGCACGGCGACGGCGTTTTAACCTTAACCTTCAGCATTCCGACGCGCTATATCCACAGCCATCAGTCCATTATCCATATGGATGATTACGAAGGCGCGGTAAAACTGATTACCGCCATGATTGAAAAGCTGGACGCCAAAAAGTACCAGCAGCTTTTAAAAGGCTAAAATCGTTTAACGATTTAGTATAAAATTAAAACCAAGAAGAATAGGAGCGATTTTAAATGCAGCAGACACTCGTACTTGTAAAACCTGACGGAGTAAGAAAAAATCTTATCGGTGAAATTATCTCCCGTTTTGAACGCCGCGGTCTGAAAGTTTCCGCACTGAAACTTGTTAAAATGACCGACGCACAGGCTAAATTCCATTATGCTGAACATGAAGGCAAACCCTTCTTTGGCGAACTTGTTGATTTCATTACCTCCGGCCCGGTTGCCGCTATGGTAATCTCTGGCGAAAACGCAATCAAAGCAGTACGCGGCCTGATGGGCGCAACCAACCCGCTGGAATCCGTACCGGGCTCCATCCGCGGCGACTTTGCACTGTCCATCGGTGAAAACATCGTTCACGGCAGCGACAGCGAAGAATCCGCTAAACGCGAAATCAACAACTTCTTCAAACCTGAAGAAATTTACTAAGATTAAACTTACAGATTGTTCCCAAAGGAGGGCGGCAGCATGACGAAAGCAGCGGTTTATACAAGAACAGGCGATAAAGGCACCACCGGCCTTTATACCGGTGAGCGTGTTTCCAAGCACAGCCTGCGCGTGGAAGCGTACGGCACGGTGGACGAAATTACTTCGGCACTGGGGCTGGCACGCGCAACAGTAACAAGGCAGGATGTTAAGGGGACTATTTTAAAAGTCCAGCAGCTTTTGATGTCGCTGATGGCCGATATTGCAAGCGTGAACCTGCCTGAACCGTACATTAAAGAGGAACATGTAAAAATGCTGGAAAGTACGATTGATAAGTTCGACGCGATGCTGGAGCCGCTTGGGCATTTTATTATCCCCGGCGACACCCTTGGCGCGGCGGCGCTGGATATTGCCCGCACCACTACCCGCAGGGCAGAACGCTGCGCACTGCGCCTAGCAGAAGAAGAACCTGTTAACCAGCAGGCTTTGATTGCGCTGAACCGTTTATCCGATTTGTGTTTTATTCTGGCAAGGGTAGAAGCCGAAGTCGGCAACAAATAATTAAGTTTTACGCAGGCCGCCGTAATACGGCGGCTTTGCTTTTTGGGGAAAGAACATGAAGAACTGGAAAGTTATTCTGGCCATTTTAACGGCCAATGTTGTTTTTATGTCGGCAAGCTATACCATGCTGATACCTTTTTTGCCGATGTACCTTATCCGCGAGCTGGGCGTGCCGCAGAGCGATGTACAAATGTGGTCGGGCGTTGTGTTTTCGGTTACGTTTTTAATTGGCGGTATTATGGCGCCTATCTGGGGCAAAATGGCCGATAAACACGGCAAAAAGCCGATGGCTATCCGCAGCGGTTTGGGTTTGGCGCTGTCATACCTTCTGGGCGGTATGGTAACAAGCCCGGAGCAGATGGTGGGCGTGCGCGTTTTGCAGGGTTTTGCCGCAGGTTTGTGGTCGGTGTGCCTTGCCATTGCCACGTCGTCGGTGCCGGTTGGCAAGCTGGGTATGAGTTTGGGTATATTGCAGTCCGGCCTGACTGCCGGCAACGTCATCGGGCCGCTTATCGGCGGTGTGCTGGCGTCGGCGTTCGGCATGCGCACATCGTTTTATCTTGGCGGCGCGGTGTTGTTCATCATCACGCTGGTGTTCTGGTTTTATATTCCGGAACCGCCCGGCAGTAAAGCCTCCAAAGAAGAACTGGAGGGCGAATCCGCAACGGCGCTGTTAAAAAATCCGCCCATCCGCGAGGCGCTTATTTGCAGCGGCATTGTGCAGATGGTAATTCTTTTAATTCAGCCGATTATAAGCCTGTATGTGGAGCAGCTTTACGACGGTACGGATAACATTATTTTCATTGCGGGGCTGGTGTTCTCGCTGGTGGGCATTGCCAGCGCCATTACCGCGCCGTATTGGGGGCGCTTTGGGCAGAACAGGGGCTTTTACCTGTCGCTGTCGCTTTCGTCAGTCGGTGCTGGCATTGTAATGATTTTGCAGTCCGTGCCCGATTCACTGACGCTGTTTGCCGTGCTCAATTTTACGGTGGGGCTGTTCTTTGCGGGCATCCACCCGTCAATCAGCGCTATTCTGGCGAACAAAACGGAACGCACTCAGCGCGGGCGCGTGTTTGGTATGCTGTTTTCAGCGCAGCAGTTCGGCTCAATGGTTGGGCCTTTGGTAGGCGGTGTAATTGCAACCTTTTTGCCGCTGCACGTTCTGTTTGTACTGGGCGGCTGCGTGCTGCTTGCCATTGCCGCAGTTATCTACAAACGCCACCGCGGCGAAGCGCCTGTAATGTAAAAATAAGCTGTACCGTAAGGGTTAATCCTGCCGGTGCAGCTTTTATTTTGTGTAAAAAACGAAAATTTTTAAATTAAATACAGCAATTTTGTAAAAAATGTATTATAATTATAGAGATATAACAAAAACGGTTTTTAACCGTAAGCCAGGAAGGTTTTACCGCCAATGAGAACGACTTATTTAAAAATATATCAGGATGCTTTAAGGCATAACCTGCGTGCTATCCGCGCTTTAGTGCCAAAAGAAACGGAAACGGTAGCTGTTGTTAAGGCTAACGCTTACGGCTATGGCGCGGTGCTGGTGGCAGGCATGGCCATGGAAGAAGGCTACGAGGCGCTTGCAGTTGCCGTAACGGGCGAGGCGCGCCAGCTGCGCGAGGCGGGCTTTAAATGCCCGATTTACCTTTTGGGGCTGCTGATGCCGGACGAATACGAGGACGCTTTTGAAACGGACGCTATTATTCCGATTTGCGAATCGACCAATTTAAAGTTGCTGGATGAAACGGCGGCGCATTTTGGCAAAACCGCCAGCGTAATGGTAGCGGTGGACAGCGGCATGAACCGTATCGGCGTGCAGGCTGAGGACGTGCCTGAGTTTTTGGAGGCTATCAAAAAATATACCAACATTACCGTGCATGGCTTTTTTACGCATTATGCCTGCGCAGACGGCGAGAGTCACGAGCATGTTAAGCGCCAGATGTACCGCTTTGAAAGCATGGTAAGGCGCATACCGAACCCGGAAAGATATATTTTTACCGCAGCCAACAGTTCTACGACGCTGTACTTCCCGGAATCCTACTACGACGCAGTGCGCCCGGGGCAGATTATTTACGGCTACATGCCGGACGGGCACGCCGACACGCAGGAGCGTGAAGATATGCTGCCGGAATTTGAAAGCTGCTTGGGGCTTTTCAGCCGTATAGTGCATATTCACAAGGTAAAAGCAGGAGATACCGTCGGCTACGGCGCAACCTATAAATGCGACGAGGATACATGGATTGGTACCGTGCCTATCGGCTATGCGGACGGCTATCCGCGCTGCCTTTCCAACCGCGGTGAGGTTTTAATCGGCGGAAGGCGCTATAAAGTGGCAGGGCGTGTGTGCATGGACCAGGTTATGATTGAGCTGGGTCACGAAACGGACGTTAAAGTTGGCGACGAGGTAGTGCTTATCGGCAGGCAGGGCGGCGATGAAATTACCGTCAGCGATATTGCAAGGCTTGCGGATACACATCCGGACGAAATTTCCTGCCAGTTAACGCAGCGCATACCGCGCATTTACTGCAACAAATATTAAAACGCAAAATAAAAAAGCATCTGCTTGGGCGCAATGCCTTGGGCAGATGCTTTTGTGTTTTTGGGCTTAATTACATAACTGGAGTGGGGTCCAGCGGGGTATCGGTTGCGCCGGGCTGTTCAAAAATGAACGCCGGGGAAGGATAGTAGAACTGGCAGTGCTGGAAAGCAACGGTTTCGGTGGAGAAGCGTTTTAAGAGCGCGTAGGAAACACGTTCTTCAAAGTCGATGAGGTTGTCCTTGTTGATATCGGCGTCATCGACGATAACCAGCAAAAACGGGCTTACTACCGGCGCGTTTTCGGGCAGTACGCTTCTATCCAGAGGAATAGAGGGCACAATGCGCAGTTTGCCGATAACGTCCTTGTTATCGTTTAAAACATGTGCCGCATAAGTGTTTTCAAAAAGGGTTTTTGCAAGGCGAAGATCATAAGCATTGTTTTTTACCATTTATAACACATCCTTTGATTTAATAAGTTTGTAATGCTTACAAATTTTTACAATAAATATGATAACATGGTTACAGTTTTTTTGCAAAACTTTACATAACGCTATGAAATTTGAAATGTATTTTAAAAGTATACGTGTATACAAAAATAAAATATTAAAAATAAAAACAAGTTTGCAGGAAATTGTGAAAAAAAAGCGAATTAAACTACATAATCATGTGGCGTAATACCTGTTTACTTTTGAGGAGGATATTCGTTCACTAAATTACAGGGGGGAATACTATGAAAAAACTACTTGCTTTTTTGATGTCGATGATGATGTTCGCTGTGCTTGTGGCAGGCTGCGGCGGTGACGACAAAGCAGGCGGCAAAGCGCCCGCACAGAAGTTCATCAACATCGCTACCGGCGGTACTGCCGGCACTTATTATCCGCTTGGCGGCGCTATTGCGGATATCCTTAACAAAAATATCCCGGGCTGCAATGCTTCCGCACAGGCAACGGGCGCTTCCATTGCCAACATCAACATGCTGCAGCAGGGACAGGTTGACATCGCATTTATTCAGAACGATAACGCTTATTATGCCGTAAACGGTACCGAAATGTTTAAAGATAAAAAAGTTACCAACCTTTACGGCCTTGCAACTCTCTATCCTGAAACCGTTCAGATTGTAACCCTTGCCGAAAGCGGAATTACCGACCTTTCCGGCGTTAAAGGCAAACGCGTTGCGGTAGGCGCACCGGGTTCCGGTACCGAAGCTAACGCCCGTCAGATTCTGGCTGTTTATGGTGTTACCTATGACGATATTGATGTTCAGTATCTTTCTTTCGCTGAAGCTTCCAGCGCATTGAAAGACGGTAACGTTGACGTTGCTTTCGTAACCGCTGGCCATCCGACCGCAGCTATTCAGGATATCGCTACTCAGAACAACGTAGTTCTGCTGCCGGTTGCTCCGGATAAAGCAGACGCTTTGATTAAAGAATATCCGTTCTACACCAAAGTAAATATTACCGCCAATACTTATAACAATCAGGCTGCTGATTGCCCGGCAGTTGCAGTACGCTGCATGCTGGCTGTAACCGACAAAATGGATGCCGACACCGGTTATGCTGTAACCAAAGCTATCTACAGCAACCTCGACCGTCTGAAAGCAGCTCATTCCGCAGCTAACGTAATTACCAAAGAAAGCGCTATGGACGGTATGTCCATTCCTGTTAACGCAGGCGCTGAAAAATTCTTTAACGAAAAATAATGTGGTTTAAAGAGACGCCCCGGTCACCGTTTGTGCTCGGTAACCGGGGTGTATCTAAATTATATACGGTTTTTGCGGGCGGTATTATCGTTATCGCGCTGGGCGCGTTTTACTGGTATGCCACACAGCTTGTGGTGGCGCTTTTGCCGGAACGCGGCGCAAAACAATGCTTTGCCGTAACACAGGGCAGCGTCTGGCAGATGGAGTTTAAACATTCCTACGAGCTTACGCTGTGGCGTGATTATTTTACGGTTAACGGCGCGGACGATATGGTTTTAACGCATACAATTTACCAGTCGCAGGGATGCGGTTTTCCGTTTTCTGCGGGGGAGGGCAAGTTTGAAGCACTGCCTGACGGGCATTTTAAATTAACCTTGAACCGGCCTTATAAAATTATAAATATGCGGCCAGCAGAGCAGGCAAGCCCCAAAATACTGTACGAAGAAACTGTATATGATTTGTGCAAGCTGTTCGGGCACGGAACGCTGTTAACCATTAAGGCGGAACCGCGCTGGAAGTATTGGCTGGAATAATTTAATTTTTATTTTGCGAGGTGGAACGTATGGACTTAAAACACGAAATTATGGAAGAAGTTGAAAAAGCCCAGCTGTCGGCAGAAGAAATACTCAGAAAGTACGATAAAGAATCCGACAAAAGGGAATTGACCGGTGTATGGAACACGATTATTAACGTGATTTGTATTGTGTTCTGTATTTTCCAGGTTTATACGGCAGCATTCGGCGTACTTGACGCCCAGCTGCAAAGGGCAGTGCATCTGGCTTTTGGTTTTGCGCTTGTATTTTTGCTGTACCCGATGCGCGCTTCCTGGTCGCGTAATGAAATGAACATTATCGACGTTCTTTTTGCCATTGTTGGTGTCGGCACGGCGATGTATATTGTTGTGTTCTATCAGGATCTGGTTCTGCGTGCAGGCATGAACAGCGAAACCGACTTTATGGTTGGCCTTTTGGGCACGGTGCTTGTTATTGAAGGCGCACGCCGCGTTGTAGGCTGGCCGATGATTACCATTGCGCTGCTGTTTATGGTTTACGCGCTGTTCGGCAACTATGTGCCCGGTATTCTGGCACACCGCGGACTTGGCTTCCACGAAATCATCAACTACCTGTTCTACACCACTGAAGGTATTTTCGGTACCCCGATGGGCGTATCTTCAACCTTCATTTACCTGTTCATTCTGTTCGGCGCTTATCTGGAAGCGACCGGACTTGGCAAATTCTTTATTGATATTTCCAATGCGATTGCCGGTTGGGCATCCGGCGGCCCGGCAAAAGTAGCCGTTATATCCAGTGCGCTGGAAGGTACTGTATCCGGCAGTTCCGTTGCCAACACCGTAGGCAGCGGCTCGTTCACCATCCCGATGATGAAAAAATTAGGCTACGGCAAAGACTTTGCCGGTGCGGTTGAGGCTGCGGCTTCTACCGGCGGTCAGTTAATGCCTCCTGTAATGGGCGCGGCAGCATTCCTGATGGCGGAATTTGTTGGTGTTCCTTATATGGAAGTTGTTAAAGCCGGCGTTATCCCGGCGCTGTTGTACTTCACCGGCATCTGGCTGGGCGTACATTTTGAAGCTAAAAAGCTTGGCCTTAAAGGCATGAGCCGTGACGAAATGCCGAGCTACAAATCTATTTTCCTCGAAAGAGGCCATTTGGTAATTCCGCTTATCGCGATTATCCACTTCCTCAGCAGCGGCTATACCCCGATGCGTGCAGCGCTTGTTGGTATCGGCCTTGCGATTGTCAGCTCCTGCCTGCGTAAATCCACCCGCATTACCTTTAAGGATTTTGTTAACGGCATGATTAACGGTTCCAAAGGTATCCTCGGCGTATTGATTGCCTGCGCTACTGCTGGTATCATCATCGGCGTTGTTACCAAAACCGGCGTCGGCCTGAAAATGGCAACCGCGTTGCTCGACATGGCAGGCGGCCACTTAATCCCGGCGATGGTATTTACCATGTTCACCTCGCTTATCCTTGGCATGGGCGTACCGACCACTGCTAACTACGTAATTACCTCTACCATTGCTGCACCGGCACTGGTACAGATGGACGTGCCTGTTCTGGCAGCGCATATGTTCGTATTCTACTTCGGCATCGTAGCCGATATCACTCCTCCGGTTGCGCTGGCAGCTTATGCCGGTTCCGGTATTTCCGGCGGCGACCCGCTGCGTACCGGTATCAACGCTTCCAAACTGGCAATTGCGGCGTTCATCATTCCGTACATCTTTGTACTTTCGCCTGAAATTCTGATGATTGACGCAACTCCGTTCGGCGTAATTTTCTCCTGCTGCACCGCAATCCTCGGCATGGTTGGCGTAGCTTCCGCAATGGCAGGCTTCTTTACCCGCCATTTGAACGGTTTGCAGCGCCTGCTGTTCTTCTTCGGCGGTCTCGGCCTTATCGACCCGGGCCTGACGACCGACCTTATCGGCGTTGCCATGCTCGCTGTTGGCTACATCTGGAGCCGCAGAAACCCCAAATAATTTCATAGTACATTAACAAATTTAAAGCCCGTCAATTAACTTTGGCGGGCTTTTGTAAAATATTTTACGCATTTATTAAAACTACTTGAATATCACATATAAATGTGATATAGTATACACTATATTGAAGGTGTAAAACCTTTAAAGTATAACACAAAAGGAGTAACGGACATGAATAAGGAAAAAGAATTTCTTCTCTGGTTCGAGCAAATGGAAAGAGGCGACGTTGCCATCGTTGGCGGCAAATCCTCATCTCTTGGTGAAATGACATCCAAAACTGATGTACCTGTACCGTATGGCTTTGCAACTACTGCCTATGCTTATAGATACTTTATTGAAAAAAGCGGCCTGAAAGAAAAAATGCAGGCTATCCTGGCAGACCTTACCGACGTTGAAAACAGTGCCCAGCTGCGCGACGTAAGCGCACGCCTGCGCGAAGCCATTATGGCAGAAGAAATGCCTGCTGATTTAAGCGCATCCATTGCTGCCGCTTATGAAGAACTTGGCAAAAAAGTGGGCGAAGCAGAACCTTATGTTGCAGTACGCAGCAGCGCTACCGCGGAAGACCTGCCGGACGCCAGTTTTGCAGGACAGCAGGATACTTACCTGAACGTAAAAGGCGCTGAAAACATTATCGCCAAAGTTAAGGAATGCTATGCTTCCTGCTTTACCGACCGTGCCGTTTACTACCGTGAAAAACAGGGCTTTGACCATATCGAAGTAGCGCTCAGCGCCGTTATCCAGATGATGGTATTCAGTAAGGCCGCAGGCGTTATGTTTACCGTTAATGTTGCTACCGGCGACGACAGCAACATCCTTATCGAAGGCGCATTCGGCCTTGGCGAATATGTTGTACAAGGCACCGTTACGCCGGATAACTACACGGTATCCAAAGCCGAAAATAAAATTATTGACCGCTGCGTAAACGAACAGGACGTTATGCTTGTCCGCAAAGAAGGCGGCGACTGCGAAGAACAGCCGGTGCCGGAAGAACTGCGCAACGTACAGACCCTTACCGACGAGCAGATTCTTGAACTTGCCGGTTACGCTAAAAAAATTGAAGCACACTATGGCTGCTACATGGATATGGAATGGGGCATCGACGCACGCAATAACAAAATCTGGATTTTGCAGGCACGCCCGGAAACCGTATGGAGCCGCCGCAACAAAGATAAAAAACCTGCACAGGCAGAGGTTAAAGCTGCCGCTACCGACCGCAAGGTTATCGTTAAAGGCTTGCCTGCAAGCCCGGGCCTTGTATCCGGCCGCACGCACGTTATTCTTGACCCGTCCCACATCGACGAGTTCAAGGAAGGCGAAATCCTTGTAACCGAAATGACCGCGCCTGACTGGGTACCGGCCATGAAGAAAGCAAAAGCCATCGTTACCGACAGCGGCGGCATGACCTGCCACGCTTCTATCGTAAGCCGCGAACTCGGCATTCCGTGTATCGTAGGCACCAAGAGCCGTGGCGAAGCTGCTACTACTACCGTGCCCGACGGCATCGACGTAACGGTTGACGCAACCCACGGCGTTGTATACGAAGGCATCCTTGAAGAAAAGAAACCGGAAGCACAGGCTCAGGCAGTTGCACCGGTCGCCGAATACTTCCCGCCGACCGGCACCAAGATTTACATGAACCTCGGTGACCCGGACCTTGCCGAAAAATATTCCGCACTTCCGTGCGACGGCATCGGCCTGATGCGCGAAGAATTCATCTGGACCACTTATATCCACGAACATCCGCTGTATCTCATCAAAACCGGCCATCCGGAAAAAGTTGTTGACCAGCTTGCAGAAGGTATCCGCCAGGTATGCCAGGCAATGGCACCGCGCCCGGTAACCCTGCGCTTCAGCGACTTTAAATCCAGCGAATACCGCGACCTGAAAGGCGGCGACGAATTCGAGCCGTATGAACCTTCCGCACTGCTCGGCTGGCGCGGCGCTTCCCGCTACTACGACCCGAAATATGTAGAAGCATTTAAGCTGGAATGCCAGGCTGTACGCAAAGTACGCGAAGAATTCGGTTTGAAAAACCTTAACGTAATGATTCCGTTCTGCCGCAATGTGGAAGAAGCTGAAAAAGTAACCTCCATTATGGCAGGCGAAGGCCTTGTTCGCGGCAAAGACTTTAAAGTATGGCTGATGGCTGAAATTCCGTCCAACATCATTCTGGCAGACCAGTTCAACAAATTTGTTGACGGTTATTCCATCGGTTCCAACGACCTGACGATGCTGATTCTGGGCTGCGACCGCGACAACGACACCGTATCCCATATCTATGACGAACGCAATCTGGCAGTACGCCGTGCAATCCGCCACCTCATCGAAGTTGCGCACAAAGACGGCAAAACCGTTTCCATCTGTGGACAGGCGCCGAGCGTATATCCGGAATTCTGCGAATTCCTCATCAAGAGCGGCATCGACAGCATGTCCGTTAACCCGGATACCGTTAAATTTACCAAAAAACTGGCAGCGCAGATTGAACAGCGCATTATGCTGGACGCACTTACCGGCAGAGGCCGCGCCGAAAGCGAAAACCTTGACTGGTAAGATAGGGTAAAAGTGAATAGGTTATAACCTGCAATAAACCGGAACTGCTTTAAGCGGTTCCGGTTTTTGTAAATAATATAAAAATTTGCCATAAACGTTAAAATAACCCCTTGTATACTTTTAGCGTGCGTTGACTTTGCACGCTAATTTTTATATAATTTTGTTATGCGTTGTACCTATTTTAAAGGAGCGATTGTTTAAGATGAAGTATATGACTGGTAACGAAATCCGTGCAAAATTTTTAAAGTTTTTTGAAGACAGAGGGCATCTCATTCTGCCGAGCGCTTCGCTCATTCCGCAGGATGACCCGACCCTGCTCTTAATCGGCGCAGGCATGGCGCCTTTTAAACCGTTTTTTACCGGCAAGATGAAACCGCCTTCTCCGCGTATCACCACTTGCCAAAAATGCGTGCGCACCGGCGATATTGAAAACGTAGGCCGCACTGCGCGCCACCATACTTATTTTGAAATGCTGGGCGATTTTTCCTTCGGCGATTATTTTAAAAAGGAAATTATCCCCTGGAGCTGGGAGTTTTTGACCAAAGAGCTGGAACTGCCTGCCGATAAACTTTGGGTAACCATTTACCCGGACGACGATGAAGCTTATGAAATCTGGCGCAATGTTGTGGGCGTGCCCGATGAACATATTGTACGTCTTGAAGAAAACTTCTGGGAAACCGGCAGCGGCCCGTGCGGACCGGACAGCGAAATCCATATTGACATGGGTGAAGAACGCGGCTGCGGCAAACCGGACTGCAAACCGGGCTGCGACTGCGACAGATTCCTCGAAATCTGGAACCTGGTATTTACCCAGTATGACCAGCATGACGACGGCACTTACACCCCGTTGGCCAACAAAAACATTGATACCGGCGCAGGATTAGAACGTTTGGCTTCCGTTTTGCAGGGCAAACCGTCCAACTTTGAAACCGATTTGATTTTCCCGATTATCGAACATGCGGCTAAAGTTGCCGGTGTTGAATACGGCAAGGATAAAAAGACCGACGTATCCTTAAAGGTTATTGCCGACCATGTACGCAGCATTACCTTTATGATTGCCGACGGCGTGTTGCCTTCCAATGAAGGACGCGGCTATGTACTGCGCCGCGTTTTGCGCCGTGCTATCCGCCATGCGCGTTTGATTGGCATTGAAGACAAGTTCCTGTGCGATGCGGTTGATGTTGTTATCGACATGTTCAAAGAGCCGTATCCGTACCTTGTTGAAAAAACCAACTTCCTGCACAAAGTTGTCGATATGGAAGAAACCAGCTTCCTGCGTACCCTGCGTCAGGGCACTGACCTTTTGAACGAAGAAATTGCCAAATTAAAGGCAGAAAATAAAACCGTGCTGGATGGCGCAACCGCTTTCCGTTTAAGCGATACCTTCGGCTTCCCGCGTGAGCTGACTGCCGAAATCCTTGAAGAAGAAGGAATGACGCTGGACGAAAAAGGCTTTAACGAAGCACTGGAAGTACAGCGCAAAATGGCGCGCGATGCTCGCGACGATAAGACCGGACGCCCGGTTATTTACAACACCCGCAGCATTGACCTTGCTGCTTTGAAGGTTGACGAAGGCGCAGAAGGCGGCAAAATTGTTGCTATGTACCCGGCGCATGACGCACAGCCTGTTGACAGCATGGAGGACGGCAAAAAAGCCGCAGTTATCTGCGATGTTACCGCGTTCCACGCTGAAGGCGGCGGACAACTTGGTGACACCGGCCGCATTATTGCACCGGCAGGCGTGCTGGAAGTTGAAACCACCAAAAAACTGCCGGACGGCGCTACCATTATGATTGGCACCGTGCTGGAAGGCACCGTTGCCGTTGGCGACGAAGTTAAATTTGAAATTGAACGCGCGCGCAAAAACGACATTGCCCGCAACCATACCGCAACCCACCTGCTGCATGCAGCGCTGAAACTTGTTCTTGGCGACCATGTAAACCAGGCAGGCAGCTATGTTGGACCGGACCGCCTGCGTTTCGACTTCTCGCATTTCTCCCCGGTAACGGAAGAAGAACTGCGCAAGGTTGAAGAAATCGTTAACGAGCAGATTCTGGCTGCGAAAGACGTAACCATTGAAGAACTGCCGATTGACGAAGCCAAAAAACGCGGCGCTGTTGCCCTGTTTGGCGAAAAATACGGCAGCATTGTACGTGTTGTAACTGTGCCGGGTTATTCCATGGAATTCTGCGGTGGCGTGCATGTTAGCAACACCGCGCAAATCGGCATGTTTAAAATTCTGTCCGAATCCAGCACCGGCGCAGGCGTACGCCGTATTGAGGCTGTAACCGGCCATGGCGCGCTGGCTTATGTGCGTGAGATGGAGGACATGGTTAAAACCGCAGCGGCAGGCCTTAAATGCCGCAGCAACGACCTTTGCGCACGCATTTGCGCATTGCAGTCCGACTATAAAGCTGCCGAGCAGAAAATCGGCGAGCTGGAAGGCCAGATTGCCAAAGCACAGGTCAGCGGCGCGGCAGACTGCGTTTGCGATATTAAAGGCGTGCCCGCACTGGTACAGAAAGTCAGCGCAGGCGACGTTGAAGCGCTGCGTAACCTGGGCGACCAGATGCGCGACAAAGTCGGCGGCGTAGTTGTGCTGGCTGACGTTGTCGGCGACAACAAAATCAACATTCTGGCTATGGCAACCAAAGACGCTGTTGCCAAAGGTATCCACGTCGGACAGATTGTTAAGGAAGTTGCCAAAATCTGCGGCGGTGGCGGTGGCGGACGCCCGGATATGGCTCAGGCCGGCGGCAAGGACGCAGCAAAACTTGACGAAGCTTTGCAGGCTGCGCTGAAGGTTATCGAAGCACAGATTAAATAATTCACAAAATAGTAACGGCTGGGTGGCAAAGCCCGGCCGTTTCTTTCTATTATTTTGCGTTAAGGTGTGTTAAAATAAGATAAAAGATGTTTGAGGAGGAAAGATTATGGGAATCTCAAGCGAAACCATGATGTTTAAACGTAGTGAAGATAAAAAGAATGCGGCGCAGACTATCCGCGAGGTATACGCTGCGCTGGAAGAAAAGGGCTACAACCCGGTTGACCAGCTGGTTGGCTATCTGTTAAGCGGCGACCCGACTTATATTACCAGCCACAAGGATTCGCGCACCAAGCTGCGCCGTTTTGAACGCTATGAACTTTTGGAAGAACTGGTAAAAAGTTATCTTGCCTCGGCGGCAAAAAAATAAGGTGGACGCATGAGGACAATGGCACTTGACGTTGGCACGCGCACGATTGGCGTGGCGACGAGCGATTTGCTGGGCATGATTGCCGGAGGTGTGGAAACAATCCACCGTACCAGCGAGGAGAAAGATTTTGCCCGCATCGGCGAGCTGATTAAGGAGCACGAGGTAGATACCATCGTTGTGGGCTACCCTAAAAACATGAACGGCACTATCGGCGAGCGCGCGCAGATTAGCGAGGCTTTTGCCGACGAGCTGCGCAGGCGTTTTGATGGTATTAAGGTAGTGTTGTGGGACGAGCGCCTTTCGACTGTGGCGGCGCAGAACGTGTTGATTGACGCCGATATGAGCCGCAAAAAGCGCAAAAAAATTATTGATATGATGGCTGCTGTGGTAATTTTGCAGAACTATCTGGACAGCCGCCGTTAAGACGGCAGCGGGGTGATATGATGTTGCAGAGAAAACATAAAATAGCCGGCGGCGTTGTTGCCGTGCTGGTAATTTTGGGTACGCTGGCCGTGCATGTGGCAGGCAACAAGGCGGCAGGCTTTGTAAACGAAATGGCCGACCGCCAGACTGTTTTGCAGGGCAAGCTGCAAATAGGGCATTTTAACGCCAGCGTATCGGGCAACGTAGTTTTTCAGGACGTGGTATGGACTGCGCCTGACGGCAAAACGCTGGCTGAAGTGCCGGAGATGAATATATCGGCCAACCTGTTTGACATTGTCAAAGGGTCGTTTGGTATCAATTCTATCAACAGCATAACTATTGAAAAGCCAAAATTTGCGGTGGCTTACACCGATAAAGACGGGCTTGATATTATTAACTACATCAATTTTTCTAAGGAAGAAGACGACAAGCCGACCGAGTTCCGCGGCATGGTAGAGATTGAAGAAGGCGCGCTGGCGCTGGATATGAACGGGCAGAAGCTTGATTTTGACAGCGTGCAGATGCAGGCTAATTTAAAGGAATTCCCGTCTATTAACTTTACCTTGCAGGGCAAAAACGGCGATGCTGATTTAATCGGCAGCATTGATAAAAAGTATGACGATGTGAACATCGGCGCGGAAGTTAAAAATTTGCAGATAACCGAGCTGATGAAAGTTCTGCCGTCCTTCGGCGATTTGAAGATTACCGGCGGCGTTATTAACGGCGCCAAGCTGACAAGCAGCCTGCATGACGCTAAATGGAAGCTGAACCTTGACGGCAGCCTCGCAGGCGTAGCGGCGCAGGTGCTTGGCTATAATATCAGCGACGGCGGCGGCAGCTTTGCCATTGACAACGACGCAGCCAGCTTTACCGGCGTAAGCGGCAAGGTGGAAGGGCAGGATGTAAACATGGACGGCAAAATAATCTTTCAGGATTTGGGCATGCCTACCTATGATTTGAACGTGGCAGCGCCTGCCTTCCGTGTGGACGCGGTAAGCCCCGGCCTTGGCATTACGGACAGCGTAAACATTAACGGCAAGGTAACCGGCCCGATTGACGAGCCTGTAATTAACGGCAGCTTTACCATGGATAAGCTGGAGGTTGCGCCGCTGGTTGCAACCGGCATTAACGGCAATTACAACTATACTGACGGCCTTGTAACCTTAACCAACACCTATGCCAATGTTTACAGCGGCACGCTGGGCGTAAGCGGCACGGTGGAAGCGGCAAACAAAAACTTTGCGCTGCACCTTTCCGGCAGCGGCATGGACAGCACCGCCGTAACGGAAACGCAAATCAGCGGCCCGTTATCCTTTGAAGCCGACGCAAACGGCACCGGCAGTGCGGACAGCGCTGTGGCAAGCGGCACGTTTACCATCGTACCCGGCAATTTTGCAGGCGTTCCGTTCAATTCGCTGGCAGGTAATTTCAGCCGCGCGGGTGGCGTGATGACGTTCTCCAACATCAGCATCGGTACGCCGCTGGGCAGCTTTACCAGCAACGCTGTGATGAACAGTAACGGCAAAATTACTTTTGATAAGATGAGCGAAGTCAGCCTGAACATTCCGACGAAGGAAGAAGTGCGCGAAAACGTGCGTCAGCAGGTAGGCGGTGCTGTTAAACAGGGGCTTGGCAAACTGTTTGGCAGATAAAAGAAAAAATAACGGCGTCCGGCGTTAGTGCCGGGCGCTGTTTTAATATTAACGCCAAAATTAACAGTTTGTTTGGTTGACAGCTTGCTATATGATAAGATAAAATAAAGCTGATTAACCTTGAATATTAAGAAAGAGGTGCACTAATGGAAGACAACAAAGATTTTGAGCTTGAGCATGACCATATCGACGAAGAAGAAATCGTAGTATTTACCGACGAAGACGGCAATGAAATGTATTTCCGCGAAGAAATGGTAATCCCCGTGGGCGAAAAGAGCTTTGCCGTGCTTTGCGCGCTTGACGTTGACGACTGCGAATGCGGCGATGAAGAATGCCATTGCCACGATGAGGAGGACGATGACGACGATAACGTGGTTATTGCCCGCATCGACTTTGACGAAGACGGCAACGAAACTTATCTTGCCCCGACCGACGAGGAATTTGAAGAAGTTAAAGCAGCTTACGAAAAACTCGTTGAAGAATGGGACGAAGAATAATAACAAACCTGCCGGGCCTTGTGTCCGGCATTTTTTAAGTACAACAGTTTAGGGGCAGTAATATATGAGAAAACTATTGCCGTTTATTTTGAGCGCGGTGCTAGTGGTTTTTGTGGCGGCGTATTGGGTGCTGAACTACACCGGCAACAATGCCGATTTAGCCGACGGCAGAACCTGCGTGATAACGGTCGAAAACGGCATGACGGCGGCGGATATCGCCAACATGCTGCATAAGGAAAAACTGATTAAACGCCCGGAAAGCTTCCGCCTTGAGGCGCGTTTTATGGGGCTGGAGGGTAAGCTTCAGGCCGGTAAGTACGAAATTGAAGCCGGTAAATCCAACAGCGAAATTATTGATATCCTTGCGCGCGGGCAGGTTAAAACCGTAAGCTTTACCGTGCCGGAAGGCTATACCGTAAATAAAATTGCTGCCAAGCTGGCGGCGGAAGGCCTTGGCGACGCCGAAAAATTTAAGGAAGCGGCGCGCAACTACACGCCTTACAAATATATGGAAACCAACAATCCGGACGTTATTTACAAGGCGGAGGGCTTTATTTACCCTTCAACGTATCTTTTTACCGACGGCATGACGGAAAAAGACATGCTGGCAACGATGGTTAAGGAGTTCAACACGCAGATTAACCACGAAAAAATAGGCGACGCAGCCGAAAAAGCCGATATGCAGCTGCGCGATATTGTTACTATTGCTTCGATGGTAGAACTGGAAGCTGTTTTTAAAGAGGAACAGCCGCGCATTGCCGGCGTATTTTTGCGCCGACTGCAAATTTATATGCCGATACAGTCCGACACTACCATTCAGTACATTTTAGGCGCGCAGAAGGAAGAAATTACTTTCGCCGATACGGAAATCCAGAACCCGTACAACACCTACGTCAACGCCGGTTTGCCGCCGGGACCGATTGGCAGCCCGAGTCTGGATGCCATTAAGGCTGTGCTGAACCCGGAACAGACGGATTATTTGTATTTTGTGGCCGATAAGGACGGGCATCACCGCTTCACGCGTACTTATGATGAACACTTGCAGGAGATTGAAAACATCCACGGCCCGCAGTAAGGAAGGAATATGACTGAAAAACTAATCAGGCCGGAGCTTTTAGCGCCGGCAGGCAATATGGAAAAGTGCAAAATGGCGCTGCGTTATGGTGCTGACGCCGTCTACCTGGGCGGCAAAATGTTTGGCCTGCGCGCCTTTGCCAACAATTTTGAACTTGACGAAATTAAAGAGGCCTGTGATTTTGCGCACAGCCTTGGCAAAAAAGTTTATGTAACCGTAAATATTTTTGCGCATAACAGCGATATCGAAAAACTGCCGGACTATCTGCTCGGTTTGCAAAAAGCCGGTGCGGATGCGCTTTTAATCAGTGATTTGGGTGTATGGAGCGTTGCCCGCCGCGTAGTGCCGGATATGCCGCTGCATGTCAGCACGCAGGCTAACACCACCAACTGGGCATCCGTGCAGGCGTGGCAGGCTTTGGGCGCGGAGCGCGTGGTACTGGCGCGCGAGCTTTCACTGAAAGAGATTGAAGAAATCGGCGCTAAAGCCGAAGTTGAACTGGAAGCCTTTGTGCATGGAGCAATGTGCATATCATACAGCGGACGCTGTTTGTTAAGCAGCTATTTAACCGGGCGCGACGGCAACCGCGGCGCGTGTGCGCAGGCCTGCCGCTGGGAATACACTATGCACGAAAAGAACCGCCCCGGCGAAAGTTACGACCTTGAAGAAGACGAACACGGTACTTATGTGATGAACAGCAAGGATTTGTGCCTGCTGGCGCGCATACCGCAGCTTGTTAAAGCAGGCGTTTGCAGTTTAAAAATCGAAGGCCGCATGAAAAGCGTGCATTATGTGGCAACCGTGGTCAGCGTGTACCGTAAGGCTATCGACGCCTTTATGGCAGACCCCGAAGGCTACAAGGTGCAGCCCGAATGGCTGGAGGAACTGAACAAAGTATCGCACCGCCCGTACACCGAAGGCTTTGCTTTTGGCACTCCCAGCGCGGACGCGCAGGTTTACACCACCAGCAGCTACGAGCAGACGCATGACTTTGTCGGCATTGTTTTAAGCTACGATAAACAAAACAAACAGGCACTTATTGAGCAGCGCAACAACGTAAAAAACGGCGAAGAACTGGAACTGCTAATGCCGGACGGCACCTTAATGCCGCTGGCGCTGACGGATATGCGTGACGAGGAAGGCACACCGATTGACTGTGCGCCGCACGCACGCCAGCATTTTTATATTAGCTGCGGCACGGAGCTTTTGCCCGATTCGCTACTGCGGAGGAAAATTTTATGAGCGATGACCGAAGTATAATATATGTGCGCGTTGCGCCGGAACGAATTGCCGACGTGAACTGGATTATGGAAGGCTACGAGCACCTGGCGCTTGTAACTACCGTAGACCCGGCTGACGGCGTGGTAAAGCTTTTGGGCACACCCGATACCTACAACGACGTAATGGAAATAATTGAAAATATGCCCTTCCAGACAGAAGTTTTGGAAGCAGAACCGGCATAAATGCGTGACATCCTGCGCGGTTTATGTTAAAATATAATGGTATTATTGTTTAATGAAGGAATGGTGGGATACAAATGATGCAGCGTTTAGGCAGGTTTTTAAGCTTGATGGCAAAAAACGGCATGGACTGCGTTATTGTGAAGGATATTCCCACAATCCGCTATTTGTCCGGCTTCCGCGGCGACAGCAGTTTGCTTTACGTTGACGCGAAAAGCACCGTTTTAATAACGGACGGGCGTTATACCACGCAGGCGAATGACGAAGTACAGAATTACTGCCGCGTGCTGACCTATACGGATAACATCTGGCAGGCAGTGGCGGAACTTGCATCGGCGCATACTAAAATCGGCTTTGACGGTGCGGCTTACAGCTACAACGATTACGAGAGCCTGAAAGAAGCGGTGCCCGGCAAGGAACTTTTAAACATTGATTTGAAGTACCTGCGCATGGTGAAGGACGAGCGCGAGCTGAACCTGATGTGGAAAGCTTTTAAAATTGCCGACCAGGCATTTTTGAAGCTGCTTCCGGAGATTAAGCTCGGCATGACGGAAAAATCGCTTGCCGCAAGACTTGAATATTACATGAGCAGCATGGGCAGCGAAAAACCTTCGTTTGATACCATTATTGCCTCCGGCGCACGCAGCGCACTGCCGCATGGCATGGCAAGCGATAAGCAGATTGAAGTAGGCGATTTTATTACTTTTGATTTTGGCGCTGTGTATGACGGCTACCATTCCGATATGACTAGGACGGTAGTTTTGGGCATGGCCAATTCGTGGCACAAGGAAATTTACACCATTGTGGAAGAAGCGCAGTGGCGTGGCCTGAAAGCTGCCAAGCCCGGCATGACGGGTGCAGAGCTGGACGCGATTGTAAGGGAATATATTACATCGCGCGGCTACGGCGAAAATTATGTGCATGGCCTTGGGCATGGCGTGGGGCTTGAGATTCACGAGATGCCCAATATTAACAAATGCGGTACTGACGTGGTGCTGGAAAGCGGCATGACGTTCAGCATAGAACCAGGTATTTACATTCCCGGTAAGGGTGGTGTACGTATCGAAGACACGGTTGTATTGACGGATGACGGCGCGAAAGTGCTGTGCGGCGTTAAAAAGCAACTGATGGAAATTGTTTAATTTTAAATAAACAGGAGGAGCATTTATGATTTCAACCAACGAATTTAAAACCAACGTAACTGTTACCATCGATGGCGACGCATGGCAGGTTGTAGAGTTCCAGCATGTAAAACCGGGCAAAGGCGCAGCTTTTGTCCGTGCAAAAATGCGCAACCTTTGCACCGGCGCTGTTGTAGAGCGTACCTTCAACGCCGGCGAACGTATGCCGAAAGCACACATCGACCGCCGCGCAATGCAGTACCTGTATGAATCCGACGGCATGTATGTATTCATGGACAACGAAACCTATGAACAGTCCGAACTGACCAAAGAACAGCTCGGCAATGCTATTAACTTCCTGAAAGAAAACATGGAAGCTAAAATCATGATTTACAGCGGCCGCGTAATCGGCGTTGACCTGCCGAACACCGTTGAGCTGACTGTTGTTAAAACCGACCCGGGCATCCGCGGCGATACGGCTACCGGCGGCAGCAAACCCGCAACCATGGACACCGGCTATGTTGTTAAAGTACCTCTGTTCATCAACGAAGGCGACGTACTCAACATCGATACCCGTACCGGCGAATACATTTCCCGTGCTTAATTGAGTTGCCAATAATAAGTTAAAAACACAAAGGGCTGAACATAATGTTCAGCCCTTTTAATTTTCTCTGATACCATTAAACTTTTTTCAAGCCACTGCGTGTAAAGCGTTTTGCAATTTGACATAATTAAATGTATAATATAAACTATCAAAGTGTTTGTAAATAAAGGAGTATATATGCAGGGTTTAATCAGCAGCGTTAAGCACGGCAGCCTTGCCGAAGCCGCAGGCATTAAAGCGGGCGAAAGCCTGCTTACAGTTAACGGCAGCAGCTTGCGCGATATTATAGATTTAAGCTTTTTGCTGGCAGACGAGCAGGTGGTGCTTAAACTTGCCGGTGCTGACGGCACGGAACGCGAAATTACGATTGATAAAAGAATAGATGAAGATTTGGGACTGGAGTTTGAAAGCGCCGTTTTTGACAAGGTAACGACCTGTTACAACAAATGCGTTTTCTGCTTTGTGGACCAGATGATACCGGGCATGCGCAAGGGACTTTATGTGCGTGACGACGATTACCGCCTGTCGTTTTTGTATGGCAATTTCATCACCCTTACCAACATGAAGGACGAGGATTTTGACCGCATAATCCAAACACATATGTCGCCGCTGTATGTTTCCGTACACGCTACCGACCCGGAAGTGCGCTGCAAAATGATGAATAACCGTTTTGCGGGCGAACTGATGGACAAGCTGAAACGCCTGTTTGATGCCGGTATTACCGTGCATACGCAGATTGTGTGTTGCCCCGGTTATAACGACGGCGATGTTTTAAAACGCACTTACGCCGATTTGCGTGCACTGGCGCCGATGGTGGAAACCATGGCGGTTGTGCCCGTCGGTTTAACCAAAAACCGCGCGCATTTAACGCCGCTGCGTTTGTTTACGCCGGAAGAAGCGCGCGAAATTGTCACAATGGTAACCGAATGGCAGCAGGAATGCCGCCAGAGCCTTGGCAAATCGTTTGTATACCTTGGCGATGAGTTTTATATTTTAGCCGGTATGCCGCTGCCACAGGCAGAATGGTACGACGGTTTTCCGCAGCTGGAAAACGGTATCGGCCTGAGCCGCAACTTTTTGGAGGAGTGGCAGGAAGCAAATAAAATTGCGCCGGTTAAGGGTGAAGTAAACAGCGTTATCCCCGTGGGGACGAGCGCTTTTAAGGTTTTGCAGCCTATTATTGCAGATTTTAACGCCAAAACAGGCATGCAGCACAGGCTGATTGGCGTGGAAAACGAATTTTTCGGCAACACCGTTAATGTAACGGGCCTTTTGTGCGGCAACGATATTTTAAACGCCGTTAAGGGCGCAGAGAGTATTATTCTGCCGGAGGTCGTGCTGAACAGCGACGATTTATTCCTTGACGATATGAGCTATGCAGAGTTTTGCAAAGCCGCCGGTGCGCCGGTACACCGCGCCGTTGCGGCAGGCGATTTGTACAAATTGCTGCAAAGATAGGTGAAATTTATGCAGGGTTATGGTAAAATTCAGGTTTATACGGGCGACGGCAAGGGCAAAACCAGCGCCGCTTTGGGCGTTGCCTTCCGTGCATGCGCACGCGGGGCAAAGGTTTTAATGCTGGCCTTTTTAAAGGACGACCCCGAATACAGCGAAGCTATCGGCGCACATCTTTTGCCGGGCTTTACGCTGAAGCAGGTCGGGAGAGACGCTTTTGTAAACTTCAAAAACCCCGATAAAATAGATCTGGATATGGCGCGCGCAGGCTGGGAGTTGGCTAAAGAAGCTATCGCACAGCAGCATGCAGACGTTATTATCCTTGACGAAATTAACATTGTATTACAGACAGGCATGCTGCCGGTGGATGAAGTGGTTGGCTTCTTATCCGCGCACAAGGGCGGGGCAGAAGTTATCTGCACCGGGCGCGGCGCACCGCAGGAGCTTTGCGCCATAGCCGACCTTGTAACGGATATGCGGGAAGTTAAGCACTATTTCCATTTGGGGGTTGCCTCCAGAGCAGGTATAGATTTTTAGAGAGCGAGGTTAAGATATGAGTAAACCGATAGTTGCCATTGTTGGCAGGCCTAATGTGGGCAAATCGACCTTATTTAATATTTTTGCAAACAGCCGCATCTCCATTGTTGAGGACACGCCGGGCGTTACGCGCGACCGCCTTTACGCCGAGGGCGACTGGCTGGATAATCAGTTCATGATGGTTGACACCGGCGGCATCGAGATTATGAACAGCGACGCGATTGCTGTTTCTATCCGCCAGCAGGCGGAAATTGCCATTAAAGAGGCGGACGTTATTTTGTTTGTGTGCGACGCGCGCAGCGGCATTGTGCAGGAGGACAGCGACGTTGCCAAAATTCTGCGCAAAAGCGGCAAGCCGATAGTGCTGGCTGTAAACAAGGCCGATTCGCCGAAGCAGGAATTAAACGTATATGAATTTTATAACTTAGGTTTGGGTGAACCGTTCCCGATTTCCGCAGCTAACCATTTGGGCATTGGCGACCTTTTGGACGCCGTTGTGGCGAAGTTCCCGAAAAATAAGGCGGGCATGTTTGACAACGACGAGGACCAGATTAAAGTTGCGCTTATCGGCCGCCCGAATGTAGGCAAGTCCTCTATTTTTAACACGCTGGTAGGGCAGGAACGCAGCATTGTCAGCGACGTTGCCGGTACTACGCGCGACGCTATCGACACGCCGGTTGTGCGCAACGGGCAGAAGTACCTGTTCATCGACACCGCAGGCATGCGCCGCAAGGGCAAAATTGACGAGCCGATTGAAAAATACAGCATTATCCGCAGCCTGCGCGCCGTGGACCGCAGCGACGTGGTGCTGATGGTTATTGACGCTGTGGACGGCGTTACCGAGCAGGATAAAAAAATTGCCGGTTACGCGCATGAAGCAGGCAAGGGCATTGTTATCGTTGTAAATAAATGGGATATTTACGAAAAGGACGAGAACAGCACCCTGCGCTATACCGAAAACCTGCGCAAAGAGCTGGTTTTTATGCAGTATGCACCGGTTGTGTTTGTATCGGCGCTTACCAAGCAGCGTATCCACCGCCTGCCGGAGGTTATCAATTACGTTGCCGAGCAGAACGCAATGCGCGTGGCAACCAGTGTTTTGAACCAGGTTATTGCCGACGCCGTTGCTGTTAACCCGCCGCCGACGGATAAAGGCCAGCGCCTGAAAATTTTGTACGCAACGCAGGTTAAAATTAAACCGCCGACGTTTGTTATTTTTGTTAACGAACCGGAAATCATGCATTTTTCCTATCAACGTTATCTGGAAAACAAACTGCGTGAAGCGTTCGGCTTTGAAGGCACGCCACTGACGATGATAATCCGCGGCAAAAAAGAGGACGAATAGAGGCTGGATAGATGGATATGATGAATTTTGTTTTATGGTTTGCGGTCGGCTTCGTGTTCGGCTCCATACCTTCGGGGCTGTGGCTGGTTAAAGCTATCCACGGTATTGATATCCGCGAGTACGGCAGCAAAAATATCGGCAGTACCAATGTTTTCCGCACGGTTGGCGGCAAAACAGCGGCGCTGGTGCTGATTTGCGACGCTGCCAAGGGCATTCTGGCAGTAATGCTGGCCGATATGATGAGCGGCGGCGATTTGTATGTGATGCTGTTTGCCGCTATCGGCGCGCTTTTAGGGCACAATTATTCGCTGTTCCTTGGTTTTAAGGGCGGGCGTGGCGTTGCAACCGGTTTGGGCTTGCTTATCTTTTTCATGCCTAAGGTCAGCGGCATTTGCTTTCTGGTGTGGCTGGCAATCGTGCTGGCAACGCGTTATGTATCGCTGGGCAGCTGCGTGGGCGCTTTGTGCGCGCCGTGCCTTGCCGTGTATTTCGGCTATCCGCTGCCTGTGATAATGTTTGCGGCAGTGGCAGCGGCGTTTGTCATCATCCGCCACAAGGATAACATTAAGCGTTTGCTGAACGGCACGGAAAGTAAAATCCGCCAGGGCAGCGCAAAAGACTTAAAGAAATAACGGAAGGACTTAAACAATAAACTATACGGCACATTCTGCCTTAACCGGCGGAATGTGTTTTATTTTTGAAATTTTAAGAAAATTTAAGCAAAATGACAGAAACATATGGCTTTTACCACGAAACAATGTTATAATAAATCTATGAGTATTACGAAAAAATTTTTTAAGGAGATGATTTCATGTCAGAAAAATCTACGTTCTATCTTGTAAGAGAAGAAATTCTGCCTGAAGCAATTAAAAAAACCATTAAGGTAAAAGAGATTTTGAAACGCGGAGAAATCAGAACCATTAACGAAGCTGTAGAAAAAATGGGCCTGAGCCGCAGCGCTTATTATAAATACAAAGATTACGTTTTCCCATTCTATGAAGCAAGCAAGGAAAAAATCATTACTCTTTCGCTTTTGCTGGAACATAAACCGGGCGTACTCAGCCGCGTGCTGAACACCGTTGCCGGCGACAGCGGCAGCATTATGACCATCAATCAGGGTATTCCCTTGCAGGGTGTTGCCAATACCACCATTTCTATCGAAACCAAAAACCTGACGGTTGACCTTGAAGCGCTGCTTGATAAACTGCGCATGATTGACGGCGTTAAACGCCTTGAGGTTCTGGGGCAGGTTTAATAAAAAGTTTTATTTAAGTTCGGGGGGAACATTTTGAAAGATTGCGTTAATATCGGACTCCTTGGCGTGGGCACCGTCGGCAGCGGCGTGCTGCACGTGCTGGAGGGAAATGCAGCCGAAATTGCCAAAAAAGCGGGCTGCAAAATAGAAATAAAAAAGATTTTGGTACGTAACAAACAAAAAGCGGCGCAGCTTGGCAAAAAATACGCCGTTACGGATAATTTTGAAGATATCGTAAACGACCCGGATATCGACATTATTGTGGAGCTTATCGGGCGTGAGCACCCGGCGAAGGAATATATTGCTTCCGCGCTGGAGCACGGCAAAAATGTGGTAACTGCCAATAAGGACGTGCTGGCAAAATACGGCAAGGAGCTGTTCCCGCTGGCGGAAACGCACAACGTGGACTTTATGTTTGAAGGCGCGGTCGGCGGAGGCATACCTATTATTCGTCCGTTAAAATCGTGCCTGGCGGCCAACCGCATTACTTCCGTAATGGGCATTGTCAACGGCACCACCAACTATATGCTGACCAAAATGCTGCATGACAGCATGGATTATGACGATGTTCTGCGTGAGGCGCAGGAAAAAGGATATGCGGAATCCGACCCGACGGCGGATGTCGGCGGGCTGGACGCTGCACGCAAGCTGGTTATTCTGGCTTCCATCGCGTTTAATACGCGCATCGGTCTGGACGACGTAATGGTATCCGGCATCGAAACCCTGAAGCTGTGTGATATTGATTACGCCAAGGAACTGGGCTACACCATTAAACTTTTGGCAGTTGCCAAGCATGACGACGAAAAAGGCATTACCGTCTGCGTAAGGCCGACGATGCTGCCGACAAGCCATCCGCTGGCAGGCGTAAACGATGTTTACAACGCTGTGTTTGTGGAAGGCGACGCGCTGGGTCAGGCTATGTTTATGGGCCGCGGCGCAGGCAGTTTGCCTACTGCAAGCGCTGTCTGCGGCGATATTATCGACGTTGCGCGCAACATGGTGCATAAATCCACCGGGCGCATTAACTGCACATGCTTTGATGAGAAAAAACTGTGCAGGCTGGAAGATATGCTTTCACCGTTTTATATCCGCCTGCATGCGGAAGACAGGCCGGGCGTGCTGGCAGCCATTGCCGCAGCCTTTGCCGCGCAGAATGTGGGCATTAAAACATTGATTCAGAAACAATCGGTGGGCGACAAGGTTGCAGAACTTGTTTTGATTACCTACCATGTTTCGGAGCTTGCCATGCAACTGGCGGTGCAGACTTTGAAAGGCCTGCCCGTTGTTAAAGATGTTTGCAGCGTCATCCATGTAGAAGACGACAGCGTGGAGTAAGGCCATGAAAACCTGTGTAAAGGTTATCGTGCCTGCAACCTCGGCCAACTGCGGGCCGGGGTTTGACGTTTTGGGCACGGCCTGCAATTTATACAACGAATTTACCTACGAGCTTACCGAACGCGGCTTTGAGCTGGAAGTTACCGGCGAGGGCAGCGAGCGTTTGTATGCCAGCGGCAAAAATCTGGCGTTTTCGTCGTTCTTCCGTTTGTGGAACGAAATGACCGACCGCCGCTACACCGGTTTAAAAGTAACCATGCACAACCGCATACCGCTTTCACGCGGGCTGGGCAGCAGCAGCACCGCCATTGTGGCAGGGCTGATGGCGGCAAATTATTTAACCGGTAGCACGCTGACGAAAGAACAGCTTGTAAATTATGCCACGGAAATTGAAGGGCACCCCGATAATGTGGCGCCCGCACTTTTGGGCGGCTTTACCGTAAGTTACATGGCGCATAACAAAGCCAACAGCCTGCGCTTTATACCGGCGCATGAGCTGCGCTTTATCGCTGCTGTGCCTTCCGAACCGCTTTCAACCGCGCGTGCGCGTGAAGCAATACCGGAAACCGTCAGCCATAAGGACGCGGTGTTTAACGCCGGGCGAAGCGCGCTTTTAGTCAGCGTGTTACTGACTGGCGAATATAAATACCTGCCGGATGCATTGGAGGACAGGCTGCACCAGCCGTACCGCATGCCGCTAATCACCGGCACGCAGGCGGTGTTTAAGGCAGCCAAAAATGCTGGTGCTTACGGCGCGATAATCAGCGGCGCAGGCTCAACCTTAATGGCTTATGCCAGCCCGCAGGCCGACTGCGAAAAAATCGGCGCAGCGATGAAGCTGGCGTTTGAAAAAGCCGGGCAGCAGGCGGTGTACCATGTATTAAAACTTGATACCGAAGGCGCGCGTGTTGTTGATAATTAGTGCTTGACATTTGCGTGTTAGTTGTTTATAATATTACTTGTGTTTCGGGGCGTGGCTCAGCTTGGTAGAGCGCTTCCTTGGGGTGGAAGAGGTCGTGGGTTCGAATCCCGCCGCTCCGACCATTTCCGAAACAGCAGCCTTTACGGGAAATCCCCGTGAAGGCTTTTTTATATCCTGAAGGAGTGTTAAAGTATGATTCGCAGCGTTAAACTCGTCTGTGCTGAATGCGGCGAAAATTTTGTGCCGCAGGACGGCGTTTTGTATTACAAGGATAATTACATCAACAACACGGTGAAAGAGGCCAAATTCATCTGCCCGGCATGCATAAAAAAATGGCACGATAAATGGCAGATTAAAAGCGCCGAGTTCAGCGAGGTGGATTACGTTATGACCGTTACCATCGAGCTGGAGGACGGCACTGTTTACGAGGATTTGGACTGCACGCCGATGGACGGTTACGTCGTTGCCGGTGTGGATATCCCGCCTGAGGCGCAGAAAAAACTGTACGAGTTTTACCATGCGTGGGATATGGAGCGCAAACGTGATGTGCTGAAATACTGCCACTTTAAGGATGAGTTTATGCGTACCAGCTTCAGCTGCGAAACCTATGGCGGCGAAAAGTACGAGGATGTGGCGTTCCGAGTGAACATTAAGGGCATTATGGAAACGGCTGTGCCGGTGCCTGATTACATTTTGAAACAGATTATTGATGCTTACAGCATTTACGAATTGCAGAACAGGGATTAACGGAGGAAACAATGCAGGAATTACTTGAAAAGATTGAAAAAAGGCGCACTTTCGCTATTATTTCGCACCCTGACGCCGGTAAAACGACGCTGACGGAAAAGCTTTTGCTGTACGGCGGCGCGATTCACCTGGCAGGCACGGTTAAGGCGCGTAAAAGCAACCGCCATGCCGTTTCGGACTGGATGGAGATTGAAAAGCAGCGCGGTATTTCCGTTACCAGCTCTGTTTTGCAGTTTGATTATGACGGCTATCGCGTAAACATTCTGGATACGCCGGGACATCAGGACTTTTCTGAGGATACATATCGTACTTTGATGGCGGCAGACAGCGCCGTAATGCTTATTGACTGCGCCAAGGGCGTGGAGCCGCAGACGAAAAAACTGTTCTGGGTTTGCCACCGCCGCCGTTTGCCGGTGTTTACGTTTGTCAACAAGCTGGACCGCTACGGCCGCGACCCGTTTGATTTGATGGACGAAATAGAGCAGGTGCTGGGCATCCGCGCGTACCCGATTAACTGGCCTATCGGCATCGACGGTAACTACATCGGCGTGTACGACCGCGTTAAAAACCAGATTGAGCTGTTTGAAAACGACAGCAGCCACGGCTCTAAAATTTTAAAATCTACCACGGGCAGCCTTGATGACCCGGAAATTGTTAACGCTATCGGCGAAGATTTGTACAAAAAACTTTGCGACGATATTGAGCTTCTGGACCTTGCGGGCGACGAGTTTGACATGGACAAGGTGAACAGCGGCGAGCTTACGCCGATGTTCTTCGGCAGCGCCATGACCAACTTCGGCGTGCGCAGCTTTCTGGAGAAGTTTTTGGAGCTGTCGCCGCAGCCGCAGCCGCGCATTTTGCAGAACGGCGATTTGCTGAACCCAGAAAACGAACTGTTCAGCGCGTTTGTGTTTAAAATTCAGGCCAACATGAACCCGGCGCACCGCGACCGCATTGCGTTTATGCGCATTTGCAGCGGTGTGTTCAAAAAGGGCATGCAGGTTTATCATATGCAGGGCGGCAAGCCTGTTAAACTGGCGCAGCCGCAGCAGTTCCTTGCGCAGGAGCGCACGATTGTTGAAGAAGCATACCCGGGCGACATCATCGGTATTTTTGACCCCGGCATTTTCGGCATCGGCGATTCGTTAAGCGATGAGAAGCTGAAAATCCAGTTTGAGGATTTTCCGGTATTCCCGCCGGAAATTTTTGCCCGCGTGCAGCCGAAGGATTCCTTAAAACGCAAGCAGTTTGAAAAGGGCATTATCCAGCTGGCACAGGAGGGCGCAATTCAGGTGTTCCGCCAGAAGGATCTGGGCATTGAAAGCTTTATCGTCGGCGTGGTAGGCTCTTTGCAGCTTGAGGTGCTGGAATACCGCCTGCTGAACGAATACAGCGCCCAGCTTTTGATGAACCAGCTTGGTTACAGCGTGGCGCGCTGGGTTTACGCCGAAAACGAAAAAGACATTGAAAACCTGAAAGGCCTTGACAACGGCATGCTGGTTTACGATAAAAAAGACCGCCCGGTTATTTTGGTTAACAACGAATGGGCGCTGAACTGGATTTTGGACCGCAACCCGAATTTGCAGTTCTTAACCGTTCCTTCTGACGTAGCGAAGATTTAAAGGATAACGCCATGGAAAAAATTAAACCATTTTATGTGCTCGATGTGCCGGTATACCCCTATACTATGGACGGAGCCGTTAACTTTTTAAATTCACAGGTAAAAAATAAAAAGCAAACCTTTGTCGTTACCGCCAACGCGGAGATTATTATGATGTGCCAGAAGGATTCAGAGTATAAAAAAATCGTCTGCGGCGACGCTGATTTGGTACTGGCAGACGGTGCGGGCACGGTATGGGCAGGGCGTAAGCTGGGGCACAATGTGCCTGAGCGTGTGGCAGGCTGCGATTTGTTTGTGGAGTTGTGCAAGCTGGCTGCAAAAAAGGATTACAAGGTATTTTTCTTCGGCGCAGCGCCGGGCATTGCTGAAGCCGCACGCGACAAGCTGCTGGCTGTAGCGCCGGGCTTAAAGGTTGCAGGCTGCCGCAACGGTTATTTTAAGGACGAAGAAAACGAAGCAATCGTTGCCGAAATCAACGAAAGCGGCGCCGACATGCTTTTTATCGCGCTGGGCGCGCCGAAGCAGGAAAACTGGCTGGCAAAATACCGCGAGCAGCTTAAACCCGCAGTTTTAATGGGGGTTGGCGGCAGCTTTGACGTTTTGGCAGGCAAAATGGACCGCGCACCTTTGTGGATGCAGAAGGCTTCGCTGGAATGGCTGTTCCGTTTATACAAGCAGCCGAGCCGCATTGGCAGGATGATGGTGCTGCCGCAGTTTGTGATTAAAGTGTTACAAAGTAAATAATTAAGTGGACAAAAAGGTCTGCCTATACTATAATAATATGATGAATAAATAAGGTTCATCATATTATTTTTTTGCAGATGTACAGAAAGGAGCAGCAATGACGATTGTAAAAGATGGTTACCCGTTCATACTGGGAGCTTTGGCTGTGGCTTTGGCTGTCTGGTTTTGGGCCGGTATCGTTTGGTGTATTCCATTCCTTGTTCTTTCGGCGTATTTTGCGTACTTTTTCCGCAACCCCAACCGCCCGACCGAGCAGGATAATTCCATAATTTATTCTCCGGCTGACGGCACTGTTATGGCGGTGGAGGATTTTTACGACGAGGAATACCTTAACGAAGACGCCGTTAAGGTTACCATTTTCCTTTCTGTTTTTAATGTGCATGTCAACCGCAGCCCTGTGGCAGGCGAGATTAAATATCAGCGTTATACCTGCGGTCAGTTTGTTCCTGCGTATGAAAAAAACGCTTCGTTTGAAAACGAGCGCCATGCCATCGGCGTGCAGAACGATAAAATGAAAGTGCTTGTCATTCAGGTGGCAGGCCTCTTGGCGCGCCGCATCGTATCGTGGGTTACGCTGGGGCATAACCTCAGCCAGGGCGAATGCTACGGCATGATTAAATTCGGGTCCAGCACTGAACTGGTGCTGCCTAAAAATGTTGAAATTCTTGTTAAAAAAGGAGATGCCGTCACCGGCGGTAAATCCATTATCGGGAGGGTTTTGGACTGATGGACTACCGTCGTATAATTCCTAACAGTATCAGCGGCACCAACCTTATTTTAGGCGTGCTTTCCATTTTTGAATCGGTTGCCGGTAATTTTGATTTGGCAGCAATTTACATTATCGTTTCCGTTGCCGTTGATGCCTGCGACGGACGTGCAGCAAGGGCTTTGGGCGTTGCCGGCAAGTTCGGTGTTGAGCTTGATTCTCTGTGCGATGTTTGTTCCTTCGGCGTTGCGCCTGCGGTAATGATGTATTATTACGGCCTTACGGATTTCGGCATCTGGGGGCAGCTGATTGCTGCGCTGTTCCCGGTGTGGGGCGCTATGCGCCTGGCGCGTTTTAACATCAACGCCGATGTTATCCACGGTTATTTTCAGGGTATGCCTATCCCGGGCGGTGCCTGCGTTTTATGTGCCTTTGTTTTGGCAGGCTACGACGTGCCGCAAACCTACATTGCGGTGTTGACCTTCGTCGTCGGCTGCCTGCTGTACAGCACCATCCGTTACCCGGATTTTAAAGGCAAGGGCAACCCGCTGTTTAAAGTTCCTGTTATTATCGGTTTTGCCATCGGCGCTTACATTTTGTACCTGCGCCCCGAAGGCTGGCCGTTTGTAATTATGTTTACCTACACAATTATCGGTATTATCAATGCGGTTTATGTAAAACTGTTTAACAAGCAGTACTAATGCAAAGCGAGGAGCTTATATGACAACGTATTTCGATATAATTATGATTCCTCTCCAGCTGTTAATCGTATTTTTTACCATTTACTATTTTACGCTTTCGTTTTTCGGGCTGGTTTACCGCAAAAAAGATAAAAAGGTTTACGAGGAAAAGCACACCTTTGCCATGGTAGTATGCGCGCACAACGAGGAGCGCGTTATCGGTGCGCTGGTTGAAAACCTGCACCTTTTGAACTATTCCGACAAGCTGTATGATATTTTCGTCGTTGCCGACAACTGCACGGATAAAACCGCTGAAGTGGCGCGTGCAGCCGGTGCGCAGGTGCATGAGCGCTTTAACGATACCGAAAAGGGCAAAGGTTATGCCATGGACTGGATGTTCAACCGCATTTTTAAAATGGAACGCCAGTATGACGCTGTGTGCGTGTTTGACGCCGACAACCTTGTCCATCCGGACTTTTTAAAAGAGATGAACAGCCGCCTTTGCAACGGCGAACGTTTGATTCAGGGCTACCTTGATTCCAAGAACCCGAACGATACATGGATTTCCGGTACATTCTCCATTGCTTTCTGGGTAATTAACCATGTTTACCATCTGGCAAAATACAATATCGGCCTGTCCAGCTGCCTCGGCGGCACGGGCATGTGCATTTCTACCGATATCCTGCGACGCTATGGCTGGGGTGCAACCTGCCTGACGGAAGATATGGAATTTACCATGAAGGCTATTCTCGAAGGCATACCCACAACGTGGGCACATGATGCCATTGTTTACGATGAAAAACCGCTGACTTTCATGCAGTCGTGGAATCAGCGCAAGCGCTGGGCACAAGGGCAGTTTGACGTCGGCAGTCGTTATATCGGCACGCTGCTTAAACGCGGCATTAAAGAACATAACCCCATTATGCTGGACGCTATCCTGCATTTGTTCCAGCCGTATTTCCTGCTGCTTTCTACTTTCTACGTAATTTGCAGCTATATTTATATGTACTATCCGTTCTACACCAACGTGCTGTATTCCATTCTGCCGATTGAAGTGTGGACGCTTATCGGTATCGGTCAGTATGTGTTCCCGGTTATTGTGCTGTGGAAAATCCGCGCATCGCTTAAATCGTGGCTGTATTTGCTGTTGTATCCGCTGTTTATTTACAGCTGGATTCCTATTACCTTCCTGGGTTTCCTGCACAGGCACGACCACGAATGGAGCCATACCCTGCATACCCGCAGCATTAAATTTGACGAGGTAATGATACCTAAAAATGCGGAATTCGGACCCAAACAGGTGGTATTTCCAAAAAAGTAGTTACGCCGCCCGGCGGCGATGAAAAAGAGAAGAAATTATGAATAGAACAGGCACTATACTGAAAAATATAGTGCCTGTTTTACTTTTTTATATTTTGTATAAAATTGTAATTTGGTAAAGTAGCTTGTGTTCTGTAATTTTTATAGAATAAAGTTGTATTTAGTGATAAAATATTCTTATAAGGTGTTTTACAATTATATAAAAATTTGATTATAAGAAAAGGTGATGAACATGGAATTAAAATTAGGTTTAGACATAGGTGTTGCATCTGTTGGCTGGGGAATTATAGATGAAAATTATAATATTATTGATAGTGGCGTTAGGTTGTTTTCTGAAGGTACAGCTGAAGAAAATTTAAAAAGGCGTACGGCAAGAAGTGCTCGTAGACGTGAAAGAAGAACGAGACATAGGCTTGACAGAATGGGTGTATTGCTTTCTAATTTATTAGAAATAGATTTGCGGGAACCTTTTGGCAATATTTATGAGATTAGATGTCGTGGACTAAAAGAAAAGTTAGCTCCGGAAGAATTATTTTTAGCTTTAATGCATTTAACAAAACGCAGGGGTACTTTTTATTTAACGGCAGAAGATATAGAAAATAAAGAAACTGATGGAAAAAGTGCAGAAGATATTTTGTTGGAACAGGAAGCAAAATTAAAAGAAAAGTTTGTTTGTGAATTGCAGTATGAAAAATTTTTAACAAATAATGGAACGGTAAGAGGCACCGAAAATAGATTTAGAAATAAAGAATATTTGCGTGAAGTAGAAAAATTAATAGATGTTCAGGGAAATTTTTATAAAAATGTAGCTGAGCATAAAGATGAAATTTTAAGTATATATAAGTCAAAAAGAGAATATTTTGAAGGACCGGGTAGTGAAAAAAGTCCTACGCCATATGGTTGTTACCGTTATGATGAAAACGGGAATGTTATAAAAGTTAATTTAATTGATTTGATGCGTGGTAAATGCACATATTTTCCTGATGAGCAACGTATAGCCAAAGGAGCTTATACAGCAAACTTATTTAATATATTGAATGATTTAAATAATTTAAAATTTTCCGATAGAAAAATAACAGAAGAAGAAAAGAAAACGTTGATTAATGAGTATATAAATAAAGGGAAAAATATAACTTTAGCTAATATTGCAAAGATCTGTAATGTTACTCAGGATGAAATAACTGGGTACCGTATAGATAAGAGCAATAAGCCTGTTTTTACCGAATTTAAACAATACAAAGATTTATTGAAAACATTTAATAAATTTAATAAAAAAGAGATTATAGAAGGTAATATTTCTTTATGCGATAATATAGCCGATATTTTAACAAAAGAAAAATCTGTAGAAGTTAGAGAAAGTGAATTGTTGAATATAGGTATAGATTTAGATGTTGCGGCTGAAATTGCTAAACTCTCTGGTTTCACTCAATACCATTCTTTATCTAAAAAAGCCATGAATTTAATTATGCCAGATTTATGGGCAACAGATAAAAATCAAATGCAGCTATTTTATGAAGCTGGTTTATTGGAAAATAAAAATCAAGCCAATATTGGTAAAAATATTAAATTTGATGGTGAAGATTGGATTGTTTCTCCTGTTACGAAACGAGCAGTATCAGAAGCTGTAAAAGTAATTAATGCTTGTCGTAAATTAGTAAAAGACAATTATGGAGTTGAATTTAGTGACATTATTATAGAAATGGCACGTGAGAAAAATTTAGATGAGCAGAAGAAATTAAAAAAGGATATTCAAAAAAGAAATGAAGAACGTGCTAATGAAATACACAAATTAACATTAAATAAAAAAATAACTCCAAGACAATTTGAGATAATAAATTTATTGATGGATCAAGACATGAAATCTGCTTATTCGGGAAAACCCGTGTCTTTACAGCAGGTTTATGAAGGTATGCTTGAAGTTGATCATATAATTCCGCGATCTATTTCTTTTGATGATTCTAAAAATAATAAAGTTGCTGTATTTATTAATGAAAATAGAAATAAAGCGCAACGTACTCCGTTTATGTATTTAAAAAGCGGAGAAGGTGAAATAACTTATGAAGAATTTAAAAATATGGTTTTAAAAAACAACAGATATACAAAAAATAAAAAAGCTAATTTGTTGTTTGAAAATGGGCTGCCTGAAAAAGAAATGATAGGGTTTATTAATAGAAATTTGGTTGATACAAGATATGCCTGCAGAAAAGTACTGAATATGCTTCAGGACTATTTTAAAGCGAATAACATAAATACTAAAGTAAAGACAGTTAAAGGTTCTGCAACATTTGCTTTTCGTAAAAAAGCAAAACTAGACAAGGATAGAGAAGCAACTTATGCTCATCATGCCCAAGATGCATTAATAATTGCCGGGTTATTTAATACGGAATTGATGAAGAAATTAAATAGTATAGTTGATTTAAGTGATGAGTTTTTAACTAATAAAGAGACTTTAGTTTTTGAAAATGGCAGGATTATTGATTCTGCAACAGGAGAATTTATTGATGATGAAGATTTTAATGCAGGGAAATATATAAAATTTATAAAAGAAGTAGAATTGCGTAAACAAAAATATTCTCACAAGGTAGATCGTAAACCAAACAGACAATTATATGATTTGCAGATTAAATCGACCAGAGTATGTACTGATGAAAAAGGAAATGAAAAAACCTATATTATAACAAAATATAAAAATATTTATAATGAAGGTATTGGCAGCACTGGAGATAAATTAGCTGAAAGAATTCGTAAAAATCCGGAAACTATTTTGATGTATCGTAATGATCCTCAAACTTTTAAAAAATTGCAGGAAGTAGTTGAGTCTTATCCGAACGAAAAAAATCCTTTTGCAAGATATAAGGAAGATTATGGCCAATATATAACAAAATATGCTAAACACAATAATGGACCGACCATTACTGATGTTAAATTTATGGATGGGCAATTGGGAAGCCATCGTGTAAACCAAAAACAAGCCGGAAAAAATAAGTCTGTTTATTTGCAAATTAAGACTCTAAGAGCTGATTTTTATTTAGATAATGGTAAGTATAAATTTATTAGTGTACCGTATGATATGATACGTGTAGAAAAGGGCGTTTATAAAATTGATTTGGGTAAATATCAATCAGAAAAAATAAAGAAAAAAATTAGTGACGATGCTACATTTGTATTTTCTTTATACAGAGGTGAGTTTTTTAGCTACGAAAAAGATAGTGAAAAATTTATGTGGCAATATAGTTGTATTAATAATGATAGTAAAAATGTTATTGAAACTAAATATGTAGATAAACCTTCACCGGGAAACACACAAAGATACAGGATGATAACGATCGGTAATAAAATTACAAATATGCAAAAATATAATGTAGATGTGTTAGGAAATATTTATCCTGTACTTAAAGAACATTTAAAATTAGAAATGGATTTTAGGTGATTTAATGGGCTGGCGGACAATTTATATTGAGGATAGTCATAAAGTTTCGTTGTATTTAAATAATTTAAAAATAGAAAGCGGAGACGAAACTTATGTAATACCAATAAGCGACATTGATACGGTGATTTTCAATAACTATAAATTGTATGTTACGGTGCAATTATTATGTAAGTTAACACAAAATAATATTTGTGTAATAGTTTGCGAAAAGAATGGATTGCCTGAGTTAACCGTCAGCCCTATTACTGGTAATTTTTCAGCTTTTAAACAACAGGAACTTCAGCTTAATCTTAATAATGATGATAAAAAACTTTTGTGGCAATTAATAATAAGAGGAAAAATTATAAATCAAGCTAAAGTTTTAGATGCATTTTCTCTTAATATGCAAACCATAGAACTTTTGCTGGATTATGAAAATGAGGTAGATTTGGATGATATAACCAATAGAGAGGGATTGGCTGCTAAAGTATATTTTAGGGCATTATTTGGAGATCTTTTTACACGTGACCGCGGAAATTGCGATCCGCAAAATATAGCATTAAATTATGGCTATTCGGTAATTCGTGCGATGATGTGCCGTTCGATAATTGCAAAAGGATTGATACCTACTATTGGTATAAAACATAGAAATATTTATAATCATTTTAATTTAGCTGATGATTTTATAGAACCATTCAGACCAATTGTGGATTTTTGGGTATATAAAAATATTTACAAGCAAACAGCACTTTTTAACAGGGAAAAGCGTTTGTCATTATTAGAAGCATTGGTTAATAAAATTTATTTTAATAAAAAAAGATATTCTATACCGCAGGCAATTAATTTATTTGTTGATGGCATAATTCATTATATGGAAACAAATGATGAGAGATATATAATAATGCCTGAACCGGAGATTTTATACGAAAATGAGTGATTACAGAGTCATGAGAATATTACTGTTTTTTGATTTGCCAATGGATGATACAGTAGCAGTTAAAAGATATACAAGATTTAGAAAAGTTTTAATAAAATCAGGATATCAAATGCTGCAATATTCTGTTTATTGCAAAATTTGCCCTAATAGAGATACGGTAAGGTGGCATATGGATTATTTAAATAAACATTTGCCGTCAGATGGATCAGTTATGGTTTTAATGATTACTGAAAAACAATATCAATCTATAAAGTATTTGGTTGGAAATAAAACGGCTCTTGATAAGAAAATAACAACAGCTAAATTATTAAGTTTTTGAGGTTTTATATGGATGGGACTTTAATATTAGGCGGCTATAAATTAAAGAAAAGGATATATTTAAATTTACAAAAATTAACAATTCTTACTTCTCATGACGATGGATATACGCCTGTAATAATCTTTGATTTATTACAATCATATTTTAATAAAAAAGATTTTTCAGATAAATTTTTGAATGATGGCATTTTAGTTGCTTTAAACGAAAATAATTTATCTGCTCAAGATTTTGTTGTTTTTAGACTAGAACCTAAAGTTTCTCTTGAAAATGAGATTAAAATAACTAAAAAGACTGTCTTTGGGCAAATATTAAATCAAAAATTTAATAAAATTCAAAAAGCATATGAAAATGTTTTGTTTTATATGCAAGAAGATATATTAAACGAGTTAGATAAAGAGTTAGTTGAATATGGTTTAAAATCAAAAATTACTGATGAGAATATTTTTAATTTTTCTAAAATAATAGAAATTGAAAATTTTTACGATGAAGAACTAATATCTTTGAATGAACACGATCAATGGCTAATAAAAATAATGATGTTGAACATGATAAATAAACTTCAATTGAATAGACCTAAACTTTTATTATGCGAACTTCCAGAATATGGATTAGATAAACTTCAGTTAGAGAAATTTTTACAAGTATTAAAATGTTGTGATAATATTGAAAATATTATTGTTTATACAAAAAGTGAGGCTATAAATAATATAGTTGACGATATTTTTGCTTATCATATTATAAAAGATGGTACTGTTTTAGGATTTGATGATTATGATGAGATGTTAGAGTTGCTTTTAGATAAATTTAATTACAGAATGACGGAAGCTGAAATTACTCAGATGTTACTGAAAAATATTTTTTGTGAAAGAGCTTATGATAGATATTTTGGCGATATAGACAATTTATTTAGAAAAAGTGTTGACAAATAAAAGATTTTATTTATAATTAAAGTATAGAGTTTATCAAATCAAGAATTTACAAATCCTACTAAAATAAGACTTTATGTCGAAATCACATTCTTTTAGAATGGAAATTTAAAATTATTATATTTAGCCATAAATAATCCTAATAAGTAGGTTTGTTTATGGCTTTTTGTGTTTAAAAATATCATATTAAGAATTTATAACAGCATTTAACCGTCGTTGAGGTTTTAGTACTTTGTAAATTCTTAATGTGATAAAACAGCGGCGTAACGGAGGCATCCATGGCACTGGTTTTAGTACTTTGTAAATTCTTAATGTGATAAAACTCTCCTCCACGGTCTCCTGTTCCGGCTCGGTTTTAGTACTTTGTAAATTCTTAATGTGATAAAACTGGACAGCGCAAATGCTTGACGGCATTAAGTTTTAGTACTTTGTAAATTCTTAATGTGATAAAACTATCATCAAATTATTTATGTAGCTTAATCAGTTTTAGTACTTTGTAAATTCTTAATGTGATAAAACACTTTTGCGCCGCAGGCCGCACGAGTTTCGTTTTAGTACTTTGTAAATTCTTAATGTGATAAAACATACCTGTCGCGCTCTGCTTGTCCATTGCAGTTTTAGTACTTTGTAAATTCTTAATGTGATAAAACCCATAATAACCACCGTCCTTTTTGATAAAGTTTTAGTACTTTGTAAATTCTTAATGTGATAAAACGCCATGCTCCAAAAAATAAAAGACTTTTTAGTTTTAGTACTTTGTAAATTCTTAATGTGATAAAACTGCCGCGTTAGGCATTCCGCGTACCGCATGTTTTAGTACTTTGTAAATTCTTAATGTGATAAAACAGTATATTGTAATTCTTCAATCTTTTCCTGTTTTAGTACTTTGTAAATTCTTAATGTGATAAAACTTTTTGCGTTTTCAACTATATCGCGTCCTGTTTTAGTACTTTGTAAATTCTTAATGTGATAAAACAATGCACCAGAATAAAAATTATCTTTATTAGTTTTAGTACTTTGTAAATTCTTAATGTGATAAAACTTTCTATGTTCCTGAACGTTTGGTATATGGTTTTAGTACTTTGTAAATTCTTAATGTGATAAAACAATGGCTTTGCAACACATCCATAAAACCTAGTTTTAGTACTTTGTAAATTCTTAATGTGATAAAACTATCACCTACCGAAACGGGAACTTCATCTTGTTTTAGTACTTTGTAAATTCTTAATGTGATAAAACAAGGCAATGGAAGAAACAGTGGACCAACAAGTTTTAGTACTTTGTAAATTCTTAATGTGATAAAACCTCGTTCAAGGTTTGATAGGTCTTCAGTTCGTTTTAGTACTTTGTAAATTCTTAATGTGATAAAACTGATAAGCTTTTTGACGATATAGAACCCTGTTTTAGTACTTTGTAAATTCTTAATGTGATAAAACGCGCTCTGCCTTATACCACAAATTAAATAGTTTTAGTACTTTGTAAATTCTTAATGTGATAAAACCGAATAGCGAACATCCTTTTAGATGTTTTAGTTTTAGTACTTTGTAAATTCTTAATGTGATAAAACTCGCAGTGTACGCAGTTCCTTTATTCCCTTGTTTTAGTACTTTGTAAATTCTTAATGTGATAAAACCGATAATCAGTTTATATCTTTCGCTCATAGTTTTAGTACTTTGTAAATTCTTAATGTGATAAAACTCCACCTTTAATTAAATTTTGAAAGGATGAGTTTTAGTACTTTGTAAATTCTTAATGTGATAAAACTGATTTACTGCAAGGTGGGGATACAGTAGGTTTTAGTACTTTGTAAATTCTTAATGTGATAAAACCGCTGACGCTGCAATAGTATTTTGGGACGGTTTTAGTACTTTGTAAATTCTTAATGTGATAAAACGTTTGCCAATACGCTTTCAACATTTTTCTGTTTTAGTACTTTGTAAATTCTTAATGTGATAAAACCCGCTTGAGCAAGGCGTTAAAAATCTCTCGTTTTAGTACTTTGTAAATTCTTAATGTGATAAAACCGTGTTCAGACTTGGCGGTTGTGGTTACAGTTTTAGTACTTTGTAAATTCTTAATGTGATAAAACGTAATATATAAGTGTAGCAAGGAACGGTAGTTTTAGTACTTTGTAAATTCTTAATGTGATAAAACCGAAGGCTTCAAAGTCGAAGTATCTTAATGTTTTAGTACTTTGTAAATTCTTAATGTGATAAAACTTATTCGCAAAAGCGGCAACGAGATAGCTAGTTTTAGTACTTTGTAAATTCTTAATGTGATAAAACTAACAGTGATGAAATCGCTTGCTGACGTTGTTTTAGTACTTTGTAAATTCTTAATGTGATAAAACCGCCGCGCGATTCTTAAAATCCTGCACAATGTTTTAGTACTTTGTAAATTCTTAATGTGATAAAACAACATCAATAAATTTTGCGGTTGCTTTAACGTTTTAGTACTTTGTAAATTCTTAATGTGATAAAACACGTAGAAATCTATCACGAACTCATACGTTGTTTTAGTACTTTGTAAATTTGCATCATATAGAGTAACAAAGGCAGCCTTTATGGCTGCCTTTTATGCGTTAGTTTTTATTTTAATTGTTTTATATCTGCAACTAATGATTCAAGTTCGATTAAATCATCTTTATCGGCTTGCAGGGCTTCAAAATGTTTTCGCTGCGCGTCAAATGCAGCATATTCTTTGTCGGCAAGGGCGTCGGCTTTTATTTTAGAAATTTTACCGGAAGTTTTTAATAAAGGTATGTCATGGTCTGTCAGTAATTTATCTACTATGCTGCGCCAGTAATCAAGTGTCAGCTCTTTACGCATTTTTGCACGCAGTTCGGCACTTTCTAAAAATACGGTAACGAGACGGTTCAGCATATCTATCTCGTCTGCCGTTAAATAATTTTTAGCAGTATGTATATCAATTTTGCGGACGATGCTGCCCTGCCATGAAGTTAAACCCATGTTAGGCTTTTGGCTGTCTGCCCGTTCGGCAATGAGTTCGGCGGCTGTTTTGCCTGTAACGCCGTAAAGCAGTTTATTTTGTGTGGCGGCAAAAAAAGTTTTTGTATCGGCATCGGTAGGTATGTAATCTGTTGAAAGGGCAAACAAATCCTTTAATTTTTGGTAAAAACGTTTTTCGCTGGCGCGGATATCACGGATTTGTTCGAGTAATTCGTCAAAGTAATCAGGTCGTCCGTCGGGATTTTTTAGACGGTCTTTATCCAGCAGGAAGCCTTTGGTAAGATATTGTTTTAAAGTGGTATTTGCCCATTTGCGGAATTGCGTGCCGCGCGGGGAACGTACACGGAAACCGATGGCGAGAATCATGTCGAGATTGTAATAAGCAGTAAGGTAGGATTTGCCATCTTTGGCAGTTGTTCGGAATTTCCGAACAACTGAATCTTCGGACAGTTCTTCTTCTTCAAAAATGTGTTTTATGTGTTCACTTATATTAGCTTTACTGCTGTTGAACAGTTCTACGATTTGCGCCTGGGTAAGCCAGACGGTGCCGTTATCGGCGTAAAGCTTAATGTTTGCTTTGCCATCAGCGGTGTTATAAAGAATAAATTGGCTCATTGCAGAAAACAACCTCCAAATTTAACATTTGATAAAACAAAACCCTTCTGAAAGATTATCAGAAGGGTTTAAATCATCTTTGGTGCCGAAGGCCGGACTCGAACCGGCACGAGCGTAAACCCGCTTGATTTTGAGTCAAGTGCGTCTGCCAATTCCGCCACTTCGGCACGTTTGGTATCCGTTTATAACGGAACAATAGTAATAATACCACGGCGGCGCGGGTTTGTCAACAAAATTTATTAAGGCGCGTAAAATTTGCGTTTGTTTTGGCAAAGGGCTGTAAAATATTTTTGTTTTTTATTTTTAGCTTGTTTTGATATAATATAAGCATAACAACATAAAAGAAGGATTGAAAATGCGAGTTAAATTTGATGAACCTTTAATAATTACCGGGCCTTACGGCGATATGGAGGCTAAATTTCAGCCGTGCCAGTACGATGATGCGCCCAACAATCTTTTAATAATGGCGCACGGCTTCCGCGGAAGCATGGAGGGCGGCGGCAGGGCGGCTTATCTGTCGCAGATGGCTTCGATGTTTGTAAATGTGCTGCGCTTTAATTTTACGGGCAGCCAGATTCTTTCGCACCAGATTGCAGAGCTTAATGCGGTGCTTGATTTTGCGCTGAAAAAATACAACAACCCGCGCCTGTTTTTGCTGGGCCGCAGTATGGGCGGGGCGGCATCTTTGGTAACGGCATCACGCCGCAGCGAGATTGCCGGGCTTGCTTTGTGGGCAACGCCCAATGATTTACACGCTACGTTTAAAAACGCGCTGGGCAATGAGAATTACCGCCGTTTAAAGGGCGGCGAAACGCTTGATTTTGAGGACGAGCGCGGCAAGCTGACGCTGACTCCGGATTTTGTTAGCGACCTTGATAACTACAATTTGCCGCTGCTGTTGAAAAACTGGCAGAAACGCCCGCTTTTAATTATCCACGGAAGTGCCGATGAAACCGTTGCGGTTGAGCAGGCGCAGCGCAGTTTTGCACTGGCAGGGCGCCCGAAGAAGCTGGTGATTGTTAACGGCGCCGACCACAGCTTTACCAACCACAGCAATAAGGCGGCGGAAGAAGTTATCGGCTGGCTGCGTGCGCATTTATAATTTTTGACGCGATTCGGTTTAAAGAGTTATAATATATTTATACGCTATTTTACATGGAGGGAACGGCTTTGAAAAAAGTTTTGCTTTTAATAATGCTTATGTGCAGCTTTGCCTTAAGCGCTTGCGGCAGCGAGCCGGAGGCAGAAAAATTGCCGCCTGCGACGGCTGTGTTTGAAACGAATATGGGCAGTTTTGAAGTTGCTTTGGCGACGGATCTGGCGCCGAACACCTGCAAAAATTTTATGGACCTTGCCAACAAGGGCTTTTACAACGGTGTGATTTTCCACCGCGTTATTGATGATTTTATGATTCAGGGCGGCGACCCGACGGGTACCGGCATGGGCGGCCCCGGATACACGATTAAGGATGAGTTCAGCAGCAAGCTGCTGCATGACGGCCCGGGCGTGCTTTCGATGGCTAATGCTGGCCCGAACACCGGCGGCAGCCAGTTTTTTATCACGCTGCGCGATTGCCCGTGGCTTGACGGCAAGCATGCCGTGTTTGGCAAAGTGACGAAGGGCATGGACGTTGTTTATAAAATCGGCCACGTGGTGACGGACGCTAACGACAGGCCGGTTGAGGACGTTGTTATTAAGAAGATTACGATAAAAGAGTGACGAAAGGAGCGCGGATTTGACTTTAATGCAAAGCGAAGGCCTGATTGAAGTAGCAGACCAGCAGGAGATGCTGGCGGTTTTGGGACGCAACGACGAGCTTTTGCGCGTGATTCAGGATTGCTATGACGCTAAAATTGTGGCGCGCGGCAACACCATTGCTTTCAGCGGCGATGAAAACGAGGTTAAACAGCTGGAGAGCCTGTTTAAGGAACTGCTGTTTTTGGAGCGTCAGGGTGCGGCGATAACGACGCATGACGTGCGTTACAGCATCCGCATGATTGCCGAGGCGCAGCTGGACGCGCTGCACCGCATGTATGCCGATACGATTATCGTTACGCGCCGCGGCAGGCAGGTTAAGGCTAAAACGCTGGGGCAGTGGAATTATATCGACGCTATCCGCCGCAATGCGATTACCATTGGCATTGGCCCTGCGGGCACGGGCAAAACGTATTTGGCTGTTGCCCTTGCGGTGAAGGCGCTGAAAAACAAGGAAGTTGAGCGCATTATTTTAACGCGCCCCGCTGTGGAAGCAGGCGAGAAGCTGGGCTTTTTGCCGGGCGATATGCAGGACAAGGTTGACCCGTACCTGCGCCCGCTGTACGATGCGCTGTACGATATGCTGGGCAACGAAACCTTCCAGAAATATATTACGCGCGGCACGATTGAAGTTGCGCCGCTGGCCTATATGCGCGGGCGCACGCTGAACGATGCTTTTATTATACTGGACGAGGCGCAGAACACTACGCCGGAGCAGATGAAGATGTTTTTAACGCGCTTCGGCTTCGGCTCGAAGATGGTTATTACCGGCGACGTGACGCAGATTGACCTGCCGGGCGGCAAAAAAAGCGGCTTAAAGCAAGCGGCTTATATTTTGCGCAACACTTCGGGCATCGGCATTGTAAACTTTGGCGAAAGCGACGTTGTGCGCCACGAGATTGTCGGCGCCGTTATCCGCGCTTACGAGGAATACGAAAAGCATAAACGGGAGAAAAAACATGCTGATAACATTGGAAAATGACCAGAACAAAATTGAGATAGACCAAGCCCTTGAGGACAGGCTGATTGCCGGGCTGAATGCCGTTGCGCGCCTGCACGGGCTGACGGAGCAGACGGAGGTTGACATTACCATTGTCGACGACGAAGAAATACACCGCCTGAACCGCGAGTACCGCGACGTTGACCGCCCGACCGACGTATTAAGCTTTGCGCTTGATGAAGGCGGCGACGATGAGCCGGAGCTTTTGGACGCGCCGGAGGAACATCTTTTGGGCGATATTATAATATCTGCCGAAACGGCGCAGCGCCAGGGCGAGGAATTTGGGCACGGGCTGACGCGCGAAATGGTGTACCTTGCCGTGCATGGGCTGCTGCACCTTTTGGGTTACGACCACATGGTGGAAGAAGACAAAGTTGTTATGCGCGCGAAGGAAGAAGAAGCCCTGCGCAAGATTGAACTGAGCGAAGAATTTTTGGAGCAGAAATGATGGACGCTGAAACAAAAGAACTGTGGCAGTCGGCGGTAAAGGTAAGGCAAAACGCCTATACGCCGTATTCGCACTTTAAGGTTGGCGCGGCGCTGCTTGCGGCAAGCGGCAAAATTTACTGCGGCTGCAATATTGAAAACGCCAGCTACGGGCTGACCTGCTGCGCTGAACGCAACGCGATTTTTGCGGCAGTCTGCGCGGGCGAGCGCGAGTTTAAAGCATTGTGCGTGGTGGCGGACGGCGCTGACCCTGTTGCACCGTGCGGTGCGTGCCGGCAGGTAATTGCCGAGTTTGGCATACCAAAAATTGTGATGAGTAATTTACAAGGCGACATAAAAATAATGACGGCAGAGGAGCTGTTGCCTTACAGCTTTAACGCTGCCAGCATGGACGAAAAAGGAGAGAAATAAAATAGATAAGAAGAACAAGCATTACACCGGCTTTGCCGCAATGGTCGGCAGGCCGAACGTAGGCAAAAGCACTTTGACCAACGCGCTGATTGGCGAAAAAATTGCCATTATGAGCGACCGCCCGCAGACGACGCGCAACAAAATTATGTGCATTTTAAATACGGATAACGCGCAGATTATGTTCCTCGATACCCCGGGCATCCACAAGCCGCACCACAAGCTGGGACAGTACATGGTGCGCGCGGCGGAAAGCACGCTGAAGGAAGTGGACGTAATCCTGTTTGTGGTTGACGTGAGCGAAAAGCGCGGCGCAGGCGAAGATTACATCATTGAGCAGCTGAAAAAGGTAAAAACGCCGGTAATTTTGGTTGCCAATAAAGTTGACAAGCTGGAGGACAAATCCAGGCTGTTCGGCATTATTGCCAACTATGTCAACGATTACAATTTTGCAGCTGTTGTGCCGGTATCCGCACTGGAGGATACCGATTTTAAAGGTTTGGTTGATGAAATTACCAAACATCTGCCGGAAGGCCCCGCGTATTATGACGAGGATATGATTACCGACCAGCCGGAGCGTGTAATTGCCGCCGAAATGATACGCGAAAAGGTTCTGCTTTCCACGCGTGATGAAATTCCCCATTCCGTTGCGGTGGAGGTTGAAGAATTTAAGGTTCGCGGCAACAACGATATCTATATCCGCGCCACGATTTTTGTGGAACGTGAATCGCAGAAGGGCATCGTTATCGGCGCTAAAGGCAGCCTGCTTAAAAAAATCGGGCTTGAGGCCCGCCGCGATATTGAAGCGCTTTTAGGCGACAAGGTATTTTTGGATTTGTGGGTAAAAGTTAAGCCGGACTGGCGCAACAAGGACAAAGCCTTAAAACAGTTTGGCTACACCGTTTAATTTATTTTAAAGTTGGGAGTGATGTCTTATCGACAGTCACGTGGCGGACTTATTAAAGATTGCAGCCGCCCTTTTAATTACAGGTTTAAACGCATTTTTTGTAGTGTCGGAATACGCGCTGGTAAGTATGCGCCCGGCACGCCTTGAAGAAATGATAGCCGCTGGCAACAGCACTGCGGAGCTGGTTTTAAAAATGACGCAGAAGCGCGACACGTATTTAAGTGCCATTCAGCTGGGCATAACGGCGTCGTCGCTGATTCTTGGCTGGTTCTGCGGTCCGCTGCTGGCGGGGCTTATGGCAGACTGGTTCGACCTTATCGGCGAGCACTGGTATGACGACGGCGTGGTTGTGCTGTGTACGTTTTTGCTGATAGTGTTTGTGCATGTGGTGTTTGGCGAGCTGGTGCCGCGTGTTATAAGCCTTGGGCATGTGGAACGCGCCGCCATGGCGATTGCTTACCCGCTGATTTTCTTCCATTATCTGATGTACCCGCTGGTAATCTTTTTCAACGCAGCATCGCACGCGGTGCTGAAGCTTTTGAACATGGACAAGGTCCCGGTGGAGGATATAAGCCGCAGCGAGGAAGAACTGCGCATGATTGTAAGCGCCAGTGAGCGCGGCGGTAAGCTTGACCACATGGAAAGCCGCCTGCTGGATAACGTGTTTGACTTTGCCGACCGCGTTGCGCGAGAGGTAATGGTGCCGCGTCAGGACATGGTGTGCCTGTATGCGGAGGACAGCTTTGAAAAGAACATCCAGAAGGTAATGGCAACGCGCCATACGCGCTACCCGCTGTGCGAGGAGGATAAGGACCATGTGCTGGGTGTTATCCATGTGCGCAGTTTACTGAATATTTCCGACGACGAAAAGGCTACTTTTGACATCCGCTCGCGCATGAACGCGCTGACGGTTGTGCCGGAGAGCATGGAAATAAGCAAGGTGCTGCAGACGATGCAGCAAAAACGCGTACAGCTTTGTGTTGTTGCCGATGAATACGGCGGTACGGCAGGCCTTGTAACGATGGAAGATTTGCTGGAGGAAATTGTGGGCGACATTCAGGACGAGCACGACGAGGAGAAGGAAGAAGAAGTTGTGCACCGCGCCGACGGCACCTACGAATTTGCCGGTATTGTGCTTTTAGACGATATTCAGGACTTTTTGCATATTAAATTTGAAGAACCGGAAGAAGATACTATCGGCGGTCTGGTGTTCGGGCTGTTGGAGCGCAAGCCGGAAACCGGCGATAAGATTGAGGTTGACGGCTGGAGCTTTGAAGTGCTGCGCACGGAGGGCTTCCGCGTGACGCGCGTGCGTGCAAGCAAACTGCCGGAAGTGCCGGTTTATGCGGATGAATAAAAATGACTGACAAGGGTTTCAGCGACGAAGCGATTATTTTAAAAGTTAAAAACTGGCAGACTGCGGATAAGTACGCAGTCTGCTTTTCGCGCGCGCACGGCAAGGTTACGTTTTTGGCTTACGGGGCGCGCTATGCGCGGACTAACGGCGGCAGGCTGATTCAGCCGTTTGCGGTGCTGGACATTAATTTTTTCGGCGGCAAAAAGCTGGATACATTAAAAAGCTGCGAGCTTATAAGTTACCCGGCGCAGTTTAATTTGCAGCAGATGGCTTATGCCGGGCTGATTGCCGAGGTGACGGAGCATTTAAGCGAGGAACATCAGCAGCAGGAGGAAGTATACGAGCTGCTGTTGGAAACGCGCGAGGTGCTGATGCAGCGTAACCCGCGCCTTGTGGCGCTGTCGTTCATCGTTAAGCTGCTGTTTTTGACGGGCATTCTGCCGCAGTACCAGACCTGCGTCAACTGCGGCAAACCGGCGGACGGCGACGCGCATTTTTCCGTCGTGCAGGGCGGCTTAATCTGCGGCGATTGCCACGGCGGCGAGGAATTACCCTTCAGCCGTGAGGCGCAGGAATTTTTAACCGAGCTTTTAACGTTGGATTTTAAGAACCCGCAGCCTTTTAAGGTGCGCGGCGGTACGCTGATGGAGCTGGAAAAAATTTTGCAGCGCTTTATTGTGTACCAGACGGACAAGCCCTTAAAGAGTTTGGACTTTTTAAGCCAGACCGGTGTTTAAGCATTGACAAACGCCGTGTTATTTGCTATATTTTTGGGTAAGCAATGATAAGGAGTAGTAACCGCGTATTTCAGCGAGCCGGGACGGTGCAAGCCGGCGCAGGCGGCGAAGGCGCCTTGGAGCATAAATTTTATAAACATCGAGGCGGGCTGCAATTTTGCGGCCAAGCAGGGTGGAACCGCGGAGACTATGCCTCCGTCCCTGTAACTATTTTGTTACAGAGGCGGGGGCTTTCGTTTTTGTAACAGCCAATACAGGAGGGATACTATGGATTTTCAGACAATTATTTTGAAACTGCAAAAATTCTGGGGCGCACAAAACTGTATTTTAACCCAGCCCTATGATATTGAAAAAGGTGCAGGCACCATGAACCCGCGCACGTTTTTGCGCGTGCTTGGCCCTGAACCCTGGCGCGTGGCTTACGTTGAACCGAGCCGCCGCCCGGCAGACGGACGCTATGGCGACAACCCGAACCGCCTGTTCCAGCATCATCAGTTCCAGGTTATCATCAAACCGTCGACGGACAATATTCAGGAGCTGTACCTGCAAAGCCTTGCCGAACTCGGCATCCATCAGGATGAACACGACATCCGCTTTGTAGAAGACAACTGGGAATCCCCGACGCTGGGCGCATGGGGACTTGGCTGGGAAGTTTGGCTGGACGGCATGGAAATTACCCAGTTCACTTACTTCCAGCAGGTTGGCAGCATCGACGTTAAACCTGTCAGCGTAGAAATCACGTACGGTTTGGAACGCCTTGCCATGTACATTCAGGGCGTGGAAAACGTATTTGACATTCAGTGGGTGGAAGGCGTTACCTACGGCGATGTATTCCACACCAACGAAGTTGAACAATCCTACTACAATTTTGAAGTAGCCGATACCGATTTACTGTTTGATTTGTTTGATAAATACGAAGCCGAAGCAAAACGCGTCATTGCGCTCGGTTATATCCGCCCGGCGTACGATTACGTTTTAAAATGCTCGCATACCTTCAATCTGCTCGATTCGCGCGGAGCCATCAGCGTAAGCGAAAGAACGGCGTTTATTGCCCGCGTGCGCGCCATGGCAAGGCTGTGTGCGGCTGCGTATGTTGAACAAAGGGAGAAGCTGGGCTTCCCGATGCTGAAAGGGGAGAATTTATAATGGAAAAATTATTGTTTGAAATTGGCACAGAAGAAATTCCGGCAAAGTTTATGCCCGGCATTTTAAAACAGCTTAAAGAGCTTGCCGCAGCCAAAATGCAGGAGCTGCGCATTCCGTTTGAAGATATTACCGTTTACGGCACTCCACGCCGCATGGCGTTTATTGCGGGCGGCGTTGCGGAAACCCAGGCCGACGTTGTTGTCGAAGCCAAAGGCCCTTCCGTGCAGATTGCCTATGTAAGCGGTGCGCCGAGCAAAGCGGCTCAGGGCTTTGCCCGCGGACAGGGCGTTGATGTAAACGATCTTGTTGTGCGCGATAATTACGTTTACGCCGTTAAACATCTGGCAGGCCAGCCGGTTATTGACCTCTTGCCGGGTCTTTTAATGGATATTTTAACTTCTCTTTCCTTCCCCAAAACCATGCGCTGGGCGGATTACGACTTCCGTTTTGTACGTCCTATCCGCTGGATGGTGGCACTGTTCGGCGAGCAGGTTGTACCGGTGGAAATCTGCGGCGTAATGAGCGGCAAATATTCCATGGGGCACCGCTTTATGCAGCAGTCCCTTAAAGACGCTGCCGAAAGCCAGGGCCTTATCAGCGCCGCGCTGACCAAAATGGGCAACAAAGTTTATTCCGCTTTGGCGGGAGTTAAAGGCGCTGTGGAAATTCCGTCTGCCGGCGATTACAAAAAAGTTATGTACGATAACTTTGTAATGGTTGACCAGGATGAACGCCGCACGCTGATTTTGCAGCAGATTAAGGATTTGGCTGCGCAGAACGGCGGCGAAGCCGAGATTAACGAAGACCTTCTGGAAGAAGTAAACTACCTTGTTGAATGGCCGACCGCGCTGTGCGGCAGGTTTGAAGAAAAATTCCTGCGTCTGCCGAAGGAATGCATTATCACCCCGATGCGTGAGCACCAGAGATACTTCCCGGTGCTGGACGAGGACGGCAATTTGCTGAACAAGTTTATTACCGTGCGCAACGGCGGCAGCGAACACCTTGACATTGTAACCCACGGCAACGAGCGCGTGCTGCGTGCGCGTTTAAGCGACGCCGAGTTCTTCTTTAACGAAGACCGCAAACAGAAACTTGCAGACCGTCTGGAAAAACTGAAAACCGTTTCCTTCCAGGAAGGTTTGGGCAATATGTACGATAAGAGCGAGCGCCTTGTTAAAATGGCGGAAATGCTGCGTTATGCGATTGAAGCACAGGTTGATGAGGACGCACTGCGCCGCACCGCGCTGCTTTGCAAAACCGACCTTGTTACCGGTATGGTAATTGAATTTACCGAACTGCAGGGCGTAATGGGCCGCGAATATGCGCTGCTGGACGGCGAAAAACCGGAAGTTGCAGCCGGCATTTACGAACATTATCTGCCGCGCTTTGCGGGAGACGAATTGCCGAAAAGCGTTATCGGCCGCATCGTAGGCATCGGCGACAAGCTGGACAACATCTGCGCAACCTTCAGCCGCGGGTTGGCGCCGACCGGTTCTCAGGACCCGTACGCACTGCGCCGTCAGGCACTGGGCATTATCAACATCCTGCTGGACGCAAATTACCATATTTCGCTGGGCAAGGTTATTGCCGGCGCGCTGTACCTGCTGGACATCAAACCGGAAGAAACCGGCAAACTTGTACCGCAGATTCTGGACTTCTTTAAACAGCGTTTGAGAAACCTTTTGATGGAACAGGGCATCCGCTACGATGTTATCGACGCCGTATTTGCGGATAAACGCTGCGACGACGTTGTGGAAATCGCAGCACGCTGCCAGGCATTGGCCGATTATGTGGAAGCAGGCAACGCCGAACCGCTGGTACAGGTTTCTGTGCGCGTAAGCAATCTGTGCAAAAAGATTGAAAAAGAAGTTGCCATCAGCGCAGGGCTGTTTAAACACGAAAGCGAAAGCGAACTTCAAAAAGTTGTGGCAGCAGTCAACAAAGAAATTATCCCCGAAATGGTGCTGTTTGATTACGCCGCCGTTTTGAAAGCCGCCGAAAAAGTTATCGAACCGGTTAATGCGTTCTTTGATAACGTAATGGTTATGGACGAAGACGAAAACGTTAAACATAACCGTCTGGCGCTTCTGGACGAAGTCCGCAGCGTAGTCAACGCCGTCGGCGATTTGAGTTTGCTGGTGCTGTAAGCTAAAACAGCAAAACTTAATATTTAATTTGCATATAACAAAACTCCCGTTGGGCTTAAGCCTGACGGGAGTTTTTGCTATTACAAACATTCGTTAAATTTTTGAGATATAATAAAATTTCAAATCAAAGCTTATTTATCTGCTAAATGCGAAAAATGAGCAGAAAATGATAAAAAGTAAAAATTAAATTTTTATGATATAATTTGATTAGTAAATTTAAATAAACGAATAAAAAGGAGCTTAAAGATGATTACTTTTAATAAAGAAAAGTTAAAAGAATATATAGAAATGTATAAAGAAAATTTTGAGCGTGTAAATCAGGAAGAAATTTATAAATGGTGTTTTGTAAAAACTTTTCAGGATAATTGGAATATAGATGCACTTAATTTTAGAGGCATGTTTTCTATGGCTGTTGCTGATTCTGTAAAAACGCCATATAGCGGAAATAAAAAAGTAAAAAATAATATTTTACAAACTTTTCGCTACTATCCACGTCAGTTTATTCTTGCGGCAGCTGAAATAGAACCTGAAACAGTTAGAAAATGGTTTAGAGAATTATTTGATGAAAGTAAAGATATTACGGTAAGAAATAAAACATTTCAAGAAGAAACACAAGAATTTTTTATAAAATATAAGTCAAATCCAAAATTAAGCAGTTTCACTTATTCTTATCAACGAAATTTATCAGTCAGCAACTTTTTGTTTTTACGTTATCCGGACAAGTATTACATTTCCAAGTATAGTGTAATGAAAGATTGCAGCCAAATTTTAGGCGCTAATTGGATACCTAAAAATGCCGATTATGATAACATAGAAAAATGCCGTCAATTTTTTGATGAAATCAATAAAGTCGTTTTAGAAGATACTGAATTATTGGCATTATCTAAAAAACGTTTGCAAAATGATTTATGCTATCCTGATGAAGAATTTAAAATTTTAACGCAGGATATAGTTTGGTTTATAGTTAATAAAGTGAAGAATATTGAAAATAATAATGAATGGTGGCCAGCTTTAAAAGAGTATGACCCTGGTATTAGTGTTAGTCAGTGGAGAAAATTATTTAATAATGAGAATGTTTTTACGAAAGAATCAAAAGATTTGATTTTGAAAATGTTAGATTTTCCTGATGGTATAACATGTAAACAATTGGCAGCAGATTTTGGCGGAGAACCTAATTATTATAATAATATGTCGTGGCAATTGGCAAAAAGAGTGCAACAAGTTACTAATTGCCCGATAATTAAAAGATTGGAAAATGATGGAAATAAATATTGGCCAATTCTTTATATAGGAAAGTATACTCAAAACAAAAAAGACGGGACATTTTTATGGAAACTTCGTGATGAACTTCGTAAAGCTTTACTAAATACTCCTGAAAACGATGAAGTTGAAGCAGTAAAAAATAAAGAAGAAAATAATAAATATACAAAAGCAGATTTCCTCACCGATGTTTTTATGACGGAAGAAAATTACAATAAACTTGTTGCGTTGTTAAAATTTAAAAAGAACATAATTTTGCAGGGCGCACCGGGAGTAGGCAAAACTTATGCTGCTAAGCGTCTCGCTTATTCACTTATCGGTGCGGAAGACAATAGTAAAATTGCTATGGTGCAGTTCCATCAAAATTATTCATATGAAGATTTTGTAATGGGATACCGCCCAACGGAAAACGGTTTTGAACTGCGTAACGGTGTATTCTATGAATTTTGCCAAAAAGCTCGTAACGATTTAGAAGATAATTATTATTTTATTATTGATGAAATAAACCGTGGTAATTTAAGTGCAATTTTTGGTGAGCTGTTAATGCTTATCGAAAGCGATTACCGTAATAAGCCTGTAACACTTGTTTATAAAAAAGATGAGCAATTCAGTGTACCGCCTAATGTTTACATTATCGGCATGATGAATACTGCTGACCGCAGTATAGCCATGATTGATTATGCGCTTCGCCGCCGATTCAGCTTTTTTACAATGAACCCCGGTTTTGATAGTGATGGATTTAAACGTATGCAGAGTGATATTGATAATTCTGTGTATAATGATTTAATTGCTGAAATTAAAAGTTTAAATTCTGAAATTGCGCAGGATGATTCCCTGGGTGAAGGATTCTGCATTGGCCACAGTTATTTTGTATATGACAATAATTGCCAAACAGATGTAGAAGCATGGCTTAAAAATGTTGTGGAATACGATATTTTACCAATGTTAAATGAATATTGGTTTGATGAGAAAGCAAAAGCTGATAACTGGAAGAATAAGCTGATGGGTGTTTTTGATAAATGAGTGATGAGCAAAATATTTTAATAAAAAACATTTATTATATGCTGGCGTATGCCTATAAAGTTTTGCAGCAGGAAGGCTTTGAAAAAATAGGCGCTGAAAAATTCACAAATATCCATGATTTATTTGCTGCTGTCCTTGTAAGAGGAATTGAGCATCAGGTGAAGCAGGGTCTGACAAAAGAATATTTAAAGCATCAGCGTTTGCGCAAAACTTTGCGTGGTAAAGTTGATATTATCGGCACTTTGCAGCAAATGGCAAAGCGACAGCGAAATTTGAGTTGTGAATACGAAGTATTGACAGAAGATAATTTACTAAACCGTATTTTGAAATCTGCGGCAGTTTTATTGTTTCATTACGGTGACGTAACACAGGAAAATAAAAAGGCTTTGAAAAAAGTGCTGTTGTTTTTTAGTAATGTCAGTGACATCAATCCTTTTAATATAAAATGGTCGTTGTTAAGTTACCGTAAAGGCAATGCTTCGTATCAAATGTTAATTTATCTTTGCCGTTTACTGTTTGAAGGTATGTTAATCAATAAAGATGGAAAGGTAAAACTGGCAAAATTTTTAGATGGGCAAAGACTGTGCAATTTGTATGAAAAATTTGTGCTGGCATATTATCAGAAACATTATCCGGAATTAAATCCATCTGCACCAATGATAGAGTGGGATTTAACAGGTAAGACGGATGAATTTTTGCCGAAGATGTATACGGACATTACTCTTGAGAACAGCAGCAAAATTTTAATTATCGACACAAAATGTTATTCCAGAATTTTGTCGGAGCAGTATGATAAAAAGAGTATTAATTCAGCAAATTTATATCAGATTTACGCCTATGTAAAAAATAAAGCTGCCAAAACAGATAAAAAAGTAAATGGCATGTTGCTGTATGCTAAAACGAAAGAACGTATAGTGCCTGATACTTTTTATGATATGCGTGACAATAAGATTTTTGTGCGTACTTTGGATTTAAACTGTGAGTTTGACAATATCAAAGTCCAGCTTGACAGAATAATAACTGGAAATTTTGGTATGTAAAAATATCAGAGCAGTTTAAAAAGCTGCTCTCTTTGTTTTTGCGCGGGCATTTCATTACTACTGCTACCGTACGGTAGTAGTTTAGGGAACAAGGTAGATTATATATATAATCTTTTAACTTATGCTGAACAAGGTTAGAAGGTAAGGCGGCAAAGAAAAGATAAAGAGAAAAAACAGGCAAAAAAGAGAAAAGAAAAGAAACTCTCACCCACATAAACGGTTAACTGCTGATAAAATTAACCCGGCTTAAAAAATTATGCGCAAAAAATTTCGGCGGCGGTTAATTTTTTTATCTTGGCGGCGTTTATATGGCTGTAAGGGATTAAGGCTTATAAAAACTTTGCGTAAAATTTTACCGGCAAAGGTTTGTTTTGGGCGCTTCGCCTATGGTAAAATAAATACAGGCTGTTTGTAATTTGCGTTTAAATTTGTTTGGCGAAGGGGTTGTTTGTGATGATGATTGAGCGCTATAAGCGCGATTTGATTAGAGAGTTCCGTAATTACGACAAGATGATGCTGATGAAGGACTTGATGGCGGGGCTGACGGTAACGGCGGTGGCTATTCCGCTGGCGCTGGCATTTGGCGTGGGCAGCGGCGCAACGGCGGCTTCCGGCCTTGTTACGGCAATTATTGCGGGTGTAATTATCAGCGCGCTGGGCGGAGCGTATTTTCAGATTTCCGGCCCGACGGGCGCGATGGCGGCGATTTTGATGTCCATCATCGCGCAGTACGATTTGCAGGGCGTGTTTGTGGCGACGGTTATGGCGGGCATTATCCTCGTCATTGCAGGCGTGCTGCACCTTGGCAAGCTGATATCTTTCATCCCGATGCCGGTAATCAGCGGCTTTACTTCTGGCATTGCCGTTATTATCGCCATGGGGCAGATTGATAATTTTTTTGGCGTTAAGTCGGTGGGCAGCAGTGTAACCGAAAAGTTTTTAAGCTATTTTGAACTGGGCTTTGAGCCGAATATGACGGCGGTGAGCATTGGCGTGTTTGTTATGCTGATGATGCTGCTGTTCCCGATAAAGTACAGCAAATTTATACCAAGCTCGCTGTTTGCGATTATTGTGGCGACGGCGGCGAACATTGCGCTGAACCTTGATGTGGCAGTGGTTGGCGAGATTCCGGCGACGCTGCTTTTGGACGACCGTTTGCAGCTCGCTTCGCTGCTGGATTTCCGCACTGTCGTTGGCCTTTTAGCGCCTGCTGTCAGTATCGCCGTTCTGGCGATGATTGAAAGCCTTTTGTGCGGTGCTACGGCTTCGCGTATGACGGGCGCGCGTCTGGACAGCAACCGCGAACTGGTGGCGCAGGGCGTCGGCAATATTATTGTGCCGTTTTTCGGCGGCATTCCGGCGACGGCGGCAATTGCCCGCACCAGTGTGGCGGTAAAATCGGGCGCGGTAACACGCATGACGGGTATCTTCCACGCGCTGGGCATTTTGCTGGCGATGTTTGTGCTGGCACCGGTAATGAGCCAAATTCCGCTGGCGGCGCTGGCAGGCGTTTTGATGGTTGTATCGTGGCGCATGAACGAGTGGGTGACGATTAACTTTATTTTAAAGGGCAAGTTTAAAGGCGCAATTTTAAAATTTGTAGTGACGATGCTGACGACGATTATCGTGGACCTGACGACGGCGATTATGATTGGCGTTATCATCGGGCTGGTGCTGCAGGCCGTGCGTTTTTCGCACCTGCGCATTACTTATGACGAAATTGACCCGCAGCGCCTGCACGAGGAAGCTGAAAAACTGCCGGAGGACGGGCTGGTGTGCTACATCAACGGGCCTATTGTGTTTGCCAATACGGAACGCTTGGAGGAGATACCCAAAAAGGCCAAGCGTTACGGCTATGTGTATTTTTCCATGCGCGGCGTGCCGGATATCGACATCAGCGGCGTGCAGGAATTTGCCAAAATTGTGCAGGAAATGAAGGACACCGGCAAGAAGATTTACCTGTGCAGCTTGCAGGATGAGGCGATGGAAATGCTGAAACGCGGCGGCGTGTACAAAATGATTGGGCAGGACGCCGTTTACTGGAGCGTGGAGCGCGCCCTGCTGGACAGGCATTAAGCAGATAAAGAGGGAAAACAATGCGTAATTATTTAGTAGTTGACTTTGAATTTACAACATATACCAAACCCGTGGGGCGCCCGCGCGGATTTTTCTCCGAGATTATTGAGATTGGCGCGGTTTTATTGAAGGGCGAGGCATTGGAACAGACGGCGAAGATACAGGATTTTGTAAAGCCGCATTTTTATCCCAAGCAGGCAAAAGACAGCATGGATTTTTGCATGATTACTGAAAAGGACATGAAAAAGGGCATTGAATACCCGGAGATGGTGCAAAAACTGGCTGCCGTTTACGAAGCAGGAACGACGTATTTTGTGGCATGGGGCACGGAGGATTACAAGGTTTTAAACACCGGCTGCGAGCGACACAAGATAGAAAATCCGGTGCAGTTTGAGGATTACCTTGATTTGGCGGAAGCCTACAAACTGTGGAAGGACGACGAGCTGACGACAGGGCTTAAGCGTGCAACTGAGGAGCAGGAGGTTGACACGGCAGGGCTGTGGCACACTGCGTATGACGATGCCGCCAACACCGGCAAGCTGCTTAAAAAGATGCTGGAAAAAGGTTGGACACCTGAATTATACTTTGAACAAAAAGCTGCGTACGAAGCTGAGAAGGCGGAACATCATAAAAAATAAAAAATGTAGTTACCCAAAACTTACCGCAAAAATTGCTGATAATTTGATTTTTGTGGTATAATTTATTATTAGAGATTTTTGGAGGTAAGTATGGTTTTAGATAAAGATTTAGCGCAGCCGGGCGCGGGCAAAACTTATTTTGTGCTTAACTACGGCTGCCAGATGAACGAGAGCGATGCCGAGCATTATGCAGGCCAGCTGGAGGATTTGGGCTATGCCAAAGCAGCTGATTTCCACGATGCCGACGTTATTGTCGTCAACACCTGCTGCGTGCGCGAGAGTGCGGAAAAACGCATTTTGGGCAAAATCGGCGAGCTGAAGCGCGTGAAGGAAAACCACCCTGGGCAGATTATTTGCGTGGCTGGCTGCATGGCGCAGAAGGATGGCGAGAAGCTGATTAAAAAGCATCCGCAGATTGATTTGCTTTTGGGTACGGCGCATGTAAACAGCTTTAAAGAAATTTTGGCTGATTTCATTGCCGATAAGGGCGGCCGCGTTTATGACGATATGGCGATACCTGACAGCGAGTTTGAGGGCAACCGTGTGCGCCAGAGCGGTTTTTCGGCGTGGATACCTATTATGTACGGCTGCAACAATTTCTGTACTTACTGCATTGTGCCCTATGTGCGCGGGCGTGAGCGCAGCCGCAGCATCGAAAACATTGTTGAGGAAGTTGAGCAGGCTGTCGCCAAAGGTTACAAGGAGTTTACGCTGCTGGGGCAGAACGTAAATTCCTATGGCAAAGATTTTGGCGAGAAGGGTATGTTTGCCAAGCTTCTGCGCCGTGTGAACGAAGTGCCGGGAGTGGAACGCATCCGTTATATGACGAGCCATCCGCGTGATATGGGCGAGGACGTTATCCGCGCCGTGGCGGAATGTGAGCATGTGTGCGAGAATTTCCATATTCCGTTTCAGGCGGGCAGCAGCCGCATTTTAAAACTGATGAACCGCGGTTACACGCGCGAGCAGTACCTTGAGCTGGTGGAGATGATCCGCCGCTATGTGCCGGACGCCGCGATTACGACCGATATTATTGTAGGCTTCCCCGGTGAAACGGAGGAAGATTTTGAAGAAACGCTGTCGCTGGTAAAAGAGGTCGGCTTTGACGCCGCTTACACTTTTATTTACAGCAAGCGCAGCGGTACGCCGGCTGCCAAAATGGACGGGCAGGTGCCGCTGGACGTTAAAAAGGCGCGCTTAAACCGTTTGATGGAAGCACAAAACGTAAACAGCCTTGCCCGCAATAAAGAGATGGTTGGCAAAACTTACGAAGTGCTGGCCGAAGGACCGAGCCAGAACAACGCGGGCGTGTGGTGCGGCAGGACGCGCACCAACAAATTGGTTTTGTGGCCGACAGAAGGACGCGAATTTACCGCGGGGCAGAAGGTTAATGTTAAAATCTGCGCCGCGCAGACATGGCTTGTGAAAGGACAGGCAGAATAATGGCTAACTATACGCCGATGGTGCAGCAGTATCTGGAGGTTAAACGCCAGCATCAGGACGAACTGCTGTTTTTCCGCTTGGGCGATTTTTACGAAATGTTTTTTGACGATGCCTTAACGGCGTCGCGCGAACTGAATATTACACTTACCGGGCGTGCAGGCGGACTGGAGGAGCGCATACCGATGTGCGGCGTGCCTTACCACAGCGTGGACGGCTACATTGCCAAGCTCATCAAAAAGGGCTACCGCATTGCCATCTGCGAGCAGGTTGAAGATCCGAAGCTTGCCAAAGGCATTGTGGAACGCAAGGTTATTAAAATTATCACGCCGGGCACGGCTTTGAACGAGCAGCTTTTGGACGACAAGCACAACCGTTTTCTGGCATTTTTGCAGCAGGACGGCGAGCGTTTATGCCTTGTGGCGGCGGATATTTCTACCGGCGAATGCCAGTGGTTTACCGGCGAGGGCGCGGAAATGCTGGGCAGCGTGCAGGAGCAGCTTTTCAGAATCCAACCGGCGGAGGTTGTGGTGTACAGCGGCATTGCGGACTGGGAGAAGCTGGAAGTGTGGTTGAAGGCGAAGCTGCCGGACTGTGCAGTATCGTACTATCAGGAAGAAAACGAGAACGCCGCTTATTTTGAGCAGCATTTTGCAGACAGCGAATACGCCGACGACGCTTTGGTGCACAGCGCGGCGGAACATATGCTGCGTTACCTGCACAGCACCGTAAAGGCCGATTTAACGCATATCAACCGTTTGACGCGTATTGCGACGGAAAAGTTTATGAACCTTGACGCGACGGCGATACGCAACCTTGAACTTGTTAAAAACATGCGTGACGGCGGCAAACGCGGCACGCTTTTAGACGTTTTGGATTTTACCGTTACCAGCATGGGCGCGCGCAAATTGCGCAGCTGGATTGAGTGCCCGTTACTTGATTTGGGGCAGATTAACGCCCGTCAGGAAGCGGTGGCTGAGCTTTTGGTAAATTTGCAGCTGCGTACCGGTCTGACGGAAGAAATGAAAAAGGTTTTTGACCTTGAACGTATTATCTCCCGCATCGAAGTGGGCAGCGCCAACGCACGTGATTTGGTGGCTCTGCGCAGTTCGCTGGCAGTTTTGCCGGGCATTAAGGAACTGCTGAACAGCGCAAACAGCAAACTTTTAAACCATTGGGCGCATAACCTGCATCTGCATCAGGAAATTTACGATACTTTGGCAGCGGCGATTGTCGATGAGCCGCCGTTTTCCGTCCGCGAGGGCGGCATGATACGCACCGGCTACGATTTGGAACTGGACGAGCTGCACAGCATTGCCAAGGACAACAAAACTTGGATGCAGAATTTTGAGCAGAAAATTAAAGAAGAAAGCGGCATTAAAACCTTAAAGGTTGGTTACAATAAGGTTTTCGGCTACTACATAGAGGTCAGCAAGGGGCAGTCGGCTTCCGTGCCGGATTATTTTGTACGCAAGCAGACCCTTGTCAACGCCGAGCGTTACATTGTGCCGGAGTTGAAAGAATTTGAGAACAAAATTTTAAGCGCCAAAGAAAAGATTGAGCAGCTTGAGTATTATATTTTTAATAATCTGCGTGAGCAGATACGTGCCAAAATACCTGAAATACAGGAAACAGCACGCGGACTGGCGAATATCGACGTGCTTGCTTCGCTGGCAGAGGCAGCGTTTAAGTACAATTACGTAAGGCCGGAGCTGAACAACCGCAGCGAAATCCGCATTCTTGACGGACGCCACCCGGTTGTGGAGCGTTTGCTTGAGCGCGATATTTTTGTGCCGAACGATACTAATTTAAACAGCACCGATGAACGCATGATTATTATTACCGGGCCGAACATGGCGGGCAAATCCACTTATATGCGGCAGGTGGCACTCTTAACGCTGATGACTCAGATGGGCAGCTTTATCCCTGCGCGGCAGGCCAGCATTTGCCCGGTGGATAAAATTTTTACCCGCGTCGGCGCAAGCGATGATTTGGCGACGGGACAGAGTACCTTTATGGTTGAGATGAACGAGGTGGCGCAGATTTTGAAATACGCCACCAAAAACAGCCTGATTATTCTGGACGAAGTGGGACGCGGCACCAGCACCTTTGACGGTATGAGCATTGCGCGCGCGGTGATGGAATATATCCACGAAAGAATTAAGGCTAAAACGCTGTTTGCCACGCATTACCACCAGCTGATTGAGCTGGAAAACACGATGGAGGGCGTAAAAAATTACAGCGTCGCCGTTAAAGAACGCGGAAACGATATTGTATTTTTGCGGCGTATTGTGCGCGGCGGCAGCGATAAAAGCTACGGCGTGCATGTGGCAAGGCTGGCGGGGCTTCCTAAGAAGGTTCTGGAGCGCGCCAACGAGTTTTTGCAGGAGTACGACAGCGGCGAACAGCAGCAGGCAAAAGCTGCGCCGCAGGCGGATAGCGGCATGATGGGCTCGCTGTTCGGCAGTGCCTTGCAGCAGCGGCTTGCCAATATGGACGTAATGAGCATGACGCCGATTGAGGCGATGAACACTTTATACAAATTGCAGGAGGATGCTAAGCGCGAGGGAGGTGCATTATGACGGCCGAGGTTAAGCTTTTAGACCAGAACACGGCTAACCAGATTGCTGCCGGCGAAGTGGTGGAAAAACCTGCTTCCGTAGTGAAGGAGTTAGTGGAAAACGCCCTTGACGCCGGTGCCGACAAGATAGAAGTAACGATTTTTGAAGGCGGCACGCAGTACATCCGCGTGGCGGATAACGGCAGCGGCATGACGGAGGCTAACGCTAAACTTGCGGTACTGCGCCATGCCACCAGCAAAATACGCGCGGCGGAGGATTTAATGAGCCTGCACACGCTGGGCTTCCGCGGCGAAGCTTTGCCGAGTATTGCGTCCGTCAGCAATTTTCAGCTGTTAACGCGCCCGGCGGATGAAGAATTTGCAACCAGCATCCGCATCGACGGCGGCGAAGACATGCACTGCGAGCAGAGCGGCGGACAGGCAGGTACGACGGTTATTGTAGAAAACCTTTTTTTTAACGTACCGGCGCGCCGTAAATTTTTACGCACCAACGTGACCGAAGGGCGTTACATCAACGAACTGTTGACGCGCCTTGCTTTGTCGCACCCGGAAGTGCGCTTTAAACTTGTCAGCAACGACAAGGAAGTTTTAAGCACGCCCGGCAACGGCAGCCTGTTTGATACGATAACGGCTCTGTATGGGAAAAAAGTCAGCGATGAGCTTTTAAAGGTAGAGTTTTGCGGCGAGGACATCAAAATCAGCGGCTACATCGGCAAACCGACGCTGCTGAAAGGCACGCGCCAGTGGCAGACCTTCATGGTCAACGGGCGCATTATCAACAACCGTATGATGAGCAAGGCTATCGACCACGCCTACCAGTCGCAGATACCGAAAAGCGGCTTCCCGTTTGCTGTGCTGCTGGTTGAGGTTGATACGCACAGCATCGACGTAAACGTACATCCGCAAAAAAGCGAGATTAAATTCAGCGACGACAGTGTGGTTTACAAAGCCTTATACAAAGCACTTACCGACGCACTGACGCGCCCGATGAGCGCCAAACCGCAGCAGGAGCTTGAACTTTTGCCGGACAGCGAGTTGGCGGTGTTTAAACCGGTGGGGCAGGGCATTATTACGGACGATATGCCCGCACAGCCTGCGCAGCAGCCTAAACCGCAGCCGCAGGCAAAACCCGCTTATGCGGATATTTTTAAACCGGCAGACACGCCGAAACCGGTTTACGATAAACCGGTGCAGCCAAGCGTTTGGAAAGAACCGGAATACACCTACACACCGCCCAAAACGGAGCCTGTTTATACCATTAACGAGGTACGTGAGGAGTTTAAAAAGCAGGACGCCGTGACGGACAACGTCATCGGCTTTACGGATACCGATAACGAAACGAGTACCATCTGGCCCATCGGGCAGGTGGATAAAACTTTTATCATCGCGCAGAGCGAGGATACATTGTATTTGATTGACCAGCACGCGGCGCACGAGCGCATTTTGTACGACAAGTTTGTGAATGCGCACAACAACATACCGGCGCAGACCATGCTGATGCCGCTGTACCTTGACGTTACGGCACATGATGTGGAACTGATTGAACAACACCGCGAGGACTTTTTACGCCTTGGCGTGGATGTTGAGCCTGCGGGTGAGGATGTGCTGCGCGTCAGCAGTTTGCCAACGGATATTAAGGCGGATGGCGCGGAGGACTTTATCCGCGAAATTACCAAAATGCTGAGCGAGATGAAAAACATCAGCCCCAGCGATTTGCGCCAGAACATGCTGCACATGATGGCATGCAAAGCGGCGATTAAAGCGGGTGAGGTGCTGAACATGCGCCAGATGCGCCAGTTGATTATTGAGCTGTGCAACACGGAGCACCCGTTTACTTGCCCGCACGGACGTCCGTGCATGATTGAGATGAGCTCGGCAGAGCTTTATAAAATGTTTAAACGCACATGAGCGGCTTGAAATTTGCGGTAACGGCGGGGCGCAACAGCGGCTTGCAGTGGCAGGCGCGCGCCTGGGCGCAGGGATTTGGCGTGCCTTATCTGCGGCGCGGGCACAGTGGCAGCCTTGATGAATTATATGAAAAGTACGGGCTGGACGCGCTTTTGGTGGCGACCAAATTAGGGCCGCATGTTTTTACGCAGGAAGGGCGCTTTTTCTTTCATCCCAGCATGGCGGATTTACGTTTGAAGCATATTGCCGCTGGTGAAAGCGACCATTTAATAGAAGCGCTGGCTTTGAAGCCAGGTGCAAAAGTTTTGGACTGTACTTTGGGACTTGCCAGCGACGCTTTGGTGGCAAGTTATGCGGTCGGCGCTGCGGGCAAAGTGGTCGGCCTAGAAGCATCGCCGCTATTGGCATTTACCGTGGCGCGTGGTTTGCAGCAGTATGCAACCGGCAAGGCGGATGTTGACGCAGCCATGCGTAGGGTAAAAGTCATTCACGCTAGAGCGGAGGATTATTTGAAAATCTTGCCGCCGGACAGCTTTGACACAGTTTATTTTGACCCGATGTTCCGCTTCGGCGTAAAAACATCGGCCAATATGAAGCCATTGCGCCCGATTGCTTATGAAAAAGAAGTATCGGCAGAGGTGCTGGAGCTGGCGCTTAAAATCGCACCGCGCGTGGTGATAAAAGAACGCGGCGAAGACTTTTTACGCAGCCTTGGCTGCACGGAGGTTCAGGGCGGCAGGTACAGCCGCGTAAAATACGGAATTATCAGGAGATAGTTATGAAGAAGAAATTAGCCGTTATCTTAGGCCCTACCGCCACCGGCAAAAGCCATTGCGGCATTGCGCTGGCGCAGGCGCTGGACGGCGAAATTATATCGGGCGACTCAATGCTGGTGTACCGCGGTATGGACATCGGCACGGCTAAGCCCACAGCAGAAGAACTGGCAGCGGTGCCGCACCACATGGTGGATATTCTGCCGCCGGACGCAGGTTTTAACGTGGTGGATTTTAAGGAACAAGCCGAGCGGCTGATTGATGATATTACAGCGCGCGGCAAACTGTCCATAATTGTCGGCGGAACGGGTTTATACATTAAGGCGCTGCTGGAAAATTACCATTTTAACGCTGCGGGCGAGAATGCGGAACTGCGCCGCGAACTGGAAACACTGCTGGCGGAACAGGGCAAGGAAGTTTTGTTTGCCCGCCTGCAAAAAGCAGCGCTGCACGAGGCGGAACGCATCGACATCAACAACACACGCCGTGTAATCCGTGCGATTGAAGCGGCGGAAAGCGGCGATAACCTTTCGCATACCAACGACGGCGAACTTGCGTATGACGCTGTGGTTTTTGGCCTGCGCATGGAACGCAGTGTGTTGTATGACCGCATTAACCGCCGCGTTGATATCATGCTGGAGCAGGGGCTGCTGGAGGAAACAAAAAAGCTGCTGGACTCGGGCGTGCCTGCATCGGCGCAGTCCATGCAGGCTATCGGCTACCGCCAGACGGTTATGTATTTAACAGGGCAGCTTGATTATGCAACTGCCGTTGATAAATTAAAGCAGGCGACGCGCAACTTTGCCAAGCGGCAGTTTACGTGGTACAAGAAAATGCCGTATGTGCAGTGGTTTGACCTGCCCGCCCAGCCTGATTACGAACAGGTAACGGCTGAAATGATTGAGATAATTAAAAATAAGTGGAAGTAAAATAGTAACATTATTTAAAGCCAAAGGTTGTACTGTTTCAACAGCGCAAAAATGCTGCGGCTCCTCCGAGTCCGTCCGGGCTTCGCGGCCGGACTCCCGGAGATTTTCGCCTTAAATTTAGCCGCCGCAGTTTTTGTCTGCTGTTTCATAGCACAAACCTTTGGCTGTTATATTTTATTGTGTTTCTAAGTTTAGTATGACCTTATAACATCAAATTATCTGCCGCTTTGTTTTATCCGCACAAGCGGAGGGCGTTTTATTTTTATATGTACATTTAAGCGCTTGTGTGATAAGATATCAGTTGTAAATTTATATCTTTTTACTATGGTTTGAGAAGTTTGAGGAGTGAAAGACATGCAGTGGACGGAAGTAAGCTTGCAGACGACGCATGAGCAGGCTGATACGATAGCCGATATTTTATACAGCGCCGGTGCGCAGGGCGTGGCGATGGAAGACCCGCTTTTAATTAACCAGCTGCGCAGCAGCGGCACGTGGGAACTGTGCGATATACCCGAGCAGCAGAACACGGAGGTTGTTACCGTTACGGCATATTACCCGGAAGACGATAAATTGCAGGAGCGCCTTGCATTTATTGAGCGCGAAGTAAAAGCCGTTGAAGAACGCATCGGTGCAAAATGCGTGTTCCGTAACCCGCTGTTCCGTACGCTGTGCGAGCAGGACTGGGCCAACGAGTGGAAGCAGTATTTTCACGTTACGCACATCGGCAAGCGCCTTGTGATTAAGCCTTCGTGGGAGAAATATGACGCCAAACCCGAAGATTTGGTGATTGAAATTGACCCGGGCATGGCTTTTGGCACGGGCACGCACCACACCACCAGCATGTGCATGGAAACGCTGGAAGACATCATCACGCCTGAGGCGGAAGTGTTTGACGTTGGCTGCGGCAGCGGCATTTTGGCGATTGCGGCGGCCAAGCTGGGCGCTAAAAATATCGTCGCTGTGGATATTGACGCTAACGCCGTGCGCATTGCCAAGGAAAACATTGCCAACAACGGTCTGAGCGACGCGATTACCGTTAAAGAAGGCGATTTGCTGCACGGCACGGAGGGTAAGGCGGACGTAATTATCGCCAACATCATTGCCGATATCATTATTATGCTGCTGCCGGACGTTGCAAAAAAACTTAAAGCCACGGGCAGATTTTTAGCCAGCGGCATTATCGAGGAACGCGAGGACGATATCCGCAAGGCGGCTGCCGCAAACGGCATTAAAGTTTTAAGCGTTAAGCACAAAGGCGGCTGGGTTGCCATGCTGATGGCACTGGAGGACTGATGCACAGATTTTTTATTCCGCGCCCGTACGCGGACGAGATGGAAATAGACGGCATTGACGCGCGCCACATTTACACGGTTTTAAAAATGAAGCCGGGCGAGAAGGTGCAGATTGTAAGCGACGACGGCGTTACCGCGCTGGCGCAGATTACGGAAACCGCACTGGGGCGCACTGTTGTAAAATGCCTTGAGGTTATTGCCGAAAGCCACGAACCGGCGGTTAAGATTACGCTGGCGCAGGGGCTTGTAAAGGGCGAAAAAATGGATTTTATCATACAGAAGGCGGTGGAACTTGGCGTAAACCGGATTGTGCCGCTGGCGATGGAACACAGCGTGGTGCGTTACGATGGTGATAAGGCTGCCAAAAAACGCGAGCGCTGGCAGAAGATTGCCGAAAGCGCCGCTAAGCAGAGCAAGCGCGATATTATCCCCGAAGTGGCGGCGGTGACAACGATGGACAGGCTGATGTCGGAGTGCGATTGCACTACCAAAATCATTGCCTACGAATGTGAAGATAAGCAGGGTTTGAAGCAGGCGTTGCGTGCTGACCAGCAGACGGACAGTATTCTGGTTATTATCGGGCCGGAAGGCGGCATCAGCGAGGCAGAGCTTAACACTGCCCGCGCAGGCGGGGCGGTGCCGGTAAGTTTGGGCAGGCGCATTTTGCGTGCCGAAACCGCAGGGGTGACTGCTTTAAGCGCGATTTTATACGAATTTGACGAACTGGGAGGCTGAACATGGCAAAAATTGCATTTTATACGCTGGGCTGCAAGGTTAATCAGGCCGACACCGCCAGCATGGAAAAACTGTTCTTGCGCGCAGGCCACCAGATTGTCAGCTTTGACGGCGACGCCGATGTGTACATTATAAATACCTGCGTCGTTACCAACACCGGCCAGCGCAAATCGCGCCAGACTATTCACCGCGCCATCCGCAAGAACCCCAACGCGGTAATTGTGGTTACGGGCTGCTATCCGCAGACGGCGGCGGAAGAAGTAAAAGCCATTGCCGGTGTGGATTTGATTATTGGCAACCAGGACCGCGCGCAGATTGTAAAACTGGTGGAAGAACGCTTGCAGCACAGGCAGGTTGATACTTTTGACGCCGTGCACAAACTGACGGCAAGCACCGAGTTTGAAGAAATGGCGGCTGGCGACATTACCGATAAAACCCGTGCTTTTTTAAAGATTCAGGAAGGCTGCAACCAGTTCTGCACCTACTGCATTATCCCGTATGCACGCGGGCCGCTACGTTCGCGCAGCCTGTCAGGCATCCGCACGGAAACAGAGCGCCTTGTAAGCGCAGGGTTTAAAGAGATTGTGCTTATCGGCATCCACCTGGGCTGCTACGGCAAGGAAAACCCCGGCGGTGCGACTTTGTACGATGCAGTAAAAACAGTTCTGGCTGTGCCGGGCGTTCAGCGCGTACGTTTAGGCTCGCTGGAATCTGTCGAAGTTGAGCCGCGTTTGCTGGAGCTTATGTGTGAGGACAGCCGTTTTTGCAGGCACCTGCATTTGCCGCTGCAATCGGGCTGCGACAAAATTTTGCAGTACATGCACCGCCCTTACAGCACGTCAAAATTCAAATCGCTTCTGGCGGATATCAGGGCGGCTGTGCCGGATATTGCCGTTACGACAGACGTTATTGTGGGCTTCCCCGGCGAAACGGAAGAAGATTTTGCCGCGACCTGTGAGTTTGCCGAAGGCTGCGGCTTCAGTAAAATGCACATCTTTCCGTTTTCGTCCCGCAAGGGGACGCCTGCCGAAAAATTTGCAGGCGCTGTAACGGAAGCAGTTAAAAAAGACCGCGCCGACGCTTTGGGCAAAATTGACGAAGCCATGCACCGCAGCTTTTTACAGGGCATGGTGGGGCAAACGGCGGAAGTTTTGTTTGAACAGCCAGCGGGCGAGTATTTTGAAGGCCTGAGCGGCAACTACCAGCGCGTTTTTGTAAAAAGCGAAGGCAAAAATCTGGGCGGCGAGATTCTGCCGGTAAAAATAACTGCGTTTGACGGCGAAAAGCTGCTTGGCGAACTGATAAAATAATAAATAATTTGCCGGATTTGAAAGGGTTTTTAACAAATTTGGCGAATTTAACAAAAGTTAGTAAATTAACAGCAAATCCTTAAACAGCGAGGAGGTAAAAATATGAACGATTGCGTATTCTGCCGTATTATTTCCGGTGAAATCCCTTCCGAAAGAATATACGAAGACGATAAAATGATTGTTATCCGCGACGCCGCGCCCGCTGCGCCCGTACACGTACTGATGATTCCGAAGGAGCATACCGAAAACATTGTTGCCGCTGACCCGGAGCTTGTTAAACACATGCTCGGCAAGGTAAAAATGCTCAGCGAAAAACTCGGCGTAAGCGAAAAAGGCTTCCGCATCGTTGTCAACACCGGCGACGAGGGCGGCCAGACCGTCCATCACCTGCATATTCATCTTTTGGGCGGTAAAATGCTCGGTTGGCCTCCGTGCTGATTGACAAACGCCGTGCCGTGAGGTATAATTAAACGGTGAGATTATATGCTTCGGAGAGCAATCTCAAAGCATATAAATTGTATATACACTTCCCTAAGTGTGTGGAGGGAGGGAGATCAGATGGCAGAAATTAAAGTTGGCAAAAACGAAACTCTTGACAGCGCACTGCGCAGATTCAAAAGAGCTACCCAAAAAGCCGGCATCCTTTCTGAAGTAAGAAAACGCGAACACTATGAAAAACCGAGCGTTCAGCGCAAAAAGAAATCCGAAGCCGCAAGAAAACGTAAATCCAGATAATGGGGGCGCGTGCAGATGTCAATTAAAGATCAGCTGACAGAAGATATGAAGCAGGCCATGAAGGCCCACAACAAAGTGGCGCTGGAAACTATCCGCATGGCGCGCGCAAATATCAAAAACGTCGAGATCAATGACAAAAAAGAACTTACTGAAGACGAAGTAATTGCAGTTTTGATGAAAGAAGTTAAGATGCGGCAGGATTCCCTCGCGGAATTTGAAAAAGCTAACCGCACCGATCTTATAGAACAAGCCAAAGCTGAGATTGAAGTTCTGCAAAAATATCTTCCGGCAGCAATGGAAGATGACGAACTTGAAGCCCTTGTTAAGGCAGTAATTGCCGAAACGGGCGCAGCCAGCATGAAGGACATGGGCAAGGTAATGCCGAAGGTTATTGCCAAAGCCGGTGGCCGTGCCGATGGCAAACGCATCAATGCTATGGTTAAACAACTTTTACAGTAAGTAAAGCCAATGCTTAATAACAGGACCGTACCAACGGCCCTGTTATTTTTTGTATGAAAAAAGGAGTGGTGAAAGCCACTCCTTTTTCATTTTATAAAACTATTTTAATATTTATTTACTATGCAAAACATTTAAGGTAAAATATAAATAAGCCATTGCAATGCAATGGCTTAAAGGCGGATTAACGGGATACCGCCATACCCTACGGCATAAATAGCCTTATCTTAGAACTATTGTTGGATATTGATAAACTCACAAGTTTGCAATAAATGGTTTTCTGTTGGATATTGATAAACCTACACAACAGTAATTCTAATTTGTATTTATTTTAACATTGGTCAAACTGCATGTCAATATAATAAGAATAGGAGAATTGTTATGGAAAGAAAATATGGGATAGGTCTGGATATTGGTATTGGTTCAGTTGGTTATGCCGTTATTTCCAGAACAAATAATTTAGATGCGCGTATAGAAGATATAGGCGTAAGATTATTTGATTCCGGTGAAAATATCCGCCAAAAAGCAAGCAATGCACAGGAAAGGCGTGGATACAGAAGTACACGCCGATTGCTTCGCAGAAGAAAACACCGTAAAGAACGTATTAAAAAATTCTTTTTAAAAATAAAATTAATGAATGAAATGCAATTAAAAGCATGGCAGGAACAAAATGGCAATCAAAATGTCCTGCAAATAAGAATAAAAGGTTTAAATGAAAAATTAACACCTGAAGAAATTTTGGATTGCATTATCCATATTTGTAACCGGCGTGGGTATCGTGAATTTTACGGTGAAGATTCTAAAAAAGAAAACACCAATAAAGATGAACTGCAAAAAATTGAAGGCGGATTAGCAAGCTTTGATGAAATTTATCAATTCGGCGGGTATAAATCTGTTGCAGAAATGTTAATTAATGACCCTGCTTTTAGAACTGAAACATCTTTTGCTGATTATCGTAACCATAAAAATGCAGAGCGTTATATTTTAATTAAAAGAGAATTTGTAAAAAAAGAACTGGAAGATATTTTAAATAAACAAAGTGAATATTATCCGCAGCTTACGGCAAATAATATTAGAATTATTTGCGATGATATGGTTTTTGCTCAAAGAGATTTTGAAACAGGCCCCGGCAACGAAGACGATAAAACCAGAAGATTTATGGGGTTTATTGACAGTATCGGCCAGTGCATGTATTACAAAGATGAAAAAAGAGCTTACAGAAGCACAGTTATAGCTGATATTTATGCGTTGGTAAATTGCTTGTCGCAGCTTTCGTTTGTAAATACGGAAACAGGGGAAATTTTACTGCCAGAAAATGTTGCGAAAGAGATAATTGATACTGCTCTTGTAAATGCTTCAATAACAGAAAATGATATAAAAAATATTTTGAAACAAAATAAATTAGAAATGCGTAAGCCGGGTAAACTTGAAGTTACAGTACCTGACACAATTAGAACATTAAAAACTTTGAAAGCAGTTTTAACTAATGCCGGTTATAAATATGAAGAATTAATAAAAGAAAATCAGTTCGATATTAACAATCCTTCAAAATTACATCAATTGTGCTTATTACTGTCTGAAAATATTACACCGGCGCGTAGAATAAGAGCTTTAAAAGCAAAAGGGTGGAACGAAAAATTACAGAAAGAAGTTATCCGTAAAAAATTTGGTGGCACGGCAAGCGTGTGCGAAAAATATATGGTTGAGGCAATTGAAGCCTTTAAACGTGGAGAAACTTATGGTAATTTTCAAGCACGCATGCTTAAAGAAAGAGAAGATGCTCTGCCTGATATAGAAAAACAAAAATATCTTGCACCGTTTGACAAAAAAGTTGACGAAGAACTTGTAAAGAATACAGTTGTTTTTAAAGCTGTAAATGAAACACGCAAAATTTTAAATGAGCTTATCAGAAAATATGGTTCACCTGAATATATTAATATTGAGGTTGCCGATGATTTAGGGCGCAGTTTTAAAGAACGTGCTAAAATTATCAAACGCATTAATGATAACAAAAAAGATAAAGATAAAATTGCAAATAAGTTAATTGAACTCGGCCTTCGTAAAGAAGGAGAAGTAAAGCCTTTCGATATTGAAAGGTACCGTTTATGGGAAGAACAGGAAGGCAAAGATTTATATACGGGTGAGGTCATTCCTGTAGAAAAAATATTAAGCGGTATTTATGACGTTGACCATATAGTGCCTTTTTCTCTTATTTTAGATGATACTTTACAAAATAAAGCGCTGGTTAATTTAGGAGTTAACAGGCAGCAAAAAGGGCAGCAGGTGCCTTTGGGCTATTTAAGCAGTGCGGACAAAGAGGATTATTTAAAACGGGTTAATACTTTATTTAAGAAAAAGAAGATAAGCATTAAAAAATATAAATATTTAACCTTATCTAATTTATATGGCAACAGAGATTTGCTTTCAGAATGGAAATCCAGAAACATTAACGATACAAGGTATATTACAAGATTTTTGGTAAATTATTTATCTGCTAATTTATTGTTTAACAGCGATAAAGCTAAAAATGTTTTTGGTGTAAAAGGCATAATAACTTCAAGAATGAGAAGGTTATGGCTTAATAAAAAAACATGGGGCGATGAACAGAAAAACAGGGATAATAATTTACACCATGCGGCAGATGCTATAGTAATTGCCAATTTAACACCTGCATATCTTGAGATTGCCAGTGATAAAATTAAGCTTGACAGAATCTATAAAGATTACCATAAACGCATAAGCGATGAATATTTAATTTATTTAGGTAAAGCAGTTAATAAAATGGTTAAATATTACGGCTTTAATAAAGAATACGCCGAAAAACTTTTGGCAACACCATACAGCCGTGTGCCTGCCATGATAAGAAATATAGCAGATGAAGTTGATATACGTTTGTGGGACAATAGCCTTGAATTTTATAAAGATGTAAGTGAAGAACAGTTTTATAAAAATGTAAAGGCTTTTTATAAAGATGATGCAGCTTTTGCAGACAGCATAAAACCGGTACTTGTTTCGTACAAGCAAAACAAAAAATATCAGGGGAAATTTACAAAAGATAATCCGCTGAAGAAAAAAGAGATAAATAGTTCTTCTATCGAAAAAGTTGATAGTCTTGGCAATGTAAATGTTTTAGATGCAAAAAAATATTATTGTGTAGAAATTTATGAAGATATTAAAGATAAAACTTCTTTAAGGGGAATAAGATATGTTGATTTAAAAAAGCAAAACAAAAAATTATATCTTGTAAGTTCTAAGCCAGCCGATTATAAAAAACATGTTATGTATTTATTTGCTAATGATTACATTGAAGTTTTTTCTGATGATGGAAATTTGAAGTTTAAGGGATATTATAAAAGTGTTGAAGCGATAACTAGAAATTTATTAACTTATAAATTTAATAATTCAACTAAAGAATTACACAAAAGAATAGGTAAAAAAGATATAGTAAAAAAATATTACGTTGATATACTTGGTAAAATTGGCGGTGAAATTAAATGTTCCGTACCGTTTTTATCACTAAAGGACAATATTTAACGGTTAAAGATGAGTGGCTGCTTATTAATTACGGAGACATGGTTAAAAAAGTTCCTTTAAGTGATATTAAAAATCTTTTTATAGATAATGTGTATATTAATATATCGGCATATGCCTTGCAAAAACTGGCAAAGTATGGCATTAATGCCATACTTTGCGATGATACACATTTGCCGTGTTGTAACCTTTTGCCATTAAATACGCATTATAGGCCTTATGGTGTATTAAAAAAGCAAATTGCTTTAACGGATACATTTAAAAATTTACTGTGGCAGCGTATTGTTAAGGCAAAAATTATAAATCAGGGTACAGCATTAAAAATGAGTGGGGCAGGCACAAAGGTTTGTGAGCGTATGCAACAATTAGCACAGGAAGTATTAAGCGGCGATACCGGCAACCGTGAGGGCATTGCTGCCAAAATGTTTTTTAGGAATTTTTATGGTTGTGATTTTATCAGGTTTGAAAATGACATAATTAATATAGCGCTTAATTATGGTTATGCGGTTATACGTTCATCTGTGGCGCGTTCGCTGTGTGCTTATGGCTATAATTGTGCTTTGGGAATACATCATATTAGTGAAACCAATCCATTTAATCTTGCGGATGATTTAATGGAACCTTTACGTCCGTTAGCAGATATATGGGTTTGGCAAAATAATGAAGATTTAGTTGATACTTTGACAAAAAATAATAAAATAGGGCTTGCCAATATTATAAACGGAGATATAGCATGCGGTAATAAAATGATGAAAGTACATAATGCGGTTGATAAATATATAGCAAGTTTAACGACAGCTATTGATAATGCTGATGTTAATAAACTGATAATACCAATAATAGGAGAAAAATTTGTATAACAGGTTTATGCGTATTATAGTAATGTTTGATTTACCAACCGCAACTACAGAAGATAAAAGAGAGTATCTGCATTTCCGTACAGGTTTAATTAAACTTGGGTTTGATATGCTGCAATATTCTGTTTACAGCAGAATAACGCGCAATAATGATGATGCGAGAAAATATATAAACAAAGTCAAGGCAATTTTACCGCCTGTAGGCTCGGTGCGTGTATTGCAGGTTACAGAAAAACAGTATGCCGGTATGATTATTATGCTTGGCGATAAAACGCCGACAGAAAATTTATTGACTACGGAAGATTTAATTGAATTGTAATCTGTATGTGGTGTAAAATAAAGTTAAGGTTTTAGTACTCTGTTGGATATTGATAAACTTACACCTCTACCGTTACTTCCTTACCGTCTTTAATGTTTTAGTACTCTGTTGGATATTGATAAACTTACACATTTCTGCACTAAAACCATATGTCCATCTGTTTTAGTACTCTGTTGGATATTGATAAACTTACACAAAGGTTGTTGACAGTGTTTCGTTATAACTGTTTTAGTACTCTGTTGGATATTGATAAACTTACACTTTCTGTAAGTGGTACTCCTTTAGTAAATAGTTTTAGTACTCTGTTGGATATTGATAAACTTACACATTATCCTTTAATTTGGCAAGCGTATAACGGTTTTAGTACTCTGTTGGATATTGATAAACTTACACTGGCAGAGAGTATTATAGATGGTACTTTCTGTTTTAGTACTCTGTTGGATATTGATAAACTTACACAAAGGTTGTTGACAGTGTTTCGTTATAACTGTTTTAGTACTCTGTTGGATATTGATAAACTTACACTTTCTGTAAGTGGTACTCCTTTAGTAAATAGTTTTAGTACTCTGTTGGATATTGATAAACTTACACATTATCCTTTAATTTGGCAAGCGTATAACGGTTTTAGTACTCTGTTGGATATTGATAAACTTACACTTCAAAGGCGCGGATAAATTCAATCCTGTGTTTTAGTACTCTGTTGGATATTGATAAACTTACACAAAAACATTACACGCATAAAACAATAGCCGTTTTAGTACTCTGTTGGATATTGATAAACTTACACCGAGAATTTTATTGCCTTTGGAGAGGTTATGTTTTAGTACTCTGTTGGATATTGATAACAATAGTATAATTCGCTATGTATTTTTCTGCTCTGCAACTACTTGCCACTTGTGATTTTACGTAATTTTTGCTATTATAGATATAGATAGAACGGCGATAAGCCGGGCTTATATTGGAGCAAATTCCCCTGCGGTGTTTTCGTTACATTGCCTATTAGTTTTGAGCCAACACACTTACCTAGGGAGCCTGGAATTTGAGCTCCGCCTGTTAAAAACAAGCCCTTTCGAGGGGACTTTTGCGGCAGGCGGGAGGGCACCCACCTGCACATGCAGGTTCAAAACATTGGGCAGGACGGCATTGCGGGGAAATTTTTTTGGAGGGCTTATGGATTTATCCCGCGTGGAAATGGTTATCGGCCCTGAGGCCGTACAAAAATTAAATGACGCCACTGTTGCCGTTATCGGCCTTGGCGGCGTCGGTTCTTACGTGGCGGAAGCGCTTTGCCGCAGCGGCATTGGCAGCTTTATTATTATGGACAACGATACGGTTGAACCGAGCAACATTAACCGCCAGCTGCCTGCGCTTACAAGCACTATCGGCCGCTTTAAGGCGGACATTATGGCTGCGCGTATGCGCGATATTAACCCGCTGTGCCAGATAAAAGTGGTTAAGGAATTTTACAAGCCGGGCAGTTTTGAGCAGCTTTTTTTGAACGATAAGCCTGATTTTATTGCCGACGCGATTGACAGCACTGAATCTAAAGCCGACCTGTTGAAAGAGGCTTACAGCCACGGCGTGCAGGTGATATCCGCCATGGGCACGGGCAACAAGCTGCACCCGGAGCTTTTGGAGATTACGGACATCAGCAAAACAAGCGTGTGCCCGCTGGCACGCAGTATGCGCAAACGCCTGCGCGATGCCGGTATTACGCGGGGCATTACGGTGGTGTATTCGCACGAGGAGCCGCAGCATGCGGTAGCGGCAAATGTGCCGGGCAGCATGGTTTTTGTGCCGGCCTGCGCCGGATTGATGATGGCTTCCTACATTGTACAGAAAATTATTGCCAAACAGGATTGAGATAGATGGACAGTTTATTTGCACAAACAGTTACCAAACCGCTGGCCGACAGGATGCGTCCGCGGCGTTTAAGCGATTTTGCCGGGCAGGAAAAGGCGGTGGGCGCGGGCAGCCCGCTGCGCCGCATGATTGAGCGTGACGCTTTGCAGTCGCTTTTGTTTTACGGGCCGCCGGGTACGGGTAAAACCACGCTGGCGCACATTATCGCCAATATGACGCAAAGCCGTTTTGTATCGCTGAACGCGGTGGCGAGCGGCGTGCCGGAGCTGCGCAAGCTGATTGGCGAGGCGCGCGACGCGCTTTACAGCGGCATGGGGCGTACGATAGTTTTTATCGATGAAATTCACCGTTTTAACAAGGCTCAGCAGGATGTGCTTTTGCCTTACGTGGAAAACGGTACGGTCATCCTCATCGGCGCGACTACGGAAAACCCGTTTTTTGAAGTTAATGCGCCGCTTCTTTCGCGCATGAAAATTATCCGACTGGAGCGGCTTGATAAAAACGCTGTGAAAAAGATTTTGCAGAAGGCGCTGGCGGATAAGGAAAACGGCTACGGCAGGCAGGGGCTTGCCATGACGGACGAGGCACTGGAAGCGCTGGCGGATTTTAGCGGCGGCGACGCGCGCATTGCGCTGAATTTGCTTGAGCAGGCTGAGTTTATGCTGCCGGAAGGCGTAAAAACGATTGACGGCGCGGTGCTGGAGAGCGTGATGGGCGATGCTTTTAAGCGTTACGACAAAAAAGGCGACCGGCATTACGATACGGTATCGGCGTTTATTAAAAGCATGCGCGGCAGTGATGCCGATGCGGCGCTGCACTACCTGGCGGAGATGCTGGAAAGCGGCGAGGACGTGCGTTTTATAGCGCGGCGCATTGTAATTTGCGCGGCGGAGGACGTTGGCAACGCCGACCCGATGGCTTTGGTTGTTGCAAACGCCGCGGCGCAGGCAGCGCATTTTATCGGCCTGCCGGAAGCACAGCTGCCTTTGGCGCAGGCTGTTTGTTATATCGCTAACGCCCCCAAAAGCAACGCCTGCTGCATGGGCATTTTCAACGCGCGGGCGGATGCCAAAGCTGTACAGAGTACGGTGCCAAAACATCTGCGCGACGCGCATTACCCCGGCGCCAAAGCCTTGGGGCACGGCACGGATTATAAATACCCGCACGATTATCCCGGCGGCTGGGTACGGCAGCAATACATGCCGGACGAACTTTTGGGCAGAAAATATTATTTTCCCAAAGACATCGGCGCGGAAAAGCCGCTGCACGAGAAAAAATAACAGATTTAACAGAAGTATTGCACAAATTTTTGCGCAATACTTTTTGTTTTTGCAGGTATTTTGGTTAGTTTAGGCGAATTATAATAATTTATGAGGTTATTTAAAATCCTGATGGGAGATGATGTTATGCCGTATTTGTTTTTTACTTTAGCAATTAGTATTGTGGTGGCTGTTTTTGCCGTGCAGAACGCCGCCGACGTTACCGTAGGCTTTTTGATGTGGACGTACCAGACGAGCCTTGTTGTTGTAATTTTGGGCGCTGCGCTTTTGGGCGCAACCGCGATGGGCTTTTTTACGCTGATGCTTAAAGCCAAACATTACCTGTACGACAAGAGCCTGAAATTTGAAATTGACCAGCTGAAAAAAGAGAACGCCAAACTGAAAGAAGAAAAGCAGATGCTGATGCACAGCCAGCGCAACGATGCTTTAAACCATCCCACGGAAGAAACTAAAGCTTAATGAAAAAACACAAAATCTGGCAGTTTAACGAATTTAATAAAGAAGAAGCCAAACGCCTTGGGGCGGAAGCGGGCATATCGCCGCTGGTAGCGGGGATTTTGCTGAACCGCGGCATTACGGATGCAAGCGCTGCGCACGAATTTTTGTACGGCAGCGACGAACCTTTTCACGACCCGTTTTTGATGAAAGACATGACAAAATCGGTGGAGCGCATCTGGCAGGCTATTGAGCGCAAAGAGCGCATTACCGTTTACGGCGATTACGATGTGGACGGCATCAGCGCCAGCTCGCTGCTGTATTTGTTTTTGAAGGACTGCGGCGCTGACGTGAACACCTACATACCGGAGCGCAAAAGCGAAGGCTACGGGCTGAACATTGAAGCGCTGAACACGCTGCATGCTGACGGTACAACGCTTGTTGTTACTGTGGACTGCGGCATCAGCGCCGTTAAGGAAATTGCCGGTGCGCCTGCGGGGCTGGATATTATCGTTACCGACCACCATACGCCGCCGGAGGTTCTGCCCGAGGCTTACGCGCTGGTAAACCCGCACCAAAAGGAGTGCGGCTACCCGTTTGAGCATTTAAGCGGCGTGGGCGTGGCGTTTAAATTGTGCCAGGCGCTTTACAAATACCGCCATGCGAATGAGCCTTTATGGAGCGGCAACACGGAGTTTGTGGCGCTGGGCACGGTGGCGGATATTGTGCCGCTGTGGGGCGAGAACCGCGCTTTGGTAAAGATGGGCCTGAAGCAGATGGAAACTACGGCAAACATCGGGCTGAAGGCGCTGATGGAAAAAAGCCGCTGCCCGCAAAAAGACATCACTTCGGAGAATATTGGCTTTATTTTGGCGCCAAGGCTGAACGCTGTAGGGCGTTTGGAACACGCCCAGCTGGCGGTGGAGCTTTTAACGGCGCAGGACGAAGCGCGTGCGGCGGAGATTGCCGAAGCGCTGAACGAGGAAAACACGCTGCGCCAGAAGATAAGCCGCGACATTTTTGTGGAAGCGGAAGCCATGCTGGCGCAGATGGAGCATATAGATACGGCGATTGTGCTGGCAAAGGAAGGCTGGCACGCGGGCGTTATCGGCATTGTGGCTTCACGTTTAGTGGATAAATACCATTTGCCGACTATACTCATCAGCATCGACGGCGAGGTTGCCAAGGGCAGCTGCCGCAGCATACCGCGTCTTGATTTGTACGCCGCCATTAACGCCAACAGCGATTTATTAGTGCAGTTCGGCGGGCATCATCAGGCGGCGGGGCTGACGATAAAAACGGCAAACATCAGCGAGTTTAAACGCCGCTTTAAGCAGACGGTGGCGCAAACCCTACAGCCGGAGGATTACTTACCGGTGCTGAACGTGGACATGCTGGTGGACAAGGATTATGTTTTGGACGTGCCGCTGCTGAACGAACTGAAACTCTTGGAGCCTTTTGGCAGCAGCAACCCGGCGCCGCTGTTTGCGTTTAAGGACGCTGCCGTACGCTATGCCAAAATTTTCGGCGCGGAAAACAAGCACCTGCGCTTCAGCGCGATTTACGGCGGGCAGCCGTACCAGTGCCTGATGTGGGGCGGAGCGGAAAATTACCCCTGCATGTATAACGGCGCGGAGGCCGACCTTGTGTTTATGCCCAAGATTAACGTGTGGCAGGACCGCGAAAGCGTAAATTTGCAGGTAGTTGACTTTGCGCAGAAGCTGGCAATTTACGATTACCGCAATGCGCAGATTGATAAACCGGCTTTTATAAAAAGCCTTTTGCAAACTGAAAACGACATATTGATATATGTTAACGATAAAAAAGCCTTTCTGGAAGCAGCATTGTGCGGCGAAGAAACCGTGCGCGAATACGGCAGCACCGATAAGGCAAAAACGATAGTTCTGTATGACATCCCGGAAACGGATGTGGAAGCGGTTGCCGCCGCTTTAACGGAAGGCGGTATTGGTTGCACGCTGTTTCTGTTGTATAATAATAATGATTTCGACAACGCGGCGGAAGCACTTTTTAAACGCTGTCCCAACCGCCTGCATCTGGCGGAAGCCTATAAAAAAATGGCAGGCCTTTTAAAAACGCAGGTGATGATGGACGAGGCAGAGCTTCTGGCGGCCTGCGATATGCAGGAAATTTACTTGACCGTGTTTGAAGAACTTGATTTTATCAGCCGCAGCGGGGGGCAGGTAAGCATGCTGCCCGCTGTTAAGAAAAATAATCTGGAAAATTCTGCCGCCTTCAGGCAGACCGAGGAAACCGGCCGGAGGATTTACAGGCAGTACCGCGCTAATATGCTTGTTACGCCGCAGCAAATTGCAGGCGCGCGCGGAATTTGATTGGGTAAGGGTGTGGTTTTATGCCGGAAATTCATGAAGTTACGGTAGACGGCTTATTTGAAATGATTTCTGAATATCTGGACGAAAAGCAGGTGGCTTTCGTCCGTAAGGCTTATGACGTTGCAGCCAAAGCACACGCCAATCAGCGCCGTAAATCCGGCGAGCCGTATATTATTCATCCGTTGGGAGTAACGACGATACTGGCGGAGCTGCAAATGGACGAAACTACGCTGGCAGCCGCCTTTTTGCACGACGTTGTTGAAGACACCGATATTACCTTGCAGCAGCTGACGGAAATGTTCGGCACGAAGGTTGCCGACCTTGTTGACGGCGTTACCAAGCTGGGCAAAATCGAATACATCAGCAAAGAGGACCAGCAGATTGAAAACTACCGCAAAATGTTCCTTGCCATGGCGAAGGACATTCGCGTTATTATGATTAAGCTGGCCGACCGCCTGCACAACATGCGCACCATGAAATACATGCCGGTGCATAAGCAGCATTCCATCTCGCGCGAGACGATGGAAGTTTATGCGCCGCTGGCACACCGCCTTGGTATTTATACTATCAAGTGGGAGCTTGAGGATTTGGCATTCCGTTATATGGAGCCGGAAATTTACTACGACCTTGTTGAGCAGGTTAAGGTAAAACGCCGCGAAAGGGAAGCCATGATTCATGAGGCGATGGCGGAAATTAAGCAGCACTTGGATGAACAGCACATTGAGTGCGAAATTCAGGGACGCCCGAAGAATTTTTACAGCATTTACAAAAAGATGCAGCGTGACCATAAAGAATTAAGCGAAATTTACGATTTGCTCGCCATCCGCGTGCTGGTCAACAGTGTTGCCGACTGCTACGGCACTTTGGGCGTTGTGCACAGCCTGTGGCGTCCTATACCGGGGCGCGTAAAGGACTACATCGCCGTGCCGAAGTCCAACATGTACCAGTCGCTGCACACCACGGTTGTTTACCACAACGGGCAGCCGCTGGAAATCCAGATCCGTACCTTTGAGATGCACCGCATTTCCGAATACGGTATCGCGGCGCACTGGCGCTATAAAGAAAGCGGCGGCAAGAGCAATATGCCGTCCGGCGGCGATAAAGACTTTGAAGCAAAATTATCCTGGCTGCGCCAGCTTTTGGAATGGCACAAGGATATGAGCGATTCGCGCGATTTTGTGAATACGGTTAAAATGGACGTGTTCAGCGACGAAGTGTTTGTATTTACCCCGCGCGGCGACGTTATTGATTTGCCTGTTGGCAGCGTGCCGATTGACTTTGCGTACCGCATCCATACGGACGTAGGCAACCGCTGCGTCGGCGCAAAAGTTAACGGGCGCATTGTGCCGCTGGATTATAAATTGAGCAACGGCGATATCGTCGAGGTTATCACGTCCAAGCAGGCAACCGGCCCGAGCCGCGACTGGATGAATATCGTCGGTTCTTCCGATACGCGCAACAAAATCCGTTCGTGGTTCAAGAAGGAACGCCGCGAAGAAAACATCGTCAAAGGCCGTGAGATGCTGGAAAAAGAAACCAAGCGCCTCGGCTATGATATTAAAGTGCTGCTGAAGGCAGACAAGCTTAAAACAGTCGCCACGGCGGTAAGGCTGGACGGCGAGGAATCGCTGTATGCCACCATCGGTTACGGCGGCATAACGCTGAACAATGTTATGAGCCGTCTGGTTGAGCTGTATAAAAAAGAGCAGAAGCTCAATACCACCAAAGACCTTTCCGAACTTCTGGCAGAGCTTAAACCGCGCCGCAGCAAGGCTAAAAACAGCCACGGCATTCTGGTTAAGGGCGAAGAAGGCATTATGGTTAAACTGGCACGCTGCTGCAACCCGATTCCGGGCGACCCGGTTATCGGCTATATTACGCGCGGCAGCGGCATATCCGTACACCGCAGGGATTGCCCCAATGTTTTAAGCAACAATCCTGAGGAGCAGAGCCGTTTGATTGAGGTATCGTGGGATATCGCGACGGACGCTGTTTACAAGGTTAACATTGTTATCAGCGCCGACAACCGCCCCGGCATGATGAGTGACATTATGCAGGTAACCAGCGAGGCGAAGCTGAACATCAACGCGCTGAACTGCCGCACCGACCGCAACAAAGTTGCTTCCATCACGATGGGGCTGGACATCAGCAACCTTGAACAGCTTGATAACATTATGAATAAAATAAAACGCATGAAAGGCGTTTACAGCGTGGAGCGCCAGGTAACATCTGCCGTGCACAGCCACGCATAACAGGAGGATTACATGAAGATTATTGCCATGGAAGTTGGTTACATTGCTACCAACTGCTATATTGTGATTAACGAAGAAACGCATCAGGCAGTCGTTATCGACCCGGGCGGGGACGCTGACCGCATTATGGCGGCGGTGGAAAAGGAAAATGCCAAAGTTGACGCTATCTTTTTAACGCACGGCCACGGCGACCATATTATGGCGCTGGGCGAAGTTAAGGAACGCACCGGTGCGCCCATTTATATCAGCGAGGCCGATGCGCCGCTGTTAAATGACCCCAACAAAAGCCTTGTGGCCTTTATCGGCGGCAAATATACGCCCGCCACGGCGGATAAATTTTTTGCCGACGGCGACGAAGTGGAAGCGGCAGGCATGAAGTTTAAGGTGCTGGCAACGCCGGGGCATACGCCGGGCGGTGTCTGCCTTATGCTTGACGACATTGTGTTCTGCGGCGACACGGTGTTCCTTGAATCAATCGGCAGGACGGATTTCCCCGGCGGCTCGTACCGTCAGCTCCTGCAATCAATTAAGGATAAAATTTTGCCGCTGGGCGATAATGTACACCTTTTGCCGGGACACGGCCCCGCAACCACGGTAGAACATGAAAGGCGCAGAAACCCGTTTCTGCAGTAACAGATGATTAAAGATTTCAGCACATTACGCAACAGCACCGCTTTTAAAGTGGCTGTGGCGGCATTTATATCGTTTATATTTTACCTGTTGGGCAACTTTTTGCTGCCGATACTTTTGGCGGTGGGGCTGGCATTTTTGCTGCACCCCGTTACCAAGTTGTTCGGTAAAATCACGCTGGGGCGCGGTACAATCCACCTGTCGCGCGTGGTAACAATTTTAATGGCGTTCATAGCCTTCGGGCTGATTGTATTTTTGGCAGTAACCTACATTATTTTGCCGCTGTTCGGGCAGATTAACAATCTTGTCGGCAAAATACCGGATTATACCACCAAAATGGACGCCGCTACCTTTGACTGGCTGCTTGAGGACCCTTCCAATTACCCGAAGCTGCCGCATAACATCGAAAGCCTTTTTGACTACATCACCAGCTGGCTGATGGGCTTTGTGGCGGCGGTACTGCGCAACCTGTTAAAATCGACGCTGGATATTATTACTAACCTCGTCGGTTTAATTGTGGTGCCGTTCCTTGCGTTTTACTTTTTAAAAGACTGGCGCGACCTGCGCAGCATGATGATTAACTTTTTCAGCTACGAAGCACAGCCGCGCGCAGCGCATATTATCGACGAAATCGGCATTACGTTAAGCAGCTACATTCAGGGGCTGGCGCGTTTAAGCCTTCTGGCAGGCTTCTGCATTGCCGCCGGTACGGCAATTTTAGGCATTCATTATCCGCTGGTATTCGGTTTACTTGCCATCCTTGCGGAGATGGTACCTGTCGTTGGGCCACTTCTGGGTGCTGTGCCTGCGGTGTTCATTGCGTATTCGCAAAGCCCGCAGTCCGCATTTTACGTGGCGCTGTTTTATCTGGTGTTCTACCAGTTTGACGCTAACTTTTTAATGCCGCGTATTGTCGGCAAAAAAATTGATTTGCACCCGGTAATTTTAATTTTAAGTTTGATTATCGGCGCCAAGCTGTACGGCATTTTGGGCATGCTGTTTGCCGTGCCGGTGGCGGCGGTGTACCGCGTGCTTTACAAAGAGCTGTGGCACAGCACGGACGAGCTGGAAGAAGAAACAACGCCCGCGCAGTTTGACGAGCGCGAAGGCAGATAAATTTACGGCTTTAACGGCCGTATTTTTATTTTTTACTTTATTTTTACCCTGTGGCGTAAATTGTGTTGAATAAACAGCCGTTTTTGTGGTACAATTATTAAGTATGTAAATTTATGGATAGATAAAGCCGCAGAAGGCAGTGAGGAGGAATCAGCTTGCTTACTACTGCGCCAAGAGGCACAAAAGATATACTGCCGCAGGAAATAGAAAACTGGCGGTATGTAGAAGCCGTTATGCGCCGTATTTGCGCGCAATATGGCTATAAAGAAATAAGAACGCCGGTATTTGAGCATACCGAGCTGTTTAAACGCGGCATTGGCGATACCACCGATGTTGTTGAAAAAGAAATGTATACTTTTACCGACCGCGGCAACCGCAGCATTACACTGCGCCCGGAAAATACGGCGTCTGCCGTGCGCGCTTTCTGCGAACACAAGCTTTATGCAGAGCCTGCGCCGACAAAGCTTTATTATATCGGGCCGATGTTCCGCTACGACCGTCCGCAGGCAGGGCGTTACCGCCAGTTCCACCAGTTTGGCATTGAGGCGCTGGGCGTGGATACACCGGCGATTGACGCCGAGGCAATTTTACTTGCCGTTACCATTTTAAAGGAACTGGGCTTAAAGGATTTGCACTTGAAAATCAATTCCGTGGGCTGCCCCAAATGCCGCCCGCAGCACAGAGCCAAATTGCAGGATTATTTCCGCCCGCATCTGGAAGAATTGTGCGACGACTGCAAATCGCGCTTTGAGCGCAACCCGCTGCGCCTTTTGGACTGCAAAGTACCGCATGACCACGAACTTGCAGCCGGTGCGCCGAGCCTTGGTGACTGCCTGTGCGAAGAATGCCGCGCGCATTTTGAAGGCGTAAAAAAACTTTTAACTGCCGCAGGCATTGATTTTGAAGTGGACAACACACTGGTGCGCGGGCTTGATTATTACACCAAAACCGCGTTTGAAATTCAGTATGTGCCGCTGGGCGCGCAGAGCGCTGTATGCGGCGGCGGACGCTATGACGGCCTTGTTAAGGAAATCGGCGGCCAGGATGTTTCCGGCATCGGCTTTGCCATGGGCATGGAACGCATCCTTCTGGCGCTTGAAAGCCAGAACCTTTTGCCGGAGCATAAAGACGGCATCGATGCTTTTATCGTCTGCCCCAATCAGGATAATTTTGAACTGGCCTTTAAAACCGCTATCGCCTTAAGGCAGGCGGGGCTTAAAACCGAGTTTGACTTTATGGCGCGCAGCATGAAAGCGCAGATGAAGCAGGCCGGGCGCCTGAACGCCAAATTTGCCGTTATTTTTGGCGACGGCGAACTGGAACGCGGTGCCGTAACCTTAAAGGATATGGCAAACAGTACACAAACAGAAATTCCTGTTGATGAAATAGTAACAATTTTACAAACAGAGGTGCAAAAGTATGAGTAATTTGAAACGCAATCATTATTGCGGCACGCTTGCCAAAGCCGACAACGAAAAAGAAGTTGTGCTTTGCGGCTGGGTTGCCAAAAGACGCGACCACGGCGGACTGATTTTTATTGACCTGCGCGACCGCAGCGGCATTGTGCAGGTAGTGGTTGACCCCGACCACGCCGGTGAAGATTTTGCCAAGGCAGAAGCTATCCGCAGCGAATACGTTATTAAAGTGCACGGCGTTGTACGCCTGCGCAGCGAAGAAACCATCAACCCCAACCTTGCTACCGGCGAAGTTGAAGTTGTAGCCAAAGAGCTGGAAGTTTTAAACAGCGCCAAAACCCCTCCGTTCTACATTCAGGACGGCATTGACGTTGACGAAAACCTGCGCCTTAAATACCGTTACCTTGACCTGCGCCGCCCGGAAATGCAGCGCAATTTAATGCTGCGCCACAAAGTTACCAAACTGATGCGCGATTATATGGACAACCATGATTTCTGCGAAATTGAAACTCCGATGCTGACCAAGAGCACTCCGGAAGGCGCACGCGATTACCTCGTACCGAGCCGCGTAAACCCCGGCAAGTTCTATGCTCTGCCGCAGTCCCCGCAGATTTTCAAACAGCTTTTAATGGTAGCAGGTATGGAACGCTACTTCCAGATTGTACGCTGCTTCCGCGATGAAGACCTGCGTGCCGACCGCCAGCCTGAATTTACCCAGCTTGATATTGAAATGAGCTTTGTTGACGCCGACGATATTATGGATATGACCGAAGGTTTAATCCGCCACGTATTCAAAGGCGCGCTTGGTGTTGACCTGCCGGAAAAATTCCAGCGCATGACCTGGGACGAAGCTATGGACAAATACGGCAGTGATAAGCCTGACCTGCGTTTCGGCATGGAGCTTATCAATATGACCGAAGCCGTTAAAGGCAGCGAATTTAAAGTATTTAACGATATTATTGATAAAGGCGGCATTGTTAAAGCCATTAACGTTAAGGGCGATGCCGGTATTCCGCGCCGCGAACTGGACGGCCTGGTTAATTTTGTTGCCATTTACGGCGCCAAAGGCCTTGCCTGGATGCAGATTCAGCCGGACGGCAGCGTAAAATCCCCGATTGCCAAATTCTTCAGCGAAGAATACCTTGCAAACATTCTTAAAACCGCTGAAGCAGAACCGGGCGACCTGCTGCTCTTTGTTGCCGACAAGCCTTCTGTTGTTGCAGCTGCTCTCGGCGCACTGCGTATCGAAATGGCAAAACGCCGCGGCCTTATCGACGAAAACAAACTGGCCTTCACCTGGGTTGTTGATTTCCCGATGTTTGAATACAGCGAAGAAGAAAAACGCTATGTTGCAATGCACCATCCGTTCACCTCTCCGCGCGAAGAAGATATTCCTCTGCTTGCTACCGACCCCGGCAAAGTATATGCCAAAGCTTACGACATGGTACTTAACGGCACCGAAATCGGCGGCGGTTCCATCCGTATCCACAGACGCGATGTGCAGGACGCAGTATTCCATGCTATTGGCCTGAGCGAAGAACAAGCACAGGAAAAATTCGGCTTTATGATGGGCGCGTTTGAATACGGTGCTCCCCCGCACGGAGGACTTGCTTTCGGCCTCGACCGTTTGGTAATGATTATGGCAAAACGCGATTCCATCCGCGACGTAATTGCTTTCCCGAAAACCCAGAGCGCAAGCGATTTGATGTGCCAGGCACCGAACGATGTAGAAGAAAAACAACTGCGCGAACTGCACATCCGCACCGTGCTTGTAAAAAAATAATTTAACTGACCGGTTTAAAACCACCAGTTAACCTTTGCAATTTAAATACCGGCTGCTTAACGGCGGCCGGTATTTTGCGTTACGGGCGTTTTTAAGTTATAATGGTTATAATAATTGTATTTAAAGGAGAACACCATGGTAAGCTGTGCATTGCTTTATAATTTTACCGGCAAAAAAGCCGAGATGACAAAAATGGTCTGCATGATGATGAACATCCGCTTTAAAAGCGTAGGGCAGGAGGATTACCACCAGCCGCTGGGCGCGCTTTTGGGCATTGAAGGCGTGGAGCTGAAAGAACCAAAAGCCGATAACGCACCGATGGCGGAGGAAATGCTTTTGCTGCACGGTTTCGGTGCGGATAAATTGCAAAAGTTTTTAACCGCCTTGCAGCGCGTCGGCGTGGGGCGCATTGATTTAAAAGCCATGCTGACGGAAAACAACCGTACGTGGAGCGGCCTTGATTTGTACGAGGAGCTTTGCAAGGAGCGCGACGCTTTTAAAAAGCTGGAAGAAGAAAAACGCCAACAAAAACAGCAATAAAAAATACCCCAAAGCCGTTGTGGTTTTGGGGTATTTTTATAAGCAAAACTTATAATTACACGCCGGTGCCGTCAAATTTGGGGATGAAGTCCTCACAGGCGGAATCGTCCTCCTGCACAAAACCGTCCTCAATGCCGCTGTCGAACAGGTACTGCTCAACCTCGGCGTATTCTTCGTCGGTAACGCGGCGGTTAATTTCGGGGTAATCGGCAGCGCGGCCGCAGGGTACATACTGGTGCATAAGGCTGAACATAACTTCGCCTGGCTTAAAGGTTTTTGCAACCCAGTCGATAACTCCTTTGGTGTTTTCAACCATGCTTGGCATTAACAGGTGGCGGATGATAACGCCGCTTTGCATAATGCCGTCATCATTCAGTTTATACGGGCCAACTTGTTTGTACATTTCCTTAATGGCGTCGGTAGCGATGCGGAAATAGCTTGGCGCGTTGCTGTATTTAATGGCGGCAAGGTCGTTGCTGTATTTTAAATCGGGCAGCCATATTTGCACTTTGCCTTTTAATTTGCGCAGGGTGTCCAGCGTTTCAAAGCCGCTGGTGTTGTAAACCACGGGCACGGGCAGGGGTTCTTTCAGGCTTTCTAAAATTGCGTGCGTAAAGTGGGTGGGGGTAACAAGGTTAATGTTATTTGCCCCCTGGGCGATAAGCTCAAAATAAATTTCGCGAAGGCGCTCGACGGTAATTTCCTTGCCCTTGTTTAAGCTGCTGATTTCATAGTTCTGGCAAAAAACGCAGTGCAAATTGCAGCCGCTGAAGAACACGGTGCCGCTGCCTTTTTCGCCGCTGATGCAGGGCTCTTCCCAAAAATGCAGGGCGGCGCGGGCAACAATGGGCTTTAAACCGCAGTGGCACGAGCCGAACATGCCTTCCGCGTGCATATCGGCAGGGCGGTCAACGCCGCAGCGGTGCGGGCAAACATAACATTCCATATATAACACTTCCTTTTAATTGCTGCTTTTTATATTGTAACATAATTTGACAAACACTGCCTGCAAATATATAATTTAACTATAAAGGCCATATAACTGACGGAAGTGGGTTAACCACATGGAGTATGGCTGGATTAACGCCGACCGTCTGGGCAATTTGCGCCCGGAAAGTGCCGGCATTTTTAATTTACAGGGAGGAATTAACGTGAAGGAACTGCAATTAAAGTATGGCTGCAACCCTAACCAGAAACAGGCACGTATTTACATGAAGGACGGCGAGCTTCCTATCGAAGTTTTAAACGGCCGCCCCGGATATATTAACTTTTTGGACGCTTTTAACAGCTGGCAGCTTGTTAAGGAACTGAAAGAGGCAACCGGTCTGCCCGCCGCCGCATCCTTCAAGCATGTAAGCCCTGCAGGCGCAGCAGTTGGCCTGCCGCTGAGCGACACGCTAAAAAAAATCTATTATGTTGATGACCTTGAATTAAGCCCGCTGGCTAATGCTTATGCACGCGCGCGCGGCGCGGACAGAATGTCGAGCTACGGCGATTTTGTTGCGTTGAGCGATATCTGCGACGTGCAGACCGCTAAAATGCTGGCACGCGAGGTTTCCGACGGTGTTATCGCCCCGGGCTACACCGATGAAGCGCTGAAAGTTTTGAAAACAAAACGCAAAGGCACTTACAACATCATTAAAATTGACCCGAATTATCAGCCTAAGCTGACCGAAACCAAAGAGGTTTTTGGCATTACTTTTGAGCAGGACCGCAACGAAGCAAAAATTACGGCAGATTTGCTGGAAAACCGCCCGACCAAAAATAAGGAAATCCCGGAAGGCGCTGTACGCGACCTTTTGATTGCGCTTATTACCTTAAAATACACGCAGTCCAACTCCGTTTGCTATGTTAAGGACGGACAGGCAATCGGCATCGGCGCAGGGCAGCAGTCCCGCGTGCATTGCACCCGCCTTGCCGGCAACAAGGCCGATATCTGGTGGCTGCGCCAGAACCCGAAAGTTTTGGCACTGCCGTTTAAAGACAGCATCCGCCGCCCGGACCGCGACAATACCATTGACGTTTACATCTCCGACGATTACGAAGATGTACTGGCAGACGGCGTTTGGGAAAACTTCTTTACCGAAAAGCCGGAGCCTTTGACCCGCGAGGAGAAAAAAGCCTGGGTTGCGCAGCTTAAAGGCGTATCGCTCGGCAGCGACGCGTTCTTCCCGTTTGGCGACAACATTGAGCGCGCACAGCGCAGCGGCGTTGAATATATCGCGCAGGCAGGCGGCAGCATCCGCGACGATAATGTTATCGAAACCTGCGACAAGTACGGCATCGCCATGGCGTTTACGGGGTTGAGATTGTTCCACCATTAATAAATTTTAGCAAAAATTTAGATAACTTTGTTAAAAGCAGTTGAGTTAAAGGCAAAATTGTGATACAATACTGAAAGTGTAATGTCAAAAAAAGCCACAGCTTTTAACATAAGGAGGACAAAATGGATTTTGCTTTAACAGAAGAACAACTTGAATTACAGGAGATGGTAAGGGATTTTGTTGCCAAGGAAATTACCCCTTACGCTGCTGAAATGGACAGAGAAAACCATGCCAGAGAAGGCTTGATGGAAAAAGCTGCCGACATGGGCCTTTTAAATGTCTGTGTTCCCGAAGAATACGGCGGAATGGGCCTTGACAGCGTAACCGTAGCCCTTATTTACGAAGAACTCGGCAAAGGCTGCGCAGGTGTTGCTACTTCTATCGCTGCAAACTCTCTTGCGTCCTATCCGATTTTGCTGGCCGGTACCGAAGAACAGAAACAGGCACACTGCGACCTTCTTAACGAAGGCAAGCTGGCTGCCTTTGCACTGACCGAACCTGGCGCAGGCTCCGATGCAGGCGCTGTTTCCACTTCCGCAGTAAAGGATAAGGAAGCAGGCACCTACACCCTTAACGGCGCTAAAGCATTCATCACCAACGGCGGCATTGCCGATACTTATCTGGTATTTGCCAATACCCGCAAAACCGGCGGTATCCGCGGCTTAACCGCGTTTATTGTACCGAAAGGCACCCCGGGCTTTACCGTTGGCAAAAAAGAAGACAAAATGGGCATCCGCCCGTCCAATACCTGCGAACTGATTCTGCAGGACGTTGTAATCCCCGAAGCTAACCGCGTTGGCCGCGAAGGCGAGGGCTTCCGCATTGCGATGAACACCCTTGACAACGCACGCCCGTTTGTTGGCGCTGTTTCCGTAGGTTTGGCACAGGCTGCACTTGACTGCGCAGTTAAATATTCCAAAGAACGCAAACAGTTCGGCCAGCCGATTGCATCCTTCCAGATGATTCAGAGCATGATTGCCGACATGGCAATGCGCGTTGAAGCTGCCCGCATGCTGGTTTATAAAGCCTGCTGGATGCGTGACCAGGGCATGGAATTCAGCAAGGAAGCCGCTATGGCAAAATGCTACGCAGCCGATACCGCTATGGAAGTAACCACCAACGCCGTACAAATTATGGGCGGTTACGGTTACAGCCGCGAATATCCGGTTGAAAAAATGATGCGCGACGCTAAAATTATGCAGATTTACGAAGGCACCAACCAGATTCAGCGCCTCGTTATCGCTAACAAAATCATATTCTGATTTAAAACTTACAGCCCGCTGCCGCTATGACAGCGGGCTTTTGTATTTTACGCCGATTGAAAATAATTACAAGGTAGTTTATAATAAATATATGTATAAATAAACAGTAAAGGTGAAACTATGTGGCTTTTTGTGCTGCCGCTTTTGGTAGTAATTGCGGACCAGTTTTCCAAGTACATTGTTGTGGAAAACATGGCGCTGGGGCAGAGTATCCCCGTTATCGAAGAAATTTTTCATTTAACGTATATTTTAAATCCGGGCGCGGCGTTCGGCATGTTTGCGCACAGCCGCCTGTTTTTTATCGGCATTGCCGTGGCGGTTATCGGGCTCATTATCTGGGCGCGCAAGGAGATTTTGGCATCGCCGTGGGATGTTAAATGCGGCGCGGGCTTGTTTTTGGGCGGCGCGGTTGGCAACCTCATCGACCGTGCGCGGCAGGGCGTGGTAATTGATTTTTTTGATTTCCGCGTGTGGCCGATTTTTAACATAGCAGATATTGCAATTTGTATTGGAGTTGGACTGATAATATGGAATTTACTGAAGACGGAATTGAAGCGGAGTTAGAAGTTGTAACCGCCGATGCGGAGGACGCGGGCGCAAGGATTGATGTGTGCCTGGCGGCGAAGCTTGGCGTATCGCGCAGCAACATGCAGAAGCTTTTGGAGGAAGGGCGCGTTAAACGCGGTGACAAGGTGCTGAAAGCCAATTACAAGGTGCGCGCGGGCGAGGTTTACACCGTCGATATCCCTGAGCCGGAACCGATTGAGGCCGTGCCGGAGGACATCCCGCTGGACATAATTTACGAGGACGACGATGTTGTTATGCTGAACAAGGCGCGCGGCATGGTTGTGCACCCGGCGCCGGGCAACTATACCGGCACGCTGGTTAACGCGCTTTTGTACCACTGCAAAAACCTTTCGGGCATTAACAGTGCTATCCGCCCGGGCATTGTGCACCGGCTGGATAAGGACACCAGCGGCATTATGATTGTTGCCAAAAATGACGCGGCGCATATTGCGCTTTCGCAGCAGATACAGAGCAAAACGGCGGTGCGCACTTACCTTGCCGTGGTGCGCGGTAACATTAAAACCGACAGCGGTACGATTGAAACGCAGATTGCGCGCGATAAAAACAACCGCAAAAAAATGGCGGTGGTTAAGGAAGGCGGGCGCGAAGCGATTACCGATTACGAGGTGCTGGAACGCTTCGGGAAATATACGCTGGTGCGCTGCAAGCTGCGCACGGGGCGCACGCACCAAATCCGCGTGCACATGGAATATTTAGGCTATCCGCTGGTGGGCGACCCGAAATATTCGCCGATGAAAACGCCGTTTGCCATTAAAGGGCAGGCGCTGCATTCGCACACTTTGGAGTTTACGCATCCGCGCACTGGCGAGCGCATGAAATTTGAAGCGCCGCTGCCGGAGGACATGCACAAAATAATTACCCGTTTGCATAACGGTCAATTTTAAATTTGGGGTGAAAACAATGGGCAATATTGTTAAGAAAAACGTAATTATGGACAGCGATGCTATCCGCAGGGCGCTGGTCCGTATCGCACACGAGATTATCGAAAAAAACAAAGGCGTTGAGGACGTCGTTATCGTCGGCATCCGCACACGCGGCGTGCCTTTGGCGCAGCGCATTGCGGCGGAAGTGGGCAGCATTGAAAATTGCGAAATGACCGTGGGCATGCTGGATATTACGTTGTACCGCGACGACCTTTCCACGCTGGGCTACAACCCTGTGGTGCACGGCACCGATATCAATTTTGATTTGAGCGGCAAGCACGTTATTCTGGTTGATGATGTTTTATACACCGGCCGCACTATCCGTGCCGCGCTGGACGCCGTTATCGACATGGGGCGCCCCAAAACCATTCAGCTGGCAGTGCTGGTTGACCGTGGGCACAAGGAACTGCCCATCCGTGCGGACTATGTTGGCAAAAACGTGCCGACTTCGCAGAAGGAAACCATTGAGGTTGTGCTGAATGAGATTGACGGCGAGGACGAGGTTTACATCGGCGAAGTTGTTGATTGATAAATAAGTTTTAGCGCAGGGAGGGATAAAAATGGAAAAAACACCGTTTGAATTGCGCACTGATGCACTGGCACAGAGAGTAGTTAAAAATTTGGAGCGCCGCGCTTTTGAGGCGTATTACTGTCCGACGAAGGAAGAAGCGCTGGCAAAGGCATTGAGCTTTATTGACAAGGAGCAGTGCGTATCGTGGGGCGGCGGCATGACGCTGGAGGAAATGGGCCTGCTGGACGTTTTAAGGACGCAGGGGTATAACGTTATCGACCGCGACACGGCAAAAAGCCCTGAAGAACGTATGGGGCTGCTGCGCCAGGCGCTGACTTGCGACACCTTTTTTATGAGTACCAACGCCATGAGCGAGGACGGCGTGATGGTGAACATCGACGGCACCGGCAACCGCGTGGCGGCAATGGTGTTTGGACCTAAACACGTTATTGTTATTGCCGGTATCAACAAAATTGTAAAAAGTTACGAGGACGCTGTGGCACGCGCACGCAATTACGCCGCACCGATTAACGTGCAGCGCTTTGCCAACTTTAACCCGCCGTGCAAAAATAACGGGCACTGCTATGACTGCGTTGCGCCCGACAGCATTTGTAACTTTATTTTAACCACCCGCAAAGGCAGCCTGATGAACGCCAAAGAAGCAAGAATTAAAGTAATCATCGTCGGCGAAAACCTGGGGTATTGAGAAAATGTTAAAATATAATCCCTGTGCTTTGTGCGCAGGGATTTTTTGCTGAAAAAAATTAAAAAAATTGCAAAAAGGGCTTGCAATTTGGATGAAATGCCGCTATAATATATCTTGTGTTCAGGAGAACACAAAAGATACTCCGGGATAGTGTAATGGTAGCACAAATGACTCTGGATCATTTTGTCTGGGTTCGAGTCCTAGTCCCGGAGCCATTTTTTTACGGCGCTATGGTCAAGAGGCTAAGACGTCGCCCTCTCAAGGCGAAATCACGGGTTCGATTCCCGTTAGCGCTACCACAGTAACCCACAAATTTTTGTAATTTGTAAGATATTTAAACACTTGATACGTTATGTTTCAGGTGTTTTTTTGTTTTATAAAATTATAGATTTTAGATAAATAAAACCGCACGTTACTATTTGGCTGTAACGTGCGGTTTTGTATATTTTTTGTTATTTACTTTTCAAACACACTTTCATCAAGCAGATTGGTGTGATAAATTGCCGGGGATTCGCCTGCGTCGGTGAGGTGTGGGGTTAGAATCATCAGCACTTCGGTTTTGGTTTTGCTGGTGGTACGGTTTTTAAACAGCTCGCCTAAAAGCGGGATGTTGGATAAAAACGGCACTTTTTGCAGGCGTTTTTGTTCTTCTTCGTTAATCAGCCCGCCGATGACGAGGGTTCCGCCGTTGCGCATGCGCACCGTGGTGTCCGCCGTGCGGCTGGTGATTTTGTAGTTTTTAAGCTCGCCAATCAGCGTGGGGGTGCTGACTTCCGTATGGACGACCGATGTAATCATGCCGTCGCTGCTGACGATGGGGGTGTACTGCAATTTAATGCCTGCGTCAACATAATCGGTGGAGCTTGTGGTCACGGCGTTGGAAATCTTTTCCGTAACGACAGGAATGTGATCGCCAATGAAAATGCTGGCTTCCTTTCCGGGAATCGTGATAATGCGCGGCGTTGCCAGAATTTTGGCTTTACCGTTGGCAATCAGCGCGTTTAGCGTGGCGTTGAAGCGGAATTCATAATTAGCGCCGAAGTGCACCACGCCGCCGAAGTTTTCGTCGTCCGTGTCGCTGATGTCGTCGTCGCCGTAATAATTGCTGTTCTGCGGTATTTTGTCCCAGTTCCAGTTAATGCCAAGGCTTTTGCTGTCCTCGCGGCTGACGGCGATAATTTTTGCTTCCAGCGTTACCTGCTGCGTCGCTACGTCCAGCGCGGCAATGGCACTGCGCAGGCGGGCTTCGTCGGTGGGGGTGCCGGTAAAAATAATGCTGTTGGTTACGCAGTCTGTGCTTATTTTGCTGCCTGCGCCGATGAGTGAAGTAAGCGCAGATTTGATTTCTTCGGCTTTGGCGTAGTTCAGCTTAATGACGCTTGCCGTGTCGTTAAATTTTTCCAGCCCGGCGGCGCTGCCGACCAGTACCACGCCATCCGTAAGGCGGTAGCTTAAGCCTTTGGCTGATGTTATGATGCGCAGGGCGGTGTCGAAGGGTACGTTATTTAAATCAAGCGTGATGGTGCCCTGCACGCTGCTGTCGGCGACGATGCTTTTACCGGACAGCGCGGCTATTGAGCCGAGTACGTCACGTACTTGACCGTCGCGCACGTTGAGCGTGATGTTATTGGCAAACGCATTTAGTGGCAGGCAGAAGCAAATGAGCAGGGTGCAGAGCTTAATCAAGGTCAGCACCTCCGTTTTGCAGCGTCAGCGTTTGTTTGCCGTCCGTAAGCTGTACACCGCTGCCGTTAATCGCGCTTACAGTATAGCTGCCGATTTTAGCGCCACTTTCATAATAGCCGCTTTGCCCGGCGTATTCGATAATTGCCATGCGCGCGCTGCCGTTTTGCACAATGCCTTTTAAAACAGGCGTTGGCGTTTGCACAGTGTAATGCCGTTTTGGCATTTGCGGCGGCAGAAAGGGGTTGCGTTTGGGTTTATCCGCGTGAGCGGCGGGCTTTGGCAGTGTGATGGGGGTGAAAACTGCCTGTTGCCTGGCGGCTGTGGCGTGCGTGCTGCCGGTAAGTGCCAGTTGTGCCGCGCTTAATATAACTGCCGTGCCTGCCAGCGCAAGCAGCGGCTGCCGTAATTTGTAGTTTTGCAGAAGCTATTCCTCCAAGGCTTCCGTATCCGCAATTTCAGTTTTTAATTATAGCATAAATTTAACTTGCAGGAAAGTCCGTTGGCGTTTATAATAAAATGGCTGTACAATTTTTAAAATGGAGAGAAGAATTTGATTATACAGACGAAGCAGCCCCTTTTTGCCGGGGCAGATGAAAAGGCGGCCGTGAAGACGGCGGACGGCATTATTGCGCAGGCGGTTAAGTGCGGCGCAAGCGATATCCATATTGAGCCGGAGGAGGACGGGGCGCGCGTGCGTTTGCGTACCGACGGCGTGTTGTACGAGGCGGCACAGCTGACGAAGCCGGTGATGCAGGCGGTGGTGTCGCGCATTAAGGTGCTGGCCGGTATGGACATTGCCGAAAAGCGTTTGCCGCAGGACGGCAGCATTAAGCTGGAGCTTGACGGGCGCAGCGTGGATTTGCGTATATCGACTTTGCCGACGATTTTGGGTGAGAAGGCGGTAATCCGCATTTTAGACCGCGAGCGTTTTGCTTTGAAGCTGGATGAACTGGATTTTACGCCGCAGAATTTAGAACTGTACCGCAGTTTGTACAGCAGCGGGAACGGCATTGTATTGTTAACAGGCCCGACGGGCAGCGGCAAAACGACGACGCTGTACGCCACGCTGACGGAGCTGAACAGCGACGAGTGCAATATTGTGACGGTGGAAGACCCGGTGGAGTACCGTATCATGGGAATTAACCAGGTAGCAGTGAACGAAAAGGCGGGGCTGACTTTTGCGAGCGGCTTACGCAGCATTTTAAGGCAGGATCCCGACATTATGATGATTGGCGAAATCCGCGACCTTGATACGGCGCAGACTGCCATCCATGCGGCGCTGACCGGGCATTTGGTGTTAAGCACACTGCATACCAACAACGCTGCCGGTGCTGTAGTGCGCTTGATTGACATGGGCATTGAACCGTTCCTTGTGGCATCCGCTTTGCGCGGAGTGGTGGCACAGCGTTTGGTGCGGCGCATTTGCCCGCACTGCAAAACGGCGTATGCGGCAAGCGTTGAAGAAAAGGCGTATTTGAATGTTGACGCAAGTGCGGAACAGATGCTGTATAAAGGCGCGGGCTGCGAGCATTGCCGTAGCACCGGTTACTTGGGACGCATGGCGTTGCAGGAGGTTATGCCTGTGCTGCCGGAGCTGAAAAAGTTTATTTTGAAGGAAACGCAGGAGAGCGTGCTGTTTGACGAAGCGCGTAAATTTGGCGCGGCAAGCATGCGTTCGGACGGTGTGCGCAAGGTGCTTGACGGTTTAACGACGGTGAGCGAACTGCTGCGCGCCGTGCATTGAGGTGGAAGATGATAAACGGAATTATTAAACAGGCAGTAGCGCAGAACGCTTCGGATATACATTTAACGGCAGGCAGTGCGCCGGTGTACCGCATTAACGGTGTGCTGCAAAAACAGGAACTGCCGCTGGTTACTGAAGCATGTTTGTGGCAGTTTGCCAAAGAGCAGGCTAATGCTGATTTAAAAGAAAACACCGGCGAACTTGACTTTGCCTGCGATTTTAAAATCTGCCGTCTGCGCGTAAATATTTACCGCCACAGCGGCAAAACAGCGGCAGCCATCAGGCTGATTAAAAACGAAGTGCCTGCGTTAAAAGCATTGAACGTGCCGCTTGCGGTGGAAGATTTTGCCGGTTTGCGCAGCGGGTTGGTACTGTTAACAGGCCCTACCGGCAGCGGTAAAAGCACAACTTTGGCAGCGCTGGTTGAGCAGATAAACCAGAACCGCGCCGTGCATATCATCACGCTGGAAGACCCTGTGGAATATAAATTTACGGAGTTGCAGGCGTTAATCCACCAGCGTGAAATCGGCGGCGATACCGGAAGTTTTGCGGCAGGCTTGCGTGCCGCATTACGCGAAGACCCGGACGTAATCATGGTTGGCGAACTGCGCGACGCAGAAACGATCGCTATCGCCGTAACGGCGGCGGAAACCGGGCATCTGGTTCTGGCAACGCTGCACACGCGCGATGCTGTATCCGCACTGGCGCGCATGGTAGATGTGTTCCCGGCAGACAAGCAGCAGCAAATACGTATGCAGTTGGCTGAAACTTTGCAGGGCGTAATTGCGCAGCAGCTTGTGCCCGATAACAACGGCGGGCGCACGGCGGCGTTTGAAGTTTTAACGGTGCCGCCTTGATACGCGATAACAAAGCCTACCAGCTTGCCAGCTATTTGCAGGGCGGCAGGCAGCAGGGCATGCAGTGCATGGATTATGCTTTGGCTGACTTGGCACGCCGCGGCGTAATAACGCGCCAAATGGCGGAGCAGTACGCCTTTGACATTGAGCTTTTAAACAAATATTTAGCGGCAAAATAAAAACTGCACCTTTAAGGCAATTGCTTTAAGGGTGCAGTTCTTTTTATTTCAGAAGTTTTTGGATTTGTTTTTCGTCCGGCGTTACATAATAGGTCGTCTGGTTGGTGTAAATTACAAAGCCGGGCTTGGCACCGCTCGGCTTTTTTACAAATTTGCGCAGGGTACAGTCTACGGGTATTTTACTCCCGCCGCGGGCTTTGCTGAAATATCCTGCCAGCGTTGCCGCAGTTTGAATGTCTTTTTCATCTGCCTGCGGCAGAGTTGTTTTTAAAATAACGTGCGAACCGGGAATGTTTTTTGTATGGAACCATAAATCATTGCCGCTGCCGATTGAAAAAGTAACGTAATCGTTTTGTTTGTTGTTTTTGCCGATATATAAAGCCGTATCTTCCGAAAGTTTAATAACTGTTGGTGTTGATTTTGCCTGCGGCATTTTATTTTTGGTATTTTTTACGGTTATAAAGCCTGCGGCAGCAAGTTCTGCCTTAATTTCAGCAAGTTCGGCCCTTGTTTGTACAAGTTTAAGGGCAATGTCGATGCTTCCCAGATATTCAACTGCTTCTTCCGTAAGTTTCAGCTGTTCTTTAATTTCTGCCTGCGCACGTTTTAATTTATTATAGCGCTTATAATATTTTTGCGCGTTTTCGTTGGCAGTTAAATCGGGCGCCAGTTTTATGGTCAGCGGCGTGCCGTCATAAATATTTTCCAGCGTACATTCGCTGCTGCCTTTGGTAATGCGGTACAAATTTGCCATTAAGGTATCGGCAATAATGCGCTGCTGTTCGGCATCTTCCGCCGCGGCAAGTTCCTCTTTTAAAAGCAGTATTTTCTTCTGCAGCTTTTCGGTTTCCGCACCAACAGTTTTGTTTAAACCCTCCTGTTCCGGCAAAAGAACGGGCGTAAGGCTTTGCGCAAAGGCAACGGCGCTGTTAAGCGAGGTAAACTCTTTTACGGTTTCGCCGCCTGTAAGCTGCAAAGGTTTAAACGGAAGAATTGTTTTAACGGTATTGGTGCGGGTAATAAGGGCGTATACAGACGCAGTACCGCTTTTGGCAGCGTTAATATTTTTTTGCAAGGTGTCTATGGCATCTGCCAGCGCGGTAATATTTGCGTTTGTAATACCACCTTCGGCAGTTATGCCGGCAAATTTTAAAAGCTGCCCTGCCGTATACTGCCCAATGCCGGTTGTAGCGGCAATAAGTGCTTTTTGCGGTGGCAGGGGCAGGTTTTGTGCCGCTGCGGCAATATCCACCGGGGCGGATATTAAAATATCCAGCCCGTCCTGCGGCGGCGGGGCAATATAGGCAAGCCCCGGCAGAATCTGGCGGTAACTGCTTAACGCTTTGCCGATGTGTTTCAGGCTGTCTAAAATTATGCCTTCGCTTACGAAAATAATATTGGCGTTTTTGCCGGTTAGTTCAAAAATAAGCTGTTTGCTGATAATTTGCCTTGCGCTGCCTATGCT
>CALXRU010000003.1 GCA_944390935.1 Acidaminococcaceae bacterium
TTGCGATTGGCAGACCGCAAATTTATTTTATCAAAGGAGGAATTTTTATTACCATTTCTTTATCGCTTAAGCTTTCCAGAACCCCGCGTCTAACGCGGGGTTTTCTATATACAATAAAACGCAGAGCGTTCACTCTGCGTTAGCAAGCAATTTGGTGGAGACAAGCGGGATCGAACCGCTGACCTCTTGAATGCCATTCAAGCGCTCTCCCAGCTGAGCTATGCCCCCATAACAATAAAAATTATACTTGAACGGCGCGTTCTTGTCAATACCTGCGCCGCTGCGTATAAAAATTTTGTTGGGCGTTAATGCGCCGCCGCAAAATTTACTTTTTCAGCGCGGCGTTCAGGCTGCCGCTGCGGAAGCCTTCCAAATCCAGTGCGACGTACATAAAGCCTGCTGCTTTAACGGCGGCGGCAATTTCCTTGCGCTGCGCCATAGCCTTTTCAAAGTCGCTTTCCGCCACTTCAATGCGGGCAATGTTGCCGTGGCAGCGCACGCGCATTTCCTTAAAGCCCATATCAAGCAATGCCTGTTCCGCCTTTTCCACCATCGCCAGTTTTTCAGCGGTAATTTTTTCGCCGTACGGGATGCGTGAAGCAAGGCAGGCGTAAGAAGGCTTGTCCCACGTAAAAATGCCCAGCGCTTTACTTGCGTCGCGGATGTCCTGCTTGCTGAAACCTGCCTGGCGCAGCGGGCTTAACACACCCAGCTCCGCCGTTGCGCGCATGCCGGGGCGGTAATCGTTTTCGTCGTCGGTGTTCGCGCCGTCGGCAACCAAAGTTATGCCGTGCTTTTGTGCTTCTGCCTTAATCGCGCCAAAAAGCGCACGTTTGCAGTAATAGCAGCGCTCGGCGCCGTTTTCGCAAAAGCCGGGTACGGCAAGCTGGTCCACGTTAATCTGCGCGTGGCGCACGCCGTAGCTTTTTAAAATTTTGGCAGCGTCTGCCGCTTCGTGCTGTGGGTAGCTTTGCGTTACTGCGGTAACCGCAAGCAAATTATCGCCCAGCGCTTCGTGCGCAGCGTAAACCAAAAACGCGCTGTCCACGCCGCCGCTGAAGGCAACCGCCAGCCTGCCGCAGTTTTTCAGTTCATCTATAAGTTTGTTGTATTTATTTTGCAGTTCTTCGTTCATGGCGTCCCCCTCAAAATATCCGCGTAAGCGTAAATTTATTATAATATGCGCGCGGCACTTGCGCAACGGTTAAAAAGCGGTTAAGATGTTAGCAGAAAGATTTTACAGCAAAGGAGCATTTGTATGACTGAACTTAAACCCGGACTGACCGGCACTGCCGCCACGATTGTGCGCGAAACCAACACCGCCATTGCTATGGGCAGCGGCGATTTGCAGGTTTTTGCCACGCCCTGCATGGTTGCCCTGATGGAACAGGCTGCCTGCAACGCCGTTGCGGATTGCTTTGATGACGCAACAAGCAGCGTCGGTATTTTAATAAATGTAACGCATGATGCGGCGACGGCGCTGGGCAAAAACGTAACTGCCACCGCCACGCTGGTTGAAGTTGCAGGGCGCAAGCTTGTTTTTGAAGTTACCGCCGCCGATGAGGACAAGCAAATCGGCAAGGGCCGCCACGAGCGCTTCATCATCAACAAAGAAAAATTCATGGCAAAGCTCGGCTGACCGCCGCAAACGCAAAAGGCATTACGCAAACTGCGCAATGCCTTTTTGTTATTTCAGCACCTTGTGTAAAAATGCTTTTAATCTTTCGTTTTGGGGGTTTTCAAAAATTTCCTGCGGTGTGCCTTCAGCCTGCACGTAACCATCGGCCATAAACAACACCTTGGTGGCAACCTCGCGGGCAAAGCCCATTTCGTGCGTTACAACCACCATCGTCATTTTTTCTTCCGCCAGTTCGCGCATGGTGCGCAAAACTTCGCCCGTCAGTTCCGGGTCGAGCGACGACGTCGGTTCGTCAAAGAGCATAATGGCAGGTTTGGTAGCCAGCGCCCTTGCAATCGCCACGCGCTGCTGCTGCCCGCCGCTTAAACGGCGCGGGTATTCGTGCGCTTTTTCCAAAAGGCCAACCTTGCTCAAAAGCACTTTGGCTTCTTCAATAACTTCATCGCGGTTGCGCTTCTGCACCTGCACCGGCGCTTCAATTAAATTCTCCAGTACCGTCATGTGCGGGAACAGATTAAACTGCTGGAACACCATGCCCATCTTGCAGGCGATACGGCGGCTTTCGTCGCCCGGCGCGTACACAACCTGCCCGTCCGCTTTTGTTTCCGCCAGCGTTTCACCGTCGATAATAATATTGCCCTTGTCGATAATCTCCAGCTTGTTCAGGCAGCGCAAAAACGTACTTTTACCGCCGCCGCTGGGGCCGATAACAGCCACAACCTCGCCCTCATCGACACTTAAGTTAATGCCCTTTAAAACCTCAAGCCCCTGAAAACTTTTATAGATATTTTCTGCCTTAATTTTGTTCATCGTACTGCTCCTCACTCATAGCGCGAATATTTGCGCTCCAGCTTGTTAAAGCCGTAAGTTAAAACAAGCGTCATCAACAGGTAAAACACGCCCGCCACCAAAAACGGCGTAATGCTGAAATCGCGCTGCACCAGGTTGCGCGTCGTGCGCAGAAGGTCGTTCATCGCCAGCACATAAATTAAGGAAGTATCCTTAACCAGCGTAATCGTTTCGTTGCTTACCGGCGGCAAAATAATGCGGAACACCTGCGGCAGCACAATGCGGCGCATCGTCTGCACATAATTCATGCCCAAAGTGCGGGCAGCCTCGTACTGTCCCTTCGGCACCGCCTGAATGCCTGCGCGGAAAATCTCGCAGAAATACGCGGCATAGTTCAGCACAAACGCCAAAATCGCTGCCGGAAAGTCATCCAACCTGATGCCCACGCCCGGTATAAACGGCAGGCCGTAATACACAAACAATAATTGCAGCATCAGCGGCGTACCGCGCAAAAGCCACACATAAACGCCAATCGCGTCACGCAGCGGCTTAAGGCCGGATACGCGCCCCAGCGCGAGCAAAACGCCCAGCGGTATCGACAGCACAATCGTTATCGTAAACAATCTGATAGTTTCAAGGGTTCCCTCCCACATCTGCGGCAGGATACTGATAATATAATCCATTTCAAACTCCTCGGGCATTAACGGTTTTACGGACCGGCAGCAACGCCACCGGCCCGCAGCTTAACTAAATCTTAATAATTGGTCAAATCGGCATTGAACCACTGTTCGGAAATCTTTTTGGCAGTGCCGTCTGCTTTCATTTCATCCAAAGCCTTGTCAATCAACGGAGCGTATTCTTTGTCGTCCTTACGGAAGGCAACCGCTACAACTTCATCGCCAAGGTTTTCTTCAAGGATTTTATATTTGCCGGGGTTCTTGCTGTCATAGTAACGGGCAAGCACGGCGTCAACAACTGCTGCTTCCACGCGGCCGCTGTCGATATCCATGTAAACGGCTGCAAAGTCAGGATATTTTCTGTATTCCTTCAGGCTGTTGCGCATTTCATCGTTGCCATCCAAAATATAAGAACCGGTGCTGTCATCCTGCACTGCTACAACCTTGCCTGCCAGATCAGCAATAACGTTGATGGTAGAATCAGCAGGTACAACAATCAGCTGAGCGTTTTTCATGTAAGGTTTGGAAAGCTGATAAACTTCTGCGCGTTCCGGGTTAACGGTAAAGCAGTTCCAGATAGCGTCGATGCGTTTGCCTTTCATTTCAGCTTCTTTGGAAGCCCAGTCGATAGGTTTGAACTCAACGTCAAGCCCTGCGCGTTTGCAGGCCTCGCGTGCCATATCAATGTCATAGCCGACGATTTCGTTTTTCTCGTTGCGGAAGCCCATCGGTGCAAAGTTGTCGTCAAGGCCAACCACCATTTTTTTCGGACCGTCGCTGCCGCAGCCTGCTACCAGACACAGCGCGGTAATTAAAGTCATCGCCAGTACCAATAATTTTTTCATTTCAAAATCCCCCTTCAAAAAATTAAATATCGTTGTTATGTTTTAGATTATACTTTAGTTCGCTAAATTTGTAAAGAGGTAAAATGAAAATTTTTTAAATTTTTTTCGCAGGATTTTTGCCGCGCCGCTGCGAATAACCCATTGTGTTAATTTTATTACAGAGGGAGCGAAAACCATGCTTGTAACAGACAGAAATACCGACTACTTTGAAAAACGTGCCGGCGGCACCGGCACTACCATCATGGAACATATTATTGACGAAAGCGTTTACGGCGGCAAAATTGCAGCCTACGCCCGCGTAATTTTAAAACCGGGTTGCAGCTTAGGCTACCACAAACACGAAGGCACCAGCGAAACGCTGTATATTTTAAGCGGCACCGCCGAATACAACGACAACGGCACGGAAACCGAACTGTTCCCCGGCGACGTTGCCTACTGCCCCGAAGGCGAAAGCCACAGCATCGGCAACAACGCCTACAGCAAAACAGATTTGGTTGTCATGGCGCTGATAGTGAATGAAAAATAAAAAAATAAAGCACAGCATAAAAATGCTGTGCTTTATTTTTTATACCATCTCAACAAAATGCCATAACAGTTTCAATCCGTAAATTATTATCACTGCGCCACAGATTTTGTTAACGGCGCTTAAAACGCGCGGCGTGATTAAATTACCCGCCAGCGATACCACAAGTGCAAGCCCTGTAAACCACAGGCACGACGCCGACAACACGCCAAATAAAAAGTGCAGCGACTGCGCATGGCTCATGGTAGCTTTAAATGCGCCCAAAAGCATAGTGCCGTCGATAACGGCCTGCGCGTTGAACCATGTTACCACGCACGCCTGCCAGATTGTGCTTATCAGCCCCGGCGTTTGCGCAGTGTCATTTAATTCTGTTACTTTGCTTTTTATCAGGCCATAGCCGATATAGGTTACAACCAGCCCGCCGATGAAAAGCACTGCCATTTGCACGGCGGCGTATTTTTGTATGACAAGCCCGATGCCGAAAAAGCACGCCATGGCGAGAGTTACGTCAAAAAAGATGACGATAAGCGCCGTTATGAGTGCGCGCAAACGGCTCTGCGTAAGCGCGCTATTGATGACGAACAGGTTTTGCATGCCTATCGGCGCGACATAGGCAAGCCCTAATGTTAAGCCTTGGAAGTAAATGTCCATAGTTAACTATCCAACCCGCCATTCACCTTTATCTTACGCTGCAAATAAATAAACCTGCCCCCTAAAAATGCAACGGCGCATAAAAGCCCTATATCAAGGCTGAGCCAGTAGGAGTTCGGCCCCATATTCAGACCGTAGTCGAACCAGCAGCCGAGCGGCAGGCATATCAGCCAGTAGGCTGCAAGCCCCGCCCAGAAGGTTGATTTAACGTCCTTATACCCGCGCAGGATGCCCTGTATCGGCGCGGCGGTGGCGTCCATAACCTGAAAGAACATGGCGTAGAACAAAAAGGCAACGGTCTGGCTGATAATCACCGGTTCGGACGTGTACAGCCCGGCAATCAGCTCGCGGTCCAGCAGCACAAAAATTGTCAGCGCAACCGCCACCGTTAAATTGCAGGCAATGCCCAGCAGGCTGTAGCGCAGCGCTTCGCCAAAACGGCGCGCACCGGCTTCCACGCCGACGACGATGGTCAGCGACATGCTGAAACTTAACGGCACCATGTACAGCAGCGATGTAAAACTCATTGCCGCCTGATGCGCCGCGATAATGATTGTGCCGAATTTGGCGATAAACACGGCGATAACGCCAAAAATACTCGATTCCATAAAAATTGCCGCGCCCATGGGGATGCCGAGTGAAAGGTTTTCTTTCAGCTGCGCCCAGTCCAGTTTGAACTTATCCGTAAAAATGCGCAGCGGTGCAAACGCAGGCAGCTTGTGCACAACGTAGATGAAAATAAAAAATTCCAGCCAGTAGGTTATGCCGGTCGCCAGCCCTGCGCCGATGCCGCCAAGTTTGGGCGCGCCGAACTCGCCGAAAATCAGGCAGTAGTTTAAAAAAGCGTTGACGGGCAGAGCCAGAAGATAAATCTTCATCGTTATGCCGGTGTAGCCGCTGGTATCAACCAGCGCACGCAGCGCCGTCGATAAGAAAAACGGCAGCACGCCCACGCCGATAGCAGCGATATACATCTTGGCAATGTAGTGCACGTCCGGCTCCAGTCCGAAAGTGCCCAGCAAATCGTCCAAAAACAGTACGCCCAGAACCAGCAGCGCAACGGAAAATGCCGTTGCCAATAACATTGTATGGCGCACCACGTTACCGATATTCTGCCGCTCGCCGCGCCCCAGAAGGTGCGCAATTATCGGCATGCTGCCCAGCAAAATGCCGTTCAGCGAAGCCATTACCGGCATCCACAAATTGCCGCCGATAGCCGTACCCGCCAGATGCACAGCACCGGCGTGCCCGCTCATGGCGGAATCGCAGAAGTTCATCGCCATAATGGCGGTTTGCGTTATTAAAATAGGTATCATTACGTCCAGCAGCCGCCTCAGGCGCACTGCGTTCTTTTTGCCTAACATAAAAATCCTTTCTATTTTGCTGCTTCCGCTTCGGCAAGCTCCTCAAGGTACGCCCAGCGGTCGGTCAAATCGCTGATGCGCTGCGTAAGCTCCTGCTGGCGTGCCGTCAGCTCCGTCAATTTTACAAAATCCGTACCGCAGGCGTTAATCTCAAGCTCCGTCATTTTCAGCTCCGCCTCAGCCTGCGCGATAACCTGTTCAATCTGTTCGTATTCCAGTTTTTCCTTGTAAGTCATTTTGGGCGCACGCTGTTTTTCCTCGCGCGGCTGCGCTTTGGCTGCTGTCTGTGCGCGTTCCTCCTGCCTTGCAAGGTTTTGCGCTTCGGCGCGTGCCTGCTCGTACTGCGTGTAATCGCCGATGAACTGACGCACTTCGCCGCCGCCCATAAAGGCGAAAATTTTACCAGCAAAGCGGTCCAAAAAGTAACGGTCGTGCGATACGGCAATAACCGCACCATTAAAGGTATCAAGGTAATCTTCAAGCACTGAAAGCGTCGGTATGTCAAGGTCGTTGGTCGGTTCGTCCAAAATCAAAACATTCGGCGCACTCATCAAAACGCTCAGCAGGTACAGACGGCGTTTTTCGCCGCCGCTTAATTTGCTGACGGGCACCCATTGCAGCTCCGGCGGGAACAAAAAGCGTTCCAGCATCTGCGCCGCCGTTATGCGCGTACCGTCCGCCGTTTCAATGTAGTCGCTCACATTTTTAATGTATTCCAAAACGCGGCAGTCTGCGTCCTTAAACTCGCTGTGCTGCGCAAAATAGCCAATTTTAACCGTCTGCCCGACTTTCAGCGTGCCGCGCGTCGGCGTAAGCCTACCGGCGATAATATCCATCAAACTGCTTTTGCCGCTGCCGTTAGGCCCGACAATGCCGATACGGTCGTTGCGCAAAATGATGTAGCTGAAATCGTTGATATAAGTTTTGCCGCCGTAATCCAGCCCGATGCCTTCCAGCTCGATAATCGTCTTGCCAAGGCGCGAGCCGACGGAGGAAATCTCCAGCTGCGCTTCTTTTTTGATGTTGTTTACTTCTTCCTTCAAGGCGTTAAAACGCTCAATGCGCTCCTTGCTTTTGGTACGGCGTGCCTCCGCCCCGCGGCTTATCCACGCCAGTTCGCGCCGGTACACATTGCGCAGGCGCTGGGCAGCACCCGCAGCGGCAATGCGGCGTTCCTCGCGTTTTTGTAAAAACAAACTGTAATTGCCGGTGTATAAATAACCTTCGCCGCCGTCAATTTCCAGCGTACGGTTTACCACGCGGTCAAAAAAGTAACGGTCGTGCGTAACCATCAACAGCGCGCCCTTGCGCTTCTGCAAAACTTCCTCCAGCCACGCCACCGTGTCGTTATCCATGTGGTTGGTCGGCTCGTCCAAAATCAGTAAGTCGCTGGGGCGCACCAAAACGCCCGCCAGTGCCACACGCTTACGCTGGCCGCCGCTTAATTCCTTCATCGGCTGCTCTAAATCCGTAATGCCCAGTTTATCAAGCACGGCTTTGGCTTCGCTTTCAAGCTGCCACGCAAATTTTTCGTCCATCTCCTGCTGCAAGGTTAAAAGTGCTTTCTGCGCCGCCACGTCCTCCGGCATTGAAGCCGCACGCTGCACTGCCGCCTCATAACGGCGCACTACGTCAAGCTGTGCCGATTCGCCGCGGAACACCTGCTCCAACACAGTCGCCTCCGGGTCAAATGCCGGGTCCTGCGGCAAATATTCAATCACGCACGCGCCGTTTTTGGTAATTTTGCCCTCGCTTGGTTCGCCGGTCGCAATATCGCGCAGCAGCGTGCTTTTGCCCGTGCCGTTAACGCCGATAACGCCGATTTTGTCGCCGTCTTCTATATTAAAGCTGATATTTTTAAACAAAGTGCGCACGCCGTAGCTGTGCCCCAAATTTTCAACGCTTAAAATCATAAAAACCGCCTCATTACTAAAGTCTGTTTATATCTTAACATAATTTGCCGCAAAAACAAAACGCCTTTGCGCCCGCGCAGATTTACTTGACAAAAACCCTGCGGCTGATATAATAAACCTATACAAATTGCATAGGCGCCGCGGGACTGACGGATATAAGTGGAACTAACCACGTGGACCGCGCTGCTGTAAGATTAGCCGGCCGTCTGGGCAGAGAGAAGTGCCCGGACGGCTTTTGTTATCCGGTCGGTTCTCTCCTTTGTAATTGAAAGGAGAGATTTTTTATGAAAAACAGATGGCTTATCGCGCTGGCGGCAGTCGGCATCCACATTTCCATCGGCAGCGTTTATGCGTGGAGCGTGCTGACGCGTCCCATTATGCAGCAGCTTGGCTTTACCTTGCAGCAAACAACGTGGACTTTTTCCATCGCCATTTTGTTTTTGGGTTTATCCGCAGGCTTTTTGGGCGGCTACGTTGAAAAGCACGGCCCGCGCAAAAGCGGCTTTACCAGCGCGCTGTTCTTTGGCACCGGCATGCTGGGCACGGCGCTGGCGGTACATTTGCAGAGCCTTGCTCTGCTGTACCTGTTCTACGGTTTTATCGGCGGCATTGGTTTAGGGGTCGGCTACATCACGCCGGTATCGACGCTGGTAAAATGGTTCCCCAACAACCGCGGCTTCGCCACCGGGCTTGCCATCATGGGCTTCGGCTTTGCAAGTTTAATCGCCGGGCCTTTAATGCAGTATTTAGTTGCTAACTACGGTTTAGCGCAGAACTTCATCATTTTGGGCGTGGCATACATGGTCATCATGGCGCTGTCGGCATCGTATCTGGAACCGCCCAAAGCACAGCCGCAGCAGCAATCCGCGCAAAGCGGCAATTACACAACGCTGCTTGCACCCAAAAGCTACACAGCGGCGCAGGCGCTTAAAACCTGGCAGTTTTACGCACTGTGGTGGATATTTTTTACCAACATCACCTGCGGCATCGGTCTGCTCGCCGTTGCCTCGCCCATGGCGCAGGAGGTTGTCGGCATGACGCCGGAAGCAGCGGCTTCCATGGTTGGCATCATCGGGCTGATTAACGGCGGCGGACGCATTGCGTGGTCAACAGTTTCGGATTACATCGGCAGGCGCGCCGTTTACGTTTTGTTTTTTGTAATTGAAATTGCCGCGTTTTACCTGCTGGCGCAGACGGCGGACGCGCTTTTGTTTCAGCTTTTGGTGTTCATCATCATCTCCTGCTACGGCGGCGGCTTTTCGTGCATGCCGGCTTATTTAAGCGACCTGTTCGGCACGAAAGAACTGAGCGCCATCCACGGCAAAATTTTAACCGCGTGGGGCATGGCAGGCATCGCAGGACCGCTGCTATTATCGTGGATGCGCGAAACCACCAGCGGCTACACAGCGACGCTGTACGTATTTTCCGCAGCGTTTGTGTTAAGCCTCATCGTCGCGCTTGTGCTGAAATGGAAAACGTCGGTAGATGTGGAAATACGGAAGCATTGAAATATACAAAACCCCTGAAAAAATTTTTTCAGGGGTTTATTTTTTGATATTCATCTGTTATACTATTTTGCATGGGATAATCCGATAGGTTGGTTCCTCCGCAAGCAGGAGGTGATAGCCGTGACTGTTTATGAAGCAATATCCTTAATGATTGCTTTTGCAACGCTCGTTGCTATCATTATTTCAATCCGTAAGTAGTAACTTATAGATGAAATAAGACCGACTTGGTCGAAGCCGGTCTTTCTTTCAACAGTTGTTAACTACAGAGGAGAGAACCGACACGCGACTATCGGGTTATCCCTCTTTATTTATATTATAGCGATTTTATGGGTAATGTCAAACGGAATTGGATTGTTTTATTTTACTTGCCAACCCCTTACTTTTAAGCGATAATATAAATATCTTAACCGTTTTATGAAAGAAGTGTAACCATGCAGCAAAAACAAGTAAGTTTTTTACACATGTTCAACGTGTTTTTTAAAATAGGCCTGTTCACCATCGGCGGCGGGCTCGCCATGATTCCCCTAATCCGCGACGAATTTGTAGAGCGCCAGGGCTGGATTGACGATAAGGATATCACCGACGTGCTGGCAATCGCCCAATCGCTGCCGGGCGTTATCGCCGTCAACTCCGCCACGTTCTTGGGCTACCGCCTCGCAGGCATCGCAGGCGCACTGGTCTGCACGCTGGGCGTAATTTTGCCGTCCTTCATCATAATTTTTGCCATTGCCATGCTGTTTGCCTCCAGCGGACTGGACAGCAACGCTTATATTTTAAAATTCTTCGCCGGTGTCAACGCCGCCATTACTGTGCTGCTGGTTGTCGCCACTAAAAAAATGTTTGCATCCTCCGTCAGCAACAAGCTGGGCTGGGTTATCCTCGCCGCTTCCGTGGCGGAAATTTACGTTTTGGGCTTCGGCATCGCGTCCACCGTTATCGCGGCGGCGCTGTACGCCATTGCCGCATACCGTTTGCTGGGGAGGGCAGAAAAATGATTTACTGGGATTTGTTCTTCGTATTCTTTAAAATAGGCCTGTTCTCCTTCGGCGGCGGGCTCGCCATGGTCAGCGTCATACAGCAGGAAGTCCTTGCACATGGGTGGATACCGGCGGCCGAATACGCCCGCATCATCACCATCTCGCAGATGACGCCGGGTCCGATTGCCGTCAACACTGCCACCTACGTCGGTGCACGCGTCTGCGGGCCGGAATGGTTCCCTGCATTTATGGGCTCTTTCATCGCCACGCTCGGCGTATCGCTGCCTTCGTTCATCATCGTTTATTTTGTCGCGCGCTCGCTGGAAAAATTCAGCAAATCCACGCTGGTGCAGCAGGCACTGTGCGGCATCCGCCCCGCGGTTATCGCCTTTATGATTACCGCCGTTATCTTCTTTTTAAACATCACCCTGTTCCCGATTGAAAACACCGCTGCCGAAAGCAGTACCTTCAACCCCATCGGCATACCGGTGCTGCTGCTGCTGTTTTACCTGCATTACTACCGCAAAGTCGGTGCCATCAGCTTAATGCTCATCAGCGGCATTATCGGGATGTTGGTGTATTAAAACGTAAAATATAAAAAAGCATAAAAAAAGAGCAACTTTCGTTGCTCTTTTTTTTGTTTCACCAATGGTATTTTTGATTTCTGCTGATTTTAAACGCCCTATAAATCTGCTCTACCAAAAACAGCCGTATCATCTGGTGCGTAAAGGTCAGTTTGGAAAAGCTCCAGCGCATATCGGCACACTTGCGTAAGGCGTCGGTGTAACCAAACGCGCCGCCGATAACAAAAGCGATATGGCTTTTGCCAGCCAGCGCCCACTCGTCAAATAAATCCGCCAGCTGCGGCGAAGTTATTTCCTTGCCCTGCAAATCCAGCAGCACCACATGCGCGTTTTGCGGTATCGCGTTCAGCAAACGCTCCGTTTCCTTCGCCAGCACCTGCTCTTTTTCAGCAGGCGATGGGCTGTCCGGCATTTTTTCTTCGCCGATGGCAATGGTTTCCAGCTTGCAATACGGCGTCAGGCGCTTGGTAAATTCGGCAATGCCTTCGGTCAGGTATTTTTCCTTAATCTTGCCGACACAGACGATGCTGATTTTCATCTCAGTTCTCCTGCGGCATTTCCTGCAAAGTTACCTGCAGGCTGCGTTCAATGCCTGCACGCAGCACCACAATCGTCACCACGTCGCCGACTTTCTTCTCAGCCAGTTTTGCACGCAGTTCGGGCACAGTTTCAACCTTCGCGCCGTCAAACGTCAGAATAATATCGCCGGGGCGCATGCCTGCGTTATAAACCGGGCCGTTGGTAACAATTTTCATTACAAAAATGCCGCCGTGCAAATCAAGGTCAAAGCCATAGCGCGCGCTGATGTCCTTATCAATCAGGCTGGCGCCGATATACGGGCGGGCAATGCGTCCGTGGTTTGCAAGCTCGTCCAGAATAGGTTTGGCAGAGTTGACCGGAATGGCAAAACCGATGCCTTCAACGCCGCTGACGGCAACTTTGGCGGAGTTAATGCCTACAACCTCGCCGTCCGCATTGACGAGCGCGCCGCCGGAGTTACCGGGGTTAATCGCCGCGTCGGTCTGAATCAGCGTAAATTTGCGGTCGCCCAGCTCGATAGAACGGTTCAGCGCACTGATAACGCCCACCGTCACGCTGCCGCGGAACTCCAGCCCCAGCGGATTACCAATAGCAATGGCAGGCTCGCCGACCTGCAAAGTGGAAGAATCGCCAAACTCAGCAACCGGCAAATCGCCGTCCACATCAATTTTTACAACAGCCAGGTCGGTCGCCGCATCGGCGCCAAGTACCTTGCCTTTAACGCTGCGCCCGTCCGTCAGGCTTACAATAATTTCCTGCGCGCCTTCAACAACGTGGTTGTTGGTGGCAATCAGGCCGCTCTTGTCGTAAATAACGCCGCTGCCCGTGCCGCGCTCCGTCAGCTGCACGCGGTTAAAAAAGTCGCGCACATAAGCTTTGTTGGTAATACCAACAACGGCCGGGCCAACCTTTTGCGCCGCCACAACTACCGGCGTGTTGCGCGCGTCGGAAAGCCTTACTTCCTGCTTTGCGGCAGGCGCTGCTTCTTTTTGTTTTTCAGCGGTATTGCCAACGCCGCAGCCGCCCAAAAGCACTGCGGTGCTTAAAATACCGCACATAACCAAGTTAAGTGATTTTTTTAATATCGTCTTTTGCATTTTTACACCCCTCAAAAATTTTTTACTATATTGTCCTGCGAAGTCACATAAATCTGCGTATCTTCGCCCAATTCCTTCGCGTCCAGAATGCCGCGCACGGTTTTCAGCGCCAGCTGCGGCGTGTTGTTCTCCTGGCTTAAATGCGCCAAAAAAACCTCGCCCGGCAAGCGCTCCATCTGCGAAAGCAGCCACCCCGCAGCATTGTTGGATAAATGCCCGCGCGTGCCCAGAATGCGCTGCTTTAACGCGTAAGGGTACGTGCCTTTTTTCAGCATTTCTTCGTCGTGGTTGGCTTCCAGCACCAAAGTGTCCGCGCCCGCCACGTTTTCCTTAATTTCTTCCGTAATAAAGCCCACGTCCGTCAGGTACACGCAGCGCGCACCGGCCCAGGTAAACACATAACCAACGGTGCTTGCGGCGTCGTGCGGCACGGCAAAACTTGTAATTTTCAGCCCGTCCGTTTCCAGCAGCTTCGGCATTAAACGGCAGTTAACGCGCTCCAGCTCTCCCCTTTGGGGGATATAATGCCACGTCGCCTCGTTGGCAAACACCGGCAGATGATAGTTGCGGCTGAACACCGGCAGCCCGTTAACGTGGTCGCGGTGCTCGTGCGTCAACAGCACGGCGTCCAAATCCTCCGGCTGCAAACCGGCTTCGCGCAGGCGCTGCACAAGCTGGCGGCAGCTGATACCGGCGTCAATCAAAATATTTTTTCCGCCCGCGCTGATAACGGTGGCGTTGCCCTTACTGCCGCTGGCCAGAACGGAGATTTTAAACTCGCCCGTCATGCTTCACCTGCGGCAATGGCTGCACCGGTGCTGGTACCGATGCGGTCGGCGCCTGCCTCAACCATAGCACGTGCGGTTGCAGCGTCGCGGATACCGCCGGCAGCCTTAACCTTCAGACCGTACTTATCGGCTTCCTCACGCAGCAGCTTAACATCTTCAACAGTCGCGCCGCCCTTGCCAAAACCGGTGGCGGTTTTTACAAACTTCGCGCCGCCGTCGGAGATAATGCGGCAGGCCGTGCGTTTTTCACGCGGTGTTAAATAAGCGGCTTCAATAATAACCTTTACCGGGCAGGGCGCAGCGGCCTCAACCACGCGGCGGATGTCCTCCGTCACAGCGGCGTAATCGCCCGTTTTAAAGGCGGATACATTCATCACCATATCAATTTCGTCGGCGTGTTCCTCCATCGCCGTTTTGGCTTCCAGCGCCTTAACGCAGCTGAACGTCGCGCCCAGCGGAAAGCCGACAACCGTAACAACCTTTACATCGCTGCCCTGCAGCAAATGTTTTGCCAGCGGCACATAGCACGGGTTAACGCACACGGCGTACAACTTGTGCTCCATCGCTTCGTTGCAAAGCTGCATAATGTCTTTCACGGTTGCTTCCGGTTTCAATAATGTATGTTCAATAATACGGGCAAGTTCCATGGTACTTCCTCCCCAATTTTAAATCTGTACTCTATCATTATAGCAAATGTTAAGCGTTCAGGGTTGATAAAAAAGTAAATTTTTATAAAACTTTATAAGGCAGCGCCGCCGTAAAAAACAAACGGGACCCCAAAGGGTCCCCTGCGTTCAGGCAATCAGTGTTTTTTGCGGCAGTCTTCGCAGATACCGTAAAAATAAAACTGGTGCCCGCTCAATTTGTAGCCGCTTTGTTTTTCGGCCTGCGCCATAATGCCGCTGTCGTCAACATTGAACAAATCTTCAACCTTGCCGCAGCAGGTACACTGCACATGATGGTGCTCGCTGATATCCGCATCATAACGGAAGCTGTCTTCACCGGTATTAAGAATCTGGATAACATGCAGCCTGTTCAAAATCTCTACGGTTTTATATACGGTAGCAAAACTCATAGAAGGATATTTGGGGCGCAGCGTTTTGTACAGCATCTCGGCGCTGGGATGTTCATGCGTAGCGGCAAGGGTTTCGTACACAGCAAGGCGCTGCGGCGTAACCTTAAAGCCGTTCTCGCGCAGGATGGCGGTCAGTTCGCTGTTGGTTAACATAAGCTCCTCCTTCCGATATTACCTCACGGCAATACGCTTTACAAGCTATTTTTTCAAAATAATTATATAAAATCGCCTATTCTTTGTCAATATTTATTATCCGTTGACAAAGATATTTCACATTATGTTGTTTCCGCTTACGCGGATGTGTTTTTATTGTTGGCAACTTTGTATGAAGGATAGTGCTTTTAAATTTTACTTTTCTCGCTCATGTTCATTCTTTGTAACCAAAGAACGAACCAAGAAAGTTCCGCGGCTAGGCGGATTTCTTAACGCAAGCATGTTTGTCTAAAAACGGCAAAAATTGGCGGAACTCGCTGCGCTCAAACACCTGATTTTTGCCGTTTTTCTTAGAAAATCTTGCTAAAATCCGATGCCGCGTGTTGCCGAGCGTCGTACTCTTTAACTTCTTTTTGATTGATTAGCGCACATCGTAAGATCACAGGCTACTGAAAAGTATGGAAACATTGCTATCAAAATAAAAACGCAGCCAAAGTACGAATTTGGGCGGAGCGCGGCATTAAAAATTTAGCGGCATTGATAAAGAGCAATAAAAATTTCCCGGTGTCTGAGCGAAGCGAGTTCCGTGGAAATTTTTATTGGTTGCGGCGGGACGCGTGCGGATTTTTTGCTTTAGCAATAAAATCCGTAAATTTTTGCTAGCCGCGGGAGTTTTCTTGTTTCGTTCTTTTGCTCCGTCAAAAGAATGAAAATGAATGAAAAACTTCAAATAAAAAAGCACTATCTCCATTCAAAGGTAAAAACAAAAATGAGCAATGTAGTAAATTAAAAGCAATATAGTAACTGCAAAGCCGAAAACAAAAAATAAAGAAAAAATAAAAAATGCTCCACTAAAAAGCGGAGCATTTTTTATTTTAAACTTAACAGCCACGATAACAACACCGGCACTATTAAGGTAAGCACCAATCCGTTGATGAAGGAATACATCCCCACATGCAAATTGGTATATTTTATTACCACCGGCAGGCCGCTGTCCATTGTCGCCGCGCCGCTGGGCGCAAGTGCCAGCAGTTTATGCACGCGCACTAAAAGCGGTATTAAAAAGAACGCCGACAGCTCGCGCAGCATGTTTGCCAAAAAGGATACCGTACCGATTTCCGTACTGTACATGGCGCTTATAACAACTGATGAAAAACTGTACCAGCCAAAACCGCTGCCCACCAGTACCGCATCATAAAGGCTTAACCCAACCGCCATGCCGATAAGCGCCGCGCCGATAACACTGCCCACTGCCACCGCCGCCGGTATGCTTAATGCCAGCACCGCGCTGTGCAGATTGCAGACACGCTTTAAAATATCCCTGTTGCTGCCGATTTCAATGCCCGCGACAAACACCATAATGTCCAGCGCCGTCATCAAAATAAAATCCAGCGTGCCCTTGTCGCCAACGTCCAAAAACACATAGCCTGCCGCCATGCCGCAAAACAGCGCCACGGTAATTGTCAGAATCATCCGGCGTCACCGTCCTCTGCTTCAACATCCGCCGGGCGGGCGATAAATTTAGTTACCAAAAAAACCAGCACCACGCTGCCGCACACAGCGCCGAAGGCAACTGCCCCCGCCTGCAAACCCAGCGTGCCCAGCTTTGCTAAAAGCGCGTCGTCGCAGCCGATTTTTGCTCCGAGGCAGAACAGCATGGTGCACAAACACACGGTAGAAAATTTATTTAAACCGGCTTTTATTTTATAGCTTAACAAATTAAGCAGCCCAATGGCGATGCCCAACACAATCGCCAGCAGAATCTCCTGCATAAGTCCCCTCCAAAACAAAAGGCATGCGGCGTGCATGCCTTAATTTTTGCTATTCCAATGTAATAATCAGCGGGTACAGCGGCTGTGCGCCGTTAAGCACCTGCACTTCCGCCCCGGGGCAGATTTTTTCAAGTTCCGCCGCCGCACTGTTGGCTTCGTCTTCGGTGATTTCGCTGCCGTAGTACAGGGTTAAAAGCTCCCAATCCGTACCGGCCTGATGCACCGCGTCCACCGCCGCCGCATTTAAGCTGCCGCCGGTGCAGACGATTTTGTTTTCCAACAGCCCGATGTATTCGCCCTTAATGATGGGCATGCCGTTTACAACGCTGTCGCGCACCGCCGTGCTTACCGCCGCACAATGCGCCTGCTGCATGGCTTCCGTCATCGCTTCCACGTTGGTTTCCATATCGGCCTGCGTATCAAACGCTAAAATCGCGGCAATGCCCTGCGCTAAATTTACAGTCGGCACATAAGCCACTTTATCCGCACCAAGCAGTTTTTGCGCCTGCTGCGCCGCCAGCACAATATTTTTGTTGTTCGGCAAAATAATGTATTTGCTGTACGCGCCGTTTTCAATGGCAGTTACAAAATCTTCCACAGGCGGGTTCATGCTCTGCCCGCCGCTGATAATATCCGTTACGCCCTGCGCTAGCATAATTTCGGCAATGCCGCTGCCTGCCGCCACGCTTACAAGGCCGACGCCCTCTTTTTTAGGCTGCTGCGCAACTGCCGCCGCGCTGAACACACGGTGTTCGTGCTGCTCCGCCATGTTGTCGATTTTAATATCGTGCAGCGTGCCCCAACTTAAACCGTGCTGCAAAACCGTGCCCGGGTTGGCGGTATGCACATGCACCTTAACAATGTCGTCCATCGCTGCCACAATCAGCGAATTACCCAAAGGCAGCAGCGCCGCGCGCACTGTTTTTTCGTCAACATTAGCGTTTTTAACAATAAATTCCGTGCAGTACGGGTTGGTTAAATCAACCTCTTCCGCAGGCAGTTCCGCCGCTTTCGCGGATGCCGCGCTTACTTCGCCGATTGGTTCCGCCTTGCCGAGCATCCCGTTTAAGCAGCCCTGCAAAAAGACAATCAAACCCTGTCCGCCCGCGTCAACCACGCCCGCAGCCTTCAGCGCAGGCAAAAGCTCCGGCGTGCGTGCCAGTTCCTTTTTGCCGCCGTCGATAGCTTCCGTTAAAATTTCCACAAAATCTTCGCCGCGGCGCACTGCATGGTAAGCCGCCTTGGCAATGCCGCGCGCCACCGTTAAAATAGTTCCTTCAACGGGTTTTGCCACGCTGCGGTAAGCATACAAAATGCCAAACTGAAACGCCTTGCCCAGCTCGTTGCCGGTAACGCGCTCCTTGCCTGCCAGCCCGCGCCCAATGCCGCGCAAAAGCTGCGAAAGGATTACGCCGCTGTTGCCGCGCGCGCCCATAATAGCGCTTTTGGCAGCCGCCGCGCCAACCTCCGCCGCCGATTCCGTATCCAGCGGCGTCACCGCGCGGTGTACTGCTTCCATTGTGCGCATCATATTCGTGCCCGTATCGCCGTCCGGCACCGGGAACACGTTTAAATCATCAATCTGCTTATAGCTTTGCGCAAACGCGCCGTAAGCGCCAAGCAGCATATTTTTTATATCGCGGCCGTTAATAACAGCCGTCTGTTTCGCGTCCATCACTACCCCCAATCAGGCATGCGCAAAACTCCATGCCGCTTTGTTTTTTATCAATCCGGCCATGCCGGTAAAACTTAAATTTATGCTTTGGTGCGTATAAAAAGGCCAATACAGCCCGGCCCCAAATGCGAAGCCAGCACCGTGCCGATGCCCGTCATTAAAACCGGCACACCGGGATAACGCTTCGTCATTTCTTCGTACAGATATTTAGCGTCATTCTCCGCTTCTTCGTTGGCAATGCAGATGCGTTCCGGCTCGCCCTTGGCTTCCGCCAGTTCAAGCATCGTGTTCAGCACCTTGCTGCGCGTGCGGCATTTGGCCGCCACCAGCAGCTTGCCTTCCTTATCAAGCGTAATTACCGGGCGGATGCCCAGCAGATTACCCACCAGCGCGCCCACCGCGCCGATACGCCCGCCTTTTTGCAAATATTCCAGCGTGCTGACGGAAAAGAAAGTTTCCGTCCTGTAAATAGCGTCGTTAATAAAGGCTTCCAGCTCGTCCATGCTGTCGCCCGCGTCGATGTGTTCCAAAACGTCAAGCGCCAATGCGCTGATAGGCGTTGCCGCCGTCCTGCTGTCGAACACGCGGATATCCGCGCCCGGCAGCTCCTGCATTACCTGACGCGCCGCCATCTGCGCCGTCTGGCAGGTGCCGCTTAAAACGCCGTCCACAAAAATACCGATAACCTTCTTACCTTCTTTAGCAAGCTCATAAAACAAATCCAAAAAATCGCCCACGGGCGGCTGGGAAGTTTTCGGCAGTTCGCCGCTGTCCTTCACCATTTTAAACATATCTGCCGTCTGCTTTTCACCGTCGCGCCATTCAATCGCGCCGTGGCGCACAATAAGCGGCAGGATATGGCAGCGTGCGTCATGCGCCAGCGGGGTTTCACCGGCGGAAGCAATGCTGTCAAGAACTATATGGATGTCATTATTCAAAGTGCCATCCTCCAATCTATATTAGTAAACTTTTTCGATAAAGACCGCTCTATTTTATTATTTTACCATATAGCGATAATTTTTTCCAGCTGGCAAAACAAAAAGACCCCTGCCGGTATGGCAAGGGCCTTTGGTTAAGCCTTAATTAAAATTTGTTTTCCATAAAAGCTTTGTCAACGCGTTTCATTTCACGGGTTACGCAGCGGCCAAATTCTTCGCTTACCCAATCCCAACGGCTGGTCAGGGTTTCGTCGATTTCTTTGTCCTCATAAATGCGGTGTTCATAGAACTTGCCGTTAATTGCGCTGTAAGCGTAGGTTTTGCCGGTGATGTCCAGTTTCAAAATGCGTTCTGCGCTTGGGAATACCGGGTTGTCTTCGCAGGTATCCAGAACCATGCCAACTACAAGGTCAGCGCCGGAAGCTTTGGCAATTTTTACCATAGCGTCTTTGGAAGCACCGTCTTTGCCGATGTTGGCAGCAGCGATAGCGTCGTTGGTTACGTCGTTTTCAAGCAGTTCGTATTCAGGATAATCAAACAGCTGAATAGCGCCGCTGATATAAATCTGGCCTGCGGTTTCGCTGCCGGAGTTGTTAACCAGAGGAAGCACTACTACTTTAGCAGCTTCGGCTTTGCCCATAGCGGGGATTGCAAAGCAAACAGCCATCAGGGCTACCATTAATAAATTAAAAAGTTTTTTCATTCTCTTACCTCCCAAGATAAAATGGCTTATAGGTTAATTTTAGCACAATTCAGGTTCAAAAAAAACCCACCAGTCAAAAAAATATTGCAAAAAAAGTGCGGCCCCGAAGGTATTTTCAGGGCCGCTTTAATTTTTAAAACTTATTTATCAAGCATTTGCCGTTTTGCCATGCGAACCTGCTTCGCTGCTGGTCAAGGTTCTTACGCCGTTGGAGGCAATCAAAAATGCCAGCGTAATCAGCGCAATGGCAACTACCAGCTGCAAGCCGTCGGTAAGCATGCCGAACGGTGCGCCCGTCATCAGCTTGTTGATAATGCCGTAAATCGACATCGCCAGCGCGCTCATGGTAGCGAGGAACATAAAGGTCATCGGCACATAAAGCATCCAGCCCTGGCGGCCGGTAACTTTAAGGAATACCGACAGCGAGATGAATACCAGTGCTGCGCAAAGCTGGTTGGCTGCGCCGAACAGCGGCCATACGTTCATATATCCGCCGAGGCAGAGCAAGTAACCGAAGAACAGCGTAATAACGGTCGCAAAATATTTGTTGGTCATCAGCTTCTGGAAGCCGCTCATTTCTTCCGGTTTGCCGGAGGTAAACAGTTCCTGGAAGCACATACGGCCGATACGCCCTACGGAGTCCAGAGTCGTCAGCGCCAGCGCGGATACGCACATGGTGATGACGCAGGTTGCCACGTGGGTGGAAAGGCCGAACATACCCATAAAGCCGCCGACAGCGCCCGCAAAAATCTGGAACGGCGTGCCTTTAGGCATTACGCCGCCGGTAGCGGCAGCGCCGACAACGATTAAGGATACAACGGCGAGGATGGATTCAATCAGCATGGAGCCGTAACCGATAAAGAGCATGTCTTTTTCGTTGGAAACGGTTTTGGAAGAAGTGCCGGAGGATACCAGGCTGTGGAAGCCGGATACCGCGCCGCACGCGATGGTGATGAACAGAATCGGGAACAGCGGCTGTCCGTTTACAACAAAGCCGTTAAAAGCAGGCAGCTCGATGGACGGATTGGTGAAGATTACGCCCAAAACGCCGCTGGCAATCATGCCTAAAAGCAGGAACACGCTTAAATAATCGCGCGGCTCCATTAAAAGCCACATCGGCATAACCGCCGCCATAAACATATAAGCAAAAACTACATAAAGCCAGGTAGTTTTATCAAAATACAGCGGATATTCAATGCCGCCCCACAGCATCGCCAGCATCAAAACAATGGCAACAACCAGTTTCGGCCCTTCAGCCAGCGGGCATTTCTTTAAAAAGTAACCAAAAGCAATGGCTACAACAATGTACAGCATGGAAATCGAAGCCGCGGCAGCATTCGGGGTAGCCAAAGCGCCGTCAGACTTAAAGCCGTTAAACGTGCTGGCAACGATATCCGCGAAAGCGGCGGTTACAAGCAAAGTAAACAGCCACGAGAACAAAAGGAACATTTTTTTGCCGGTTTTGCCGATGTACTGCTCAATCAGCATGCCCATGGATTTGCCCTCGTTTTTAACGGAAGCATACAGCGCGGTAAAATCCTGCACAGCGCCGAAGAAAATGCCGCCAATCATCAGCCACAGCATAACCGGCGCCCAGCCGAACATAGCCGCGATAATCGGGCCGGTTACAGGGCCTGCGCCCGTAATTGAAGAAAACTGATGCGCAAAAACCGTAAACTTACTGGACGGAACATAATCGTTGCCGTCTTCGTGCACATAGGCCGGCGTGCGCGCATTGGGGTCAACGCCCCACAGCCTTACCAGCCAGCGGCCGTAAATAAAATAGCCGCAGGCACACACAACCAGCGCGATGCCTAACAACATTAATCCTGTCATTTTTCTTTACCTCTTTCCCTTAAAATAAAATAATAATATAGTATGAAATTTATCACCAAACGGCAATAATGTCAACAAAAAGTGTAATTTTTTGTGAACTTTTGCAAACCACACCGCAAAGTGTAAAGAATATAATAAAACAAAAAGGACTTTACCATAACGGTGTTTACTTTTTTCGCGCCCGCGCGGATAAAAAACAAGCCGCCCGAAGGCGGCCGTAAAAACCAGGGTTATTTCCAGATTAACTGCATCAGTTTTTTGTATTCGCCGTTTAAATGGCGGATGATAACGTCGAACATCGTGTAAATCAAATCGCCGTCGCTGTCATCCTTGAACAAAATGCAGCAGTCCAGAATAAGCGAACCGTTATCGTCAAAATAATATTTAAAGGATTTATAGCCTTTGTTCAGGCGGTTCAGCTCTTTTAAAAGCTCCGTTTCGTTGGCGTCGTTCAGCACACGCTGCGCCACAAGGACGCGCACCATGCCATAAATGCTGCTGTCCAGCACAACAATCGTCGGCAGCTGCTGCCCGTTAATTTCAATATTACTGCGGAACACAACGCTGTTTAACTGGTCATCCGCAATTTCGTCAACGGTAAAGCTTTTAATCTTGTTGTCATCCAAATACTTTTTAAAGGATTCCGCTTTTTTATTCATCCAAACATCAACCTCCAAAATTATTTGTAATACCCGAAGGCATTTGCGCCCCCGGGTATTAAATTTTGTTAAGCCTCTACGGCAATTTCGTCTTCACCGGCGTTTTCTTCGGTAAAGTTCTGGTAATCAATCAGGCCGTAACGGTCGTGCAGCGATAAGCCGTAGCCATAAGCCTGTTTCCAATCCTCATCAAGGTAACGCCCGTGCTGCCAGCGCAGATGGTCTTCCGCCGTGAAGCGCTGGTCGTAAACGTAATCGTATTCATCCAGAGTCAGCAGGATGCCATTGCTTTCCTGAATATGGTCATCGGTAAAGCGCAGGTACATCCAGTCACCCGTGCCGTTCAGCCACATATCAAGGCTGCTTTCCGGACGGTTCTCTTCGGTGTTAATCCAGTAAACGCTGTCGCTGCCATCACGCAGAGGCGGTTTGCCGTAAATTGCTGCAGTCATTTCATCATTGCTGAAGTGCGCGTTATCTTCAACATACAGTTTGTCAAACCACAGCTGGCCTTCACTGATATGGATATCGGAGTTATTTACCCACAGGCGGTCAAAGCGGATTCCGCTGTCGCTGTTAGTTTTAATATCGCCGATAGTAAAGTTATCAATCGGTTTATCTGCTTCTGCGTTGTCAGGCGTAATAACCAGCATACCGTCTGCATCCGGACGCTGCGAAATCTGGTCAAGAGTCATATCGCTGCCTGTAAGCACAATCTGCGTACCTGCTACGATATTCTCAACGTTCATGTCCTTGCCTTCCGTGCGCAGCTGCATGGCTACAAGTTCACCGTTAATTTCATGCAATGTCAGGCTGCCGTCAGCGATGTCAATCCTTGCTGCGTTGGTAGCATACAGGTCGTACAAATCAACGTCGCCCGCACCGCCGGTAGTGATGATAATGTTGCCCGCAGTTTCGCTGCCTTCAGGCCCATAAGCTGCAAGCGTATTATCCATGCCTTCGGCATCCTTCAAATAGCCATCATGCTCAATATCAATCGTAATATTGCCGTCGTTTGCAGTTACATCGCCGCCGAAGGTAATGTTGCCGGTGTTAACATTAAGGTCAACATTCTTATCTGCTGTCAAATCACTGCCGGTAGTAATATTGCCTTCGTATGTGGTAAAGCTAATATCCGTGCCGCTAACTTCCGCACCGGTGCCGGTAGTAATATTGCCTTCGCCGGTTACTTCAGCTTCAACATCGCCGTTGGCGGATACTGTGCCTGCAAAGGAAATGTTGCCGTCGCCTTTAACGGTTGCCGTTACATTCTGAGTTTCAGATTCAGTATAACCGCCAACCGTAATATCGCCGCCATCGCTGTTAAGCATTACATCTTTATGGCCGCTTACATAACCGCCGGTAGTAATGCTGCCGTTAGCAGTGCTTACATTTACAAAGCCGGTTTCAGCATCAACAAGCCCGCCAAGGTTAATTAAACCATTTAAGGTATCTACATTAACATCGTTATTTGCCGTAACAGCGCCGGTAGTTTTAATATAACCGTCATCAGTAGTTACATCCACATCGCCGCCTTCAGCGGTTACATCGCCGCCAAGGTCAATAGTGCCGGTGGTGCCTGCATCTACTTTTACATTAGTGCCGCCGCTGATTGCGCCGGTAGTGCTGATTGCGCCGCTGCCGGTAGTAATGTTTACATCATTATCTGTTGCAGTTACGCTGCCGCCAATTTCAATAGCGCCTTCCGTGGTGTTAACGTTTACGTTATTCTGCGCGGTTAAAGCGCCATTGTTAGTAATTGCGCCGTCGGCATCCATAACAATGTCTGCCGCACTGTTAACGGTTGTATCGGCAGTAATACTGCCCTCACTGCTAAAGGTTACACTGCCTTTTTCTGCGTCAGTTGTTTTTACGCTGCCGCCGCTGATATTAAGAGTTCCGTTTTCAGCATAATTTGTAACAGTAACACCACCGTTATTTACCGTAATGCCGTTAAGGTCAGCAGCAAATCCGCTATCTTTGCTGCCAGCAAGTTCAACACTGCCGTTAAGGCTGTTATCAGCGCCAAGCCCGTTTACAACAAAGCTGTCTACTTTATTAGCTTCACTGCCAAGCAGGATATTTCCAGTTGCCAAAGCGTTAACATTATTTGCAGTAATAACACTATTATCTGCCTCTGTAACGCTGCCAGCGTCAGCGCTTAAGGAGACATCGCCGTCTACCTTAATATTGCCTTCAACAGCTTCTTCATCTTCAGCTGCGTCCTTGCCGATGCTTACGCTGCTTACGCTGTCAACCGCAAGACTTGCGCCTTCAATCGTGCCAAGTACAAGTTCACCATTGGAACCTTCGCCGGAAAGGTAAATGCCCTTTTCTGCGTCAGCGTTAACAACTGCGCCATCATTAATAATACGTACAGCATTATCTGCTTTGCCAATACTACCACCTGCCGTCAGGTTAACTATATCTGCATTAATGCGGCCCTGCGCCTCGGTATTGGGGTCAGTGTACATTAAAATGCTGTTCTTTGCTTTAAGGTTAGCAACTTTATTGGTAGAAATTGCCAGCAATTTCAAATCGACAATATCGCCAGCATCGTCAGTACCGCCAATATGGTGAATATTAATATCGCCGTCTGCGTTAGCATATACATTGCCGGTAACGTCAGTCTTAATATAACCAACATCATTAATAACATCATTACCCATAATATCGCCGCTGCCGCCGGTCAAAGTTAAATCTTCACCGCTCAGCATACCGCTAACATTAATACCTTCATCACCCTGCAGGCGGATGTTGCCATCAGTATCAACGCCGGTAATATTCAGCTGGGTATCTTTAACGCCTGCCAGATATACGTTATCTCTGCCAGTTACATTTACTTTGCCATAAGAGTTATCATCCTGTTTTTTTACGCTTACGGTAATAGCCTGCTGCTGACGGATTTCTACTTGCTTGGTATCTTCATGCCAGGTAAGGTCGCCTGCTTTAGCCTGTGCCAGCAGTTTAAGGTTTGCTTCGTCATTAAGGTTAGCATAATCAATAACCTTTGCTTCGCCATCAATACCTACACCGCCGTTAGCAGCGTTAAGAGTAATATTGTTAGCAGTTACGTTAGGCGTTTCAACCGTCAGTACATCTTTACCAGGTTCAGCATTCAATACGCTGTCCTGAATTGCATACAACAGTTGGTTCTTGCTCCAACCGTAGTTGCTTTCATCAACGTCAACCTCAGCATAAGAGCTGATAAGCTGCTGTTCTTCAGCAGTAAAGCTATCGCCATAAACTTCAGCTTGCGCAGCAAGATACTCATTAGTGATAACTTCATATTGCGCCTGATACTTTTCGCCAATAGCAGCAATTTCCGCATCACTCGCACCGGCTGCTTCAGCCGCTGCAACTTCAGCACTATAAGCTGCCGAAGCTTCTTTGTAGGAATTAAGATAGGTATCTTTAGCTGCCTGCAAATCAGCGTTATTAGCAAAGGCATCAGCTAATTTTCCGGCAGCGTCTTTGTAGTTGCCAACAGTGTCAGCCTTGCTATTATCAAATACATATTGAGTAGCTGCCGCTGTATCATTGTCAGCTATAAAGTTCTGCTCTGTTTCATTAAAGCCAGTTCCGGCAAAGTAATTATCAACAACTTGCTGATATTCCGCATTGGCTGCTGCGATTGCCTCCTGGTTATCACCGGCTTCAAGCAAAGCATCCTGCAATTTCTGCTGAGCTGCAACTATGGTTTCATCTTTAGCAAAAGCATCGGCTGCTTCCTGATATTTTTCTACTGCCGGCTTAATAACATCGTCATAAATTGCATCATATGCAAGTGCATCAGCTTTGCTATCCAAAGCTTCCATGCGTTCTTCTTTGGCTTCTTTAGCTGCGTTTGCACTGCTATTAGCATCATCTTGAGCACTGATCAACCCTGCTTCAATCCAGCGGTCAATCTTATCCTGCGCGCTGCTGTTGTCATTATTTTCGCTCGGGTGTGCGTCCACAAAGCTGCCGTTATTAACCGTCAGCACTGCGTCGCCGTCCTCGCTTACAATCGTGCCAAGGCGCATATTGCCGTCAACCTGCGTCAGCACAATGTCGCCCTTCGCCTGTGCGTTAACGCTGCTTGCCATGGTGTCGCTGCTGTAAAGCTCGCTGCCGCCAAGAACCCTAAACGCATTAACAACGGTTCCGTCATCATTCAGCGCACCGATATTGCCGGTGTTGCTGATAAGGTCAATGCGCTGGCCTTTAACTGCATAGTCGCCATTTACTACATATGCTGCGTCAATAAGGTTGCCCTGTGCTTCAAGGTATACGCTGCCGGTTGTAGCATCAATAGCATTTATTCCGCCGGTAACAGCCTGCTCAACGTTCAAATCGCCGCCGGCAGATACAAACTTAATATCGCCGCTATCCGTTGCAATGTTGATATTTGCGCTGTTGCCAATTGCAGAATGGTTTACATTTACGCCAGTTGCAGCTCTAATATTAACATCGTCGGAATTGATGTTGGCACTGCCGATTGCACTTACAGAACCATTGTTGCTGGTAAGATTTACGCTGCCCTTGCCTTCAAAATCGTTATTATCATTTACAACTGTTGCGTTACTGATATTGCCGTTAAGCAGCATATCCTTACCAGAGTTTACTGTAATATCTCCGTTGCCTTCGCCGTTGCCAAGGAAACCAATCTGAATGGTGTTATCGGCCTTAATGCCAGTAGTAGAAGCCATCTGATCGCCAGTAGTTTCAGTCCAGGTGTAAGTATACTCGCCGTAACCAAAAATCTTGCCTGCCACACCATCGTATTTCTTCTTAACAGTCGGGTCCGTTGCTTTTACTTCTTCTTGATTTTGAGGATTAGTATATGTCCAGTCAATCCTGAACATATTGCCGCCGCCTTTATAACCGTCGGTAATCAGCGAACCGTCCTTCATCGGTGTAGGATCTTCGGAACTACCACTTGAAATTACGGTACCTTCAACATCTACGCCAATTTGTTCGAGATGGTCGAGCAATGCTTCGCTTGTATTGTAAGACAATGCACCCCAGAACAGGAAATCTTCAGTGTAATGTTTTTCTCTAATAACTTCGCCGCTTGCGCCGCCTGTCCAGGCAAACTGGGTACCTTCAACCGGTTTGTAAGCATCTTTAACACCGGTTTGCCATGCAATGCTGCTGGCATCAGTACCATATGCGTATTCGCGCCACTGTCCGTTTTTATATTCGGTTACCCAGCCGTCAACCTTTTTACCAGCACTATCCTCGGTTACATTTTTATCAGTAATACTGATAAGACCGGTTATATCGTTAACGGTAATGCTGTTAACTTTTACGTCTTTATCAACAGCTGCGGTGTTAATATTTACATTACTGGTACCGTCCATCGCCATAATGCGCCCGCCACCGGTGCTTGATACCTTGCCGCTGATTTGGATATTGCCGCCTTCAGGCCTTACGCTTTCGGTAATAAGCTGGCCGGTAGAAGGATTATAATAAACCTTAACTTCGTAATCCCAAACATGGGTATCGGTATTATATACTTCACCGCCTCCGTTAATCAGATATTTGCTATTGCCAAGCACATCATTATCGGTAAGCACAACCTTGTTTGCCTGCCATTCCTTATCAAGATCTTCAACTTTGGCATTATCATCAGCAGTTAACTTGGTAGAATAAGCACCATAACCGCTCTGAATCAACCCGCCGATATTTACGTTTACGGCATCAATATATATGTTGCCACCTGCCAAAATCCCGGCAGATTCTTCACTTATTGTTGCATTAAGCGTAGCAGCATTATATTTATAGCCTATGCCAAGCTCATTTAAATATGATACATAAGCGTTAAAGCCCTCTGTCTTTTTCTCTTCCATGAAGGTATTTGCTGCTGTATTAGATAAACCCTCTTTCTGTGCAACAGCACTAAGCACTTCATTCCATGTTTTAGTATACCCAGTAATATTATTAACATCACCGGCATAACCAAGTTCGCTAAGCGTAATTCCAACTGTATTAATAAGCCAGTCTAAATAAGCGGTATAATCTTTAAATTCTTTAGAGCCATCCTGTTTCAGGCTATGCAGGTATTTCTGTATTTTTTCGGCTACCGCTTCGCTAAACTGCAATTTAGTAATCGGATCGTTGCCTACGTTCAATACACCGCTGCTGCTTTGCTGCGTTACGTTGCCTCTGGTTGCAGTAATTTGAATATTTCGCCCGCTTACATTACCATCAACTAAAATGCTATAGTTATCGTTAATAATTTTAACATCGCCAGCGGTATTGGTAATATCGCCAAAAATGCCAATATCTGCCTGCGGGTGCTGGTTGCCATATTGTGTAAACTGGCTTTCATCACCGCTTCCACCATGAATTGTAATCGTCGGCGTGTTTGCACTGGTACCATCTTCTTGCCACTTACCAGTAAATGTTTTATTACCGGTTAAGTAAACATTGCCGCCGTTATCACTAATAGTTACATCCTGTACCTTTAAATACAGGTCGCTGTTATTAGTAATGGAAATCTGCGGTGCGCCCTGCGCGGTAATTTCGCCACTGCCTTTTAGCGTATCGGTTTCTAGGTTAATATTGCCGCCAGATACTACAATGTCAGGCAGGCTGATAGCAGGAACATCAATATAATCCAGCGGTACAATGTTATTATTTCCATCACGTTCTGCAAGGCCTGCTTTCAACATTTCAGTAAGCAGCAGGTTCTTTTCTTTCTCATAAGCTTCATACGCTTCAGAACCTTCTGCATAAGCAGCTAAGTATTCCATTACCTGATTGTAGCGTTCCATTAAGCCGTTAACCACTACCAGATTATCAGGTGTAATCTGATTCTTATTAAACCAATCTGTTTCTTCACCATCATCAACGGTAATGATTACATCTTTATAGCTTACGTCGCCCTTGTCAACAAGTACTTCCTCCATTACGGGATTGCCCTCATCATCAAGAACCGGCTTGCCATCAGAACCAATCAAAGGTCTTTCTTCATATGTAGGTTGAGCAGCAGTACTTGAATGCCCGTCAATAGTAATATCCAGCTTGTTGTGAACGCCTGCTTTAGCCGTACCGGTTACATTAATGTAGTTATCAGCAGTTTCGTTTTTAATCTGGTCACCAAGCGCAGTAGAAGCTACATTGCCTTCGCCGCCTGTACCAGTCCAAACTTTGTATTCTTTAGCCGATTCGGTAACGGTAGTAAAACCTTTAGCCGCACTGGCATTAATATGGCGTACGCTTTCTGCGTTGCCAGCCAGTTCAATCTGGTTGCTTTGCGTCATGCTGTTGTTAACGGTCGGGTCGGTATAAACCGGTATAGCCGTTTTGTTGTAAGCATCTGCAAGCACCTGCAGGTTAAGGCTCGATTTAGTTCCGTTAGCATCCGCACCGGCGTACAGGTTAATATCTTTTGTGCTTAACAAATCGCTGTCAGCGTCAATGTTAATTTTGTTGCCGCGGTTAAATGCGTTGCTTGCTTCGGCGGAAGCCGCACCGGCCACGCCGCCCTGGGTATCGGCAATGGTTTCCAGCTCAACATCAGTGTCGTCCGTTGCTGCAAGGGTAATATCAGCGTCAGCTTTATCTGTTGTCAAATCGGAATTTACAACATTTACTCTGTTGTCATAATCAATAGCATGGTCGCTGAACGCCAGCGCAACAGGAATTACGCCTGCAGATTTAAGGCTGTTTTTGGTTGTGATGTTGCCCTGGGTGTTGGCAAAAGCAGTAATGCTGCCGCCGTCGCCCGCGCCGTGCAGGGTGCTTTCTTTAATATCAACACCAGCACTAAAATCAAGGTCGTCGCTGTAATCGGTTGCATTTACGTTAATGCCGCCGTAGCCGCTGCCGTTAATTGTGCCGTTGTAATCAACAGTATTCTGTGCCGTGTAGTTTTGCGCGCCGCCGGTTGTAATAGTTGCGCCATCAACAGTTACGTTTGCTGCATTGTTAATGGTGTTAGCAAGCCATGTTCCACTGCCGCCGATAACTGCCGCGCGTACAGCGTCGGAAACAAGGTCAATATCCATGCCGTTAACGGCCTGCGCCGTGAAACTGCCTGCAGTGTTCCAATCTCCGCCGATTTTAACATCCGTATCGGCAGTATAGTTGTTATTAACCTTAGCCGCATACGGGCTTACATCGGCAATGGCGCCGCCATAGCCGTTAGCGTCGGTATCTACTTTAGCATAGCTGCTTGCATTAAGGTCTACATTATTAATTTCGCTGTCTTCGCTCGGGCCGTCAACCTGTACCTGTGTACTGAGCTGGGCAGAACTGTCAGCAATATTGGTGCCACTTGCAAAAACAGTAGAAACGCTGATTCCGCTTGCATTAACCTTCTGGTCAACACTATTAACGCCGCTGATATCCAAATCAATGCCATTTGCAGCTGCTTCCGTATCGCTGCCCTTAAATACGTTGTTGGCAACATTTACTTCAACATCACTGTAAACTTCCGCACCGCCGGTATTAGCCTGCAAGGCTCCGTTCGGCAGCAAGGAAGCGCTAAGGCTTAAGCCCTCCATCTTAACATTCTGTGCTGCATCGGCTCTTGCTTCCGCCGTCAAACTTTTAGCGGTAAAGCTGTTGCCTTCAGTAATATTTACAAAAGTTTTAAGATGGCCATTATCTTCTTTATTTTCATTTTCTTTATCTTCAGGTTCGATATGTTTACCGATATTGGCTTCGGCAACAGTAATCGCGCCGGAGGCAACCATGCTGGCACTAAGCGAACCGGTCGTTGCACTTACAGAAGGAGCATTAAGCGCGGTAATATTAATTACCTTACCTGCCGTAAAGTTGCTGCCACCCATAACCGTTACACCAACTTTGCCAAGTTCATCGGCAGTTGCAGCAACACCTGCACTGGCAAACATTAAGCCGCCGCTGGCTGCTTTAGCGCTTACGCTAAGGCTGTCAACCTTGTTGCCTTTTTCGTCTTTCGCCTGACGTTCAGCGTGAATATCAATATCTTCACCGGCGTTAATGTCTGTATCATTTACATTAATATTGGTTGAGCTGTCGTTGCTGCCCTGCGCGACAATTACGCTTGCCGCACCGCCGCCTGCTAAAGTAACGCCAATTGCATTAACAGCAGTTTTGCTTTCGTCATTAGCGTTAATATCAACTTTGCCACCAATGTCAAACTCACTATCTTTTACGCTAATGTTGTTTACACCGCTTGAAGAAGCAGAACCGTAAGCCGCACCGATAGAAGCCTTTCCGCCAACATTGCCCTGATAAATATCAAGTTCGGAAGCGCCTTTTTGTGTTGTGCTTACAGCCAAATCTTGGGCAGTAATCTTTGTATTATTGCTAATATTTACAACACTATTGCGGTTTACATCCAAAATGCCAACCGTACCGCTTGCACTTATATACGCCCCGCCGGAAGCCTGAACGGCATCCATGGTTACATTGGTATCGGCAACAGCTTCTGCCGTTACTTTATTACCGGCATTAAGATTTGAATTATTAATTTTAACTTCAACTACCGAAGCATTATCAGCACCTTTTTCTGCCGTTACTTCAGGCACATCATTAACTTTAACGCCATAAGTGTAATCATCTTTAAGTTTATTGCCTGCAACTGCTTTATTGGCTTCGTCAAAAATGGTATTGGTATTAATGCCGCTGCCATCCTCAACTTTACCGTTGTCATCAGTTTGCAAGCCGGAGCCATAGCTGTCGGCAACCGCGCTGCCAACATTGGTAATCATTACGTTAGCGCCGCCTGCAACCGCACCGGCACCGGCATTAACTGCCTCTTGTTTTACCTTGCGGGTTTCATTAGCGGTTACATTAATATCGTTAGCAGCGTTAAGTTCGGCATCATCAACAGTAGTAGTTACCCGACTGTCAATAGTATTAACAGCCACGCCTACACCTACGCCAACTGCACCACCAGCGCCGCTGCCGGACGTATTAGTAAAGTCAATGGTATTTTCCGCACCAATGTTGATATCATCGGCTTCACTGCCATTCATAGCAACATTGGCAACATTAGTATTAACTTTGCTGTTTACGTTGGAAACGCCGATTGCACCGGCAACGCCTGCCAGCGCGCCACCAACGCTGTAAAGCTGGTAATTAACTTTAGTGGTATTGGCCGCCGTAATATTAATATTATTATCGCTGCTTTCAGCATTATTAATCGTAATATCACTGCTGCTTACATCAGCGGTAGTTATACTGTCTTCGTTAAGCACACTTACGCCAACACCAACGCCAGCGCCCAACCCGCCAGCACCTAAAACAGTACCCATGGTGTTAAGCTTACCGGTATGGTTTGCCGTAACATTCATGCTGCTTGCAGTAATATTGGCATTATTAACTTTGGCAGTAGTTTTGCCGTTAAGCAAAGCCACGCTGGTAGCGTTGGAAACACCAGCACCAATGCCTGCACCGGCCGCGCTTACCGTCAGCGAGGAAATGCCCTGTTTGGCTTCGGCTTCAACATTAAAACCTGCCGCGTTAATTGTATTTTTATTATTTCCGTCTTTGCCGGATACTTCTGCCGTTACCTCACGGCTTACAGTATTGGTATCGCTGCCAAGGCCTACGCCTGCGCCCGTGCCTGCAATGCTGGCCGTACCAACCATGCCTGCACTGTTAGTATAATCATGCGCAATAACATTTACATCACTTGCAGTACCGGCAGTATTAATATCCGCACCGGTAATAGCAGCTTTGGTGCTGCCGCCAATCTGGTTTACGTTAACAGTACCGTTAACAGCTGCACCGGTACCGGCCACGCCGCCGTTAATAATAAAGGATTTTATAGCGTGCGTGGAAGAAGCCGAAACTGCAACGCCTTTATATTCACTTTCAATACGGACATCGCCGAGCGTATTTTGCGAATCGAAAGTATTTTTATCAACAACATTATCTAAAATCGAATTGTCATCAACGGAATCTTTAACTTTAAGAGCATAGCCTTTGCCGGAGGCGCTTACGGAAGTAGTATCTCCGTCAATGATTGCCGTGGTGTTGCCGGTAAGCTCGTTATAGCTTACGGAAAGACCAACAGCTGCACCTGTACCTGCAACAGAAGCCTGACCGGCATAGTTGGCAATCTGTTCATCGCTGGTTCCTACAACGCCTATGCTGCCATCAGCAACAATGTTTGCACCGCTGCCGATATGCGCGATTACATCGTTTTGTATCATGTTAACGGCTACGCTGCCGGTTACGCCTGCACCGCTGCCTGCTACGCCAATACCAACACCGATATTGGTAATTTGCGGCGTTGCGTTGGCGTTAACGGTAAGGTTGTTAACATTCATTGTGCCGCCGTTTACCGCAGCATTGGTCTGCTGGATAATACGGTTAACGGCAATGCCTGCACCGACGCCTGCACCGCTGCCTGCTGCCGCCGCAACATCGGCGGAGCTGGTAATTTCGCTGTCGTTCTGTGCTTCAACGGTTACGTTGGCAGAAGTGCCACCGTTTTCATCAATATTTGTATCTGTAATTTCTGCACTTGTAGTTTTGTTAATCAGCGTTGTTGCCGATGCGCCCTGTACAGCCACATTACCGGCACCGCCAACGCCGATTGCCACGTTGATTACTTGCGCTTCGTCTTTGGCTTTAACTTCAACCGTGCTGCCTGCACCGTCAGCATTAATAGTGCTGTTATTAATTTCAGCCGTTACATACTGGCCGTTATCAGGATTTGTAGATACATCGCCGATTTCCGTATAGGCAACGCCTGCGCCTGCTGCCACTTTACCGCCGATATTTATGCCACCAATTACGGAAAGAATATCGGTATCGTCAACAGCGCTTGCCGTTACTTTTTTAGCATTATTGATTTCAACAGCATCCATAACAGCACCGGCAGTGCCTTTGGTTTGGGTTACAACAACAGTACCGCTTACAGATGCCGTGCCGCCTGCCGAAACGCCTGCGCCAATGTTATAGCTGTCGCTGGTGTTGTTTGCTTCAGCAGTTACGCTTGTTCCTGCATCCTTAGTACGTTCATCAAATTCTGTACCCGTAATATTAACATTTGTACTGTTATCAAGCCCGACATAACTAAGCGTTGCACCAACAGCCGCTTTGCCAGCGCCGCTGATTTGCCCGCCTACGGAAACTATCTGTGCTGTATTATTTGCTTTGGCAGTGGTTGACTGCGCATTAACAGTTGAATTAAAAATATCTACATTTGCTGTATTTACAACATCGTTCCAGCTTACGCTGCCTACACCGCTGCCTTTACTTGCAGCTGCAATACCGCCTGCAACAGTAACAATGTTGCTGTTGCTGCCTGCATCGGCCGAAATAGTTTCTGCAGTAATATCAGCATAGTCAATTTTAGCTGTATAGGTATTTTCAATATCTGTAATAGCAACAGCCGCGCCGCCTGCGCCTTTATTGGTAGAACCAGCCAGGCCTGCAGCTACTGTAATAATGCTGCTGCCGCCATCTTTATTAAGGTTTACTGTTTCTTTTTCTTCATTATCCTGTTTGTTTTTATTAAGTTCGTTTACAGCATCGCTCATATCAATGCTGTTTAATTCGTTGCTGCCGGTAATGTCAAAATCTTCACCCATACGGTTTTTAATTTCTGCTTCGCCATCAGCAAGTTCATTAAGTGCTTGTTCGTAATCAGCGATTTTGGTTTCACTGCCTTCGTTATCATTGACTTCATTAAGAAGACTTGCGTCAATAGCGACATCCTGAGCTACTACATTTACACTGCCGCCGTCAACGGTCCTGATAACAACTTTATTGTCTTTGCTGCCTTCAATAAAAGCATTAGTAGTATTATGTACTTCGTTATAAACGCCGGCGCCTTCCACAGTTGCCCCAGTGCCGCTGCCAGACGCAACACTTAACCCTGCCGCAACACCAACTGTAATATTTTTAAGTGCGTTCAGTGCGTCAACTTCTATACTTCCAACATTAGTGTAGCTGCCGCCTTTAATACCAGCACTGATATTATTATTAAGCATTGCTACGCCTACACTCGCGCCAATGCCTACCTTTTGCTGGCCTGCGCTTAAGCTGCCGCCGCCGGTATTTTCAATATCGCGCGCATAAGCAGCTACGTTAATATCACCTGTATCTTGCACAGTATTATTTTCATGCAAAGCTTCAACATCGTGGTCAATTAAATTTACCGAAACAGCCGCATTACCGCTGTAACCACTGGTATTGCCGCTTTTGGCAACATTTAACCCAAGCCCCAGTGCAAGTTGTTCGCCGCCGCTTAAAGCCATGGTATTAAGCTCACCAGCATTTGTAATGGCAGTGTTTTTAATTACTGCATTTACTTTATTGGTAATATCGTTAACACCTGCTGCGCCGGAAAAACCAACTGATTTATCACTGGCAGAACCGCCGCTTTTCCACTGCAATGCCGCTGCACCGCTATAAGCTCCTGCATAAGCAGTGTCGCGTGCCGTAACGTTAACATCGCCTTTACCATTCATAGTTATTTTAGCATTATCAACAATAGCCTGGGTTGCATTATCAAGCATATTCATTGATACACTGCCGCTGCCAGCTATGCTGAAGGAAGGCATAAAACCGCCTTTGCCGCTTGATTCGTTGTTAATTTTTATGCCGCCGTTACCGCCATGAGTATTTTTACCCATGTTGAAAAAGTTGTTGGCTTTGCCGGATTCTGTACCAAAAATATTTCCGGTTACAGTATCAAGTTTACCACCGTCGCCAAGCAGACTGTTTTCAAGTTTACGGATACCGCCTTTAATTCTACCGAAGAAGCTTGTTTCACCGGTATCGTCATTTTTACTTGCAGAAGCAGCGACACTTACGCTCTGAATACTGCCTTCTGTCGCAGCATCTACATTAAACCCATAAGCACTGATGCTTCCATCATCAGCTTTAGGATTAGTATAATCATTACTTACTTTATCTATAACATATCTAACGGCATCTTCTCCGTTTTCGTCAGTATAATGTTCTTCAATTGTATACAAAGCCTTTATCTGCTCAGATATATCGGTCACACCGGCAATATTTTTAACCGCAAAATCGTTATAAGCAAGGCCCATACCTATAGCGCCGCTGCCGCTGCCCAGATTGAGGCCTGCTGCAACGTTGACGATATTGGTATTATTATGCCCGCTGATACTGATATTGCTTGTTTTAGTCTCTTCTGTACTGCCGTCTTCAACTGTTTCAGTATACTGTTTTGGTTCTGCCGTTAAGCTTGCGCCGTCATCAACAACAGTTAAAATATCGCTGCTGCCGTTAACCAAACTAATCATGCCATTTAAAATAACGTTATTGGAGGCAGTTTCATCGCTCGGACCCATGCCTGCACCGCCAGCTACGGATACATGGTCAATTTCATTGCTGCCGGCAATATTAATATCACCGCCGTTGATACTTGCGCCGTCATTAACCGCAACAATGGTGTCGGTATTAAAATCAGAATAGTTAACAGTTGCGCCAATGCTGGCAACTGTACCGCCGCCGGAATTTGTCAAAGGCACAGTATTAAGCCCGCCAAGGTTTACGTCCTTCATGTAATTTTCAGCATTAAGGTTAACTTTACCGTTACTGTTAATTTCACTATTACTGCCAATTTCTACCTTGCTTACGGAATCAATAGTATTTACCATAACGGTACCTGCGCCGTTAATCGCAGAAGGATGATGCCCTGCAATATCACTTGTATCGCCGCTGCTGCCCTTGGAAGCACTGGCTGCTGCAAAATTGCCGTAACTGTTGGGGTCAGCAAAAGCAAGCGCACCGGTAAGTATGTCACTGGCGCCTTGTATTTTTGCTTTAACGTCTGCTGCAACTTGCCCGCCTTCGTTTCCATCCAGCATAGTATTTAATTTATTTAACGCAGTCAGAACTTTAAGCCCTGCTGTTACCGCTTCGCTAATTTTAAGTACACCGCTGTCACTGGTGGCAAGTGTTTCATCAGCAGTTTTAAAGGCACTTTCCCAAGCACCAATTTGTTTATCAAGATTGTCTAAAAATTTGTCAAAATCGCTTTTTATTGCACCGTCAAGCCCGATGACTGCATTTCTAATCTGCGCAGCCGCGTCTTCAACGTCCTGAATCATGTTTTTTATGCGGTTATATTCAAAACGTGTAGAAGCATTTATATCAACGCCATCAGTCGCACTAATAGTTGCTTTATGTTCTGTTCCGGCTTCATCAGTTACAGCATCTTCAACCACTACGGAAGAAGAATTATCCATATTATTTACAAGCACAGCCGCATTAAGTGTTGCTTCAGCAGGGTAATCGTCGTTGTAGGAAGCAGTTGTTCCCGTAGCTGTAATGTGCGCGTCGTCAATTTTGGTCAGCGCATCAATAGCCATTTTACCGCCAGCATTAAGGCTGGCGTTTTCGCCGATAGTTACATTACTGCCGTGCTTCTGTCCACTATAGGTTACTGTCGCACCGGCTTTAAAGATTTCACTTAATTGTAATCCCTTTATAGTTTCATCTGTACTTGATAATTTCTCCCCAAGCTTGCTGCTAATTTGCCCTGCAAGTGTGCCAATCCATTCTTTAACTTCGCCCTTTTTCTGTTCAACATGCCCTGTAACAATCTGACTGGCGGCAGACATATATTTGCCACTGCCTATTGTGCTTTCTGCATTAACATTATCGTCAGTAATGATATTTTCAGCATTCACGTTCAAATTGTTGACAGCGCTTAAATTAGTATCAATATTTACATTTGCATTGCTGTTAAAGTCGGTAACATTAACAGCAACTGCCATAGCCGAAGCTTCAGGCGCTTTAAGAGAGGTACGGGATGTAAAATCGCTGGTAGCATCAGCGTTTACGTTTAAATCTTTGCCTGCTGCGATTTCATTATCTGTGCCGTTAATTGTTACATTCGCACTATTATCTGCATTGGCAACTGTTACGCCAACAACAAACTGGTTAGCCTCTTTGCCCATCAGGCTCATTTTGTTTTCGGCTTCAACCTTCATATCAGCATCAGCATCAATACTGATATCTTTAGCGGCATTTACATTGCCTGCGACAGTAACATTTGCTTTATTGTCAACATCTGTATAAACAACTGCCACGGCAGGAACATTAGCACCAGTCGTCCCACCGGCTGTTTTAAATTTTAAGCCTAATGTTGAAGCAGCAGAAGCAGCAAGTGTTTCAGCCTTGGCATCAATATCAACATCACCACTTGTACTTTCTACACTGCCAGCAGAAGTAACATTAACATTAGCTTCCGTACCCAGGACGGAATAAGCAGCATCGCCTGCCAGCGGAGTTCCTGAACTTACAGCAAGCTTTAAGCCATTAATAAAACCACCGCTGTTATCAATATAACGGTTAACGGCTTCTGCCTTAACTGTTACGTCATCAACAGCTTTTACAGTCCCACCAATATTAACATCTGCTTTAACTTTAGCCAACTGGGCAACATCATTATTATTAAGTTTATAATCTTTTATAGTTTCATCATAATCCGCATTACTATTAATTGCGGTTGCGCTAATATTAATATCACCTTTTTTATCAACAGTTTCAGCACCGGTTTCAACAGTACCGTAAACATCTACTGAAGCATCAAATTCCTGTTCGATAAAATTGTTTTCTACAGCCTCCGCAATAGACCCAAGTGTCGCACCAACAACCGGTAATTCTTCCAATTTATTTGTTTTATTTGCACTGTCAACATATGCAGAAAGCACAATATCGCCGCTGCCGGTTTGTTCTACCTTCATTGCAACACCAGTTAAGCCTGCGTCTACACCGCCTTTGCCATCAGTTCCGTCAATATTTACAATGTTACTAAAATCAGTAATACCGGTTTTAATATAAGCATCTTTTACAATAGCGTCAGCTACTACATCACCAATCGCACTTTCAGTATTATTTTTGCCAACAGCAATTTTAGCCGCACGCATTTGCACTTCGTTGGTAGCGTTTACCTGGCCGAGCACGGTGATGGTGCCGCTGGTATTGACAGGAATTGTCTGCCATGCGTTTGCATCTGTTGTAATATTTGTAATATGAGCAAGGTTTTCTTCTGCGGTACCAGCATCAGCAGTTCCGCCCACAGTCGTTATGCTATCCATAAACCCAGCCGTCGGCGTCATAACATACAGCGAACCGGTATTGATAACACCGGATTTACCGACAGCCATGCCGTCTTGGCTTAAGAAGAACAGATTGCCGCCGATTTGGTTGTTTTGAATTGCATTAACAGTACCGTTAATATCAATACGGTCATTTACAAAGTTAACCAAGTTTGCTCTATCGGCGCCATCAGGAACTTTAGTATTAAAATACATATTGGCAATATCATTCGCGCTAAGATTAAAATCTTTAAACACGTTAATAGCCGCATTATCTACTACTCTATCAGCCCAAATGTTAGTAACATTGCCAATAGTTTCTATTGTTCCATTATTGCCGTTAACTTTATTGATAGAAGTTGCAAAGCCAACAACAGGTTGCATAATAAAGCCGGCCGCCGTTACGGCAGAGATGATTTTCTGGCTTAAGGTATATTTACTTTTGCGGTTAAATTTTCTCTTGCTGCTCATAAGCCCGTCCTCCCGTTAAAACTGACCGTTAAGCATAAAGTGTATGCGGGTCTTATCTACTTCTTCGCCGTTAATGTCACGCATCAGCGGTACGCCGAGCGTTAAGCTTGTATATATCTTGCGGTCGATAGTGCTTTTAATGCCCACGCCGGTGCCTGCCAGCACATGGTCGTCAAAAGCGCTGTCGCCGTAAACTGCACCGTAGTCAAAAAAGCAAAATGCCGATGTAGTTCTGGCTTTATCCAGCGGCACGCTGTATTCCAAACTTGCACTGTAGCCGCTGTCGCCGCCAAGGAAGCTTTCCTCGTAGCCGCGCACGCTGTACATGCCGCCAATGTAAAACTGTTCGGCGCTCAGCAGGTAGTCGTCCGCGCTCCACTGCGCGTCAAGCCTTGCGCTTAACATCTGCCCGGCATTGTACATTTTTTGCCAGAAGCCGTTAAAAAAGTATTTGGTAAAATTGTCCGTTTCGCCGTCAATGGTTTCGCCGTCGCCGAAGCGGATATTATGTTTTTGGTAAATTAAGCTGCTTGTGCCGTAGTTTGTCATGCTGAAGCCTGCGGTGTAGCTTTTTACCGTGTCATCCACCCAGTGGATGCCCAAAAAATCGGTCTGCGAATTCTGGTAGCCGTAATCCAAAGTTGCTTCCGTACGCAGGGTATCCGTAACCACCAGCGGCTGAATAAGCGAAACTCCATATGCATTGGAATGGCCTTTAATGTCCAAATCTTCCAGTTCGCCATCCGTAATTTTTACGCTGTTGGTGCTGTAAGTAATGCCCAGTTTGGTTCCGCTGCGCCCGACGGGCACGGTGTACATGGCGCTGAACGATTTTGTTCCGTCGCTGCGCATGCCGCTCATCGTCAGCATATCGCGCCTGCCGGTTAAGCTGCGGTCGGTCCAGAACAGGCCTTCGCGCCATTCGCCGCTTGATTCGCTGCCGGCGTTATCTACATATACGTTTACATAATTTTTTTGCGGCTCATAAGCCGAGATAACATAATCCGTCGTGCCGGGTTCTTCGCCCGCGTGCATGGTTATGCGCAGCTGCACGTCGTTGGTGGCGTTAAAACGCAGCAGGTCGTCGTTCAAATCGTTGACGTTGTTAATTTCGCCGCGGTTTAAGCCGATGCGCCCGGCTATGTAATCCTCGCGCGTGCTGTCGTTGCCCGCGATATGGACGTTGCCGGTTTTGCCTTCGATAATTTTAAGTTCTACCACGCCGCCTTTAATGGTTTGCGGCGGCAGGTAAGCGCGGCAGGTTAAGTAGCCTTTCTGCTGGTACAAATCGTTAATTTTGTTTACGATGTCGTACAGGTTTTGCAGCGTAATTTCCTGCCCGATATATTGAGAGGTTATGGCGCTTATTTCTTCCGCCGTCAGCACCTTGCTTTGTTCGATTTTAATATCGTTAAGCACAAATTTAACGGTGCTTTCGGCTGCCTGCTGGTCCTGTGCCGCTTCGCCTTCAACCTCGGCGCGCTGTTTGGCGCGGTCTTCGGCAATCTGGCGGGCAACGCGCTGGCGTTCCATGTATTCGCGCGTGCGGTTAAGCTGCACGCCCGGGTCATTGGTGCCGTACTGCGGCGGCGGGTTGTTAACGTCATAAGCATAAGCCGCCGGTGCGGTGATAATGCCTGCCAGCAACAGGCCGGTAATTATTTTTGCAACTTTTCTGGTAGCCATAGCCGTACCTCTTTTCTATCAGTTTTACTGATTTAGCAATTTAATTTTTTGCGTAGCAATCCATTATTATTCATATTAATTTTAGCATATTTGCTTTTGACAAAGTGCAAATGTTTTATTTGCACTTTTATGGCGTAACAATTGTTTACAAAATTAAACAAAATGTATTAAACTATATATGAAATGATTTATTTGCATTGTTTTGGATTTTGATTATAAACAGGGAGTTAAAACATGAACAACGTCATTGCCCTTACCAATGACAGCAAAATATTTAGCGATTTATTTTATTACAGCACTTTGTACGGCTACCGTTTTAAAATTACCGGCAGCACGGAGGAAGCACTGGCATATTTTGTGCAGCAGCGCACGTCTTTATTTGTGGTGGATTGCTCCGACACGGAGCAGCGCTTTTTAAAATTTGCGCGCCAGCTCGCGCCCGGTCTTGCCGTGATGGCAATATGTGGCGGGGGGGTGGACGAAGAACCTGCCATACAGGCTTTTAAAAACGGAGCGGACAGCGTTTTGCGTTTGCCCTGCGGCAGCCGCGAATTTTATTACCGCCTGCGCAATTTTTTGAGGCTGCTTAATTTAAACACCGGTCAGGAAAGCGTGCAGTTTATCACGCTGGGGCCGCTTAAAATTTACCCGCAGAACAACCAGGTAATACTTGGCGACGATTTTGTGCCGCTGACATCGACGGAGTTTAAACTGCTGATGCTGTTTATTAACAAGCTTAACCAGCAGGTAAGCCTTGAAGAATTATACCGGCTGATGTACGAAACGGACGAACTGCAATACACCAGCCGTGTGCTGGGCGTACACATCAGCAAACTGCGGCGCAAACTTAAACTGGCAGACATAGAGGAACTTGATTTGAAAAATATCCACGGCAAGGGCTATTGCCTAACCTATACGGGCGGCAACCGGAACGGAGATGACTTATGAAACAGAGCGAATTTTGTAAAAAAGCACAACAAAACGCCATAGCTGTTTTAAAAGCCTATTTTGTTGAAAGCAATATGGAAAAAGCGCTGAGCTATTTTTCCAAGGATTGCAGCAGCTGGATTGGCTGTGGTGAAAACGAGCTTTACCTTAATTACCCGGACGTTTTTAATACCTTTACCCGCCGCACCGGCGAGATACTGCGCCACACGATGGACGATACCAACAGCTGCGTTTTGTTTGACGGCGGCAGTTTCTGCATGGTGCTTGTAACCGCAACCATTACGCCTGCACCGCAGACCGGCACTTATTTTAAGGAAACCGGCCGCTTTACCTTTGCCTTCCGCAGTGAAGACGGCGAGCCCAAAGTTGTGCAGCTTCATTCATCTGCCCCGTGGCATAAATTGCAGGTTGGCGAGCTTTACCCGCAGGAGGAAGGCAGCAAGGCGTTTTTTAAAATGGAACAGCAGCTTGACGGCAGCAACCTGCCTGCCTTTACCGCGGCCAACACGCCCAACGGCTTAAAATGCTGCCTGGTGGATAAGGACTACCCCGCCGTGTATATTAACAAGGCGCTTTATAAACTAGCGGGTTACAACAGCATGACGGAAATGCTGACGGCTACCCACGGCGAAATGAAAAACATGGTTTACGCCGCCGATTTGCCGAAGCTGAAAAAAGTTATGGCAACGCACTGCGGCAGCGAGCCTTACACCATTAACTACCGCCTGCTGCGCAAGGACGGCACCGCAGTATGGGTGCTGGAACGCGGGCAGTTTACGCCGACGGACGGCGACGATGATTACTTTATCTGCACCATTGCCCCGCTGATGCAGGAGCAGGACAGCTTTAACTACGGCACGCTCGTCAATTACGACGATATCGCCAGCGCGCAGATACCGATGGATTTGTATTTTAAGGCCGCGCTGGATATTATCGAGCAGAACGACAAGCAGACGGCGATGGAAAAACTGATGAAGCTGTGCTGCAGCATGGCGCAGATAAGCGGCGCGTTTATTAAGGATATCCGCCGCAGCGGCGAATTTATGCCCGTTGTTGCCAAATATTTTAACGGCAGCGACGAGTTTACCAGCCTTTTGAAATGCACGCCGGAGGACATTGTAAACCGCTTTAACAGCCAGGGGCTGAACCAGTGCAGTAACACCGTGCTTTTGCCGAAGGTTTACAAGGACAAGCTGGACGCGCTTGACGTTAAGGCGTATTTAAGCAAAACCATCCGCACCGGCGGCAGCGACAGTTACGTTTTAACCTTTGTAAGCCTTGGCACGCCGCACAACTGGACGGACAGCGATAAGGATTTTATTACGCAGACGGCAAGGCTTCTGGCGCTGCTGCTTGATAAATAACCGTACACAAAAACAAAAATCCCACGGAACAAATCCGTGGGATTTTTTACGTTATGCGTTTTTAAGGCCGTTATTAAAATGCCGGTACAACAGCGCCTTTGTAGGTTTCTTCGATGAATTTTTTAACTTCGGGGCTGGTGAGGGCTTTAGCCAGTTTTTGCAGTTCGGGGCGGTTTTCATCGCCTTTGCGGATGGCAATTACGTTAGCATACGGAGATTCCTTCGGTTCGGTAAAGAGGGAATCTTTAACCGGGTTGAGGTTAGCTTCCATTGCAAAGTTGGAGTTGATTACGGAATAATCAACGTCGTTCATGGAACGCGGCAAAAGTGCTGCTTCGATTTCCACGATTTCGATGTTTTTCGGATTGTCTACAATATCGCCGGGGGTGGCGGTAATGGTTACGCCGTCTTTAAGTTTTAACAGGCCTGCGCTTTGCAGCAGCATCAGGGCACGGCCGCCGTTGGTCGGGTCGTTAGGGATGGCGATTTTAGCGCCTGCGGGCATTTCGTCAAGAGATTTGAATTTAGCAGAGTAAACGCCCATCGGCTCGATGTGTACTTTGGTTAAAGTAACCAGCGGCATGTTGCGTTCTTTGGCAAATTCTTCAAGATAAGGAATGTGCTGGAAGAAGTTAGCGTCAATTTCCTTGTCGTTGAGGGACAGGTTCGGTTTTACATAGTCGCTGAATTCGATAATTTGCAGGTCAACGCCTTCTTTGGCAAGCTGCGGTTTAACAAAGTTCAGCAGTTCGGCATGGGGCACCGGCGTTGCGCCGACTTTCAATACGGCTTTGCCGTCTTCGGATTTGGTTTCGCTGCCGCCGCAGCCGGCAATTAAAAGAGCCAGGGTCAGCACTGCGCACAGCACAAGCAGGATTTTTTTCATTGGTACATCTCTCCTTTAAATTTTTTACACACTGCACAATAACGAAAGTATTAAAAAAGCTCTTTCGCGAGGAAAGAGCGTAAGTTTTACTTTCCTCTCATCTATCAAGAATTTTCTTGCAGGATTTAGCACCATGGCACAGCCTGGTTGCCGGGTTTCATTGGGCCTGTCCCTCAACCGCTCTCGATAAGAGTGTGTTTATTAAGATGAAATTATAATACAGCAATAACAAGCGCTTGTCAATAAAAATTTACAAAACAGGCGCTTTTTATTTGCGGGTTGGCGTTATTTCACATAAAAAGCAATAAAAGTGTGATAAAAATCACATTTTTATTAAGAATTATGTGTTTGGTTTTATTCCTTGCAGTATTTGGCAATGCCGGCTTTGTAAAAGTCGTTGCCTTCGGCGTCGATGCAGACGATGGCGGGGAAGTCCTCCACTTCGTAGCGGCGGATGGCTTCCGGTCCTAAATCTTCGTAGGCAATCATTTCTTCGCCCTTAATGGACTGCGAAATTACTGCCGCCGCGCCGCCGACAGCCACAAAGTACACTGCGCCGTATTTAACGCAGGCTTCAATAACTTCCTTGCTGCGCGAGCCTTTGCCAATCATGCCGCGCATGCCTTTTTCAATCAGCGTCGGCGTGTATTTATCCATGCGCCCGCTGGTGGTAGGCCCGGCGCTGCCGACTACTTCGCCCGGTTTGGTCGGCGAAGGGCCAACGTAATACACAACCTGCCCGGTAATGTCGAACGGCAGGGGTTTGCCTTCGGCCAGCGCTTCCGTCATGCGTTTGTGCGCAGCATCGCGCGCGGTGTAAACAGGGCCGGTAATGCGCACCACATCGCCTGCGCGCAGGTTTTTAACTGTATCCGCCGTAAGCGGGGTGGTAATGTGTTTAATTTGTGCTTCGCTCATCGTACCCCTCCTTACAAAACGGTGCTGGCACGGCGCGCCGCATGGCAGTTAAGGTTTACCGCCACCGGCAGTGCGCCGATATGCGTCGGTGCGTATTCGATATTTACAGCAGCGGCGGTGGTTGTGCCGCCCAGCCCCGCAGGGCCGATGCCGGTTTTATTGATGCGTTCCAGAAGTTCGGCTTCCAGTTTGGCGTAACGCTCGTCCTTGTTATGCTCGCCAACCGGGCGGGTCAGCGAATATTTTGCCAGCTCCGCGCAGCGTTCCATATTGCCGCCGATGCCCACGCCGACCGTTACCGGCGGGCAGGGGTTCGGGCCTGCGTTACGGACGGTTTCCAGCACAAAATTAATTACGCCTTCCACGCCGTCGGCAGGTTTCAGCATTTTCATCGCGCCCATGTTTTCGCTGCCGCAGCCCTTCGGGGCGATGGTGATTTTTACTTTATCGCCCGGCACAAGGCGCGTGTGGATAATGGCAGGCGTGTTGTCCTGCGTGTTTTTACGGTCAAACAGCGGGTCATCCACGCTGGATTTGCGCAGATAGCCTTTGGTGTAGCCTTCCGCCACACCGGCGTGCACGGCTTCTTCCAAAGCGCCGCCGGTAAAATGTACCTCCTGCCCAATTTCCAAAAAGACAACGGCAAGGCCGGTATCCTGGCACAGCGGCACGTCCTTGGCTTTGGCAAGCTCCGCGTTTTCTATAATCGTGCCCAAAATTTCCTGCCCTAACGGGGATTCTTCTACCTTTTGGCACTCTTTAAAGCGTGCCAGCAAATCCTCCGGCAGGTAATAGCAGGCGTCGCAGCACAGTTTTGCAACGGCTGCGGTAATTTCCTTAACGTCTAATTCACGCATGGCTGCTCCTTATCTGCCAACACGTTTTAAGGTGTTGTTGTAAACTTCCTGCGGGTCAACCTGTACGCGTGCCACGCCGGTTTCCATTGCTGCTTTGGCAACTGCGGCTGCAACTGCCGGTGCAACGCGCGGGTCAAAAGCGTCCGGCACAACGTAATCGGCACGCAGGTCTTTTTCGTCAATCAGGTTGGCAATAGCGTAAACGGCTGCCACTTTCATTTCTTCGTTAATCGCACGCGCGCGCACGTCGATAGCACCACGGAACACGCCCGGGAATACGGTTACGTTGTTAACCTGGTTCGGGCTGTCGCTGCGGCCGGTACCGGCAACGGCTGCGCCTGCTTCAATGGCAGCGTCGTAAGTGGTTTCCGGCACGGGGTTGGCCATGCCAAAAACAATGGCTTTATCCGCCATGCCGGCGATAATTTCTTTGGTAAACAGGTTCGGACCGGATACGCCGAGCAGCACGTCCGCGCCTTTGGCAACGTCTACCAGCGTGCCTTTTTCCATGTTCGGGTTGGTAACTTCGGACAGATAAGTCTGGATTTTATCGAGTTTGGCGTCGATGCCTTTGTACAAAGCGCCGACTTTTTCTACCATAATTACGTTTTTAGCGCCCATGCTTACCAGCAGACGGCCGATGGCAGAACCCGCAGCGCCGCAGCCGTTGACAACGACTTTAACATCCTTGATATCCTTTTTAACATAGCGCAGCCCGCCGATAACGGCAGACAGGCAGGCAATGGCCGTGCCGTGCTGGTCGTCATGGAACACCGGGATATCGCAGATTTCGCGCAGGCGGTCTTCAATCTCATAGCATTTCGGCGAGGAAAAATCCTCAAGGTTAATGCCGGCAAAGGTCGGCTGCAAACGGCGCACGGTTTCAATAATTTCTTCCGTGTCCTTGGTATCTATGCAGATGGGGATAGCGTCCACATCGCCGAAGGTTTTAAACAGTACGGCCTTGCCTTCCATTACGGGCATGGCGGCCTCAGGGCCGATATCGCCAAGGCCCAGCACACGCGTACCGTCGCTGACGATGGCTACCGTATTGCCGCGGCAGGTATATTCAAACGACAGTTCTTTGTTCTCTTTAATCGCCTTACAGGGTTCGGCAACGCCCGGCGTATAAGCCAGCGACAAATCCTCGCGGTTGCGCAGAGGCACCTTGCTGGCAACGGCCAGCATACCGTTCTTTTCGGCATGGAATTTAATAGCGTCTTCAACAAATGACATAACAAATACCCCCTCGTTGTTTTTATTGGTGTATACTACTTATTTTATATCGTACACTGTAATTTGGCAAGGCTTTTTACAGCGCCGCCAGTTTTATAATCTCCGCCGCGGGTTTCTGCCCCGCCTTCACGTTCAGTACGCCAAAGGTTGCGCCCTCCGCGCTGCGCGGTTTGGCCGGGCTGCCGGGGTTAATCAAAAGCACGTCGCCGTACCATTTTACCAGCGGCACATGCGTATGCCCGAACACTACAATGTCGGCTTCCAGCTTGTGCGCCCACCACACAAGCTCCTGCGGGTCGCCGCCATGCAAATAGCGGTGCCCGTGCAGCAGCCAGATGTTAAAGCCTTCTATTGTTACAAATTCGTCGGGATTCACGCTGTTGTCGCCCACATCGCAGTTACCGGCAACCGCCGTTACGGGCAGCCCCGTCTGCGCCTTTAAATATAAAGCGTCGCGTCCGTAATCGCCCGTGTGCAGCCACTGCTCCACCGGCGGGGCGGCGGCTATCACGCGGCGCATGGCCTGCATACTGCCGTGGGTATCACCCGTTAAACCTATTTTCATTTTACTTTCTTCCAGTTGGCAATCAGTTTTTTAACGGCCTTGCCGCGATGGCTGATTTTATTTTTTTCTTCCGGCGTTGCTTCGCCAAGGCCCATGTGCAACTCCGTGGACCAGAAAAGCGGGTCGTAGCCGAAGCCGTTATCGCCCAAAGGCTCGTGCAGCAGCATGCCCTCGCAGATGCCGTCGGTTTCCACCTGCACCTTGCCGTCTGCGCCTGCCACGCACAATGCGCAGCGGAAGCGGCAGGTACGTTTAACCTGCAACTTCATGTTGGCGAGTAACAAATCGTTGTTTTCCTTATCGGTGGCTTTTTCACCGGCGTAGCGCGCGCTGTAAACTCCCGGCGCTCCGTCCAGTGCCTGTACCTCCAGCCCGCTGTCGTCGGCAATGCAGGTCATGCCAGTTGCCTTTGCATAATATGTTGCCTTTAAGCGTGCGTTGGCGGCAAAGGTGCGCCCGTTTTCCACCGGCGCTTCAATGTCCGGCCACTCGGCTAAATAGTGCAGTTCCACCTCCATGTCCTTTAACATTTCCTTAAATTCTTCCAGTTTGCCCGGGTTGCTTGTTGCAATTACAATTTCCTTCAATTTTAGTTACTCCAATCTTCAAATAGTTTCCACAACGCCCGTATCGGGGTGCTGCAAAAGAATGTATTTATAAGCGCAACTCTGTTTGGCGCGCAGTGCGTCATCGTAAGCCGCCTTTTGGCAATCCGCGCAGGTGTCGCGGTGCAGGCACACAACGTAAGCGCTCTGGTCGCCGTAACGGGTGCCGCGTGCGTTGGTGTCAATGCTCATCCAGCCGCTGCATTTGGTACAATAATGCGCCGTTTCCAGCTGCTCCTCGCGGATTCCTTCTTCATCATAGTAAATGCCTTTTTTGCGCTGCCACTTATTGCCGCATTTATCCAGCAGCATTTTGCCGACTTCATGGCGGCTGCGCCAGATAGTGCCCACCTGGTCGATAAGCTGTTCAACCCTCGTCATGCAGCGCGGGTCCGGCGTGCGCAAAGCTCGGATGTCCGGCTCGATAACCTTGCTGTAATCCATCTCCGCCATGGCGAGAATGATGCCGGTGTTGACGTAAGGCAGTGCTGCTTCAATGGAATAGCCGCCTTCAAGCACAGCAATATCCGCCTTTAATTTATCGGCTAGTGCCGCATAGCCGTGCGCTGTTACGCTCATGCTGGCAAGCGGGTCGCTGAAGTGGTTGTCCTGACCGGCGGAGTTGATAATCAGCTCCGGCTCAAAATCGTCCAGTACCGGTTTAATCAAACCGTCAAACAGGCGGTGAATTTCCTTATCCCCGCTGCCGGGTAAAAGCGGCAGGTTTAAGTTATAGCCCCACGCCGCAGGGCTGCCCGCCTCGTTGGGGAAGCCCGTGCCCGGGTACAGCGTGCGCCCGTCCTGATGGAACGAAATGTACAGCACGTTCGGGTCGTGGTAAAAAACATCCTGGCTGCCGTCGCCGTGGTGTACGTCCGTATCCACCACCGCAATTTTTTTAATGCCGTAGCGGCTGCGCAGGTATTCCACCATCACCGCTTCAATGTTAATGGTGCAAAAGCCGCGTATGCCGTGCACAATGCGCATGGCATGGTGTCCCGGCGGGCGGACAAGTGCAAAGGCGCGTTTAACCTCGCCGCTCATTACAGCGTCGGCCGCCGTCAAGCAGCCACCGGCAGAAGCAAGGTGCGCAGGCGTGATGAGTTTGGCTATCGAAGGAACGCCGACATGGGGGCGCTGCAAATCGTTAACCTCCGCCATGCGCAGGCGGTACTCGCGGATTTCCGGACGGTCAAACAGCCCTTCCTCCGTCAGCTGGTCGCGCGTATATAACAGCCTTTCCTGACGCTCGGGGTGCCCCGGGCTAATCATCCAATCAAAGGCCGGAAAGAAAATCAGTCCCAAATTTGCCTGTTTCAAAACGCCACCTCCCTGCCGGTAATTTTATACAAAATGCCCGGTTTAAGCTGCATGCGCAGGTAAATAATTTCGCCGGTATCGTAATAGCCGTGCACCGTGCGGAAATATTCGCGGCTGATGACTTCGGTTTCGTTGCCCTCCATCTGCCAGCCGCCAGCTTTATCGTGCAGCCACGCGCTTAAAATTTCTTCCGCCGCCTGCATATTAAAGCGTTTTGGCAGGCGTTCGCGTTTGCCGCTTTCCGGGATTAAATAATAGCCTTCAGTGGTATCGGCGCGCAGGCTTGCCGCCACGGTCGGGCGTGCCAGTGCCGCGCCAATGGCGTTGGCCACCATGCCGCCGGGCGGGATGATAACGGGCAGCCCCATACGCTTGCCCAGCGCGTGGATAAGCCCCGGCGCACCGCCGCCGACGCCGACAAGTTGCTGCGGTCCAAAATCGCTGCCGCTGATAACGTCGCTTACAGTATATACAGGCTGAATGCTCCACTCGTGCAGCATTTCTTTAATTGCGTTTTCGATAACGTCCAGCGCCGCGTCCAAAATCGCCTGCGCCGCTGCTTCCGTCGTTTCACCGTCGTGGCACAAAGTACCGATGGCGTTTACAGAAGCCTCACGGTCGCCGAAATCCGCCAGACGCAGAACAATCAGCGCGTCCGCAAGTGTCGGCGCAGTACCGCCAAGCGCAGCAGCCCTGCCTGCACGTTCCGGCCCGACTTTAAAGCCCTGCGGCAGTTTTGTTATCGCGCTGTCGCCGCCAATGCCCACGCTGCGCATGTGGAACGAGCGCACAGCCGTCGGGTATCTGCCAATCATGGCGCCCTTTTTCGCCAGCAGCGGCTCGCCGTTATCCCAAAAGGCAATGTCCGTCGTCGTGCCGCCAACATCAAGCGAAATGCTTTTGCCCTGCGGCGCGCCCAAAGCCTCAATGCCAAGCACGCTGGCAGCAGGGCCGGTAAACACGGCTTCAACAGGCTGCTTTAACGCCGCCTCCAGCGGAAGCGTGCCGCCGTCCGCCTTTAAAATCTGCACCGGCGCGGTAATGCTGCGCTCCTTCAGCGCCCATTCCACCTGCTTGCCAAAGGCTTCAAAGGTTTTATCTACCGCCGCCGCAAAATAAGCGCTGTTCGTCCGGCGGATAAAATTTAATTCGCCAGAAAGCTCCGAGCCGAGGAAAACTTTTTTATAGCCGCTCTTTTTCAGCTCGTGCGCCAAAACGTATTCGTTTTCGGGGTTGCGCACCGCAAATTTGCCGCTGACCGCCGCCACGGTTACGCCGCTCTGCCTGTCCAATAAACCGTAATGTTTGTTGAACTCCGTACGCGCCGCAATTTTGCCGCGGTGGTCAACGTAGCCGCTTACAAGGTACGGCTCAACCGGGAAGCACCCTTTTACGTTCATGCCGGGGCCGGTCATAACAGCTAAAAACACTGGCTGCGTTTTGCCCTCCGTCAGCGCGTTGGTAACAATCGTGCTGCTGATAACCACGCGCTCAATCTGCGTTACGTCAGCGCCGTCAAGCACAGCGTCCAGCGCGTCCAGTATTCCGCGCAGCACTTCACCGTGCGTCGTCGGGCGTTTGGCCTGCGCGTAAACAGCGCCGCTGTCCACTAAAACGGCGTCGGTAAAAGTTCCGCCAACATCTATACCTAAAAGCATAACTTCACCCCTTCCGTTAAACTGCAATAGTGTAATATTCAATGCGCGCGCAAAAAATACCTGCCTGCGCAGATAATAAATCATACTACATCTTCCCCCTTTAACCTTTCGCTGTCTTGACAAATGGGTAAAGCTATGCTAACATTCAAAGTAATAACACATCTTATTTAGTTTCTTCCCGCTTTTGGAAAGGAAAATTACCATGACTGCCTCTGACGACAGTGACCCTCACCGAAATAACGGTGCTTACAATTTAAAAACGCAAATTTTTAAAGGCATAACCTGCGTTCCCTTTGGGACTGCGGGCTATGCCTTTTTGTTTTAAGCACTTGCGCTATGCGCTTTGGCTATAAAAATTTTTTACGAAGGGAGTGATTAATCCTTTATGGATTATCACAGTAACAACGCACACGCACAAAATTTACAACAGGTTTACCAACAGCTCGGCAGCAGCGCCGAAGGTTTGAGTGACGCACAGGCGGCGGAACGGCTGCGGCAATACGGCTATAACGAACTTCGCGCCAAGCCGCCCAAAAGCATTGCCGCCATGCTTAAAGAGCAGATTTTTGACCCGATGGTTTTAATCCTCGTCGGTGCGGCGGCAGTGTCCTTCGCGCTGGGCGAACTGGCGGAAGCAGGCGTAATTTTTACCATCGTCATTGTCAACGCCCTTATCGGCATTGTGCAGGAGAAAAAAGCACAGTCCGCACTGGAGGCTTTGCGCAGCATGTCCGCGCCTAACGCGCGCGTATTAAGGCAGGGCGAGGAAAGCATTATCCCCGCAAGGGAAGTTGTACCCGGTGACATTGTGTTTTTAAGCGACGGCGATATGGTGCCCGCCGACCTGCGTTTGGCAGACAGCGCCAATTTGCAGATTCAGGAGGCTTCGCTAACGGGTGAATCGGTCGCTGCCGAAAAGGAAGCAGAGGTTGTGCTGCCGGAGGATTGCCCGCTGGGCGAGCGCGCGAACATGGCTTATGCGGGCTCGATAGTTACTTACGGGCGCGCCGTTGGCATTGCCACCGCTACCGGCATGAGGACGGAGGTTGGCAGCATTGCCGCGCTGCTGGACGGGCAGGACGAGTTTGACACGCCGCTGAAACGCAAGCTGAACGCTGCGGGCAAGACGCTGACGGTTATCGGTTTAATCGTTTGCGTGCTGATTTTCGCGCTTGGCGCTTTTTACGGACGCCCGCTGGTGCCGCAGTTTTTAATCGCGGTGTCGCTGGCTATTTCCATCATCCCGGAAGGGCTGCCAGCCACCGCCATCATTGTCATGGCGCTGGGCGTACAGCGTATGGCAAAACAGAACGCGCTGATACGCAAGCTGCCTTCCGTTGAAACTTTGGGCAGCGCGACGGTAATTTGCAGCGACAAAACCGGCACGCTTACGCTGAACAAAATGACGGTGACGCAGCTGGCACTGAACGGCGATTTTGAAAAGCAGAGCGCCACCCCTACCGACGCCGCTGCCATGCAGCACCCGGCGCTGTACAGGGAACTTATTTACGCCGCCGCGCTGTGCAATGACGCGAGCCTTGACCCGGACCGCAAGGGCGAGATTATCGGCGACCCGACGGAGGGCGCGCTGATTTACCTGGCGCAGAAGTTTGGCGTTAACCACGACGCTTTGGAAGATGAATACCCGCGCCTGTTTGAGCAGCCGTTTGATTCGGCGCGCAAGCGCATGACGACCGTGCACGGAATTGACGGCCGCTTTACCGCTTACACCAAGGGCGCGGTTGACGAGATGCTGCCGCTGTGCAGCCACATTTTAACGGCGCAGGGCGTGCGCCCGATTACCGAAAGTGATAAGGAAAATATTTTAGCGCTGTGCCATAGCATGTCGCAGCAGGCTTTGCGCGTGCTGGGTTTTGCCACCAAAACGCTTGCCTCCGTGCCGCAGGACGACGATGAAAATATTGAGTACGGCTTAACTTTTATCGGCACCGCCGGCATGATTGACCCGCCGCGCAAGGAGGTTGCCGCTGCCGTGCGTACCTGCCGCGAAGCAGGCATCCGTACCGTGATGATTACCGGCGACCACAAAATTACCGCTGCTGCCATTGCGCGCGAGCTGGATATTTACCGCGACGGCGATATGGTTATATCCGGCAGCGAGCTGAACAACATGACGGACGCGGAGCTGGACAGCGCCGTTAAAAACACCACCGTGTTTGCGCGCGTATCCCCCGCCGACAAGCTGCGCATTATCCAGTCGCTGAAACGCACCGGCGAAGTTGCCGCCATGACCGGCGACGGCGTGAACGATTCGCCCGCGCTGAAAGCTGCGGATATCGGCATTGCCATGGGCATTACCGGCACCGACGTTGCCAAAAACGCTGCGGATATGATACTTCTGGACGACAGCTTTAACACCATTGCCTTTGCCATTAAGGAAGGCCGCCGCGTCTACCGCAATTTGCAAAAGGTTATTCAGTTTTTGCTGGCGGGCAACATTGCCGAAATTACCACTTTGTTTGCCGCCACGCTGTTTAACCTGCCTGCGCCGCTTTTGGCCGTACACATTTTGTGGGTAAACCTGGCTACCGCAACATTGCCCGCACTGGCGCTTGGCGTTGACCCTGCCAGCAAAAATATTATGAAGCACAAACCCGTAAAAAGCGGCACGCTGTTTGAACTCGGCCTTATCCACCGCGTTGTAACGCAGGGCGTGTTTGTGGCAATGCTGACCCTTGCCGCCTACTACATCGGCGCAAGCCACAGCCACAGCACCGGCCAGACGATGGCGTTCTGCGTACTGGCGTTTTCGCAGATGCTGCGCGCCTTTAACCAGCGTTCCAATACGGAATACATCTGGGTACGCGCCGAAGGGCATAACCCGTGGCTGTGGGTAAGCTTTGCCGTCAGCGCCGCGCTGCTGGCCTGCATTTTGCTGCTGCCCGCCTTGCAAAGCGTCTTTAAGCTCACCACGCTCAGCGGCGGTTTGTGGCTGACGGTGTTCGGACTGTCCGCACTTTCCATCGTGCAGATTGAAGTATGCAAGTTTTTTAAAAAAATCAGCGCAAGCAGGTTTTAATATGCGTTTAATTTATTTATGTTACAATAAAAATAACAAAAACGCCCGCAGGCGGAAAGGAGTGGCAGCATGGCATATTTAACGCAGCTTGACGCACAGCTTTTGCTTTTTATACATGACGCGCTGCACCACGAACCGCTGCACAACTTTTGGGCGGGCATAAGCTTTTTGGGCGATTTGGGCTGGTTTTGGATTTTTACCGCCGCCATTTTGATTATAAACCCCAAAACGCGCAGCGTCGGCATTGCGGCAGCGGCGGCACTATTGTTAAGCACATTTGTCAGCAATGTTATTTTAAAAAACGCCGTTATGCGCCCGCGCCCGTTTGAAGTACTGACCCAGCTTGCACCTCTAGCCGAAGCAAGCGGCTATTCCTTCCCCAGCGGGCATACCACAGCGGCGTTTGCCAGCGCTTTTGTGTACTGGCGGCTGCTGCCCAAATATTTCAGCGGCTTTATTATGGCTCTCGCCGTGTTGGTTGCGTTTTCGCGCCTGTATCTTGGCGTACATTACCCGCTGGATATTATCGGCGGCATTGTTACCGCCTACTTTGGCAGCACCGTTGTGTTAAACATCCTGCCGCGCTTTAAGCAGAGCTAAAATTTTACCTGAGCTTTACCTCCGTATGTTACAATATACAAAAACATACGGAGGTTTTTATGTTGCGTCAAAGCACAGCGGCAAACTGCCGTGAAGTATATAATTTAATCTGTGATATGGAAGCGTCGACGTTGGACTATGAAAAATTTAAGTCAATTTATTTACAGCAGCTTGCTGACGCCAATTACTACTGCCTGATTTACGAAGACGGCGGCAAAACCTGTGGCATGCTTAACCTGCGTTTTGAACAGCAGCTGCACCACACCGCGCGCATCGCCGAAATTATGGAATTTGCCGTTGCGCCGGAATGCCGCTGTAAAGGCGTTGGCAAAATTATGTTTGCCGAAGCGGTTAAAATGGCCAAAGCGCAGGGCTGCGTGCAGCTTGAGGTTGCCTGCAATCAGCTGCGCCATAACACCCACCGCTTTTACCTGCGTGAAGGCATGCACAACTTCCACTTCAAATTCTCCCTGCCGCTCAACGGCGATTGCGGTGAGGAGAACAGGTTGGGGAGGTAAATGGATTATTCTTCATGCAAAGCCGCAACCAAAACCTGCTTTTTAATCCGCGTAAGCGGCAGGCTTTTTGCTTTGCGCGGCGAAATATAATTGTAATTGCAAAAACTTTAACAAAGCGAGGTGTTATGTATGAAACAGGGTTATTTTAACACGGCGGACAGCGCGCATTTGTATTACGAAGTGCGCGGCAGCGGCAGGCCGCTAGTGCTGGTGCACGGCTGGCAGTGCTCGCATTTGTTCTGGCAGCGCAACGTGGATGAGCTTGCAAAGGATTTTACCGTTGTTACGCTGGATTTGCGCGGGCACGGCAATTCGTCCAAAGGGCTGCACGGCATTACCATCAAGCAGTTTGCCTGCGACGTGTACGATTTAATCAACTACCTTGATTTGAAGGACGTTGTGCTGATGGGCTGGTCCATGGGCGGGCCAATTCTGCTGTCGTACTTCAATCAGTTCGGTCAGGAACAAATCAAAGGCCTCGGTCTGATTGACATGACTCCGTTCCCCTTCAGCCCCGAGCCGTGGAACACGCAGGGACTGCACGGCTACAACATGGACGGCTTTAACGTAATTGTGCAGCGCCTGCTGTATGACCGCGAAGCGTACCTGGCAACCTTTGCCGCCAACATTTTTAAGGACGGCAAACGCCCCGAAGGCACGGACTGGGTAATTGAGGAGTTCAGAAAACTGCCGCCATGGATTTCTTCCGCCATTTATTCGGATTACCTTAGCAGCGACTTTACCGGCGTGCTTGGCACCATTGACGTGCCGGTGCTGGTCTGCAACGCCGACGGACCCGTTTTCAGCGCCGGTATCAAACAGGGCGAATACATTGCCTCGCAGATTCCTTACGGCGAATTTGTACCGTTTACTGAAAGCGGGCACATGCTGTTTTACGAAGAAGCAGACAAATTCAACGCCATGGTGCGCGATTTTGTCAATAAATGCAACGCATAAGGAGGTTACTGCCTGAACGATGAAATTGATTTTACAACGTGTTACCGAAGGCAGCGTTACTATCGAAGGCAAGGTTAAAGGCGCAATTGGGCGCGGGTTTGTGGCACTTGTCGGCTTTGGACCGGATGACGATGAAACCGTGCTTACGCCGATGGCGGATAAAATGCTGAACCTGCGCGTTTTTGAAGACGATAACGGCAAGATGAATTTAAGCCTGCTTGATGTGGACGGCAGCGTGCTTTCCATATCGCAGTTTACGCTTTACGCCGATTGCCGTCACGGACGGCGGCCCAGCTTCAGCGGCGCGGCCAAGCCCGATACGGCGGCGCAGCTTTACGATGAGTTTAACAAAATTATCGCCGCTAAAGGCGTGGACGTGCAAACCGGTGAGTTTGGCGCAGAAATGCACGTTAAAATTTTTAACGACGGCCCGGTAACGATTATTTTAGACAGCGATGTTGATTTAACAAAGAAAAAATAAAATTAAGGGAGCATATCAAAAGATACGCTCCCTTTTTTCATGCGGTTATATTTTCACCTTTTTCCACACGCCGCCGCTGTTTTCAAAGTACAGCGCCTGCATTAAAAGTTCCAAACCAAGTGCCAGTTCCGGCACAACGCCGGTAAATTTTACCTGCACATCGGTGCTGCCCGCAAGGCTGCCAAGGTCGTCAATTAAATCCGTCCAGCGGATTGTACCGTCGCCGCGTTTAGAAAGCGCCAGTTCCAGCCATTCGCCGCCGTCGGCAAGGCTTACCGTTACCTGCGGCGCGCTAAAACAATGCACTTCTTTGGCAAAGATTAAGTCAAACGCCTGCTGCTCAAACGCGCGCAGCACTTTGTAATCGTGCATTACCTGCTCCTCGCTACCGCATAATTGCAGTTCGCCCGGCGTAGTGGCAAGGTCAACCGTTACTTCTACGCGCATGGTGCTTTTAACATAATCAAAATCGCCCTTGCGCACCGTCGGCAGATATTTAAGCAGCGTGAACAGCGGAATCTCTTTCAGCTCCGCACATTCCTGCGAGACAAACACCTTCGTCATAATGGTTTTGGCGGGGCTGTAAGGTTTAGCCGCAAAGGCTGCCGCTGCTGCCGGGTCGATGTAGGTATCAAGCGAAACATCAATAATAAAATGCCTCAGCGCCTCCTGTAAAGCTTCCGTATCATGCACCGCACCCATCGGGCGCGCGCCGGTTTCAATCAAAAGCGGGCCGCGTTCCGTCAGCATTACCTCTGTATGTGAAGGGCCGTATTCAAAGCCCAGCGCGTCCAGCACCTGCAAAGCGTAATCCATTACCACCCGCTCGTCCGCATCCGGCTGCGTTACCAGTTTGGCATAATCGTAAGCGTTGCCCTTGTCGCCCACAGCGATTTTGCGGTAACGCCACACGTCGGTAATAGCGTGCCTGCCGCCGCAGGATACCGTGTTGACGATAAATTCCGTGCCTTTGGCGAACTCCTGCATTAAAATCTGCGCGTTTCCGTAACCGAACAGGTCGCTGTCTTTAAACACTTCTTCCGCTTTGGCGCGCAGTTCGTCCATACTGCTGCAAAAATGCACGCCTTTAGTGCCCGCGCCGCTGAGCGGCTTGATAACGACAGGCCATGTGTTCCACTCTGCCGCCAGCTGCAAGCACTCATCAACGCTGTTTAATTTTGCGCTGCGGATGGCAGGCACACCTGCTTTTTGCAGGGCTTCCACCATCGCAAATTTGTTGCGTCGGCATTCCGCCGTTGCGGGGTCGTTGCCCGGCAGACCGGCCTTGCGAGCCAGATAATCCGCCGCGATTACGCCCAGCTCACTGCCTGCCACCACCGCCACCGGCTGAAACTTATCCAGCAATGCCTGATACGCTTCGCTGCTGTCGCTGTCCATAAAAATAATATCGTCCGTAAATTTGCGCGCATAATCGCTGCCGCCGACGCGGTATTGCTTGTAAACGTCGGTGATATTTTCCAGATACGGATAGATAACCACCGGATGATAGCCGCGCCAGGCGATTTCCTTGGCGTAAAAACGCCCGGTCGAAACGGCTTCTATAATAAAAATGTTCTGCATGTGTCCGCCCCCTTAATTTGTTAGTTTAATTATAACATAATGCCCGCACAAACACTAAAGCCCCGCCAAAAGGCAGGGCTTGTTTTTATTTCAGCAGGGCTTTTACTTCGTCCGCACTGATAGTTATAAACTTTTTAACGGTGTACAGATTTTCGCGCCCGCGGCATTCCCAAAAGAGTGCCACGTCAAAATCAGGCAGGCCTTCAACTGCTTCTTTCAGCGTTGCGCCGTGCATCGGGGTAACTTCAAATTTAGCGGTCATGGTTTTATGTTCGCCTTTGGGCATTACCAGCGCTTCAAAATAATCATCGTCGCGCGGTACGTCCTTTAAGTTAATTTTTCCGCGGATAAGAGCTTTGTCGTACTGCTCCTGCGGCAGGTAAATGCGCATAAAAGCATCCAGCACCAGGCCTTCGTCGCCGCCTTCGTTGGTAAAAGGTACGTCCACGTTAAAGCACAGTTTATCGTCGGTTTTGCCCGCCAGCTCCGCTTTGGTGCGTTTGGCAACGTCAAAAACAAATTTATGTTTGGGCTGCATGGCAATAAACACTGCCACCGCCGCTACGCCCAGCAGGAAAAGCCCTGCGATAATTTCCAATACCAGTAACATCACAAGCCCTCCTTATTCAGCGTAATTTTTAATAACAACAATCGGCGTTTTCTGGCTGCCGTTGCCAAAGGGGTTGTCAATCAAAATCTGCGCAACCTTGTCGGGGTCAACGCCTTCGCTCCAGCCCAGAACGGCTGCGCGTTTCAAATCGTTAACGTCGGCAATGGCCGCACCGTAGCAGCCTGTCGCCTTGCGGATTTCTTCCGATACCTTGTGCGGTTCAAACGGGCCGTAAACAATGTGCTTGTCGTACGGCGGCATGGTGCCGGTAACGTCGTCAATTAGGCGTGCCTGATAACCTGCCATTTCGTAAAACACGCCTCGTTTGCCAACGCATTTGGCGGCAAAACCGCAGATAACGGCGATGATAACCTTCATCGCGCCTTCGGCGTCAAGCAGCGCCTGCATGCTGTACCAGCCGCTGATGCTGCCCTTGGCGGGGAACAAATGGCATAAAGTTTTAGCCAGAAACGACGGTTTAAAATCCTCGCAGCGTTTTGCGCCGTCCTGCGTAATGGCAACAACGCTTTCGGCTGCACAAACAACGTCGCGCGGGCCGATTTTATCCTTGCCGTATTCCAAAATGGCGTTGACAATATTGTCATGGTGCGTTAAAATGCGCGTCGGCACCGGTATAATTTCGTATTTTTCTTCCATCAGTGCTTCTCCTCTGCCTGCTCTTTCTGGTAAAAAGCGTTAATCCTGTCGTAAAAAGATCCGTTTAAGCGGGTGATATGCCCGTTGCTGTCCGTAAACACGTTGCGCGATTCGCCATCTGCCAGCACAGCGCCGTCCTTTTTGCGGACAATTTGGTATTTAAAATCCATCTTCGCACGGGTGAACGCCGTCATCGTGGCGCAGATTTCAATTTCATCGTCGTACAGCGCCGATTCCTTGTAATTACATTCCACATGCGTGATGGGGAAAATAATATTGGCGTTCATCAGCTCCCACAGTTCCACACCGGCAGCGCGCAGCCACGCCACGCGGCCCATCTCAAACCAGCGGAAATAGTTGCTGTGGTGCACAACGCCCATCATGTCGGTTTCTACATAACGGACACGGTCACAAATGCTTACCATATAATAACTCCTTGTATTTTGCAAATTTCAAATTCACCTTACAGATATTTTATTATACCACTGTTAAAGTAACGCTGCAAATTTATTTATGTTTATTTAGAACCGAAAAAAATTAAAGCAGGTTTCCCTGCTTTGCAAAAGTATCTTTTTGTGTTATAATCTTCTTCATGAGATAGCTGATGAATCGGTTTTTCACTCCACAAGAGTGGGGGTGGTGCTATGACAGTATTTGAATGTCTATCATTAATGATTGCATTCGCTACTTTAGTAGTGCTCATTCTTTCATCCCGCAAATAACGGCATGAAAAAAACCGTATAACAACGGTTACACGGTTTCCTTCCGAACTCAAAATTTAACGAGGGAAGACCGATGCAGCCAAACATCGGCTATCTCTTTCTTTATATTATAGCAAACCAAAATGCTTTGTCAAATTTTGCCGCCGCAGATTTCCACAATCTTATCAGCGGCTTCTTTTACAAGCTGGCTCATGGGCTTGTTATCAATGCCTATAATTTCAAAATGGTTCTGCGCTACGGGCAAAAGCAATTTGCGCGCGCGCGATGAAGCTACCGCAGCCGCCATTTGCGGCGTAATTTCGCCCAGCATGGAATTTGGCAGCACAATGCCGATGGGCCCGACGATAACATCCGCCGTCTGCGATGTTACGCACACTGCGTTTTCACCGGTCGCGCCGCGTTTCAGCCCTGCTTTCAGCATCGCCGCCGTTGCCAAAGCGTTAGTGCCAAGCCCGATAAGCTCCGTATCCTGCGGCAGGCGCCCTATAACCTGGCTGATAACCTGCGCCACCAGCCCGCCGCCCATGCCGTCTATAAAAACAATCCTCATATTAACCTCCACGTAAGTGCCGCGCACTTTTTACATTATTATATCATCTGCGCAGGCAGTTTTAAACAGGCGTAAATTTTTTGTTAACTTTGCAATTTTTACGCCGCCGCTGTTGAATTTATGTTGTTTTTCCTGCATAATAAAAACAGGGTTTATCACCTGAAAGGAGTGTTTACCATAGAAACATTAGACGAAATCAGAAACAAAAAAGGCTTTATCTGCGATATGGACGGCGTTATCTACCACGGCAACAAGCTGCTGCCCGGCGTTAAGGAATTTGTGGACTGGCTGTACCGCGAAGATAAAAAGTTCCTGTTCCTTACCAATTCCAGCGACCGCTCGCCACGCGATTTAATGCAAAAATTGCAGCGCATGGGACTGGATATCGACGAAACGCATTTTTACACCAGCGCCCAGGCAACAGCGCGCTTTTTAAAAAGCCAGCAGCCCGGCTGCAGCGCTTACGTAATGGGCGAAGCGGGCCTGATGAACGCGCTGTATGAAGAAGGCATTACCATGAACGACACCACGCCGGATTACGTCGTTATCGGCGAGCCGAAATCCTACAACTACGAAATGATTATCAAAGCTGTTAAGCTGATTCAGAACGGCGCAAAACTCGTCGCTACCAATTCTGATCTGACAGGCCCGACGGAAAACGGTATTATCCCGGCGTGCCGCGCTTTTGTTGCACCGATTGAGCTTGCCACCGGCAAGAACGCTTACTTTGTGGGCAAGCCTAACCCCTTAATGATGCGTACCGGCCTGCGTATGCTGGGCGTGCACAGCGACGAAGCTGCAATGATTGGCGACCGCATGGACACCGACATTGTTGCCGGTATGGAAAGCGGGCTTGAAACGGTACTGGTTTTAAGCGGCGTCACCACGCGAGAAAACATGCAGGTGTTTGCTTACCGCCCGCGCCACATTTTAAACGGCGTCGGCGATATTGTGCCGAAAGAGTAAACAATTTAAAACAACAACACCAACCTTTTTAAGCAGAAGTCTTAACGGCTTCTGCTTTTTTGCTTGCGCGGAAAATAAATTTTTTTGCACTGCGGCTGGCGGTTGAATAGCGTATACGGTTATTATATAATGAAGTTGAATACCGGATAACTACCGGATTATACGTTGCATGACAACGGACAAAGGAGCATCATTTTGATGGAATTGAAAACACCTCTTTATGATTGCCATGTTGCGGCCGGAGGAAAAATTGTGCCGTTTGCGGGTTACCTGCTGCCGGTGCAGTACACGGGCGTTATTAAGGAGCATATGGCAGTGCGTACTGCCTGCGGCCTTTTTGACGTATCGCACATGGGCGAATTTTTAATTAAAGGCGCGGACGCGCTGGCTAACGTGCAGAACCTGTTCTGCAACGATTTTACCAATATGTACGACGGGCAGGTGCGTTACAGCCCCATGCTGAACGGACAGGGCGGTATTGTGGACGACGTTCTGATTTACAAAATCAGCGGCGAAGAATACATGCTGGTTGTTAACGCCGCCAACCGCCATAAGGACGCCGAATGGGTACAGCGCAACCTGACAGGCAACGCTGATTTTGAAGATATCAGCGACAGCATTGCGCAGCTTGCCCTGCAAGGGCCGAAAGCCAAGGAAATTGCCGCCAAAGTTGTACCGGCGGAAGGCATCCCCACCAAATATTACAGCTTTGTAAAAGACGTGGACGTGCAGGGCATTAAATGCACCGTATCGCGCACCGGCTACACCGGCGAATTCGGCTACGAATTTTACTGCGCCGCCGAGGACGGTCCGAAACTGTGGGATTTGCTTTTAAAAGCCGGCGAAGAATACGGGCTTATCCCCTGCGGACTGGGCGCACGCGACACCCTGCGTTTAGAGGCAGCAATGCCGCTTTACGGGCACGAACTTGCCGACGACATCACCCCGTTTGAAGCAGGCTTGGACTTTTTTGTCAAACTCGAAAAAGACCATTTCATCGGTATGGACGCGCTTTTGATAAAAGGCGAACCCAAACGCATCCGCGTGGGCTTAAAAATTACCGGGCGCGGCATTGCGCGCGAACACTGCGACGTTTACAACGGCGATGAAAAAATCGGCGTTGTTACCAGCGGCACGCACTGCCCGTATCTTAATGCACCGGTTGCCATGGCTATGGTGCCCACCAAGTACGCCGAAGCTGGCACGCAGGTAAAAGTTGACGTGCGCGGGCGCAGAATTGCCGCCGAAGTCGTCCCCCTGCCGTTTTACAAACGTTCTTAAAATTAACATAAGCAAAAATTAAGGAGGCTATTATTATGAACATCCCTGAAAACATGTGCTACACCAAATCCCACGAATGGGTAAAATTTGCCGATGACGGCAGCGCTACCGTTGGCTTAACCGATTACGCACAAAGAGAACTGGGCGATTTGGTTTTTGTTAATCTGCCCATGGCGGGCGATACTTTTGCCGCAGGCGATACCTTTGCCGACGTTGAATCCGTTAAAGCGGTAAGCGATGTTTACAGCCCGGTTACCGGCGTTGTTGCCGATGTTAACGAAGAATTGGCCGACGCGCCGCAGACCATTAACGAAGCGCCTTACGAAGCATGGCTGGTGCGCTTTGACGAAATTACCGACCAGGAAGATTTGCTGACTGCCGAAGAATACGCAGCCTTTGTAGAGTCCGAACAAAAATAAGGAGGCTCGCTTATGGGAAGCTATATTCCTTCCACCAAAGAAGAACGGCGCGAGATGCTTGCGGAAACCGGTTATAAGGATATCCGCAGCCTGTTTGCCGATGTTCCCGACGCCGTATACCTTGACAAACCGCTGAACCTGCCCGCAGGGATGAGCGAAATGCAGGTGCGTGCCAAAATGCAGGAGCTGGCCGGTAAAAACACCGTGTTCAAAACCATTCTGCGCGGCGCAGGCGCTTACGACCATTACATTCCTTCCATTGTAAAATACATCACCGCCAAGGAAGAATTTGTAACCAGCTACACGCCCTACCAGGCGGAAATGAGCCAGGGCATCCTGCAATCCATTTTTGAATACCAGACGATGATTTGCGATTTGACCGGCATGGACACCGCCAACGCTTCCGTTTATGACGGTGCTGCCGCTGCGGCAGAAGCCATTGCCATGTGCCGCGACCGCAAACGTACCGTGGCGCTTGTGAGCGCAGCCGCTAACCCGGACGTTATTGCCACCATGCAAACCTACTGCTACGGCGCTAACACCGAACTGCGCCTTGTGCCTGCCAAAGACGGCAAAACCGACATGGACGCGCTTAAAGAAATGCTGACGCCGGATGTTTGCTGCGTTTATGTGCAGCAGCCAAACTTTTACGGTCAGTTTGAAGACGCAGAAGCTATCGGTGAACTGACACACGCAGGCGGCGCAAAATACATCATGGGCGTTAACCCCATGGCGCTTGCGCTGATAAAAACCCCTGCCGAGTGCGGCGCCGATATCGCCGTGGGCGAAGGGCAGCCCCTTGGTTTGCCGCTGGGCTTCGGCGGTCCCTACCTTGGCTTTATGGCTGCAAGCGGCGCCATGATGCGCAAGCTGCCGGGACGCATCGTTGGTGAAACGGTTGACGCTGACGGCAACCGCGCTTACGTGCTTACTTTGCAGGCACGCGAGCAGCACATCCGCCGCGAAAAAGCCAGCAGCAACATCTGTTCCAACGAAGCATTGTGCGCGCTGACCGCATCGGTTTACCTTGCCACCGTCGGGCCGAAGGGCTTGAAACAGGCGGCAACGCTGTGCCTCAGCAAAGCGCACTATCTGGCGCAGGGCCTTTGTGAAATCCACGGCGTGGACCTTGTTTACACCGGCGAATTTTTCCACGAATTTGTTACCATCCTGCCCAAACAGGACGAAGTACTAGCAGCGCTTGCCGAAGAAGGCATCCTCGGCGGGCTGCCCATTAAAGATGGCGTGCTGTGGTGCGTAACCGAAAAAGCAGACAAAACTGCGCTTGATAAAGTAATTGCCATTGTGAAGGAGGTGTGCGCGTAATGGAACTGTTATTTGAAAAAAGCACGCCCGGCCACGGCTGCGATATTTTCCCCGAATGCGACGTGCCTGTAACTACACTTCCCGCGGAACTTGCGCGCAAGGCTGCATTGCCGCTGCCGGAACTGAGCGAAACGGAAATCAGCCGCCACTACACCGCGCTTGCCAAACGCGCACACGGCGTTAACAACGGTTTTTACCCGCTTGGCAGCTGCACCATGAAATACAACCCGCGCATTGATGAAGAAATGGCAGCACTGCCCGGCTTTGCCGCCGTTCATCCCTTGCAGCCGAAGGAAACTGCACAAGGCTGCCTTGACGCGCTGGAACTTTTAGATAAATACCTGTGCGAAATCACCGGCATGGATAAAATGGGCTTTCAGCCTGCGGCCGGCGCGCACGGTGAATTTACCGGGCTTTTGCTGATTAAAAAATATCACGAAGCACACGGCGATTATAAACGCACAAAAATTATCGTGCCCGACAGCGCCCACGGCACCAACCCCGCCAGCGCTGCCATGGCTGGCTTTACCATTGTTAATGTTGCTTCCGGCGCGGACGGCTGCGTTGACCTTGACGCACTGCGCGCCGCTGTGGACGACACCACGGCAGGGCTGATGCTGACGAACCCGAACACTGTCGGCCTGTTTGACAGCAACATTCTTGAAATTACGGACATCATTCATCAGGCAGGCGGCCTGTGCTATTACGACGGCGCCAACCTGAACGCCGTTATGGGCATTGCCCGCCCCGGCGATATGGGCTTCGACGTTGTCCACCTCAACCTGCACAAAACCTTCTCCACCCCGCACGGCGGCGGCGGCCCGGGCGCAGGCCCTGTCGGCTGCAAAGCCCTGCTGGAAGAATTTTTGCCGAAATCCGCCCTTGGCGACGGCGCAGGCGAAGGGCATTTGCAGATGCGCGCCTTTTACGGCAACTTTTTGGTATGCGTAAGGGCGCTGGCCTATGTGCTGACGCTCGGCGCGGAAGGCGTGCGCGAAGCGAGCGAAACGGCGGTGCTGAACGCCAACTACATGATGCACAAATTAAAGGGCACCTACGATATGGCTTACAGCCACACCTGCATGCACGAATTTGTTATGAGCCTGGAGGAACTGAAAAAAGCCACCGGCGTTACCGCGCTGGACGTAGCAAAATCGTTAATCGACCGCGGCATTCACCCGCCGACGATGTACTTTCCGCTGATTGTGCATGAAGCGCTGATGCTGGAGCCGACCGAAACCGAAGCCCGCAAGACTTTGGATGAAGCGGTTAACGCACTGCTGGAACTGCACCAGCTGGCGCACACCGACGCGGACTATATGCACCACGCACCACACAACGCACAGATTAAACGCCCGGACGAAGTGCAGGCGGCACGCAAGCCTGTTTTAAAATATGTACACCAGTAAAATACCGGTTTCCTGTTACATCACCCGCTGCACCGACCCCTGCCGCAACCTTGCAGCAGAGCGTTACCTTTTGGAACACTCGCCCGCAGGCAGCGTAACGCTGTACCTGTGGCAGAACAAAAACACGGTCGTCATCGGGCGCAACCAGAATCCATGGGCGGAATGTGACATGGCGCTTTTACGTCGGGACGGCGGGCATCTTGTCCGCCGTCTTTCCGGCGGGGGCGCTGTGTACCACGACAGCGGCAATTTAAACTTTACCTTTTTGACGGACGCCGCCACTTACGACCTTGACCGCCAGCTTGCCGTCATCATCACCGCGCTTGCTTCGCTCGGCATTAAAGCCGAAAAAAGCGGCCGCAACGATATTTTGGTAGACGGGCGCAAGGTATCCGGCAACGCCTTTTACACAAGCGGCAATAAAAAATACCACCACGGCACGCTTTTAATCGACGTTAAAACGGACGTGATGGCGAAATATTTAACCGTGTCGCCGCTTAAATTGCAGGCTAAAGGTGTCAGCTCCGTTAAAAGCCGCGTGCTTAATTTAAAGGAAGCCTGCCCCAATCTCACTGTTGCTGCCCTTTCGCAGGCGCTTATTACTGCCTTCGGGCAGATTTATAACAGCGTACCGAAACAGCTTGGCGCAGATTTTTTTGACGAAGCAGAACTGGCAAAATACGAAGCGGAGTTCCGCTACGACGCCTTCCGCCTTGGCAAACGCCTGCCCTTTACTTGGCAGACGGAAGCACGCTTTGACTGGGGCGGTTTTACGCTGGCGTGCACAGTTGACGGCGGCATTGTGCAGCAGGCCGAAGTTTACACCGACGCTATGGACTGGCAGGCGCTGCAAAACGCCGGGCGCTATTTTACCGAAGCAGCCTTTACACCGCAGGCTCTAGCACAGGCAGCGCGCCAAATACCCGGAGCAGCAGGAAACGAAATTGCAGAATTTTTAGCACAACTATCAATATAGAAAGGTACATCACCATGCAATACGATTTAATTGTTATCGGCGCAGGCCCTGGCGGCTATGTGGCTGCCATCCGCGCGGCGCAGCTGGGCTTGAAAACCGCTGTGGTTGAGCGCGCAGAGATTGGCGGCACCTGCCTGAACCGCGGCTGCATACCCACCAAAACCTTAATGCATAGCGCCAACTTGTACCGCGAACTGGACAGCGCCGCCAAAATGGGCATTAACGTAACCGGCGCTTCCGCCGATTTTAAAGCCATGCACGCGCGCAAGACGCAGGTTGTGGAGCAGCTCCGCGGCGGCGTGGCACAGCTTTTAAAAGGCAACGGCATCGACGTTATCGAAGGCGAAGCAGCTTTTACATCCGCCGGGGCGATTTGCGTTAACGGCGAAACCTACACTGCCAAAGATTTTATTATTGCCACCGGCAGCAAGCCGTTTGTGCCGCCCATCCCCGGTGCGGATTTGCCCGGCGTTGTGACGAGCGACGAGATGTTGGACACTGACGCCTGCGATTTTAACGAGCTTGTTATTATCGGCGGCGGCGTTATCGGCGTGGAAATGGCAAGCGTTTATAACGGCATTGGCCGTAAGGTTACGGTTATTGAAGCGCTGGACAGGATTCTGGCGAATATGGACCGCGAGATTTCGCAGAACCTCTCCATGATTTTGAAAAAACGCGGCGTTGCCATAAACACCGCCAGCACCGTTACCGGCATTACAGCTGATGGCGGCAAACTTACCTGCACTTTTGAACGCAAAGGGCAGACCGAAAGCGTTACCGCCGACGGCGTGCTGATTTGCGTTGGACGCCGCGCCGTTACCGAAGGGCTGAACACCGAAGCGGCAGGCATTGAGCTGGACCGCGGGCGCGTTAAGGTTGACGGCAATTACCAGACCAACGTGCCGCATATTTACGCCATCGGCGACGTTACCGGCGGCATCCAGCTGGCGCACGCAGCCGAAGCGCAGGGCATTGCCTGCGTGGAACACATCTGCGGCGTAAAGTGCACGGTTGACCCGAACCTTGTGCCTGCCTGCGTTTACACTTCACCCGAAATTGCCACCGTTGGCATTACGGCAGACGAAGCCAAACAGCAGGGCAAAGCCGTTATTACCGGCAAATACATTATGAGCGGCAACGGCAAATCTATTATTGAAAACGAAGAACGCGGCTTTATTAAGCTGGTGTTTGATGCGGAAAATGAAAAACTTATCGGCGCGCAGCTGATGTGCGGACGCGCCACCGATATGATTGGCGAACTGGTAACGGCTGTCAGCGCCGGGCTGACCAAAACGCGAATGGCCATGGCGCTGCACCCGCACCCCACCTTCTGCGAAGGCATTACGGAAGCTGTACACGCCGCCGACGGCCACAGCATCCACACCATGCCCCCGCGCAAAAGATAACCCCATAAAACACAAAAACTTGCAGAAGCATTTACCTCTGCAAGTTTTTTATTTATCTGTTCAGTTGTTACTGCATTTGCTTAATTATCTGCATAATTTCTTCAACGCCCAGCACGTTGCCGCCTGCCACAACTTTGCCGTCAATCACCAGCGCCGGCAGCGCCATCGCACCGTAAGCCATAATGCGGCGCAGCTCGCTGACATGTTCAAATTTGGCATGGCATTTCAGCTTTTTGGCCGCCACGGCAGTATTCTGAAACAGCAGCTCCACCTGCTTCGTCATCGGCCCTAAAACCTTAATTTGCATATCATCTCACCTTCGTTTCTATCTTTGCTGCACCTTTATCATACCAAAAGGCTTTGGCTAAAGTTTATCCAAATGGTGAAGTTTTTGCAAATTCTACCGCCGCTTAAGTTATTCCGTCCTCCTTCGCTAAAGCGTAAATTAAATGCGGCATGGTTTTGCCCTTGTAGGTTTTTACAAAACTGCCGCGCACTGTCATCCCCAATCGCTCCGCCACATGGCGGGATTTTTTATTTTCCGGGCGGATTTCCGCAATTACCTCATCTGCACCAAGGCTATCAAAAGCATAGCTGACGCAGGCAGCCGCTGCTTCTGCCGCATAGCCGTTGCCCCAGTACGCTTTGGCAAAAATGTACGCCACTCCCGTGTGTCGCACACCGTTAATTGTTTCAATAAGCGGGCCGCACACACCGATAAACGCTCCATCTGTTTTGCGTTCTACCGTCCAAAAACTAAAGCCGTCTGTTTTATAACGCCGCAAATTTTCTGCCAGCCAGTTTTCTGCTTCACTGTCCGTAAACGGCGTCTCCCACGCGTACATCACATCAGCGTCCTGCAAAATGGGGCGCAAATTGTCAATATCGCTCACCGTTAATTCACGTAGCTCAAGCCTTTCCGTCTGTAATTTTACGCCGCGCGCCAGCTTCTCCACAATCACCTTATCCGCCGGGCAAAAGTCGTAGGCGGTTACGTCCTGCGGCTGCACCCATGAAAGCTCCGCGTGTTCCAGCCGCTGCGGCTCGCCTTTTGCCGTGCAGTTAAACAGCGTTAAATGTATCGTTATATCGGGGTAGGTATACGTCACCTCGCAGAATACGCTGCCGGGCATAACCTCAAATGCAAGCTCCTCGCGGCACTCGCGCACCAGCGCCTGCTGTTTTGTTTCGCCAGCTTCCACCTTACCGCCGGGGAACTCCCACAACAGCGCCCGCGCCTTATCCGCCGGGCGCCTGCAAATAAGTATTTTACCATCGCGCCAGACCAGCGCCGCCACAACTTCAACCATTGCCGTCACCTCAAAACATTGTCAGCTTCATCTTAACACAAACGCACGCGTCTTGCAAAAATCCGCACAATAACAGGGCTTTTAATTTTATCATTTTTATTTCAATTTAATCATTCCGCTCTTAAATGATTAAATTAAAAAGACACGCTGACTAAATTAAAAAGTTAACGTGCCTTTGTTTATCTTTTATTTCTTCTTTTCCGCGCTGGCGATGACGGCTTCGGCCAGTTCTTTTAAGGTTATGCGGCGGTTCATGCTGTACTGTCGCATTTTGCTGTACGCTTCGTCCTCTGTCAGCCCGTGCGCCGCCATTAAAATGCCCTTGGCGCGGTCCAGCAGTTTGCGTGTTTCCAAACTTTCGCGCAGGTCTGCCAGTTCGCTGTCCATTTTTTGGTATTCCTTAAAGCGCGCCATTGCCACCTGCATGCTGGCAAAAAGCTGCTCCTCGCGCACCGGTTTTACAAGGTACGCCATTACGCCGCTGCTGTTGGCTTTTTCCACCACGTCCTGCTGGCTGTACGCCGTTAAAAGCAGCACCGGCGCGATGTGCCGCTCCGTAATAATCCCCGCTGCCGTTATGCCGTCCAGCTTCGGCATTTTTACGTCCATTATCACCAAATCGGGCTTTAAGCGCTGCGCCAGCTCAATGGCTTCTTCGCCGTCCGCCGCCTCGCCCAGCACGGTATGCCCCGCGTCCGTCAGCATTTCGCGCAAATCCAGCCGGATTAACGCTTCGTCATCGGCAATAACAATTTTTAACCCTTCCATTTTTATCCCCCCAAAGGCAATGCAACTTCGGCGCAGGTCCCTCCCTGCGGCCTGTTTTCTATCTTAAAAGTGCCGTGTAAATCGGCTTCGGCCATTGTTTTTATAATGCGCAGTCCCAAACTGTTCTGCGGAAAGCCGTCAAAATCAGGCGGCAGCCCCACGCCGTCGTCCGTCACCGTCAGGCGGCAGCCGCCCTGCGTTTTTTGCAGGCTTACGCTGATAGCGCCCTGCGTACGTCCGGTAAAAGCATGGTCAAAGCAGTTTTGCAGCATTTCGTTCAACACCAGCGCGATGCTCGTCGCTTTTTCGGACGGCACCTCGATGTTATCGGCGTTGAACTCTGTTTTCAAGTCCAGCTCCGGCGCGGCCATGCCGCTTAAAATGGCTTTGTAAATGCCCTGCGCCACCGCCGCCATGTCCACCGCGCCGCTGCCCTGCTGCGATAAAAATTCATGTACCACGGCAATGCTGTTAACGCGGCTGATACAGTCGCGCAGCACCTCTTTGGTTTCATCCGCTTTGGCGCGGCGCATTTGCAGGCGCAGCAGGCTGGCAATGGTCTGCAAATTATTTTTTACGCGGTGATGAATTTCCTTAATAACCGCCGCTTTAACAAGCAGTTCCTCGTCGCGCTTTTTCAGCTCGGTAATGTCGCGCAGTACCACAACGGCGTAGCGTGCTTCCGTCATACCGCCCACGGGCACCACGCGCATGGCGAGCAGCATTCCGCGCAGGCGGATTTCCTTGCCTTCCGCCGTGCCGGTTTTCAGTACCATGCCCACCAGCGGCCAGTTAATCTGCACGCTGTTGGTGCGCAGCCCGCCAAGGTTTGTTACGCCGACGACCTGAAAAATATGCCGCGCGGTGGAGTTGGCAGCGATGATTTTTTTATCAGCGTCCACCACCATCAACCCGTCGCCCGGCGCCAGGCGCTCGTAAAACTCGCTTGCGCCCTCCTGACGTGCCGGCGTTTTTAAAAATTCAAACGCTACGTTGATGAACACGTCCTCCACGCCGCTTAAATCAAAGACCACGGCGGCAAAGCACTTGCCGCGCCTGTCCTGCACCGGATAAACGCGCACGCCCGCAAATTTGCCGAGGCTCAATTCGCGCTTGCCTTCCAGCGGCACGTTGCGCTGCAAGCAGCGTACAACCAGCGGTTCTTCGCCGCTGCGTACCTCACGCCCGGGCGCCAGCTCCGCCTGCTGCAAAAACTGCGTTTTCGGCATCGACTGATGATAAACGCGCAAAAAACGTTTGTCGTCCGACGCGATATACACTGTAATGCAGGCGTGGGCGATATCGGCGGCAAAGTCCATGCCCTGCCTGATGGAAGCCAGTATATTCTTCTGTTCACTGTTAAGATTCTTTAACATGTGTTAACACCAAGTTTTCAAAAAATTTACAACGCCTGTGTTTTACACCTTAATTCACAATGTTTTCCACATTATGCACAGAGTTTTCCTCAACTAAACCTGTCATTTTCATGCTTTTTCACATACTTATGCACGTTATCCACAGTTTGTGACAAGATAATAGACAGTGTTTATCCCAATTTTAATGAAGGCACGGCGTTCAAATCAAGCGGGCTTTTTTCGCCGTTGACGTACATAAAGTAACCGCGGCAGGCAATCATTACCGCGTTGTCCGTGCAGAGTATCGGCGTAGGATGAACGAGGCGCGCACCGGCACGCTCCGCCGCTTTGGCCAAAGTTTCCTGCAAGGTTTTATTGGCAGATACACCGCCCGCCAGCACAATTTCCTTCAGGCCGGTCTGCTTAATGGCGTGCACGCTTTTCTGCACCAGCGCGTCCACAATGGCATGCTGAAACGACGCTGCCACATCGGCGCGGCTTACTTCTTCGCCCGCCTGCTGTTTGTTGTGCAGGTAGTTGATAACTGCCGACTTCAATCCGCTGAAGCTGAATTCAAAATTGTCGCCCAGTTTGGCACGGGGGAAGTCAATCGCCAGAGGGTTGCCCTCCAACGCCAGTTTTTCCACCTCCGGCCCGCCGGGATACGGCAATCCCAGAACGCGCGCCACTTTATCGAAGGCTTCGCCCGCAGCGTCATCGCGGGTCTGCCCCAAAAGCTCAAAACTGTTGTAATCCTTAACGACCAGCAGCGCCGTATGCCCGCCGCTGACGACGAGCGCCAGAAACGGCGGCTTTAATTCCGCATCGTTTAAAAAGTTGGCAAAAACATGCCCTTCCAGATGGTTCACGCCAATCAACGGTTTATCCGCCGCCCAGGCGAGCGCTTTGGCTGCGGAAAGCCCGACCAGCAGCGCACCGACCAGCCCCGGGCCGTAGGTAACTGCCACGGCGTCAATCTTCTCCAGCGGCACTTCGGCTTTGGCCAGAGCTTCATCTATAACCGGCAGCACGTTGCGGATATGGTTGCGCGAGGCGATTTCCGGCACGACGCCGCCGTATTTGCGGTGAATGGGCACCTGCGAGGCGATGATGTTGCTTAAAACCTCGCGCCCGTTTTTAACGACGGCCGCCGCGGTTTCGTCGCAGCTCGATTCGATGCCGAGTATGTAAATGTCTTTATTCATGCGTTTCAGCCTCCCTGTACAGCCACATAATCACTGCGTCCTCGTGGTTGTCGGCGTAATAATTGGGGCGCACGCCCTCTGTGCGGAAGCCGCAGGTCAGGTACATCTTCTGCGCGGCGGCATTGCCCTTGCGCACTTCCAGCGTAATGGCGTCGGCGTTAGCCTGCCACGCGCGGTTTATCAGCGCCGCCGTAAGTCTGGTACCCAGCCCGCGGTCACGTTCGTCACGCACAACCGCCACGCGCGTAATCTGCGCTTCGCCCGCCACCAGCCAGTAACCGGCGTACCCGATGACCTTGCCGTTTTCTTCCAGCACAATGTAAGTCGTCAGGCTGTTGTTCAGTTCGTCCAGCCACATGCTTTCGTTCCATGCGTCAAAAAAAGTGTCGCTTTCTATTTTGGCGGCGTCGATAATATCGCCGAAGGACATGTCACGGATTACTGTTTCCCGTGCTTCTGTTCCCATAATTCCTCCGCCTCCGATTTTCTGATATAGTAAGGCTCCAAGCCGAAAATGCCGTTTTGTTCCTGCGGGTTGTAGGCTTTAAGCGCTGCCAGTGCCGTACCGGCGGCCTGCGGCAGACGCAGATAGTCCGGCGCAAGGCTGCACCATGCGGGCAGCTCCATGCCTTCCAGCTTGTTACATTCGCCAAGGATGACGGCCGGTTTGCCCTGCGCCGCCAGATTCTCCAGCAGCTGCTGTTTATTGACAACCTGCACGCCCTGCAATTCCTTAACTTCGCCGTCCTGCCATTCGTACAGCGCCTGATAGTAATTGCCCTTCTGCGCGTCCAGCACCGGTGAAAGCACAATGCCCTCAACCGGCAGGTTATACGCCAGTGCCAGCGGCGTCGCCACGCCCTGCAAAGGCTTCTGCCAAGCGTAAGCCAGCGCTTCTGCCGTGGCAAGCCCTATGCGCAGGCCGGTAAAGCTGCCCGGCCCCATGCTGACGGCGATTAAATCAATATCGCCCTTCTGCACGCCGGTACGCTGCAAAAGCTGTTCCATCTGCGGCATCAGGCCTTCGGAATGGGTCATGCCCATGTTGATTTTATATTCTGCCAGAATTTTGCCGTCGCGGCATAAGCCGACGGCGCAGGCCTTGGTTGCCGTATCAATTGCCAGTACCAGCATGTTCTTCCACTTCCTTGCAAAGTTTTTCGTAGCGCGCCCCGTGCGGATTAAAAATAACCTTACGCCCCGCGCCCGCAATCTTTATCGTAATATGCAGATATTCCTCCGGCAGCTCGTCAATAAAAAGCTCGCCCCATTCCACGACGGTAACACCGTCGCCGCCGCAATATTCGCCGAAGCCGGTGTTGTACAGTTCGTCCGCGTCCTTTATGCGGTACAAATCAAAGTGGCGCATTTCCAGCCTGCCAGCGTACACATTCATAATGGCAAAGGTGGGGCTGTTTACTTCAGCCACGTCCGCGCCCAGTCCGGCAGCAATGCCGCGGCTTAACAAAGTTTTGCCCGCGCCAAGGTCGCCCGTCAGGCAGTACACGTCGCCGTCAGCTGCAAGGCTGCCCAAAAGCTGCCCCAGCGCTTCGGTCGCCGCGCTGTCGCTGCAATAAATTTCCATCATAAAAATCCCTTCCATGTAATGCCAAAAAGCAGTACCGGAACCTGCCGGTACTGCCCTTGTTATTTTGCTATCATAGTCGTATCGCGCTCAAAGGCGTCCAACAAATCAATATGCCCTTTTATGCTGGCTTCCTTTTTGCCCTCAATCAAAAAGGTTACCTCCTTGATGTTCGGGAACTCCGTCAGCGTGTTCGTCATGGCCTGAGTCAGCATCATTTCGGTGTAAGAACCGGCTTCGATGTTGTAAATCTCCTTGCTTAAATCCACAACCGCCACGCCTTTATCCACCGTAAGGCTGAGGATTTTTAAGCCCTGCGGGAAGGCGTTAACCAGCTTTTCATCCTGCGGTTGGGTATTTATCAAAGCCTCCAGCGCCAAAAGCGGCTGCTCGTTGCTGTCGCCTTCAACTGTTACCTTTTCGGCATACAGCATTTCCGTCCCGTCCGCAGGCAGGCGGTAAACAGTTACCGTGTGCTTTTCCGTCTGCGTCACCGCAGGTTTATCCGGCACAACCGGAGTATTTTCCTGCGTGCAGGCCGCCGTCAGCAAAGTCATCAGTACCACGCAGAGTACCGCAAAAAATTTTTTCAGCATGTTAGTACCCTCCGTCAATCAAAATAATCTTCAATGCCGTCGGCAATGGATTTTGCCAGCTTGTTGATGTACCAGTTGCTTTTCATCAGCTTTTCTTCCTTGGGGTTGGAGATAAACGCCAGCTCCAGCAATGTGGAAGGCATGGTACAGCGTTTGTTTACGTAAAAGTTCGCCTTGCGGATGCCAAGGTCGTCCAGCCCGAAGTTTTTAACCAGCCTGTCCTGCACGGCCTGTGCCAGACGGGCGTCGTTGCTGGTTTTGGGGTAATAATAGGACGAGAAGCCGCCCACGTTTTTATTGGTAGAGGAGTTGATGTGGATACTGATAAATGCGTCGGCGTCGTTATCCTCCGCCACATCCACGCGCGCCTGCAATTCCTGCACGTCGCTGGCGTTAGGCCCGTAAACGTCCTTATCGCCGGTGCGGGTCATGCTTACCTTCGCGCCTTTTTTCTTCAGCAGCTCCTGCACTTTTTTGGTAATTTTTAAAGTTACGTCCTTTTCGCGCGTGCCGTTTGCGCCGATAGCGCCCGGGTCACTGCCGCCGTGGCCAGCGTCAAGGGTAATTTTTTTGCCCTTCAGCCCGCCGCTTGTTTTATAGCTGTTCTTGGACTTGGTAACTTTCTTTTCTTCTTTTTTCTCCTCCGTCTTTTTCGGAGTCGTCACCTTCGGCACGGTAGCCTTGGGTGCAGACGCTTTCGGATCAGTTGCCTTCGGCGCGGTTACCGCCGGTTTGGCGGGCTCTGTTTTAGCGGGCGCAGCTTTTGGTATTACCACGCTCGGCGTTGCGGTTTTATCCGCCGTAATATCTACAACCAAACGGTTCGGGCGTTTGGTTACAGGGTCGTTCTTTAAGGTAAAGGCTTTATAATCCTGCGTGCCGATTGTGCGCGTCAGCGGCAGTTTCAGCACCGTCCTGCCGGGGCTGGTTGTAACCGTCATCGTCGGCGCAAGCGTGCTGCGCATTTTAAAACTGCGCGCAACCTTGCTGTTTAAATCGGCGTTAAGCGTTACCAGCATCGTCTGCCCCTGAAAGCTGACGTTATAGCCAGGCGCAGAATCCAGATCCACAACGAGGCGAAGCACGTTATACCTGTCAAGCCCCCAGCGCACGTCCGTAACCTCGGCCGCATACGCGCTGACGGTGGCAAAAATACTTATTAAAAACATAAGGCAGCAAATTATTTTTTTGTGCAAGCCCCGTCACTCCTTTGTCGCAATTTAACTAAATAATTTTATCATGTTTACAAAGTTATGTAAATAAATTACAGCCTGCCCGCGGCAGATTTCACTTAAATTTCGCCGTTTTCCACCATGCGGCGTGCTTCCGGCAGCAAAGCCGCAAGTTCACCGGCCGCAAGGCCGATACAGCCTTTGGCGGCAAGCTCGCCCGCCAGACCGTGCAGATAAACGCCGCAGACAGCGGCAGCTTCCGCTTCCACGCCCTGCGCGCACAGCCCCGCGATAACGCCGGTCAGCACATCACCACAGCCACCCGTCGCCATGGCGCTGGTACCCGTAGTGTTAACATAAACTGTGCCGTCCGGGCAGCCGATAACCGTCGGCGCGCCTTTCAGCACCAGCACGCAGTTCCATTCTTTAGCATATTTTTCTGCCAGCTCCACGCGGCGCACGTCAACTTCGCCCGCCGTTAATCCGCACAAACGCGCCATTTCACCCGGGTGGGGCGTCAAAATTTTAGTGCATTTAAGCTGCGGCAGCACGTCAACGCTGTGACTTAAAGCAGTCAGCGCGTCGGCGTCGATAACCGCCGTGCCCTCGTAGCCTTGCAGAATGTTCATAATCACTTCGCCGGTTGCTTCGCTCGTGCCCAGCCCCGGCCCGATTGCCAGAACATCCGCCTTATTCGCAGCGTCCAGCACTTCATTGGCAGCGCCGCCGCCCAAAATACCCGGCATGCGCTCAATCAAACCTTTAACCATTACTTCGGTCAGCTTAACGGCCAAAACCTCACGCGAACACAGTGGCGTGTACAGGCTTACCAGCCCTGCACCCGCCTTTACGCCAGCGTTGGCACACAGCGCCGCCGCACCGGTGTAACCCGGCGAACCCGCCGTTACCACCACGCGCCCAGCTTCGCCCTTGTGGCAGTTGCCGCTGCGGATGGGCAAAAAGTCGCGTACAATTTCGCTATCCAAAAGGTACTTGCTGCCCTCCGCCTGTTCCGTCAGCGCCTCCGGCATACCGATAGGCGCAACAATCAATTTGCCTGCACTTTCCGCAGCGGGGTACAAATAAAGCCCCACCTTCGGCAGCTGCATCGTCACAGTAGCCGCTGCCTGCACCGCGCTTTCATCGGCAAGCCCCGTGTCCGCTTCCACGCCGCTCGGCACATCCACCGCCAGCACGTCGGCACGCGCGCCGTTCATCAGTTCGCAGGCGCGTTTATAACTGCCGGTCAGTTCGCCCTTAAAGCCTGTGCCCAAAAGCGCGTCAATCAATATATCCGCATGGGCTGCGGCAATTTCCGCCACATGCCAGTCCGTTTCGTCGTTCAGTAAGTTTATCGCCAGTCCACTTTTAGCGCAAATCTTCAGCTGCATAGCCGCTGCGCCCGTAAAATCCGCCACAGGCGAAGCCAAAAAGATTTTAACCCGCGCCCCTTCGGCACTGAGCCAGCGCGCAGCCACCAAACCGTCGCCGCCGTTGTTGCCCTTACTGGCAAAAATTACCACGCTTTTGGCGTAAACATCGCCGTCCAAAAGCTCTGCGGCAGCCTCCGCCACCGCGCGCCCCGCGTTTTCCATCAGTACGGCGGTCGGCAGGTAAAACTCCTCCGCCGCCTTTTTATCCAGCGCGCCCATTTCACGCGCGTAAACAAGCTTCATCATTATCCCTCCAAAATAACCTGCGCCATTGCCAGCTCCTTCGTGTGGCTAAGCGTTAAATGCAAACGCTCCGCGCCCAGCCCAGCGGCAAAATCCTTAAAATAACCATGCAGGATAAGCTGCGGCCTGCCCATATCGTCGTTAATAACTTCAATCTCCGTCAGGCGCCCGCCGCGCAGCCCCGTGCCGATAGCCTTTAAAAAGGCCTCCTTGGCGGCAAAACGGGCGGCATAGCTTTGCGTCGACTGCACGCCGCGGCTGTTGCAATAATCCTGCTCGCGCTGCGTAAAAACGCGCGCCGCAAAACCTGCCTGCCCCAGCGCCTTTTGTATGCGGTTTACCTCTGCCAAATCGCAGCCAATACCGATAATCATATAAGCTCCTTTAACTCATCGCGCCGGTTGGCGCAAACTAATCCATATTTGTTTTATTTCACTTTTTACCTGTAAAATCCTGCCCCTAAAAGTGAACTTTATGCAAAAATAGCGCGCCCGCGCGGATGTACTTGGCGCATGCCGCATTTTGCGGTATAATCAAAGGGCAGTAAATTTTAAGGAGGAAGCACTTTGTTATATAAAACGCACGGAACCTGCTCCACCGCTATCGACGTGGAAGTTGAAGGCGGCATCGTCAAACAGGTAAAATTTATTAACGGCTGCCCCGGCAACACCCGCGGCATTGAACTTTTAGTGCAGGGCATGCCCGCGCAGGAAGTAATCCGCCGCCTGAAAGGCGTAACCTGCGGGCACAAACCCACCAGCTGCCCCGACCAGCTCGCCAGAGCGCTGGAAGCAGCGATTGAGGAATAAAACTGAACAGCAACGTATAAGTTAAAACGCTCCCCGCGTAATGTGGGGAGCGTTTTGTATTTCAGGAAACAAATTGTTAAATTCCTGCTCAAAAAGTTCCCTGATTTTAGTTTATACGCAAAAAGGCAGCCCTGAAGGCTGCCTTTTAACCATATTATTTTAATTTTACCGCCGTGCCGCTTACGCTGACCATCAGCATACCGTTTTCCTTGCCCAAAACTTCGTAATCAACATCGACACCGACAACGGCATCAGCGCCTAATCTTTCAGCGCGCCCGCACATTTCATCAATAGCTTTTTCGCGCGCTTCTTCAAGCTCGTTTTCATAAGTGCTGCTGCGCCCGCCAAAAATATCGGTAAGACCGGAAAACATATCCTTAACAAAATTTACGCCGGACACCACTTCACCAAAAACAATGCCCTTATACTCGGCAATCTGCCTGCCTTCAACATTCTGCGTAGTCGTAACAATCATGGGGATGACCTCCTTTGAAAATTCAACCTTCTATAATATTTTCATATAAAATTTTAGCTAAATCAATTGTTCTTTTTTGAATCAACTCTTCTGTCCATTCTTCTGTATCATGATATTCTTCTACAAAATTTTTTACAGTTATATATTGGGAATCTTTATACTTTTCCATTTTATAACTAAATTCTTTGTCTTGCAAGCTGCTATTAATATCGTTACCCAATGGCAAAAGGTTCCCAATCATTCCAACAAAATCTTTTTTTGTTGACTCAGGTAAAATATGTTCTATAGTAAACAAATTAAACTTTAATTCTGTTGTAGAAAAATAAGTTTCTACTTTTTGAAGAATATATTGAACTAATTTTTTCTGTTTTTCCTGACCTGAAACATACCGAATATTCTTAAATGCACTTTCAAATAAATTATACTCTGGTAAAGAATTTTTTAAATCTTGAATTAAATTATTTACACAAGTAGCAGATTCTTCTTTGTTTTTACAGTTTCTTAATCTCCGTGCATAAGCAGAATATCTTTGTTCTAATCCTGATGGCCTACTAGAACAAACAGCAGTAAATACAAAATGAAAATGTTCTAAACAATTCAAAATATTTATAAATTGTTTATGTGAAATTAAATTCTTTCTTTTTACATCAAATAACGCTAGTAAAAAAATTCTAACTTGTGTAACATTAAATATTTTAAAAGAATTTAAAGTAGTGTAAACAGATAAATATTCTGGCCTATTCCAATCCGATCTGTCAGGTTCACTTATTTGAGCATAATCCTTCGCTGCAACAGCTAATTCATTAATAAATATGGTGTAATCATTTATATTTTTATCTATATTTTTTCTAAAATACTTTACTAAATTACGATTAGTAGATAAACGATATTTAGAAATCCAATAGTGCCTATAAAATGTATTAAAATCTCCCGATTCACATTTTTTTATTTCATCTTTTGCTGATTTCCATCTTTCAGCCGCACTATCTAAAGGCTCTTGCTCCGTTAGAATACTAAATATTGAATTTTTTATAATATCAACAGGAGTTAAATCTTTACCTTTAGAATTCAACACTTCAAATATTGTATAAGCATCATCAAAAGATTTAACAGTAATATAAATTACTCTACATTTTAAAATTTGATCACGAAACGCTTTTAATGCATCAATATAATTAATATCATTTTGAATATGATTGTTTTCTTTAATAATTTTTATTAGTGAAGATTCTCTTAGCTGTTTGTCAAAAAAATTATAAGCTGACAATAATCTCTTTTCTTCAGCTGTACTTGGTTTCATCGAAAAATCAATATCTTTAAGTTGTATTCTTTTTTGAAAAAACGGTTTAGGATTTTCATTTACTAATTTAGCATATGAATTACCGTCATTATCTTCACCCATAACATTTAAATGGGTCATTTGTCCTAACTTATCTTCCTTTAACGCTTTAAATTTTTGCGTTAAAACAGCAAAAGCAATTGTAAATGTCGTCAATCTTTGCTGTCCGTCTACAACAAATCTTTCTATTTTTGCTGTATCATCATCATCACCAACAAGCACTAATGATCCAATAAAATAGTCATTAGGAACTAATTTTCCATTTTCATAAACAATATTCTCAAGTAAATCATTAAAAATTTCTGTTAACTCTTCTGTGTCCCAAGAAAATTCTCTTTGAAAGCGCGGTATAACATATTTCCTTTGTAATCTTAAAACATCATCCACGCTCGATGATACTGCTTTTAATTCCATAAACATCTCCTCCTTACTTCTTAAACACAAACAAATACTCGTGAGCCAATAGCAAAAAATTGTATTTTACGCTGTTAGTTTTCCAATAGCCTGTTGCGCGACAGTTATGTTGTTCTTTTATTATAGTTTCTTTTAATTTAAACCCGGCATTTTGGAAAATTTCCATTATTTTAAAACTCATTGGTATAACATGACCTTTTTGACGTGTATCCCCCATAAGTATCGCACAAAATTTATCTTTTTTTAAAACACGGTAGCTTTCATCAGCTACCATTTTCATTTCATCTAAAAAATCCGACACTTTTAAAAGTGATAAATCCGCTTCTATATCCTCGCTATATTTTATAATGTTGGCATAAGGTGGATGAGTACAGATAAGATCAATACTGTCATTTGGAATAAAATCTAAATGTCTTGCATCCCCTTTTCGGATATAAACCTTACCTGTTGCGTCCGGATATTCAAAATTTGTTTTTTCTTTACATCTGTTAAGCGCAAAATCGTTAACGTCAACACCTATAATATTTCTTTTTAACAACTTTGCTTCTACTAGTGTAGTTCCACCACCGGCAAACTGGTCTAATACTAAATCATTTTCCTGCGAATAGCGCAGCAAAATATTGCGCGGTATATAAGGCGACCAGTTACCACGCCATTTTGCGTCATGGGTTGCCCAATTACCTCGTTTTGGAAATGACCAATGCGTTGTCATTTCCAGTTCAAAATCTTCAGGCTGCCACGTATTTATTTTTTTGACCATTATTTAAAAACCTCTGTAATTATGCCATTTTCCATATCGTTAATATTGTAGATATGTTTTATAACATCAAAGGTTTCTTCAAGATTGTTTCTGGCACTTTTCCAACCTTTGCCATCAGTAAACCAGACAAAGGTAAAACCATTTATGGTATCTGTTTCTAACGCAAGAGTTTTATAACTACGGGCAGTTTCATTTAACTTGCTGCCGCCGCTGCTGTAAAAGTTCGTTTCAATACCATAAATCATATTGTCGGTTTTTATGACAAAATCAAAACGCTTTTCCATTTTGCCTTGATTAGAAATAGCAGATAAATCTATACCCCATTTTTGAGTAATTTGGCTGATATACATTTCTTTAAAATAGGTTTGGTCTTTAATAAAACCGGCTTTTTTAATAAAACTTTCTACCAAATTTTCCATTAAATGGCCGCCGCGATTTTTGCGTCCATTGGAATCCAGGCCTGTTTCTACACCTGTAACATAATCGACAAGATTGTTAATTATATGATTTTGAATTAAATCAAACAAGCCTGTCTTGCGCATAAATTTTTTATATTGTTCTATTGTAAGATTAGACTCGTCAAAATTATAAGTAAAAGAACCATCTTCATCAATAGCATCAATTTCGTTTGAACGTACGGCTAAAAGAATTGGTATACATTTTAAAACTTCAGGATATTTAGACAATAAATTTTCAAAATCTTCTTCTATGCTTTTAGAACCAATCAAGGAATTTAAAATATTTAATTCTACTTTCATTTCGTTAACATTATGATAAATTTTTTTGAAATCTGTATAATATTCATAATTAGCAATGCTCTTTTTAAAATGTGCTAACCATACAATAAAATCTCTGTTTTCCATTCCCATTTCTCCCTTAAAATTTGAAATCAGTAATTCGTTAATTTTTCCGCGTGCTTCACCGTTACAGTTTATCATACGATTAGCTTCTACTCTCTTTATATCGTAATCTTTGTAAAGGTTATCAAAAAAAGTATCGTTGATATTGGTGTTTTTGGGATCTGAATTACTAATAAGAATTAACGCACCTTTACCCGTAATTTTTTTAACAAATTCAGCCAGTTCAATTTGTTCTTGATCTCCAAATATATTTTCCGTATATGAAGTAAAATTAGCCGTTTCAGTAATTGGACGATATGGAGGATCAAAATACACAAAAGTATTTTGATCAATAAAATCTGCCGATGATTTATAGTCTCCGCATATAATGTTTACATTTTGTAATTTTTCCGATATTACTCTTAAATTTTCCTCATCACATATTAAAGGTTTTTTGTAAGAACCTATCGGGACATTAAACAAGCCTTTGGTATTAACGCGATAGAGTCCATTAAAACAAGTTCTATTTAAAAAGATCATTAATGCAGCTTTTTCGATATTTTCGTTTGTATTTCCGTTTATTTTCAGATCATTAAACCTGTCTCGTTGTTTTAAATAATATTCTTTTTGTTCAGAAGAATTCATTCCCCAATACTTTTTTTGATATTTTGTCAATAACTCTACAAGTTCATTGATATTATTGCAAATAATCGTATAGGTATTGATTAGCTCTCTGTTAATATCGCTTATATATATTTCTTTCAGCGTATAATGCGAAAGAACATCAAACAAAACAGCACCGCTGCCGACGAATGGTTCAGCATATTTATTAATGTTTTTAGTGATGAAAGGATAGTATTTTCTTATTTCATCTAAAAGCTGTGTTTTGCCACCAGCCCACTTTAAAAACGGGTGCATGTTTTCCTCCAAACAAAAAATCTCACGTCTATATTATTATATTAGAATTAAACAATAATAACAATCTTAAACATACAAAAGAAATAAAAAGATTTGACGCAATAACGCCAAATCTCTTTGCAAATTAATAATTTATCAGCTTTTGTATATTATGTTTATTCATCCTTATAATCATTAAACACATCACTGTCAATTACTTTTATTTCAAATACTTTCTTTGTTGAAACACCAAAATTGTGCTCAATCATAAAGTTTGTAAGTTTTTCACCATCCAACAAAATAATATGTTGGTTTTTAGCATACTCAACAGCTTGTTTACTAAATTTAGATGTAGTTACGAATAAACCTTTTCCACCTTTACCTGCAATAGCACCGACAAAAGCTTGTACCTCAGGACGACCTACCGTATGATCTTCTCCCCATCTTTTAGCTTGTATATAAATTAAATCAAACCCAAGCTTATCCTCCATTATTATTCCATCAATACCTTCGTCACCTGTTACCGCAGTTGTATGAGCAGCATTTTCAAAAGTACCATATCCCATTTTACGCATCAAATCCAGAACCATTTTTTCAAAAGCTTCCGGTGTTAACTTCATTATTTCTGATAACAAATCATCAGATAAACTTTTATTTATTTTTCTGAAAGCATCTTCAAATGCATCATCCGGTGTTTCATCATCATTGATTTCTTTTGGTTGAACTGATTGAATATTATCTGTATCAACATTTTGAAATTTTCTAAAAGAAGGAAACTTCATCAAATAATTCGCATCAATAACAGCTACATTTTCAGCTAACACTTTGCGTCCTTCATCGGTTATAACAAAAGTTGCCTTAGCTGGGCTTGTTATTAAACCAGCCTTTTTTAAATATGTACTTGCCCACCCTAGTCTATTAGTAAAATAAGTTTGGCGTCCACTCGGTAACATTTCATTTAAATCTTCATCTTTCAAATGAAAATACTGGCTTATTAAAAGCTTTAATTCTTTTAATGTATGCGGATTTCCATCTTTTAAAAATTCTAAGAACGGTTTATGCATTTCAAAATATTTAGGTACAGTCATTTCTGGTCTCCCTTGCAAAAGGCTTTAGTTATAACGAAAAAATGAATTTAACAACACATTCTTTTTAGTTTTAAAATTTACTAAAATAAATCTGCTTAAACTATTTACTTTATTTTACACGATTCTTCATAACTATACAATATACTTTACGCACATATAATTAAGCAAAATAACGGCAATACAAAAACCCAAGAGCTGCCACTCTTGGGTTTTTTATTACTTTTTTAGCGTGTTCAAAAGAACTCCACTTATCGCTTTCGCATAATTATTGTATTACTATGTCAACTAACTGACCAGTAAACAATCACTCAAACTCTATTTCACAAAATGTATACCTTCAATTTACTCTATTTTACACTATTTTTCTTAACCATACAATATAATATATACAGCATATATCCATTTAACAAAAATTAATGGCAAAAAAATGGCAAAGATATATATACCTCTTACTTCACTACTGCGTTCGACGCTTTCGGTTCCGCAACGAAGGTTTTACCTGTTTTTATCCAAACAAGGGAAAAATCGCAGCCCAAAAGGCTGCTCTTTTCGACTGGCTACAACACCGCAGACAGAAGTCTGCACGGCTCCGCCGACGAACGGCAAGTGCCCGCTCGCCAAAAGCAACTGACTCCGCTTCGCTCATCAAACGGACGGAAGCCGCAATGCGGAGTTAGGTTCTATGTACGAGTGGTATGCACTGTTTGTCCGTGCCTAATGGCACGGGTAAGGGTAAGACATAATGCAGCGTTGTAGCCCACTGGAAAATGAGCCGCCAGGCATAGCAGGCGGCGAAAATTTTCCTTGTTAGAAGCGGGGGTTAGGGGGCGGCAAGCCCCCTTTAGAATAATATAATAAATTTTTTATAAGACAAAATGACGGGCAGATTATCATTACTGAAATTTTGCCCGTCATTTGAGTAATATTCTTTTAATTTTTGAATTGCAGCCTGTTTTTGTTTTTCAAAACTGTACATGCGGTTTCTAATACACCATACACATCCACCATGGTTACGGCATTCCATGTCAAAAGCTCTGCTGTCATTATCGCGGTATGACTTACGATGTTCTTTGCCGTGGGCAATAGCTTTTTCTAATCCCATAAGCTATCAGACCTTTCTTTTAATTTATTTAATAAGAAACGCCCAAAGTTAAGAACTTCGGACGCTTCTTGGGCTGTGACCCTTCCGTTAGGAAGGAGATGTTTTTATAGTATCATTAAAAAAGCAGATTGTCAAAGTTTGAAAACAGATAGTCCTGTAATCTGTTTTATTTTACAATACATCTTTTTCAATTCTGTATTGACTTTATATTTTCATCAGCGTGAGTGTTTTTTGCATAAGGAGGTGTAAAAAATGTTAAGCCAAATTACAAGTACAGATTTATTTCACCTGTATTATCATTTATGGATAAAGGTGTATAAAGAAGGAGCTGTACGCAAAGTAACAATGGATAAATATTATATGACTTATTCGTGGTTGGTAAAACTTGTACCGCAACTCCGTCTGTGCGAAGTTAACCGGGTAACATATCAACAGCTTTTAAATGATTATGCTGTTTACCATGAGCGGCAAACAACAATGGATTTTCACCATCAGCTTAAAGGCGCGATTATGGACGCCGTTGACGATGGGCTGATTGAGCGTGATCCAACGCGGAAAGCTATCATAAAAGGAAAAACGCCTGCTATTAAAAAGAAAAAATACTTAAATCAGTTTGAATTGCATACTTTACTTATCAATTTAAATTTGCAAAGCAAAATAAATTGGGATTGGTTAATTATGCTTATAGCGAAAACTGGTATTAGATTTTCGGAAGCGTTGGCTATTACACCAAAAGATTTTGATTTTTCTCATCAAATGCTTTCGATAAGCAAAACTTGGGATTATAAGGGCAGTGGCGGCTTTTTGCCTACTAAAAATGCGTCATCAGTACGCAAAATTCAAATAGATTGGCAAACGGTTATTCAATTTGCGGAACTTGTAAAAAATCTGCCCAATGATAAACCAATTTTTCTCTTGAAAGAAAAAGTATATAACTCTACTATTAACGATATTTTAGAAAGGCATTGCCGCAAGGCTAATTTGCCGGTAATTTCTGTTCATGGGTTAAGGCACACTCATGCTTCTTTACTGCTGTTTGCCGGAGTATCTATCGCAAGCGTTGCGCGCCGCCTTGGCCATGCCAGTATGACGACAACGCAAAAAACTTATTTGCACATTATTCAAGAATTGGAAAATAAAGATGTTGATTTGGTTATGCGTTCCATTGCCGGATTAAGCTAAACCTAAACGTTCACGCTGATGAAGGGTGATAAGATTGTCTAATTTCAACATATATTTGCCTATTTTTATTTGTTCTTCTATACGTGGTATAACAATAGGCATTTCAAAAAAAATATTATCTTTGATTGAGAACCTATCAGACCGTGCACCACTGTCACCGTTGTAATTCATAAATGCGTGCCAGCAATTCGTTTTAAAGAAATACTCGAGAAAAGTAAAATCAACATTCTCAACTCTAAACACAGTATACAAAGGCGACATTACACCACTTCTGCCTAATTTATTTCTGTTTATAGGACCAACTGGTGCAGTTGTAGAAATTCTTGGATTATAAACAAAATCATTATTTTGGACTATATAATATCCTTCTAAACTTTCAATTTTTGAAATGTTATGGTCAAAAAATTCTCTTTGACTTATAATTCCATACTCTGCTGAATTTGTTAAAGTTTCTACATATTGTAACCCTATATTTTTATCTAAAACTTTATTAGCAATTTCTCCTAACTTACGCTGTTCCCAAGCGTCAGTAAATCCTTTAAATCTGATTTCCGGAATGTTGCTGCCATTTTTCGGAAACATTTTTTCAAGCATAGATTTTTTAATATTTTTAAGCTTGTCTAACTTACGCTGATGAAGGGTGATAAGGTTATCGAGGTTGCGGAAAAATTTCCCTATTTTTCTACATTCATCTATATTATAAGAATAAGAAATTTCAATATTGGCTAAATCATTAGCATTGATTGCAGGATAACTGGTTCCGGTACAATTATCTAAAACAATTTTAACAAAACGCGCACTTTGAACTATTGACAACAAAAAATAACCATCTATTAACGGTCTTAATTGTGCGTAACCTGTTGAAAAAACATAGTTTTTACCAGCTTTCTCGAAAAGATAATTATTTTTTTGATATGGTCTTACGGTTTGATAAAATAAATCTCCTAACCGTGCTACTCGTTGAGCTCTTGATGGTGCAGTATTTTTAGTTTCTGTTCTATGGGAAACCATTTTAGTTCCAATTACAGATTCAAGGTCAACATACTCAAATATGCTTGGTACTTCATCTTTTGGATTAACAATTGCAACATCTCCCAACTTACGCTGTTCCCAAGCGTCGGTAAATCCTTTAAATCTAATTTGCGGTTTTTTAGCATTTTTAGGCATTTTACTTACCTCCCAACAATGCTTTCAATTCGGCAATGCCCTGCATGTCAAATTCGTTGCCTTCAAGCTCATCAAGCATAACAATTAAGCTCTGTTCCGTGTTGGCAATTTCTTTTTCAACATCGGCAAAGGTAGTTTCGTATTTTTTGCAAATGGCTTCAAGTTTGTTAACAAGTCCGTTTACAGCGGCATCTGGCAAGCTGTTTATGCTTTCTGCCAGCGCCGTTATCCATTTTTGCTTTAGCAAGGCGTTTGCCTGTTCGTCTGTAAGTTCTTCAATTACCTTTTTAGTTTTAAGGTGCAGGGCGGTTACGCTGTCTTTAACTTCTTTTTTTAAGTTCTTTTCTTCGTCCATTAAGTTTTGTACTTTTTTTAGTACGGCAAACGTTTCTGCTTCCGCAGTTTTGGCTTTTACGGCTTTTTTTACTTCTGCGGCTACAAAGGCGTCGCCTGCGTCGTTAACAAAGGGCTGACCTTTGTCATCCTCGCTTAATTCTTCCAGTAAGCTGTCATATTCGCCGGTTATGGTGATTAATTTATCTTCTTTGGCTTTTAGTTCTGCCATTTCTTCGGGCAGCATAATTTTTTGTACTAAATCGAAGGGGAATACATGGCCTTTCCAGCCTTCCTGTACTTCTTCATCTTTACCGTTTTTCTTTTTTAATACAAAATTAGGGTCTACCTGTTTAACGGCTGCCATTCCTTCGGTTTGGATTATTTCTAAATCAATGGCAATGTCTTTCCAGTTATCGTCTAAAAGCTGATAGGCTTCGTACCTATCAACAAGCGGCACGTTTTGCAGGCGCGCAAAAATATTATCGCTGATGTTAGTTACTTCTTTACTTATATTTACCTGCGCTGCGTTATCAACCAGTTCTGTTGCTAGGTAATTGTTAAAATCTGCAAAAGCCTGGCTATACTTTTGCTTAAAGGCAATAATGTCAAGGTGGTTTTTAATTACTGCTTTTAAATCATCAGAGTTAAGCTGCCAATAGCCGCTGTTTACTGCTTTAAACAGGCTTGTTTTAAGGTTGGGGAACGCTTGCCAGTATTGTTGTAAATCCTGCAATTCGCTTTCCGGTATGCCGCCAAACATAGAGGCATAAATATCCCAGCTTTCGTCTTTTTCGGATGAATCTACATAGCGGGGAATGTTTAAATTATAGTCGTTTTGGCGGATGTTATCGCGGCTGACTTTTTTAGAGAATTTATTAATATCGGCGCGCGTAGTTACAGCGTCTACAATTTTTTTAATATCGCAGGCACGCAGCATATTGTTTTTGCCCACTTTGGCAAAGCCTTTGGAAGCATCAACTATAAGTACATCGGTGTTATCGCGTTTTTGTTTAAGCACCATAATAATGGTTGGTATACCGGTGCCGAAAAAGATGTTGGCAGGCAGGCCGATAATAGCATCGATGTGGTTGTATTCTATTAAGTTTTGACGGATTTTTCCTTCTTCGCCGCCACGGAACAATACGCCGTGCGGCAGTACGATTGCCATAATACCGTCCGGCTTTAAGTGGTATAAATCGTGCAGCAAAAATGCGTAGTCGGCTTTACTTTTCGGCGCAAGCCCAAACTTGGAATAACGAGGGTCATTTTCTTTGTCGGAAGGGTCCCAAGCCTGTGAATAGGGAGGGTTGGAAACTACTGCATCAACGTAAAGAGGGTTATAGGTGTTAACGGGGTCTTTATCGTCAAAATACGGCCAGTCATCTTCTAATGTATCGCCGTTGCGGGTTACAATGTTATCCGGCAAAATGCCGCGCATAACAAGGTTCATACGGGTAAGATTGTAGGTGTTTTCTTTAAGTTCCTGTGCATAGTATTTTATATTGTTTTCTTTGCCCATGTATTTAGCCGCGCACTGGCCTATATTAATAAGCAGCGAGCCGGAACCGCTGGTAGGGTCGTAGATTTCTATTTTATCGCGGTCTTTAAGGTGGTGGGCAATAAGTTCGGACATCAGTAATGATACTTCGTGCGGAGTGTAAAACTCGCCCGCTTTTTTGCCTGCGTTTGCAGCAAAATTACTAATCAAGTATTCATAAATAAAGCCGAGAACGTCATAATCCTGCTTGCCGTCCATAGGTATATCTTTAATAAGGTTAATTAAGCCGCGAATAGCCTTTGTTCTTGCACCGGAGGAATCGCCAAGTTTGGAAAGACCTGTTTCCAGCGTTTTAAAAATATCTTTAAAGACACCTTCATGGGACTTATTAACTAATCGACTAAATGAAGAAAGTGCATCGGTTACATTTTCTACTTTAAAATCATTGCCTTTATTCAGCCAGGTCGAAAAAAGATGCTCATACGGTATAAAGTAACCAATATTTTTCTGCACCGTTGTTACCGTTTCAGCGTCGCTTTCATCAAGTTCCGATAAATATTCATCTGTCCAGTCATTTTCTTTTAAGTATTTAACTTCTTTATCTGACAAAAATTTATAAAAAATAAAACCAAGAATATAATCCTTATATTCATTTGCTTCGATTTTAGAACGCATTTTATTGGCAGATTCCCAAATTTTAGATGCAAGCTGCTGTTTATTCATGTAATAGCCTCCAAAGGTAAAAATACTTTAGTTAGTATAATTATAACATATTAAACTGTGTTAAACGATTGGAAGAAGTCAGCGTATTTTTTATTAACAGAAGTTTAAGAAACCTAATAAAACAAATAAGAAGCATGTTATAGAAAAGTGCTCCAAAGTCAGTAAGAAATGTAACTTTGGAGCAACAAAAATCTTGAAATTTATTAAACTTTTAAAATTCCACTATTTAGGATTTTTACGTTAGCTAAAAAATGTAAGATAAACTATCATTAAGCATTCAACAGCACACCATACCAATAGAAAAATATGGAAACTATCCGCATATTTGCCATGGCTAGTTGCATATTTAATTTGGCGATTGATGTCTGCAATCTCACCAGATATAGTGTTAATAGCTTTTGTGCTATCTTCGTAGTTAATCATCCTCACATTTATTTTAAATAATGCTTGTTCATATTTTTTGTCGATTGATATAATAGTGTTTTGCATAGCTTTACTTTGCTCCGAAAGTTTATCGCCGTTAGACTCAACAGCGGATAGAATTTGGATAATATCATTAAACTTTTGTAAAATATCTTCTTCTGGCAGTACAGGTTTTTGTATTTGTTTGCTTAGTTTTTCCAAGTCCATCTTATTCCCTCATTAATGCTTTTATTTCAACTTCTAATTCAGTACGCTTTTCGTCGCTTTCAGCAGCAAAATATTGCTTAGACAACCTATTGAATTCCTTATTTTTGGCATCAGCAATTTCATTTTCAAGCTGCTCAATTTCCTTTGTTAAAACTTCAACTTTTGCTTGTTTATTTGCAAGCTTTTTTAATTTCGTTGCAATACTGGTTTTGTTCATTTTGATACGCTCCTTTTTTATCTTTCATAATCGTCATCTCGGCTATGTAAATTAACATCAAAACCTTTATTGGTTGTTTGTGAGTTATCACAGCGCGATAAATTTTTGATTGCAGATGTAATATTAGTTAGATTGGTAGTGTTGATTGGTCTATTAGGTGTTTTTACATAATCACGCCATTTTTCCATAGTGCAAACACGCATTATATTTGCGGTGCTTAATATATTGTTGTTAAGCTTTTTTGCCAAAGTGTTTGCGCGTACTTTTTTATTTTTATCCTGGATATTAATGAAAGTTATATTTTTGCCGCGCATTTTCGTATGCCAACCACTTTGCTGCATTTGCCGTTCAAAATCATCCAAACTTTTCGGTTTGCTTTTTAAACTTTGATTTACAGCTACCGCACATTGAACCAGCCAGCTATCTCTCGTTTTATTAACAAAAACGTAGTAAGCACGCTGGTCATACATTTGTGCCCTACCGCGTGCTTGAACTGCCTCGCGGCTCCTATCAATAATTTTTAGACCATATTGCTTTGCTATGCTGTCATTTATATCTTTAAAATTTTCTAAGTCTTGATTGCTAAAATGTAATTTTTTACCATCCAAAAAACTGACAGAATTAACAACAAAATGAGCGTGTATTTTGCCGCCTGCGCTATTAACATGAATGCCAACGGCTACTTCAAAACGATTGCCAAAACATTGCTCCGCAAATGTTTTGGCGTATGTTTTTGCATCACCTTTGCTTATTTCTTCTGCGGCAAATGAAAGAACATAATGTTTATACTGTCTCCCGTCCGTTTTGCCGTATAACTCTTTTGTTTTTTGCATTTGATAGGTTGCAATAGCTGGACTATCGGCACAGTTAATGCCGTAAAAAAGTGTTTCATCTTTTTCTTTTATGTAGTCTTTTGCAGCATAATTAACAACAGTTTTAATATTTTTGCCAGGACGCTTGATAGCTTTAAAAATTGGCATTTTGTTATCACATCCTTTTTAATTCATTAAATATAGCATTTAAAATATCTCGCTGAGGCGCTTCTTTAATAGTATTGCAATGCCGAGCAAGTTGGTTTATATTATTAGCAATATTCGACAGCAATTTTATTTTTTGTTTTTGAGTCGCTTCAATTTCGTTCAATTTCTCCGCATACCCAAAATTTTGCAAAATATCACCGATATAATCGTTTAATGTTTTGTTATTTTCAGTCGCTTTAAGTACCAAATAATTTTTTAGTTGTAAAGGCATTCGCAATTCCACTCGTGCATTTTTGCCTAATTTCTTAGTTGTCGTCAAATTATCAACTCCACTCGGCTAACATATATAGGCCAGCTCCCCGTCTTGCCGTCAAGTTGACGGCAGCGACAGCTGGCAAAGGGGCAAAGCCCCCTTGTACCCCTACAATAAATTACTCCCCATTTTTTTCGCGCCATTCACGCTCAAAAATTAAAAATTCATATTGTTTTTCGGCAATTTTTTCAGTTAAATTAACAAATTTTATCTCTGCCGATGCAAGGGATTTTTTATTTTTAGTTTTAATTTTGCCTATAACTTTTATATCTGTTGTTTCGTTAATATTCTCAATAGCTTTGTTCAAATATCGCAAAAATCGTTCATTTTTTTCGTTGCTTGGTACAGTTAATATACGCCTTATATCATTTACACTTATATAATTATTTTTGTTAGCTTTACGTTGTTGGTATCGCAAAAATTCAAATAGTTTGTAAGCGTATTTTTTATTTAATTTTTTGGTTTCACTAATATCAATCGGTACATTTGCTCGCTGCCATCTATAGTAATTTAGTAGGTATGGATTTAATGTTATTTCTATATTTTCAATTTTATTTTTTATTGTTTTGATGGTTTTAGTTTGCGCTATCAGTGGCCACTCGTATTTAATTATCTTATTATTTTCGATTCTCTGGGCAATAACAAAAGTCTGTTTTAACTTTTCTAAATTTCTATAAAAAATCATATAATGCTTGCCTTGTGGTTTGATGATACTTTGCCAACTAAAGTAATCAGCCACTTTAATATTTATCGAATTTTGTTTTTGATTTAACGCACTCAAAATAACAAAATTAAAAATTTGTTGAGCGGCAGGCGATACATAATCGAATGAAATAATATCGTCAGGCTTTTTGGTAATAATTTTGTTATTGGGATATATTTTTTCGCTCATTTTTGACATCACTCAATCATTTCTAAAAATCGTTTTTTACTTACTTTACCCGTCACCGTAAGTTTTCCATCTGCTTTTTGGACAGCATTAACCTCGCGCATTAACTTGTATGCGGCAGCTACACTAAGTCCTGTTATTGCCATAACATCGTGGACGTTAAGCCATTTTTTTTCGTTTTCCATTATGTTTCTCCTGTGGTATACTAAATATATATTACTTTGATTGTTTTCCCGTTTAATGGGAATTTTATACTTATATTATATTTCCCATTTAATGGGAAATCAAGAGGTAGTCATGTTTAATCGTATAATTTTTTCAAAACGTATTAAGCAATTAAGAAAATGCTATAAATTTACAATCATTGATTTTTCAACATGTTTTAAAATTGTTAGTAAAACTTCGATTGGTGCATGGGAAAAAGCAACAGCTATTCCATCTGCCGATGTACTTGCCGATTTATCGACTTTTTTTGGTATTTCTATGGATTGGTTTGCAGGTTTTAGCAACATTCCTTATACAAACGAAAGTATAGAAAATGCCGAAAATTTTGTACTAAAAAAACTTATTGAAATTGATAGAGACACAACTTATAAATCGTTTTATCCAAACGAGTATTTAAATGCTGAAACACGCAAAGAATTATATTCTTTACCTGTTAGAGCTAATATTGTTGTTTTATCTCATTGTGGCTATATACCTTTCAAAGAAGATGAATTAAATTACAAACCCAAAGCGATTTCAAAATTTGAAAATGCAGTCAAATATAAAGCAAATTTGATAATAAACCATCTATATCCAACGGTTCAAGTCACTTCTAACCACAAAAATATTCTTTATATCGGCGACCTTGACCAGTTATTAAAAAGAGAAATCACCACTCCTATATACGATATAGAAAGTAGTGATTTAAAATGACTATTATAAAAAAGACTAATCCGGTAAACCCAAATAAACCTTGGCTTGCAGACGTATCTTATATAGACTGGCAAGGCCAAAAAGCACGCACGCGCAAATATTTTGCCACGCGAAAAGAAGCTAACGAATGGGAACTTAATTTTAAAAATTCGCTTACTATTGGCACTGGCATTTCGTTTCCGAACCTTGTTGCTGCGTACTATGAATACATAACGCCGCGTATTAAAGAAACAACGCTGGAAACTAAAAAGCATATCATCGATACAAAACTACTGCCTTACTTTAAAAATAAAATACTAAAAGATATTACTGTAAACGATATTGCTAAATGGCAAGGCATAATAATAAAATCTTATTCCAGCAAAACCTATATCAAAACTATTAACAATCAGCTAAGTGCTATTTTTAATTACGCTAAGAAGTTTTATAATCTTCAAATAAATCCAATGCACGTCACCGGCAGCATAGGACGCCATTACAGTGATAGAATGGATTTTTATACAGCGCATGAATTTCACGCTTTTTATGAAGCTGTTAAAGATAAGCCGCAAAGTAAGATTATCTTCCCATTGCTCTTTTATAGCGGAATCAGGGAAGGTGAGATGCTTGCACTGACACAGGCCGACTTCGATTACAAAAATCAAACCCTTACAATCAACAAAACTTACAGCCGTGTTAATAAAAAAGACATCATCACAGAGCCAAAAACACCTACATCAAACCGTAAAATTAAAATTCCGGCATTTATTTTTGAGCTTTTAGATGAGTATGTCGATAAATTATACGATTATTCTCCTTCTGACAGGCTTTTTTTAGTTACCAAGTCATTCCTGTATCATGAAATGACAAGAGGCGCTCAGAAGGCAAATTTGAAGCGCATACGAGTGCATGACCTTCGGCACAGCCATGCAAGTATGCTAATTAACAAAAATTACTCACCAAACCTCATACAAAAACGTCTCGGACACCGGAACGTAGTTACAACTTTACAAATTTACGCACACCTTTACCCTGAACGCGAAGACGATGCGGTAAATGACCTGCAAAACGAATGGAAAAAAGAAAGCTGCCAATAAAGGCAGCTTTTTCACTTTTATAAATATAATATTGAATAAAGTGACGTTACTTTTTGTGTTATTATGGTTCAAGATACGTTACTACTTGTGCTATATTACGTTACTATTTGTGCCAAATTACGTTACCATTTGTGTTATTATTTCCTCGCAAACCGCATAAATACTGGCTTTTATGACCTCTCCATTTATCATATATCAATGGCTTCGCCATTTTATTTTTGATTTAATTCGCACTTTATTTTTGCTTTCGCACACTAAAGGATTATCTTATTTTTCTTAAATTGGCAATTTTATGGCAAAAATTTTTGCCTAAAAAGAAAAGAACGGCTATACAAGCCGTTCTCCACAGTTGTAACAATCACTCAAACTCTATCGTTGCAGGCGGTTTGGTTGTGTAGTCAAACAGCACGCGGTTGATGTGTTTTACTTCGTTTACTATTCTGTTGGCTGCGGTGGTGATGGTTTCTGGCGGCAGCATGGTTACTTCGGCCGTCATAAAGTCGGTGGTGGTTACGGCACGCAGGGCAATGGCATAATCGTAAGTACGTTCGTCGCCCATTACGCCAACGCTGCGCATATTGGTCAGCGCTGCAAAATACTGGCTGGGGCGCTGTGCCAGCGGCAGTTTGTCAACTTCTTCGCGGTAAATGTAATCGGCGTCCTGCACAATGGCAACCTTCTCCGCCGTTACGTCGCCGATAATGCGGATGGCAAGGCCCGGCCCCGGGAACGGCTGGCGCGTTACCAGATATTCCGGCAAGCCAAGCTCGCGCCCTGCCTGGCGCACTTCGTCCTTAAACAGGTCGCGCAAAGGCTCAACAATTTCTTTAAAATCTACAAAGTCGGGCAGGCCGCCTACGTTGTGGTGGCTCTTAATAGTTGCCGATTCGCCGCCGAGGCCGCTTTCAACAACGTCCGGGTAAATGGTGCCCTGTGCCAGATAATCGACGGCGCCGATTTGTTTGGCTACTTCTTCAAACACGCGGATAAATTCTTCGCCGATGATTTTACGCTTGCCTTCCGGCGCGGTTACGCCTGCCAGCTTGCCGTAAAAGCGTTCGCGCGCGTCCACGCAGATAAAGTTAATATCAAACTGTCCGCCTTCGCCGAATACGCTGCAAACTTCTTCGCGTTCGTTTTTGCGCAGAAGGCCGTGGTCTACAAATACGCAGGTAAGCTGCTTGCCGATGGCTTTGGCCAGCATTGCCGCGCAGACGCTGCTGTCTACGCCGCCGCTTAAAGCGCACAGCACTTTGCCGTCGCCGATTTTTTCTTTCAGCTCCTGCACCGTTTCTTCAACAAAGCTGTCCATTTTCCACGTTCCGGCGCAGCCGCACACGTTATAAACAAAGTTGCTCAGCATTTTGGTGCCGTTGTCGGTGTGCAGCACTTCTGGGTGGAACTGCACGCAGTACAAGCCGCGGCTTGTATCTTCTGCCGCCGCTACCGGGCAGTTGGGGGTATGTGCCGTAATTTTAAAGCCGGGCGCAGCGGTTTCAATATAATCGTTATGGCTCATCCAACAAACATTCTGTGCCGGTATGCCCTTAAACAGCAGGCTTTCCGTATCAAAATCAACCAGCGTTTTGCCGTATTCGCGCTCCGGCGCTTTGCAGACATGGCCGCCCAGCATGTGCATCATCAGCTGGCTGCCGTAGCAGATGCCAAGTACAGGCACGCCCAGTTCGTAAATTTCCGCGCTGATAGTGGGCGAATCCTCAAGGTAAGCGCTGTTAGGCCCGCCGGTAAAGATAATGCCTTTGGGGTTTTTGGCTTTTATTTTATCAAGGCTCTGCCTGTAAGACATAATTTCGCAGTAAACGCCGCTTTCCCTTACACGGCGCGCAATCAGCTGGTTGTACTGACCGCCGAAGTCAATAACTAAAATCATTTCCTGGTTGTCGGTTTTCATACGGCTCGTCCTCCTGTAAAAAAATTTACGTTTCTTTATCCTTTAATTTTACAATAATAAGTGTAAAAAAGCAAACAAAACGCCCGCTGTGCCGCGCAAATCAGCCCTCTTTGGCAATAACGCGGAAGTTTTCATCAATAGCGCCCGTAAGCAGCTTACGCAAAAGCCCGCACCTGCCGGGGACGACTTCCACCGTGCCCTCCAGCACGTCGATTAGCGGCTGCATTTCCTTCGCCACGGCAGCAACGTCATACACGCCGGTGTCGATGATATAAAAATGCTCAAAGCCCTTAAAAATCTGGCGCAGCCACGCCTCACCCGCTTCTTTGCCTTTAGCAGCAATCTGCTTTTCAAGGTTCAGCTCGCCCTCTTTCATCGTCGTCCACCAGCTTTCCGTCATAAAAATGCCATTAGGCGCGCGGTTAATGCTTTTAACATCGTCGCCGCTCAGCAAAAGGTCAAGGCAATCGCGCGTTTTGGGTATTACAAGTTCCGCCGTTGTTGCACGTAATTTGGCAGTACCGCCGCCGCAGCCGCTTACGCAGATTAAAATTCTGTCCACATTATCAAAGCTGTCGATGGTGTTCTGCAAATATTCCGCCAGCTCCTTCGGGTCGGCATGAAGCCGCCGTGGCAGAAAATACACCGGCGTATCAAGTTTATGTTCGGCCAGAATATGCTGAATTTCTTTTTTCAGCGTCGGGCACGATAAAATTACTTCCTTCATTATATGATGCTCCTTCAAAACAGTTTATATAATAAGTATAGCACAATGCGCGCGGCGTTGAAATGTATAAAAAAACAGTTTTATTTTTTATAAACAGCCGTATTATAAATTGTTTATTACAGCGCGTTGTGATATAATTTTAGCGTTAATAAAAATACAGCTGCACGGTTTTAAAATGCACGTTGTAACAGGAGGCAACAAAAATTGATCACCTTAAAAAACGGTGACGGTATAAAATGGCCGCAGGGCAAGCGCATTGCCGTACTGCTGACCTTTGATTTTGACGCCGAATACCTGCGTTATTCCGTAACGGGGCAAAAAACGCTGGGCTTTTCGGATATTTCGCGCGGACAGTACGGGCCGCACGAAGGCTTAAAGCGCTGCCTTGACATGCTGGCGCGCCAGAACATTAAAACAACCTTTTTTGTGCCGGGCATTGTGGCAGAACGCTACCCGGACGAAGTAAAACAAATCGCTGCTGCGGGGCACGAACTTGCCTACCACGGCTACGCGCACGACGCAACCATCGGCATCCCCGAAACGGAGGAAGAAGCCAATATGGCAAAGGCCGAGGCGATACTTGAAGCCATCAGCGGCAAAAAAGTAATTGGCCACCGCGCCCCGCTTGATACCTTGCAGACCTACGGCGTTAAACTGATGCAAAAACGCGGTTATTTATACAGCAGCACCTTAAAGGACTGCGACTGGGCCTACATCCACGAAGGTGAGCACCCTGTTGTGGAACTGCCGACTGAACCCGGCTTTGACGATTTTTCATTCTTTTATTTTTCGTACGCCGATGCGCACACCATTACCTGCAGCTACCCGGCAGAATATGTTTACAACATGTGGAAGGACGCCTTTGACGAACTGGCAAACGAGGGCGACAAAATTATGTGCCTTAAGCTGCACCCGCAGCTGATTGGGCGCTCAAGCCGCATCCGCATGCTGGAGCGACTGGTGCTTTACATGCGCCAAAACGGTGCGTGGATTGCCGGCTGCGAAGAAGTTGCGCGCTATGTGCTGGCGCAAAACGGAAAGGAGGCTGACGCCGATGCTGTGGCCAAATAACAAACGCCTTGCGCTGATGCTTTCTTTCGATATCGACGCCGAAACGCTGTGGCTTACGCGCAACGAAATCAATAAAAACCACCCCGCCAACCTAAGCCGCGGGCTGTATTCCGTAAAGCAGGGCATTCCCCGCATTTTGCGGATGCTGGAAGAAGAAAACCAGCACGCCACCTTTTTTACCACGGCCTACACGGCAGAGCTTCACCCCGAAGTTATTAAGTGCATTGCCGCCTGCGGGCACGAAATTGCCTACCACGGCTACCTGCACGAAGTTTACGATACTTACGAAAAAGAAAACGCGCTGATGGAAAAGGTTGAGGGCATTTTTACCAATCTTATCGGCAAACGCCCCATTGGCAACCGCGCGCCTGACGGCTATGTGTATGATTTTCACCTGCAGCTGTGGCTGGACAGGGGCTATATTTATTCCTCCAACTGGCGCGATAACGACGGGCCGTTCCTGCACAAAATCAACGGCAAAACCGTGCCTATTGTGGAGCTGCCGAAGGACGGCATTGTGGACGACACCAGCTACGACATGTACACCATTCAGGCGCCAGAACACCACTACCTGCGCAGCGGTCGCGAGATGACCGCCATCTGGATGGAAGAATTTGACGGGCTGGCGGACGAAGGGCGCATGATGAATTTTGTAATGCACCCGCAGTTTATCGGGCGTCCGGGTTATGTGCGCGCCCTGCGCGATTTTATCCGCTACGCAAAGGACAACGGCGCATGGATTTGCACCGACGAACAGGCCGCGCGCTGGTTTCTGGCGCAGAACGGCTTTACGGAATATGCGTAATCAGGCGTAAGCCTTTTTATAAAAAAGATGAGAGGGGTTTTAATTATGTTTAGCAAAAAACTGACGAAAAAATTACTGGCATTTGGCGCTGCGGCAATGCTTTGTTTTGCGGTAGCAGGCTGCGGCGGCAGCGATAAGGCCGATGCACCGAAAGAAGCGGCAAACGGCAAGCTGACTATCGCTATTAACGCCACCTTCCCGCCGTTCGAAAGCGTTAAGGAGGGCACGCACGATTATGTAGGCGTCGATATCGACATTGCCCGTTATATCGGACAGAAAATGGGCAAGGAAGTTACCTTTACCGACATGAAGTTTGCTTCTCTTGTGCCGACCTTGCAAAGCGGCCGCGCCGATATGATTGTTTCGGCCATCAGCCCGACCGACGAGCGCAAGGAAGTGCTGGATTTTACCGAACCGTACTACTTCCCGATGAAAGCCATTATCTGCCAGAAGGGCGCGGGCTACGACAGCTTTGATAAACTGAAAGGACAGAAAGCGGGCGCTTCCATGGGCACTACTTATGTGCAGGAGCTGAAAGACGCAGGCGGCATTGACGTTGTGGAACTGGACAACACCCCGCTGGTTGTGCAGGATATTTTGAACGGACGCCTGGCAGCAGGTTTGTTTGACGCAGCACAGGCAGCAGTTTTCATCAGCCAGAACGACAAGCTGGAAATGCACACGCTGAACCTGCCGATTGTTTACGCCGACACCTTTGCCATTGCCCTGCCGAAAGGCTCTAAAGACGTTGCCACCGTGGACGGCATTTTAAAAGAGATGCAGGCTAACGGCGAAATGCACAAAATTTTGGTTAAGCACCTTGGCGAAACGGCAACCCAGCAGTACGAAGAAGCAGTTGCCAAACTCGAGATTGCAAAATAAACCAAAACCCGGCAGCGGCTATCCCTGCCGGGCTTTATCTTAAAGGAGTAAGTTATGCTTGATTTTTCCGTTTTGGACCCATACCTGCCGCTCTTGGCTTCCGCAGTATGGATTACCATTAAATTTACGTTTTTCTCCACGCTCATCGGCTTTTTGGGCGGCTTCATTTTAGCGCTCATCACGCTTTCGCACAACAGGCTGTTTTCGTTCCTCGCCAAAGCGTACATTTCCGTGTTCCGCGGCACGCCGCTTTTAGTTCAGCTTATGCTGATTTATTTTGCCACGCCGCAGCTGACGGGCTACACCATCAGCGCGCTGGAAGCAGGCGTACTGTCCTTCGGGCTTAACTCCGCCGCTTACATTTCGGAAGCGCTGCGCGGCGGCATTTTATCCGTTGACCGCGGCCAGTGGGAAGCGTCGATGTCGCTCGGCGTACCGACGCACCGCTTTATTCTGGACGTTATCCTGCCGCAGGCGATTAAAAACGCCCTGCCCTCGCTCGTCAACGAAAGCATTATGCTCTTAAAGGATTCCAGCCTTGTTTCCGTTATCGGCGTGGCCGACACCCTGCGCTGGGCGGATTTGATTCAGGCTAAAACTTTCCGCGCATTTGAGGCGTTCATCGTCGCCGCAGCCGTTTATTATGTGCTGGTAATGCTGCTCAACCTTCTGGGCGCTTACCTCGAAAGGAAGGTGCGCGTAAGTGATTAAGGTTGAACATTTGGCCAAAAGCTTTGGCAATTTGCAGGTTTTAAAGGATATTTCGCTCACCATCAACAAGGGCGAAGTTGTGACGATTATCGGCCCATCCGGCAGCGGCAAAAGCACCCTGCTGCGCTGCTTAAATTTATTGGAACGCCCCGATAGCGGCAAAATACTGTTTGACGGCACCGACATTTTAAGCGGCAAGGTTAAAATTGAAGACATCCGCAAAAATGCGTGCATGGTGTTCCAGCATTTTAATTTGTTTGCCAACATGACGGCGCTGCAAAACGTGGCTTACGCGCCGCGCGTTGTTAACGGCTTAAGCCGCGCCGAAGCAGAAGAAAAAGGCTTAAAACTGCTTAAAACAGTTGGTCTCGGCGACAAGGCTGACCAATACCCCAGCCGCCTTTCGGGCGGACAAAAACAGCGCGTTGCCATTGCCCGCGCCATGGCGATGGAGCCGGAAGTGCTGCTTTTGGACGAACCGACGTCGGCGCTGGACCCGGAAATGGTTAAAGAAGTACTGGACGTTATCAAAGGGCTGGCCAACACCGGCATTACCATGGTGCTGGTTACGCATGAAATGGGCTTTGCCCGCGACGTATCGGACGTTATCCACTTCATGGACGAAGGCTATCTGATTGAAAGCAACTCGCCGAAAGAATTTTTTGCCAACCCGCAGACTGACCGCGCGCGCAAATTCTTATCGACGATTTTATCGTGAGGCACATGATGAAAATAATGATTATCAACCCGGACTGCGGCGTTACGGAAGAAGCTATGGCTCTGCGCTGCCGCATTTTGCAGCAGTACGTCGCGCAGGATACGGAGCTTTATATGGCGTGCCCGCAAAACAGCGGCGTGGAAATTAACTCCGCGCTGGACGTAGCGCTGGCCGCACCGGAAATTGTAAATATCGCCGTGGACGCGCAGAACGCAGGTTTTGACGCTGTGGTGCTGTACTGCTTCAGCGACCCCGCTATTGAAGCCTGCCGCGAAGCACTGCGCATACCCGTTATCGGCGGGGCGCAGGCTGCTTGTTTATCGGCGCTTAACGTGTGCCGCAGCTTTGGCGTAATGCTTGCTGACGAGCTGCGCCTCCCGGAGAAAAAACGCTTTTTGCGTACGCTCGGCGTAGACCCTTCATGTATAACGCAAATTGCCGCTGCCGATATGCGCGGCGTTGACCCGTGGCAGAACCGCGAGCTTGCACTGGCGCGCCTTGCAGAGTGCGGGCAGCAAATGGTTGCCGACGGCGCAGAAGCAATCGTGCTTGGTTGCCTGTCGTTTTTAGGCTTGGCGCAGCCGCTGGCAGAAATGCTGGGCGTGCCCGTCATCGACCCCGCCATTGCCGCCGTATGCACCGCCGAAAGCACCGTCCGCCAGAATCTCCTTACCAGCAAAATCAGCTATCCCCTGCTGTGTAATTTAGCAAAAGAACGGATTGTGGAATAAAAGTTAATAATTAAAACAAAACCACCCCGCTGTATAAACAACGGGGTGGTTTTTATCAGGGGAAAGGTTCTATGAAAAATTTTGAAAGGATGGTTTGTTTTATCAGGCGTAAGCCTGTGTTTATTTTAGCTGATGTTTATTACATCATGCCGGGCATGCCGCCGCCCATGGGCATTGCCGGTGCTGCTGCTTCTTTGGCAGGTTTGTCGGCAACGATGGATTCGGTAGTGAGAATCATAGCGGCAATGCTTGCTGCATTTTGCAGTGCGCTTCTGGTAACTTTGGTCGGGTCAACGATACCGGCTTC
>CALXRU010000004.1 GCA_944390935.1 Acidaminococcaceae bacterium
TGTAGGCCTCGAACCTACGACACCCTGATTAAGAGTCAGGTGCTCTACCAACTGAGCTAATGGGCCAAGCAAGTTTTGCAACTGTGCAAGAAATAGTATATCTGCTTTAGAGCCTCCCGTCAAGTGTTTTTGTAAAAAATTTTTAAAAATCGGCAGCGTTTGAGCAAAAAATTCGATTTAATTAAAACCTTTTTCCCGTTTTACTTTAATATTGCCGCCGTTTGTGCTACAATAATAGTATTATTTAACAAAGCAATTTTGGAGGAATGCACATGTTAGACATGAATTTTGTCAGGGAAAATCCTGATGCGGTGAAGGAAGCGCTGGCAAAGCGCCATTCCAAAATAGATTTAGACGCTTTTTTAGAGCTTGATAAACAGCGCCGCGAAGTTATTTTGAGCGTTGAGAAACTGAAAAATCAGCGCAACAGCGCATCTCAGGAAATCGGCCGCATGAAAAAAGCCGGTGAAAATGCCGACGCTCAGATGGCAGCAGTACGCGCGCTGGGCGAAGAAATTGCCGCAGGCGACGCCAAACTGAAAGAAATCGAAGGCGAACTTAACGCTATTCTGTACACTATTCCTAATATGCCCGCACCGGACGTGCCGGTTGGTGAAGACGATTCCGACAATCCGGAAGTACGCCGTTGGGGTGAGCCGCGCAAATTTGATTTTGAGCCGCAGGCCCATTGGGATATCGGCGAAAAGCTTGGCATTTTGGATTTTGACCGTGCCGCCAAAGTTACCGGCGCACGCTTTACCTTCTACAAAGGCCTCGGTTCCCGTCTGGAACGTGCGGTAATCAATTTCTTCCTTGATATTAACACCAAAGAACACGGCTACACCGAAATGTTCACGCCGTTCATGGCTAACAGCAACACTCTGTTCGGCACCGGCCAATTGCCGAAGTTTGCCGAAGATATGTTCAAACTGGAAGGCCTTGATTATTATTTAATCCCGACGGCGGAGGTTACCTTAACTAACTACCATGCCGGTGAAATTTTAAACGCCGACGACCTGCCGAAGTATTACACCGCTTACAGTGCCTGCTTCCGCAGCGAAGCCGGCAGCGCCGGACGCGATACCCGCGGACTTATCCGCCAGCACCAGTTTAATAAGGTAGAAATGGTTAAAATTGTTAAACCGGAAACCAGCTGGGACGAACTGGACAAACTGACCCACAATGCAGAACACCTGCTGCAGTTACTGGGTCTGCCGTACCGCGTTGTACGCCTTTGCACCGGCGATTTGGGCTTTAGCAGCGCAACCACTTACGACCTTGAAGTCTGGCTGCCTGCCGCCAATATGTACCGCGAAATTTCCAGCTGCTCCAACTGTCTTGATTTCCAGGCACGCCGCGCTAATATCCGTTTCCGCCGCGACGCGAAAGCAAAACCGGAATATGTACATACCCTTAACGGTTCTGGCCTTGCTGTCGGCCGTACTGTATGCGCTATTCTGGAAAACTACCAGCAGGCTGACGGCAGCGTGGTTATTCCGGAAGTTCTGCGCCCATACATGGGCTGCGACGTTATTGCCGCACCGGAAAAATAATCAGTTTAAACTTAATGGCTCTGCCCTTAAAAGGCAGGGCCTTTTTATTTGCTGTATTTTGTCCTTTGCGTTGGTTTGTGGCACAATATTTTGTATAGGGGAGTTATGATGAAAAAATCCTAAAAAATCAGCATTTTTCCACTTAAATTTGCCGCTATCCGTGATTATTTTAGTTTTGGTTTAAACTCCTTTAAAAATTTGTAATTTCTTTCATTTTCCTATTGTACTTTCTGAAAATTGTGGTACAATCATATACGTTAATTAATGCATAGGCAAGGGGAGAGTGGATATGAAAAAAGAAAAATATTTTCAGTTAAACCAGGCAGCGGTTGAAGCACTGGCAGAAAAATACGGAACGCCGTTACTCGTGCTTTCGCTGGAGCAGATTGAAAAAAATTATAACCTTCTGCGCACTCATATGCCGCGCGTTAAAGTATTTTACGCCATTAAGGCCAATCCCCACAGGCGCATTCTGGAGCTGATGCGTGACCTCGGCTCTAACTTTGACGTTGCTTCCGATGGCGAGATTATGGAGCTTGCTTCTTTGGGCGTGGACGGCAGCAGGATGATTTACGCCAACCCGATGAAAACGGTGAACGGTTTGCGTGCCTGCCGTAATGCCGGTGTAGGCAAGATGACCTTTGACAGCGCAGGTGAGATAGATAAAATGGCGCGTGAGTGCCCGGGTGCAACGGCGCTCTTGCGTATCAGGATAGATAATTCTTCGGCACATGTCGACTTAAATAAAAAATTCGGCGCAGGCCGCGAGCAGGCTTTGGAGCTTTTGCAGAGAGCGAAAGCGGCAGGGCTTGACGCTGCGGGCATTGCCTTCCATGTAGGCAGCCAGACGACGAGCGCTGACCCATATTTGAACGCGCTGGATATTGCGCGCGAAATTTTTGAAGAAGCTGCTGCCAACGGCATGCAGCTGCGCATTATGGATATCGGCGGCGGCTTCCCCATCCCCGAACCGAAGGTGCGTTTTAACCTTGCAGAGATGTTAAAGCAAATCAACGCGCGCCTTGATGAGGACTTTCCGGGCGTGGAAATCTGGTGCGAACCTGGGCGCTTTATCTGCGGCACGGCGGTGAACCTTATTACCAGTGTCATCGGCGTGACGGAGCGCGGCGGGCAACCGTGGTATTTCCTTGACGACGGCTTGTACGGAACTTTTTCCGGCGTGCTGTTTGACCAGTGGGATTTCAAGCTCATCAGCTTTAAGGAAGGCGAGCAGGTTGCGGCAACTTTTGCGGGGCCGAGCTGCGATTCGCTGGATATTATGTTCCGCGGCAAAATGACGGTGCGCCAGGAGGAGGGCGACTTAATCCTCGTGCCTATCTGCGGCGCGTACACCTCCGCTTCGGCGACGACGTTCAACGGCTTCAGCAAAGCCAACTTTGTGGTGTGGGAAGATGTTAAGGGCGAAATCCCTGACGCATCTCCTGCAAAGGAACAGTAAATTTTGCCTTTAGTCCGTTTGGATACTTATAGAAGGTAATAAATGTTACAAAAAGTTAATAATTTTAATAATTTACAGAAAAACTTGACAAATCTCTGTTAGGAGTGTATAATTTGCATTGTGCAATGATATTTTTTATACATTGCCTGACAGACGCTTTCCCTTATTTTAGGCTGCTGTGCGTACATCTTTCGGTGTGAGCCGCAGCCTTTTTTTATTTAAGCCCCGCTGATTATATGGTATAATTAAACCGCTGAACGATAACAAAAGCGTTTATATATAAGGAGGTAAAAATTATGGACAAGCAGGAATGGATGGGCTATGTATCCCGCCTGGCTAACGGCGAATACCCGGTGCCGGTGGGTATGATACAGGATTATAACGACTGGCGCTGCCGCTCTATTGTGGGGCGCGCGCTGTACTGGATGGGCGACACCGAAAGCGCGATGCGCGTTTTAAGCACTGTGGTGGATGTTGAGCCGAACATGGACGACGACCCGGAATACGGATTGAGCGAAGCGGAACACAAGGTTTTGTGCCTGCGCGACATTGCCGAAATTGTGTGGAAGCTGGCAAAAAGCGAAGAAGCGGCGCTGACTTATCTGCAGCAGGCTTATGACATTGCCCGTGCTTACACGCACACCTTCCACAGCTGCGCGCGCGGCGATATGTTTTACCGCCGCCTGACCGTGCTGCGCGAAGCAGGCAGGGAAGAACAGGCCGTTACGGAAGCGCAGCAGATGGTGGAAGCCGAAAAGGACAACAACGGCGTAAACCCGTACAAATATTTTGCGCTGAAATTTTTGGCTGAAGACGCGCATAACGCCGGTGACGATGCCAAAGCAAGCGATATCTACGCCGAAGCGTTTAAATATTACCCGCGCAATGAGATTGCCGAGCGCGATTTGACCAAAGCGGCAGAGGAAACGGACGCTGCCAAACGCTACAAAGCCTACGAATTTTGCAGCACCGTGCAGTACAAACCGTGGGAAAAACAACGCCCGGTTGTTTTGCGCCGCGGCATTGACGGCTGATAATTTTAAATACGCCTTTTGCAAATTGCAGAGGGCGTATTTTTTTTGTAGCCAAAATTTTACAAATATGTTACAATAGTACCAGCTACTAAAATACAGGTACTAATTTAAACAGGGGTGACGACGTGAAAGTAAAAAATAAACTTATCGCAATGGGCGTACTTTGCGCCCTGTCCGTGCCGCAGCTTGCCGGTGCGGAAGGCTTTGCCATTAACGAGTGGAGTGCTGAAGGCGTTGCCATGGGCGGCGCGCGCATGTTTGCCGAAGGCGACGCTGCCAACGTGGCGTACAATCCGGCTTCCATTACCAAGGTAGACGGCGAGGCTTTTAAAGCAAGCGTAACCTACATTAGTCCGCACGGCGATTACGATTTGTACAAAAATGATGGAACACATGAAAGCGGCCATAACCGCGTGCATTTTGGTTTTGCACCCGGTACTTATTATGTAAAAAAGATTAACGATAAAGACTGGTTCGGTATTGGTGCCTTCAGCCGCTTTGCCATGGTTTCTGAATTTGAACGTAATTCTGCCGTTTCCACTAATGCTTTTGTATCGCGTTTGGATGGCGTGAGCGTTACGCCGACCTTTGCACATAAATTTGACGATAAATGGAGCGCAGCTGTAGGTGCGGAAATTAACTATGTGCGTTTGACTATGGAGAAAAATACCGCATATAATCCTTTGACTGGTCTTGGTGTTGGTCCTACCCATACAAAAGGCGAAAGTTATGCTTTGGGCTGGAATGCTGCCGCCAACTATGCTTTTGATGATAAGAACGAAATCGGTGTAGTATACCGCAGCCGCATTAAACATTCCATGGAAGCAGATTTTAAAGGCTATGGAATTCCGAACGGCATAGGTGATGTTTCCGGTGATGCTTACGGTGAAGTAACGCTGCCGGAATCCTGGCATATTGGTTACAGCCATAAGTTTAATGATAAAACCCGTGTGGAATTAAATGCCGTACGTACCGGTTGGGATACTTATGATGCTTTAAACATTAATACACCAATTGCATACATTGAAAATCCTAAAAACTGGGAGGACGGCTGGCGTTATGCCATCGGTATTGAACATAAGCTGAGCGATAAATATACCGTTATGGCAGGCTATGCTTATGACGAATCTTCCATTCCTTATGAAGGCGGCGACTTTATGGTGCCGACCGGCAACCGCCGTACCTATTCCATCGGCGCGCGCTACAATGATAAAGACCAGACCGTAGCTTTGGCACTGGGCTGGATGGATGTAGGCGATTTGCAGTTTAAATTTAAAGGAACTGGTCCTGCTGATGGCGGCCGTGCCCACACTCACGACAGCTTTACCAAAATTATCGGTATCAGCTACCAGCGCAATTTTTAAAATTAAGTAAAATTTTTAAAATCCCTGTTTTTCAGCAGGGATTTTTTGTTTTTATCAGCGTAAGCGCTTTTGTAATTTATGCAATTTTGTATTATAATTATAAAAGATATGTATTTGCCTGCGCCGCCTGTGCGGGGCAGTTATGGAAGGATGATGAAGTATGAAAACTTATGCTCCCGTTACCGAAGAAGTAATTGAAGCATTGAAGGGCGTTGTAGGCGCTGAATATGTGCTGAACGACGCCGAAACATTGGAACACTATCAGACCGACGAGGAAACCGACTGCCGCAAGTTCCACAAGCCGGAAGTTGTTGTTAAACCGGCTAACGCCGAGGAAATTGCGGAAATTATGAAGCTTGCCAATAAATTTGACGTGCCCGTAACCGTGCGCAGTGCAGGCACCAGCCTTGCAGACGGCGCTATCCCGGTTTGCGGCGGCATTGTGCTTTTGATGGAACGCCTGAACAAAGTGCTGGAGCTGAACACCGAAGGCATGTACCTTGTTACGGAAGCTGGCGTGCCGACGATTGATATTCAGAAAATGGCCAACGAAGCAGGTTACTTGTATGCAGGCGACCCGTGCAGCGCCGACAGCTGTCTTATCGGCGGCAACCTGGCAACCAACGCGGGCGGCAACAAAGCCGTGCGCTACGGCACTACACGCGACCAGGTACACGAAATTGAATTTGTCAGCCCGACGGGCGAAATTATTGAAGTTGGTGCGCGTTTGAAAAAATGCTCGACCGGTTACTGCCTGGAGCAGCTTATTATGGGCAGCGAAGGCACGTTGGGCATTATTACCAAAGCGACTCTGAAACTGTTGCCGCTGTGCCCGTATAAATTTGACCTTGTGGCCGTGTTTACCGACCCGGACAAGGCTATTGACCTTGTGCCGCTGCTTTTAAAAGCAGGCATTGACCCGACCAGCATTGAATACATGGACAACACCTATGTGCGCACTACTGCGGATTACTGCGAATACAAAAACGTGCCGCATTATGAGGACGGCATTTACGTTATCGTTACCGTTGAAACCTACAACGAGGACGAACTGGATATGAAGATGGAACGCCTTGACGAGCTTTGCACCGAAGCAGGCGCTGTAGAAGTGCTGGAAGCTGACGAACGCATCTGGAAAATGCGCCGCAACTGCCAGGAAAGCGTGCGCCTGATCAGCCTTGTATCGCTGACGGACGACGTTGTTGTGCCGCGCGATAAAGTTGCCGATGCGGTTAAATTTGTTATGAAAACCGGCGAAAAATATCCGTTTACGCCGCTTATCTGCGCTCATGTCGGCGACGGCAACCTGCACATTGTGCTGTGCAAATGCGATTTGACCGACGAAGAATGGGAACAGAACGTACAGGCTTTCCACGACGAGGTTTATACCTACGCTTACAGCATCGGCGGACGCCTTGCCGGTGAGCACGGCATCGGCGCGAAGAAGCTGAAAGAAATGGAAAAATATACCCGCCCGGGCGAACTGAACTTAATGCGTATCATTAAAAAAGCAATGGACCCGAAATGCATTTTGAACCCCGGCAAGATTTTTAACATGGATTAATTTTGTAGTACATTAGAAAGGATTTGAGAAAATGATGAATTACAAACCGGTCACCGAAGAAGTATTGGAGGCTCTGCGTAAAGCAGTGGGCAGTGAAAACGTAATGACCGACCCCGAAGTTCTGGACAGATACAAAACCGACGAGGAAACCGACCCGCACTACCATCATCTGCCGGAGGTTGTAGTTGCCCCGGCCAATACCGAAGAAGTTGCGGCTGTTATGAAAATTGCCAACGAATTTGACGTGCCCGTTACCCCGCGCAGCGCCGGTACCAGCGTATCCTGCGGCGCAGTGCCCGTTTGCGGCGGCATTGTAATGCTGATGGAGCGCATGGACAAAATCCTTGAGCTGAACAAGGAAGGCATGTACATGGTTGTTGAAGCCGGTGCCAGAACGCTGGAAATTCAGGAATACGCCAACAAAGAAGGCTTTTTGTACGCAGGCGACCCGTGCAGTGCAGACAGCTGCCTTATCGGCGGCAACATTGCTACCAACGCGGGCGGCAACAAGGCTGTGCGCTACGGCACGACCCGCAATCAGGTTTATTCTATCGAAGCGGTTACCCCGACCGGTGATATCGTAACGCTCGGCTCAACGCTGAAAAAGAACAGCACCGGTTACTGCCTTGAACAGCTCATCATGGGCAGCGAAGGTACTTTGGGCGTTATCACCAAAGCCAGCCTGAAACTTTTGCCGCTGTGCCCGTATAAGCTGGATATCTTAGCAATCTTTACCGAACTTGACAAAGCAATCGGCGTTGTGCCGAATTTGATTAAAGCCGGTTTGAACCCGACCAGCGTTGAATTTATGGACAACGGCTTTGTGCGCAGCGCCAGCGATTACAGCGAGCTGAAATTGCCGCATTACGAAGACGGGTACTATGTAATTATTACCGTGGAAACCTTCAGCGAGGACGAGCTGGAAAGCAAGATGGAACAGCTGGACGAAATCTGCACCGCCAGCGGTGCGACCGACGTACTGGAAGCAGACGAACGCGTTTGGAAAATCCGCCGCAACTGTCTGGAATCCACCCGCGTGCTGAGCCTTATCAGCACTTCGGACGATTTGGTTGTGCCGGTTGATAAAATTGCCGAGTGCATTGAACATCTTAACGAAGTTTCCAAAAAATACAGCTTTAAACTGCTGTGCCTGGCACATGCCGGTGACGGCAACCTGCATTTCCAGATTCTTAAATGCGATTTAAGCGAAGAAGAATGGGAAAAACAGCTCAGCGAATTCCACGCCGAAGCCTATGCTTATGTTTACAGCCTTGGCGGACGCCTGAGCGGCGAGCACGGCATTGGCGCCAAGAAGCTGCCCGCTATGGAAAAATATACCGACCCTGTCGAAATGAAAATGATGCGTGCCATCAAAAAAGCGCTTGACCCGAAATGCATCCTGAACCCGGGCAAAGTATTCAACGTATAATTTACGGTTAAAAAAATCCCCCGCTTTTAGCGGGGGATTTTTTTAGTTTACTATGATATTTTCCTTCGGTACTTTTTGCCAGTCAAACAGTGGGATGAGTTCAGCGGTTTTGATCGGTTCTTCTTTTTCAAGCAGCCCTGCAAGAAAAGCGAGTTTGCCAATAACGGCTTCCGGCGTTTTGTAGTGCTGGCGCAGCGCGCCCATGTCCAAATCAAGGTTACGTTTGGCAAGGCGGCGTCCGTCCGGTGCTGTCAGCAGCGGCAGGTGCCCAAAATGCGGCGCGCTAAAGCCAAGCTGCTTGTACAGATAAAGCTGCGGTGCGGTGGAAGTCAGTAAATCGCTGCCGCGGATGACTTCCGTGACATTCATCAGCGCGTCGTCGATAACGACAGCAAGCTGGTAAGCATAGATATTGTCGCTGCGGCGCACGATGAAGTCGCCCCATTCACACGAAAGGTTAAGGCTTTGCCTGCCGTAATGCAAATCGTCAAACGTAACATCAGCACCAGGCACCTTAATGCGCCATGCGCATTTGTGCGCGCCCGCAAGTTTTGCGGCGCGCTGTGCCGCCGTTAAACGGCGGCAGGTGCCGGGGTACACAAAATGCCCGTCGCTGGCGTGCGGTGCGCTGGCGGTATGCAGCTCGGCGCGGCTGCAAAAGCAGGGGTAAATTAAATCCTGCGCCGCAAGCTCATCAAAGTATTTTTTATATATCCCGCTGCGGCGGCTTTGGTAATATTCGTCTGCCGGTTTGTCCGGCGCTGCGCCGTAATCCCAGTCCAGCCCCAGCCACAGCAAGTCATCCATCAGCATGCGCGCTTTTTCTTCCGTGCAGCGCGAGGTGTCAAGGTCTTCGATGCGCAGCAGTATGCTGCCGTTTTGGCTGCGCGCACTAAGCCATGCCAGCAGCGCGCAAAAAATGTTGCCAAGGTGCATTCTGCCGCTGGGCGACGGCGCAAAACGCCCGCAGATTTTATTTTCAGCCATTGTTAAGCTCCTTTAACGTTAATTACCTTCATTTTAACATTGATTTGCCAATTTTTACAGCTCTTTCACCGCTTTGTTTTACTTTGCTTTTTTGCCTTTTTGCGGTACAATATAATTACGTGGGCATATGCCCTGTTTATTAAGGAGGAAAATTTTGGTAAGAAAAACTTCGGAAATGGTGGAAGCCGGTATTTTAGCGGCGGTTGCCGTTTTGTTTGCCATTCTTGGCGCATATCTGCCCGTGCTGGGCGCGCTGTTTAATTTGCTGTGGCCGGTGCCGGTAGCAGTGTGCGGCATGCGCAACGGCCTGCGCTGGAGCGTGATGAGTTTAATCGTCGCCTGCGCGGTAATCGGTTCGCTGCTGGGGCCTTTGCAGTCGCTTTCCATTATGGCAATGTTCGGCCTGATGGGGCTGGTGCTTGGCGAGTGCCTGCATCGCGGTTACAGGCCGGTTAAAACGCTGCTGTTTTCATCGGTGGCAACACTTATTTCCATTATATTAAGCATCGGTTTTGGCATGCTGGTGTTGGGCACCGACCCGGTGAACCTGATGTTTGAAGGCATGGAACAGGCGATGCAGGAAAGCACCGTTTATTACCGCGAAGCCGGTATGAGCGAGGAGCAGATTGCCGCTGCCGTTAAGGATAACCAGAACTTGCTTCAAACTATCCGTTTAATCCTGCCGGGTTCGCTGGTGGTATGTTCGCCGATACTGGCGTTTGCCAACTACATGGCGGCGCGCAAAATTCTTGGCAAAATGGGCGTGGCGTTTGAGCCGCTGCCGCCGTTTACGCACTGGCGCGTGCCGGAATATTTTATCTGGCCTTACGGCTTGTCCGTTATGGTGGTTTCGTTCTGGCGTGATGCGCCGCAGCTTGTTTATGATCTGGCAATGAACCTGCAAATGGTTGTCAGCGTTGTCTTTTTCTTTCAGGGGCTGGCAGTTGTTTACTGGTGGATTAATAAAAACCAGAAGCCGCAGTGGTGGGGCACAATAGCAGTTATTCTGGCATTTGCGGTGCAGGTGTTTTCCATAATAATAGTACTTTTGGGTGCGTTTGAATCCGTTTTTGACTACCGTAAATTAAAGGAACGCAGCCTGTAAAGGGAGCGGTAAAAATGTTTAATAAAATCTGGAACTTTTGGAACGACATGAAGGTGCCGTTAAGCCTTACGGCCGGCTTTACCGTAATTTTAACGTATTACGGCTGGTGGTGGCTGCCTGTGGGCCTTGCTGCGATGGGTGGTTTATATTGGTACAGCCGCCGCAGCTTTTATAATAAGGAAATCCAGTTTAACGGCTACCTTGACAACATTGTGCGCAACATTGAGCGCACCAGCCATTACGCCGTGCAGAACCTTGACGTGGCGATGGCGGTGTTCGGGCAGGACGGCAAATTGCAGTGGAAAAACGAACTGTTTGCCGAATATGCCGGTTACGCCGGTGTAAAAAATGTGGACGGCAAACGCCCGGAAGAAATTTTTGACCTGCCGGAAAATGCCTTTGATACTTTAAGCATTAAGGATGGCGAGCGCCTGCTTTTGATTGACGGGCGTTATTACAAGCTGCGCCACTGCCGCGTGCCTGCGGGAGGAAACAGCAAAAAGGACGGCGGCAAAGCCTACAGCCTGATTTTTTACCTGACCGACGTAACGGATTTTGAACTGCTGCGCCAGAAATACGACAACGAAAAGCTGTGCCTGGCCTATGTGCGTTTTGATAACTACGAGGACGTTACCAAGGGCATGGTCGAAAGCGCGCGTGCCAATATCTCCGGCGAGGTTAACGAGGTTTTGAGCAAATGGGCCGAAGAAGAAAGTGGCTTCATCCTTGCCAATAATAAGGAAAGTTACCTTATTGGCATCAATCAGGCCTCTTTGCAGGATTTAATGGAAAAGAAATTCCCTGTTCTTGACAGGATACATGAAATACAGGTCGGCAACAAAATTACGCCGACTATCAGCGTGGGTATTTCCTGCGACGGGCGCAGCCTTGAGGAAGTAAGCCTTAACGCTGCCAAAGCGCTTGATCTGGCACTTGGGCGCGGCGGCGACCAGGTGGTTGTTACCATCGGCGGCAACATGCAGTTTTTTGGCGGCGTTACAACCGTTGCTGCCAAAAGCACGCGCGTGCGTGCCCGCATTGTGGCGCATACCGTGCATGAGATGATGGCTAACGCCGAAAAAATCTTTATCATGGGGCATACGATGGAAGATTTTGACGCTGTCGGCAGTGCGATTGGCATGGCCAAGATGGCGCGCAGCCTGAACAAGGAAACTTACATCGTCGTCAGCGGGCAGAACGAATCGGTAACTAAAATTGCCGAAGCCCTGCGCAGCAACGATATGAAGCTGATGGACGAGGACGATGTTTACGCCGATATCATGGTTGAAGAAGAAGAAGCGCTGAAGCATATTACGCCCAAGTCGCTGCTGGTACTGGTTGACCATCACCGCAAAATGCTTTGCGCCAGCCAGAAGGTGTTGGAGGCAATACCGCTGCGCATTATCATCGACCATCACCGCAGGGCGGAGGACGCCATTAAAAATACCACCTTGCAATATATGGAACCGTCATCGTCTTCGACCAGCGAACTGGTTACGGAACTTGTGGGCTACTTTAACGACCGCCTGGAATTTACCAAAGGCGAGGCAACGGCGCTGTATGCCGGTATTGTGGTAGACACCAAAAACTTTGCCGTGCAGACGGGCGAGCGTACCTTTGAAGCGGCCGCACTTCTGCGCCGCAGCGGTGCCGACCCGAACATGGTAAGGCAGCTGTTTAAGGATGACCTTGATTCCGTGCAGATTAAATCGCGCCTTGTGGCGGAAGCAGAAATGCCGGAGCCGGGCATGATGATTTCGGTTTACAACGACGCGCCGAAGGAAGTACGGTCGTCAGTTATCGCAGCGCAGGCTGCCGATACGATGATTTACATTACCGGCGTGTGCATGAGCGTTGTCATTACGGAATACACGGCGGACAATTCCATCGGCGTAAGCGCGCGCAGCGACGGCACGGTAAACGTGCAGATTATAATGGAAGAACTTGGCGGCGGCGGGCATCAGACGGTGGCCGGCGTGCAGCTTAAAAATATCAGTGTTGAAGAAGTAAAAAAACAGATAATCGCACTGGCGAAAAAACAGTTAGAGGAGAATGAGAACAATGAAAGTAATTCTGTTGCAGGACGTTAAAAATTTAGGCAAAAAAGGCGATATTGTTGAAACTGCGGAAGGCTACGGCCGCAACTACCTGCTGCCGCGCAAAATGGCTAAGGAAGCCAACGCCGCTAACCTGAACGAAGCCAAACAGAACAAGGCTACCGAAGCACACCGCGCAGCACAGCGCAAGGACGAAGCAGTTATGCTGGCAGCACAGCTGAAAAAAGTGCACGTTATTGTTAAAGTGCGCGTGGGCGACAACGGCAAGATGTTTGGCAGCGTAACCAGCAAGGACGTTGCCGAAGCCTTGATTGAGCAGACCAAGCTTGACATCGACCGCCGCAAGGTTGAACTTAAATCCGCCGTTAAAGGCGTGGGCGAATACACCGCGGTTGCCAAACTGCACCCAGAAATTTCCGCAGAATTTGCCGTAACCGTTGCTGCGGAATAAGGCGAGCGCCATGATTGACAGAGTACCACCGCAAAACATAGAAGCAGAACAGGCCGTGCTGGGTGCAATGCTTTTGGAGCGCGAGGCGATTGCCAAGGTAATGGAAAAGCTGCGTTCCGAAGATTTTTACCGCGAGGCGCACAAGGTAATTTTTAACGCCATGCTGGAGCTTTACAACCGCAACGAAGCCGTCGATCTGGTAACGGTGACGGAGGTTTTGAAGAAAAACGGCAAGCTGGAGGACGTGGGCGGCATTGCTTACGTTACATCGCTGGCTAATGCCGTGCCGACGGCTGCCAACGTGGTGTACCATGCGGGCATCGTCGAAGAAAAATCGATTCTGCGCCAGCTGGTGCGCAGCGCTACCGAGATAGCAGAGCTGGGCTACGAAGGCAGCGAGGACGTCAGCGACATTATTGATTCTGCCGAAAAGAAAATACTGGATATTTCCAACCGCAAAAAGGACACCGACTTTGTGCCGATTAACAACATCGTCATGGATTCCTTTAAGGACCTGGAAGCCCTGATGAACAACAAAAACGGGCTTACGGGTTTGCCGACCGGTTTTGTGGATTTTGATAACTTGACCAGCGGCCTGCATGGCAGCGATTTTATCATTCTGGCGGCGCGCCCTTCCATGGGTAAAACGGCGCTTTCGCTGAACATTGTGCAGAACGTGGCTATCCGCAGCGGCAGGCAGACGGACGGCAAGCCGAAAGTTGTTGCCTTTTTCAGCTTGGAAATGAGCAAGGAACAGCTGGTGCAGCGTATGCTCTGCGCCGAAGCCAATATAGATTCGCAGCGCCTGCGTATCGGCGAACTGCGCGACGAGGACTGGATGCAGCTGATACAAACGGCTGACGCACTCAGCGCGGCGCAGATTTATATCGACGACACAGCAGGCATAACGGCGATGGAAATGCGCAGCCGTGCGCGCCGGTTGAAGGCGGAACACGGGCTGGATTTAATCGTCGTCGATTACCTGCAATTGATGCAGGGCAGCGGCAAACGCAATTTAAGCGGCGACCGCCAGCAGGAGGTTTCCGAAATTTCCCGCTCGCTTAAAGCGCTGGCGCGTGAGCTGAACGTGCCGATAATTGCACTGTCGCAGTTAAGCCGCAGCGTGGAATCGCGTCAGGTAAAACGCCCGATGCTTTCCGACCTGCGCGAATCCGGCTCACTGGAGCAGGACGCCGATATCGTAATGTTCCTGTACCGCGAAGATTACTACAACCCCGAAACCGAAAACAAAAACATCACCGAGCTTATCGTCGCCAAGCACCGCAACGGTCCGGTAGGCACCATCAACCTGTTCTTCCACAAACAATTCACCAAGTTTGTAAGTTTAACGAAAATGGATAAATAAGAAAACGCTGTACGCATTTGTGTACAGCGTTTTTTATATCTTGCTTTAGAAAAATGAAAGAAGAAAAAGAAGATAGAAAAAATTAAAGAAGATAGACGTATAATGTCCATTATCTCTGTTATAATAAAATCAAAGAGGTGATAAACGTGGATAATATCAATAAAAACAGAAAACTTTCGATATATTCCAGATTGATAAGAGGCTGCTATATCGATAAAGAAGAGGAAGCAGAAAATTATGGCGTTTCGCTGCGTACTATCCAACGGGATTTAGAGGATATCAGAGATTTTATGGCTGAAGAAAATAGTGGTAACAAAATTATATATGATAAAAAGCTTGATATGTACAGAGCTTCATATTCTGAAGATGCAATAGTAACAACAACGGCAATTGCGTTGATAAAAATATTACTGGGCTGCAAGGCATTTACAAAAAACGAATTAAAAAGAATAATAGAAGAATTGTGCCCTGGTTATTATGACTGGAATTCGGAAGCAACAAAAGAAAAAAATGATTATGTTAAAAAGCTTATACAAAATGAACTGTTTAACTATGTAAGCCCTGTACATGGCAAAACAATTTTAAAAACTATCAGTGAAATTAATGATGCCATTATAAATCAAAAGATTTTAAAAATACATTACCGCCGTATGGAGGGCAACATTGTAACCCGCGAAATTAAGCCGGTTGGGCTGCTGTTTTCCGAATATTATTTTTATATGCCGGCGTATTTTACGGAAAAAGATGCTGAAGATGATTATGCAGACGGCACATTAGTGCCGGTTATTTACAGAGTTGACCGTATTGAGGAGATAATGGATACAGGCAGGCATTATAAAATAAATTACGCCACGCGCTTTCAGGAAGGAGAGTTCCGCAAACGCATTCAGTTTATGCAGACAGGTACGCTGGTAAAAATAAAATTTTACTATAATGGGCCGTCGCTTGAAGCGGTTTTAGACAGAGTGCCTACTGCCAAAATTTTGGAACACAACCAGAGAGGCTGGCTTATTGAAGCGGAAATGTACAACAAAGGCATTGAAATGTGGCTGCGAAGCCAAGGCGGGATGGTTGAACTTTTAGAGGAAAAAGAAATTAAAAACAGAACATATTAAATTATAAAGCAAAAAAGGAGTGCTGTATTATGTATGAGAACTTTGCCAAAAACGAACTGAAAAACAATTTATTTGAATATGCAACCAGTGAACTTTCGCAGGACGCATTTATCTGCTGGCTTGCTTCTTATGCGCATGAAGAAGCGGAGAAAGATGAAGCGCTTAACGAATGTGCCAAAAAGATGCTGGAAATGTTTGTAAAGGAATTTGAAGGCAAAAACTTTAAGCTATTAAATGTTGAGCGTCAGGTTGATAATGTTGATGTTTTGTTGACAGTTGATTGTGAGGGTATAATCTACAAAATTATTGTGGAAGATAAGACATATACTTCTGAACATGATAACCAGTTAAAAAAATATAAAGTAGATTTAGAAGATAAATATAAAGATAAAGATAAAGATAAAGGTATTAAAGTTAAGGGCGTTTATTATAAAACTGGGTTTCAAAGTGATTTAAGCAGTGTTGACGAAGCTGAATACCAACCAATCGGCAGAGAAGAAATGTTGAAATTAATGCAGCCCTATGCCAAAAAAACTAATAATCAGATATTTATCAGTTATTATAATTATTGGAATAGTAAACAAAAATTAGTTGAAACTTTTAAAACACTGCCGGTTGTTGACTGGAGCTGGTGGGCTGTTTATGGATTTTATGATTATTTGAAAGAAAAATTAGAAAAAAGTGATATGGTTTGTTGGTATGGTGATGTTTCTAATCCAGCGGGAGGATTTGAATGTTTGGCTATTTGGTTGAATAATGATCAAGACAAAATAATTGTAAAAGATACTGCAAAAGAAGTACCGTGTAGTGTTTATTTTCATTTAGAGTTTCATAGAATTTATAATGCTGAAAGAAATATATGGGAAAGAAGATTGCAAAGTTCTTTAAAGTTACAAATTTGTGCAGGAAAAGAATATAAAAACTATGGCAAAAAAGAAATAGTAAACGATGGTATTAATATACAAAATGTTAGAGAAAAAGTATTAGAAAAATTATATTCTAATAAAAATTTAAATAAACATTATTTTGAAAAACCAAAAAGAAATGGTAACGGCCGACATATTACTGTGGGAGTCATTGAAGATTTCGCAGAAGATGCTGAAAGTTTAGAAAAAAAGACCTATGAAATTGTTAAAGACTATAAAGAAATTTTAGAAAAACTAAAAAATTAAACTGGTGATATAAATGGCAGATTTAAATTTTAACAACTTTACTTCAGCATCGGATATCGCCTACAAAGCTTTTCAGGAAATTGAGGGCTATGTTAATGAGCTGGCTACTTGTCCCAAAATACCAACAGGATTAAAAGAATTTGACAGAGCAATTATGGGCGGTATTTACGATACCGATTTAATGGTTTTGGCGGCACGGCCTAGTATGGGTATAACAACACTTGCCCTTAATTTTTTGAATAACATTGCTTGCAACGGAAATGCTTCTGTGGCATATTTTTCATTTGATTTAAGTAAAGAAGTTTTAATTAAAAGATTACTTTGGTTGATGGCAGAAATTAAAAGAAAAAATGTATCAGAAGGCTGGCTGACGGATAAAGATTGGCAAAGAATGGTTAACGCCGTTGAAACAGTACAAAAAAGTAAAATCTTTTTTGACGATACTCCGCTTATAAGTGTTGAGGATTTTTTACAGCGTATAAAACAGGCCAAAGAATCTTTAAATGTAGATTTGATAATCGTAGATTCTTTTAATTTTATTCCCAATAATTTAAAAAACATTCAAGAGTGTTCTAAACTGGCTGATAAAATTAAAGAGCTGATTTTGGAATTACATGTACCTGTTATTTTGCTTTTGCAATTAAAGTATACTAGTGATTATAGACACTTCAATTATCCGGATATAAGAGAATTGCGAAAGTTTGGTTCACTGAATAAACATGCTGATATAGTTACTTTTTTGAACAGGTTTTCCTATTATGATCCGGATGAGCAGTATGCTTATATGTGCGAGTTAATTATAGCAAGACAAAGGCGTGGAATAGCAAGAGTAATAAATTTATTTTATGATTTGACTACCGGAAAAATTAAATCATTAGCCCGTTGTTCGGAATAAGCAAAACCGTCAGAAACATTTGCTTCTGACGGTTTTGCTGTTTCTATCTTCACTTTTCTTCCACCAAACTTATATTCAGCGGTACGCCGAAGGTTTTGGAGAACCATTTTAAGTGTGTGCGGATTTGGTGCATTTCGATGGCGGGGATGCCGTCGGCGTGCAGCAAAAGGTTGGCGCCGGTTTTATTAACTGTTGCGCTTTTAATTTGCAGCAGGCTGCTTTGCGTATAATCCAGGCTTTCGGCCAGCGCCAGTATCAGCGCCAGCTTATTGACCGTGTCCCAGTTTTTGGGGGTCAGCATGCTGGTAAAAAGCTGGTCGCGGAAGAAGTAGCTTTTGGATACGCCGTTGTGCCAGCCCGCGATGGCGCTGGTTACAAGCTGTTCTTTATGCGTAAGCCCGAACAGTTTGGCGTTTTGTATCATGTAAGCGCCGTGGCGCGCGTGGCTGTAAAAGTTAATGATAATGCCGATGTCGTGCAGCAGCGCCGCTGTTTTTAAAAGGCGGCGGCAGCTTTTGCCAAGCCCGTGCAGCTGTTTCCAGCTGTCAAACATTTGCAGTGCCAGTTCCGTAACGTGCTTGCTGTGCGTAACATCCGGCGTGTACAGGTTCAAAATGTTTTCGGTGCTGCGCGCCAAAATATCGTCGGCAATCAGCGGTATATTGCGCTCCTTGCTGTAATAGTCAAAAAACAGCCCTTCGCGCAGGCCGCAGCCCGATGTAATAAGCTGCTTGCTGCCGGTGACTTCAAACAGGGCGTTGATAATGGCGGCGCCTGCGAAGATAATATCGGCGCGGTCGCTGCTTAAGCCGGAGATTTTTTTGCGTTCTTCCAGCGTGCTGCCTTTAAGGCGGTTGAAGATGCCGCGGAAGGCCTGCACCGTCAGTTTATAGTTATGGATTTTGGTGGTGGGGTATCTGGTGGCGCGCTGGTGCATTTTGCCAATGGTGCGCGCCGTGCCGCCGACGCCTATCAGCGGAAGCTTGGGCTGTTTTAGCCACGGATATTCCGAAAGGCGCGTGCGCAGGAAAAAGGTCAGGTCGCTGTAAGCTGTGGGGCTGATATCGTTGCGGGTGTTGAACATGGCGGTGGTGTTTACCGCGCCGATGGGCACGGAAACGGATTCCAGTATTTTGCGTTCGTGAAAGTAAATAAGTTCCGTGCTGCCGCCGCCAAGGTCAAAGATGATGCCGCTTTCATACGGCAGGGTGTTGATTACGCCGAGGTAGCTGATATAGGCTTCGGTGTTGCCGGTGATGATGTGCAGGCTTATGCCTGTTTCCTGCTCAACAAGCTTTGTAAGTTCCGCGCCGTTTTTGGCGTTGCGTATGGCGGCCGTTGCCACGGCGATGGTTCGGTCGGCGTGGTACAGCTTGCACATATGGGCAAAGCTTTTCATTGTTTCAATGGTGTCGGTAAAGGCCTGCGGCGTCAGGCATCCTTTTTTGTCGGTCTTCTGGCTTAAGCGCAGGGCTTCCTTCTGGTTGTAAACCATGTTGTAGGCGCCGTTTTTGTAAATATGCGTTATTACAAGGCGCGCCGAGTTGGAGCCGATATCTATAATCGCAATCCTCTGCAAAGTTCATCCCTCCCGCAGATTATGGTTAAAAATTTGTTCCGTTCAAGTCACATAGTATTATATATTTACCGGCAAAAGTAAAAAATCCTGCATGCAGGGATAAAAAATGTAAAAAGCATTGCAAAGCGCGGTAAAAACTTTGTTAAAAGCAAGGATTTGAAGCGTACGTGTCGAAATATTTAAGTAATACTCAAATGAGGTGGTCATGTGAGAAAAAAACAATATAAAATTTTTGCGGCCATTCATCTCGGCTCTGAGATGATAAGCATGCAGATTGTGCAGTACCGCAATTTGAACAACATTAAAATCCTTGAAGAATGTAACCGCCGCGTGCGTCTGGGCGAGGAAACCTTTAAAAATAAAATTATCCCGTTCAGCATGGTTAACGAAATCTGCGAGCTTCTTGTCGGCTTTAAACGCCTGATGACGGAGTACGAGGTTGAGGAATACAGCATGCAGGCGACTACCGCCGTGCGCGAGGCGCTGAACCGCGTATTTTTGATTGACCAGATTTATATCCGCACGGGGCTTAAAGTTACCGTTATTGATTTACCGGAGGAAATTTACACCAAGTATCAGTCCATCCGCCGCACGATGAAGCTGGATGGCCTCACAGGCGTGGATGAGAGCATGCTGATGATGGATATTTCGTCCGGCGGGCTTGGTATTACCTTTGTGAAGGACAACGTCATCCGCTACCAGCAGAATTTGAACATCGGCGTTATCCGTGTGAAGGAAAGCTTTAACCGCAACCAGCGCAGCTCGATGAAGTTTAACCAGGCTTTGGCGGAATACCTTTCCAGCACGATGGGCGCGGTAAGGGACGCACTGAAAAATGAGCAGGTGCGTTACCTTGTGCTTTCCGGTGCGGAATCGGAGCTGCTTTTGCAGATGCTGGGCATTGAGTTTAAGGCGGGCGTTATCCGCATTAAGACGGAGCAGTTTATGCAGCTGTTTAAAACGGTGCATGCGCTGAACCTGCCGCAGATTATCAAAGTGTTTAAAATTAACGAGGACATTGCCGAACTTGTTGTGCCGACCATTTTGTTGTACGAGCAGCTTCTGGCTCTGGTGCAGGTACAGGAAATTATCCTGACGGACGACCGCTTTATCGACGGCATCTGCCTGCTGCATATCGGGCCGAAAACCAACAGGGATTATGCCGCAGAGCTGGAGCAGGAGCAGCTTAGTTTGTTCCACAGCATCGGCAGGCGTTACCATTATGACGAGGCACATTCCCGTCAGGTTGAAAAGCTGGCGGTGGCGATGTTTGATAAACTTGGCAAGCACCACGGGCTGGACAGCCACAGCCGCATCTTACTTCAGGCAACGGCGCTGCTGCACGATATCGGCAAGTACGTATCGCTGCGCAGCCATTCGCTGTACAGCTACAAGCTGCTGATGTCGAGCGATATGCTTGGTTTCAGCGAGCTGGATAAAAAGATTGTGGCGCTGGCCAGCTATTACCATGCGCACAGGCTGTTCAGCGGCAGTATCCACGCCGACGTGGAGGAAATGTCGCCGGAGATTATGCCGCTGGTAGCAAAACTTGCCGCGCTGGTGCGTTTGGCGGACGCAATGGACCGCAGCTATAAACAGAAAATTAAAAGCTGCCGCGTAAATGTTAAAAACGGCGTGATGAAGGTGGAAGCCGTTACGCGCGAGGATTTAACGATTGAGGAATGGACGTTTGCTTCCAAGGCATCGTTCTTTGAAGAAGTTTACGGATTACAGGCAGTTTTGGAACGGGTGGAAAGATAAATGGAAAAGAAAGAAAAAATTAATCTTAACAAACCGGAATACTTTTTTAACCGCGAACTGAGCTGGTTAAAATTTAACCTGCGTGTGCTGCGCGAAGCCGGCGTTAAAACCACGCCGCTCCTGGAACGCTTAAAATTTGTGGCGATTACCGCCTCGAACCTTGACGAGTTTTTTATGGTGCGCGTTGCCGGGTTGTGGGACCAGTTTGAAAACGGCATCAACAAGCGCGACGCCGCCGGGCTGACGGTTAAGCAGCAGCTGGCGGAAATCAGTAAATCCGCGCACGACCAGATGCGCCTTTTAAACAAATATCTGCTTTCGCTGATTAAGGAACTGCGCGCCGCAGGCATTTATATCTGCCGCGTCAGCGATTTGAGCGAGGGCGGGCGTCGCTGGCTGGAAGGCTATTATCAGGAAGAAATCTTCCCGGTATTGACGCCGATGGCGGTTGATGCTTCGCGCCCCTTCCCGTTTCTGGCAAACAAAACCTTAAACCTTGCCGTTGAACTGACCAATCAGGAGGGCGAGGACAGCATGGGCATCGTGCAGGTGCCTTCCGTACTGCCGCGCCTGATTGAAGTGCCGGGCGAGAGCAAGCGCACCTTTGTATTTTTGGAGGACGTTATCAACGAGCACTGCGGCGATTTGTACAGCGGCTGCAAGATTCTGGATATTGTGCCGTTCCGCATTACGCGCGACAGTGACCTGGAAGTTGACGAGGACGACATCGACAACCTGCTGAAGGAAGTGGAAAAATCCCTGCGTGCACGTACACGCGGAGCTTCTGTAAGGCTTGAGATTTATAACAAGGCCAACAGCCGTATCCGTAAGTTCCTGTACGATAATCTGGATATTACCGAGCAGGAAGTTTACGAAATCAACGGGCCGCTTGACGCAACCTGCTTCTTTAAATTTGCTTCGCTGCCCGGCATGTGGCCGTGGCTGTATGAGCCATTTGTGCCGCAGCGCCCGCTGGAGCTGCCCGACGACAGCGATATTTTTGCAGTTCTGCGTGAGCGCGACGTGCTTTTGCACCACCCATTTGAAAGCTTTGACGCCGTTGTTAAATTTGTCAGCGACGCTGCTGATGACCCCAACGTGCTGGCAATCAAGCAGACTTTGTACCGCGTCAGTGGCAACTCGCCGATAGTAGCGGCACTGGCACGCGCTGCCGAAAACGGCAAGCAGGTTACGGTACTGGTGGAATTAAAAGCACGCTTTGACGAAGAAAACAACATCCTGTGGGCACGCCGCCTTGAACAAGCTGGCTGCCACGTAATTTACGGTTTGATGGGGCTCAAGACCCACGCCAAAATTATCCTTGTTGTGCGCAAGGAAGCCGACGGCATTAAACGCTATGTACATCTCGGCACGGGCAACTACAACGATAACACCGCCAAGCTGTACACCGATATGGGCTTAATGACGGCTAACGACCAGTTCGGCAGCGACGCATCGGCGTTCTTCAACGTGCTGTCCGGCTATTCCGACCCGCCGGTATGGAACAAGCTGGTTATGGCTCCGCTCGGACTGCGCAAAAAGATTTACGAGCTGATTGACAACGAAATCGCCATCGTGAAAAACGGCGGCACGGGCCACATCATCGCCAAGATGAACTCCCTGATTGACTATCCTGTTATCCAGAAGCTGTACGAGGCTTCGATGGCAGGCGTTAAGATAGACCTGATTATCCGCGGTATCTGCGGTTTGCGCGCGGGTATGGAAGGCATCAGCGACAATATTACCGTGCGCAGCATCGTCGGCAGGCAGCTGGAACACAGCCGCATTTTCTGGTTCCAGGGCGGCGGCAAGGAGCAGTTGTTCCTTTCCAGTGCGGACTGGATGCCGCGTAACCTTAACGACCGCGTTGAGCTGTTCTTCCCGGTAGAAACACCGGCGCATATTGAGCGCATTAAAAAGGTGCTTGATTTGTACCTGCGCGACAACGTCGGCGCGCATATGATGCAAAGTAACGGCACCTACCGCCGCGTAACCAACAGACTGGAGCCCGTCGGTGCGCAAAGCACGCTGTACGAATGGGCACTGCTTGCCGCAACGGCGGATAAAATACCGATGCAGGACCGCCTGCGCCCGATGTACAACCGCGACAAGGCATAACACTGGCAGCGCAGCCTGCGATGTGTTATAATGTAACATATCAAACAATTGCGAGGCTGACATGGATACGGAAATTTTAAGTCATATCGGGCATAGCCTGTACAAGACAGAGATATTAAAAGAATGGAAACGCTACGTTGTTTTCCGCACGCGCTGCATGCTGCACAGTGCGGAAATCAGCGGGCTGCTGGATTTTTTTGCGGCAACGCCTTTAAGGCGCGATATGCTGCACCATACCACCAGTTTTGTGGAACAGGCCACGCGCCAGTTCTTTTATAAAAACAGCAACTACACGGAGCGCATTGCGCTGATTAAAGCGCATGTGGAATTTTTAGAAGGCAAATTAAACGAAGAAGCCCTGCGCAAGCTGTATGTAAACGGCGAAATGCTGCGCCTGTGGGAGGACAGCTACGAAGAAAAGCCGCTGACGCTGGAGCTGTGGTTCCACGCCGGGCAGCGCAAGGAAGGCTGCCTGTCGTTGGTGCTGAAATGGGATACCGAAGCGCTGTACCAGATTATGTTCTGGCTCGCGCCGGATAAGGAAGGCAAACCTGCGCTGTGGATTGGCGCGTTGCAGGGCACGCCCAACGGTTCGGAAGTTATCAAGGGCTTAACCAAAGCTTTCTTCGGCTACCGCACCAAAAACCTTATTTTCTACGGCATCCGCAATGTGGCGCATGTGCTGGGCTGCGAAAAAATTTACGCCGTCAGCAACGAAGGCTATTACGCCATGAACCATGTGCGTATCGACCGCAAGCTGAAAACCTCGCTGGACGATTTTTGGACAGAGTGCGAAGGGCACCAGCTTGACGACAAGCGTTTTTACGAAATTCCCATTCCGGAATACCGCAAATCCATGGAGGAATTAAAGCCTTCCAAACGTGCGCAGCACAGAAGGCGCTTTGCCAAAATGGATGAAATGAAGGAAGCCGTGGCGCAAAACCTTGGCAAATATTTAAAGGCATAATAAAAAATTACCGGGCTTAGCACAATGCGGGCCCGGTTTTCAATTAGTTTACTATTTTTTTGTGCGGCTTTGTGTTATAATGATTATATATATCAACATGGAGGTACGAAAATGAAACAGAAACTCCTTACCTTACTTTTAACCTTATCGCTTACTGTTACGTCAGTTTTCCCGGGCGTTGCCTTAGCCGCCAGCGGCGATGAAATTTCGGCCAGTGCCGCTATTGAAGAAACCGCAGCGCCGAAAACCATGTCTGCCAGCGAAAAAATCAGCGCGCTGGAAAGAACTTTGTACGGCACGGAACAGGCAGGCGCACTGGTCAGCAGAATGGACAGCCTTGAAGATGATATTTACGGCACCATTACTACAGACCCGATTTTAAATAGAGTTGACAATCTGTATGATTATGTTAACGGTTATGCCGGCAGCGGCGAAGCAAGCTTTTTAACCAAGCTGAGCGCTGTTGAATGGCAGTTTACCGAAAGCACGGCAGGCGGCCCGGCCAAAAGCCGCATTGAATCGCTGGAAACCATGCTGAACGGCGAAGTTGGCACCGGTTCCCTTGCCAGCCGTCTGGAAGGTCTTGCAAACCTTGCTTTCCAGGATGGCATTGTAGTTGTTGAAACCGTTACCCTGCCGAAAGACAGCGTAATTAAACTGGAATTTGCCGAAGACTTGAGCAGCAAAACCGCACAGGCTGGCGACGTTGTTAAATACAAAGTTGCCGATAACGTATTCGTTAACGATGTGCTCGTAATCCCCAAAGGCGCTGAAGGCCTTGGCAAAGTTACGAAGGTAGTCGGCCCGCGTATGTTCGGACAGGATGCCCGCATCGACGTTGACTTCGGTTTCCTTTATGCAATCGACAACACCCGCGTTAAAGTATTCCTCGGCGAAATTGCCAAACAGGAAGCCAAAACCATTGCCGGTGCAGCAGGCGCTACTATCGGCGGCATGGTTGTGCTTGGGCCTATCGGTGTAATCGGCGGTGCGTTTGTAACCGGTAAATCCGTAAACATCCCGGCAGGCTCCGTAACCTTTGTACAGGTTAAAGGCGATACCGAAATTCAGGGCATGGTTTATCAGGGTATCAACTAATCCATGACAACTAAAAATAAAACCCCGTTTACCGTAAAGGTAAGCGGGGTAATTTTTTTGCGTTTTATTCTGCCGTTGCCAGCATCAGCTTAATGCGGTTTTCCTGGTTAACTTTAGAAGCGCTTGAATCGTAGTCAATTGGCAAAATGTTGGCGTCTTCGGCAATCTCCTTAATTTTGTTAAGCATGCCGCGCCCGGCGATGTGGTTGGGCAGGCAGCCAAACGGCTGTGCGCAGATGATATTGTTGTAGCCGTTTTTGGCAAGTTCCAGCATTTCCGCCGTCAGCAGCCAGCCTTCGCCCATGTTGTTGCCGTAGCCGATTACGTTTTTAACCAGCGCTTTGGTTTCTTCGTAAGACGCGGGCGGCTTAAACGGCTGGGTATCCAGCGCGTGCAGCATAATTTTTTCCAGCTTCTTCAAATAAACCATTACCATTTTGGAGATGCCGTATTTGAAGAACTTGCCGCCGTACAGCTTGTAGTCCGTCAGGTAGGTATCGGCGCAGTACATAATAAAGTTCAGCATGCCCGGCAGCATGTATTCGCAGTTCTGTTTCTGCAAAAACTGTTCCAGATTGTTGTTGCCAAGCCCTGCGTATTTAATGTAAATTTCGCCGACGATGCCGACCTTGATTTTTTCTTCCGCCTTTTGCGGCAAAGCGGCAAAGTCTTCCGCCAGTGCTTTGGAAAGCTGCTTCATCGTGCTGGTGGCCTGTGCCTTGCCTTCAAGGAAGGCGTTTTCCAGTTTGTTCAGCCATTTGTTGGCCAGTTCATCCACCGCACCTTTGATGGTTTCGTAAGGGCGGGTTCTGTTGGCAAGGTACATCAGTGTATCGCCGTAAATAACGGCCGCCATAAGTTTTTTCAGCATGGGCAGGTTCAGCTCAAAGCCCGGCTGTGCGTTCATGCCGTTCACGTTCAGGCTTATAATAGGGATATTGCCGAAGCCTGCTTTTTCCATGCCCTTGCGCAGCAGGTAAATATAGTTGGAGGCACGGCAGCCGCCGCCCGTCTGCGAAAGGATAACGGCGGTTTTTTCAAGGTCGTATTTTCCGCTTTCCAGCGCGCTGATAATTTGCCCGATAACTAGCAGTGCGGGGTAGCAAATATCACTGTTGACGTATTTTAATCCCGTTTCGATAACTTCGCGTCCGGTGTTCTGCAAAATTTCTGCCTTGTAGCCGCAGCTTTGCAGTGCCGAGCGCAGAAGCGCGAAATGAAACGGCAGCATACCTGGTACAAGTATGGTATGCGTGGCTTTCATATCTTTTGTAAAAACCGGCAAAGCGTTTTCTGACATAAAAATTGCTCCTTCAAAAATATTTCAGCATTCAAAGCCCAGCGCTGCAAAAAGGCTGCGCAGCCTTATGCGCGCGGCGCCGAGGTTTTCGATATCGTCGATTTTGATTTCGGTGTAAATCTTATCGCTTTCTTCCAGTATGCGGCGGCATTCGTCGGCCGTAATGGCGTCGCAGCCGCAGCCGAAGCTTACCAGCTGCACCATGTTCATGTCGCTGTTTTCCGCCGTGTATTTGGCAGCGGCGTACAGCCTGCTGTGGTAGGTCCACTGGTTCAAAACTTCAAGGTCCTCGTTCAAATCCTTGCGCGGTATTTCACCGGCAACGGCGTCTTCGCTGACCAGTGCCGCGCCCAACCCTGTAATCAGGCGGTCAATGCCGTGGTTGATTTTCGGGTCGGTGTGGTACGGGCGCCCTGCCAGCACCACAATGGGCATGTTCTTGCTGCGGGCTTCTTCAATAATCTTTTTGCCCTGCGCCTTAACCTTGTCTTCAAAAGCGTGGTAAGCGTCAAAGGCAGGCGTCAGCGCTTTTTTAATCTCTTTTTCGCTGATATCCGCGTAAGCGGGATGCAGCATTTTGTAAAGCTCTTTCGTCAGGCGTTTTTTGTTTAAAAGGCCCAAATAATCGTAGAAGAAGTGGATGCTTTTCAGTTCTTCGATGTTCGCCGCCAGAACTTCCGGATAGTAGGCGACTACCGGGCAGTTGTAGCAGTTTTGCGAGGTGTCCTCATCGACGTTGTAGGTCATGCAGGGGTAGAAAATGCTCGTCAGCCCCTGTGCCAGCAGCCATTTGATATGCCCGTGCATCATTTTTGCAGGGTAGCAGACAGTGTCGCTGGGGATGGTGTTCTGCCCTTTCTGGAAGATGGTTTTGTCGTTAATCGGGCTGGTAATTACTTCAAAGCCGAGCGTGGTAAAAAAGGTGTGCCAGAACGGCAGCAGCTCGTACATGTTCAGCCCCAGCGGCAGGCCGATTTTGCCGCGTTTGCCGGGTACGGGCTGCAATTCTTCCAGTAGTTGCAGTTTGTAGCGGTACAGGTTCAGGCTGTCGTTGGGCGCGCAGTGCGTTACCGGGCGCTCGCAGCGGTTGCCGCTGATATATGGTTTGCCGTCGGCAAAAATGTTGACGGTTAAATGGCAGTGGTTGCTGCATAAACCGCAGGTTACGGTTTTAACGGTGTGTGAAAAATTCTTTAACTGTTCTGCGTTGATTAAAGTGGATTCGCCGCCGTGTACTTGCTGTCGTTCCTGCGCGTACAGCGCCGCGCCGTAGGCACCCATCAGCCCCGCAATGTCCGGGCGTACCACTTCAAGGTTCAGCTCTTGCTCAAAGGCACGCAGCACGCAGTTGTTTAAAAACGTGCCGCCCTGTACAACAATGTGCTTGCCCAAATCTTCCGGGCTGCTGGGGCGGATAACTTTAAACAGCGCGTTTTTAACAATGCTGATGCACAGCCCGGCGCTGATGTTGGCGACGGAAGCACCGTCCTTTTGCGCCTGTTTGACGTTGCTGTTCATAAACACGGTGCAGCGGCTGCCAAGGTCAACAGGTTTATCGGCAAAAAGGCCGATGTTGGCAAAGTCCCCTGCGCTGTAGCCGAGGATACCGGCAAAGGTCTGCAAAAAGCTGCCGCACCCGCTGGAGCAGGCTTCGTTTAAGAAGATGTTGTCAATGCAGCCGTTATGGATTTTTAAGCATTTAATGTCCTGCCCGCCGATGTCGAGGATAAAGTCAACGTCAGGCAGCAGGCTTTTAGCGGCAATAAAGTGCGCCATTGTTTCCACAATGCCGTAATCGGCGTGGAAGGCGTGTTTTATCAGTTCTTCGCCGTAGCCCGTAACGGCGCTGGCGATAATTTTGCAGTTGGGGTATTTATTGTAAAAATCGGTCAGGTAATCGCGCACGGCGATAACCGGGTTGCCCTTGTTGCTCTGGTAGAAGGAATCCAGCAGCTTGCCGTCCGGCGCAACGGCGGCAATTTTAATGGTGGTGCTGCCGCTGTCGATGCCAAGATATGCTTCTGTGGCGGTCGCGATATCGCCGCGCGGTACGTTGTCGCGGGTGTGACGCGCAATAAAGGCGTTGTATTCTTCTTCGCTGGTAAACAGCGGCGGCAGATGGTCAAACTCGCGGTTGGCGTCGGCGGCGCGCATTTTATCAATCAGCGTCGTCAGGTCAACCGGGTTTTCCGCGCAGAAGGCGCAGCCCATGGCCACATAATATAAGCTGTTATCCGGGCAGGTGCCGGTTAAATTTAAAATTTTATCAAAGCTGGCGCGCAGGCAGCCAAAAAATGTCAGCGGCCCACCGAGATACAGCACGTTGCCCTTAATGGGGCGGCCTTTGGCAAGGCCCGTTATTGCCTGGCTGGCAACCGCGTCCAGAATGCTGGCAGCCAAATCGTTCTTTGCCGCGCCCTGGTTCAGCAGCGGCTGGATGTCGCTTTTGGCAAATACGCCGCAGCGGCTGGCGATGGTGTATCTGGTTTTGGCGGTGGCGGCCAGTTTATCAAGTTCTTCCGTCGGCACGTTTAAAAGCGATGCCATCTGGTCGATAAAGGCGCCTGTACCGCCCGCGCAGCTGTCGTTCATGCGTGCGTCAAAGTGGCGGCCTAAAAATAAAATTTTCGCGTCCTCGCCGCCCAGCTCAATAACAACGTCGGTGTCGGGGTTCAGGCGTTCCGTACAGATTTTTTCGGCAAAAACTTCCTGTACAAACTGTACGCCGCAGCCTTCCGCCACGCCGATACCTGCGCTGCCGCTGATGGCAAGGCGCGCGGTTTTCAGCCAAGGCATTTCGGCTGCAAGTTCTTCCAAAATATTTTTAATTGTTTCCGTAATGCGGCTGGCATGACGGGCATATTTACTGAAAAGCAGCTTTCCGGCATCATCCAGCACGGCTATTTTAACAGTGGTGCTGCCGATATCCAAACCTATCTGCATATAAAAAACCTCCGTATGTGGCGGTGTTCGCTATTACTAACTTATTTTTGCGTCTGCTTTCTATGTTATCACAGTTTTGCCATAATTTCCAGTATTTTGCGCTAAAAACTATGGTGTGACAGTACAAATTACCGCAGGTTAGCTTTTGCTTACATCATAGTATATAATACACCTTTTAAAAATTTTGTAAACAGCTTTGGGCAATCTTTATAAAAGGCGGCGCGCTGCGAAAATTTTTAAAATAAATTGCCGCAAAACGCTTGACAATTGGTTGTGTGGTTTGTATAATATTTATGTTGCTGAAACGGGCTTGACGTTGAGGCGACGGATGTGATCCACTAGCTCAGTCGGTAGAGCACCTGACTTTTAATCAGGGTGTCCCGAGTTCGAGTCTCGGGTGGATCACCATTTTTTTATCTGCTAAACGCTGTATCCATGCGGGTACAGCGTTTTTTGTATTTTTAATGGGCGCAACCAATCAGCGTGTACCGGGAGCAACGTGGGGACGGTTAGCTTTTGTTGGAGTTTGTTTCAACTTGCGCAAAGCCGTAAATTTTTTTAAAATAAAAGTAACAGATTGCGCAAGGCAGGTGGCAAAAATGGAATTACGCATTTTAAAATACTTTTTAATGGTAGCGCGCGAAGAAAACATCACGCGGGCGGCTAACCTGCTGCACGTTACGCAGCCGACTTTATCGCGCCAGCTGATGCAGCTGGAGGACGAGCTGGGCGTAAAACTGTTTTACCGTACCAGCCACCGCATTACGCTGACGGACGAGGGCATGCTGCTTAAGCGCCGTGCGCAGGAAATTTTAGAACTGACGGAACGCACCGAGCGGGAAGTATCGCGCCGTGAGGGCAGCCTGATGGGTGAGATTGCCATCGGGTGCGGTGAAACGCGCAATATGGCAGCAGTAGCGGAGGTTATGGCGGCGTTCCGAAAAAAATATCCGCTGGTGCGCTTTAATGTTTATACGGCCATTGCCGATGACGTGAAGGAGCGCATTGAAAATGGGCTGCTGGACATCGGTCTTTTGGTAGAGCCGGTAGACATCAGCAAGTACGAATTTATCCGCCTGCCGCAAAAGGAAGAATGGGGCGTGCTGGTAAGGGCGGATTCGCCGCTGGCGGCAAAAACGGCTGTGCGCCCGCAGGATTTGGCAGGTGTGCCGCTGATAATGGTTAAGCGCGAGCTGACGCAGAACGAGATGAGCAACTGGTTTGGCGATTATGCCAATAATATGGAAATTGCCGCTGTTTATTCGCTGATTTTAAACGCGGCGCTGATGGTGCGCAGCGGCGTAGGTGCGGCACTTTGCTTTGACATGGGCAACCTTTATTATGACGATTTGCGCTTTGTGCCTTTTACGCCCGCGCTTAAAACGGGTGCGGTGCTGGCATGGAAGAAAAGCCAGCGGATGACGCCGGCGGTGGAGGAGTTTATCAAGGACATCCGCTCATACATTGCAGGCATGGACGGCAATAAAATATAGGTATTAGATTATTTTTAATACGCATAATACAATGTAGGTGTAAGAAATTGCACCTGCATTTTTTATTGCATGGGTTAAGGAGGGGAAAGAGATGAAAGCGATGACCCGCAGGGAATTTTTAAAAGGTGCGGCCGCCGGTGCCGGAAGCGCTGTGCTGATGAACGGCTTTAATTTGCCCAAAGCGCAGGCCGCCGGTGCGGATGAAAAACTGCTACAGCGCGACCCGCTGCTTGACGGCGTGAGCGATATACATCTGCATTTGGCGCCGGACGTTAAGGCACGCTGTACAGACGAATATAATTTTGCGTGCCGTGCCAAAGCGGCAGGCTACCGCGCGGTGATGTATAAAGCCAACGAATGGAGCTGCCATGACAGGGCGTATTTAATCCGCCGGGCGCTGCCGGATTTTGAAGTGTTTAGCAGTTTTTGCATGAACTTTACCTACGGCGATAAAATAAATGTTTACGCTGCTAAAATGGCGGTGCAGACAACGGGCAAAACCTGCCGATGCATTTGGATGCCAACACAGACTGCGGTGTACCACCAAAACTGCTTTGGCGAGAAGGGTACGGGCATACCGGTAACGCAAAACAGCCGGCTGCTGCCTGAGGTTGTGCAGGTTATGGAGCTTTGCGCGGAAAATGATATTATTTTTGCAACCGGCCATTCCGCGCCGGAAGAAAGCATTTTGATGGCGCAAAAAGCACACGAGATGGGCTTTAATAAACTTGTCGTTACGCACCCCAACACAACGGTATGGCAGATGACTGAAGATGAGATTAAACGCTGCGTTGATTACGGCGCTTACATTGAATACTGTTATCTCAGACGCTTATGGGGACCGGGCAGCGCCATGCCGGAATATGTGCAGCAGACAGGCGAAGAATTTTTAAACTATGTACGCATCGCACCGGAGCGCAGTTTTATAAGCACCGATTTGGGGCAGGCAGGTATGCCCGACCCGCTTGACGGCATGCGTACCTGCATTAAAGAAATGCAAAACGCAGGGTTGCCGCAGCGCACGATTGACCTGCTGGTGCGCAAAAACCCGGCATACCTGATTGGATTGGAGGGATAAGCCGTGCCAATGACAAGACGTGAATTTTTAAAGGGAGCTGCCGCAATGGCGGCGGGCGCAATGCTGCCGGATAGTTTAATTAAAACGCCGAAAGCGGAAGCAGCGTATAAAATTAACCCGAAGGACGTTTTAAACTACAACCCCAAAATGCAGTACCGCCCGATGGGGCGCACAGGCGTTAACGTATCGGCACTGGGCTTTGGCATGCTGCGCCTGCCGATGCTGGCTGACGGCAAAACCGTTGACGTAAACCAGACGGTGGATATGGTGCATCGTGCAATTGAAGGCGGCGTAAACTACATCGACACCGGGCGAGTTTACCTTGGCGGGCAGAGCGAGCTGGCAGTCGGTAAGGCTCTGGCAAACGGCTGGCGCGACCGCGTTTATGTAACCAGCAAAATGCCGTGGTGGATTATGGAACGCCCGGAGGATTTTGAAAAGTTTTTTGACGAATCGCGCCGCGCGATAGGCACTGACGTAATTGATTTTTACCATATCCACATGATTATGCACCGTGGCTGGAAAGAAAAAGTAGTGCCGTGACATTTGATTGAAAAAATTGAGAAGCTGAAAGCGCAGGGTAAAATCCGTTTCAGCGGCTTTTCATTCCACGACAGGCTGGAGCTGTTTAAAGAAGTTGTGGAAGCCAACTCCAACTGGGATTTTTGCCTGATTCAGCACAACTACCTTGATTTTGAATACGAAGCGGGCGTGCTTGGACCTAAATACGCAGCTGCCAACGGCATGGGGCTGGCAGTAATGAAGCCCGCGCGCACAGGTTTCTTGGCAAATCTGCCGGAGGTTATGCGCAAGGCGCTGGCGTCCACCGGCGTGCATAAGCCGGATAACGAATGGGCGCTGGATTATCTGTGGGATATTCCTGAGGTCAGCGTCGCCGTTAGCGGCATGGGCTCGATGAAGGACGTGGAAGCAAACCTTGAGTATGCCTCCCGCGCCAAACCGAATATGCTGACGCCTGCTGAACGCGAGGCACTGGGGAACGCTATCCGCGCTTACCGCGAAACACCGGGGCATATTGACTGCACCGGCTGCTATAAGTGCATACCCTGCCCGCATAACGTGGCGATTGGTTATATTTTTGCCTACGTTTACAACAATTACCTGCTGCATAAAAATATGGACAGGGCGATGTTTGATTACACCGTTTCCATGTCGCCCATTCAGCGCGGGGCACCGGCTTCTGCCTGTACTAGCTGCGGCGCGTGCCTTGCCAAATGCCCGCAGGGATTGAATATACCGGAGCATTTAAAAACCGTTGCCGGAACCTTTGGCAAATAAGTGGGGGATTGCATGACTATCTACGAAGCAAGTGAACGATACAATATACCGCTGGAAATTTTGCGCGAGTACGAAAGCTGGGGGTTGTGCGGCGCTGTCAAAAAGGTAATGGGCGCGTGGCAGTACGACGACACCGACATTGAACGCCTGAGCCTGATTATGACGCTGCATGACATAGGCTTTGCTACGGACGAGATTGAAAATTACATGAAGCTGTTGGTGGAGGGGAAGGACAGCGACGCAGCGCGACTGCAAATGCTTAACCAGAAGCGCAGCAATATGCTGGATGAAATCCACTTACGCGAAAAACAGCTTGACAGGCTTAACTACCTGCGCTACGAGATACAAAAAATAACAAAGCCAAATGAAGGCAAAACAAAAAGCCATTTCCATCACTTATTATGATGGGTATGGCTTGTTTATTTGTCGCGGTAATGCGAACCGCATTGAGCTATGATTAAATTATTACCTTCAATTTTAAAAACTATACGATTGTCATGGTCTATACGTACGCTCCACATTGTAGATAAACCATATTTTAAAGGTTCAGCTTTGCCAAAACAGTTATATCCGTTGCGGTCTATATCCTGCAAAAGTTTGTTAATGCGTTTTAAAGTTTTCTTATCCTGTGTTTGCCAGTATAGATAATCTTCCCAAGCTTCATCAGTCCACAGTTTATTCATCGTCCACCTCAATCAGTTCATGTTTGGTTAAACGCCCTTCTTCGATATCTTTAATTGCTTTGTCCAGGCGTTTTAAATTTTCAGGGCTGTAAAAAGGGTCGCCGACGATTTCAAAAGGGATTTTGTTTTGCATGGATACGGCTTTATAAAACAGTGTGATGGCAGTGGTTGCAGTTAAGCCCATGCTTTTAAAAATTCTTTCGGTATTTTCTTTTAAATCCTTATCCATTTTTGCGCTGGCAACAGCGATTGCTTTAGACATAGTATCAACTCCCTTCACCGATAATTATAACAGAAAAGTTTACTGATGGCAATCTATTGGATAGCTAACAGCTTTATGTTAATTGGTTGACAGGCAAAACAAAAAGCAGGCGTTAAGCCTGCTTTTTTAGTGCAAGTATGCCGTTTATTCTGCCAATTTTGCTTTGGTGTAGCTGTAAATGGTTTGCCAAAAATCGTGGGTGGCCTGCGCATTGGGGTTGGCGGTTTCAAAGGCGTGGTACAGTCCGGGCACAACGTGCATGGTAACGGCGTTGCCGTCTTCAACAAGTTTACCCGCGTAGGCAATGTCTTCGTTAGCAAATAAATCAAGGCTGCCGACGTAAATCAGCGTGGGCGGCAGGTTTGTCAAATCCTCCGCCATGGCAGGGCTGAAATAGGGCAGCATTTTACTGCTGATGTCTTGCCCGCCACGCAGTTTTTCCCACGCAAAAACATTGGTGGGGCGCAGCCAGCAAATGTGACCGGTGTATTCGTCGTTGTAAGGTGATTCATCCGAGCCGGTGCGGTAATCAAGCATCGGGTAAATTAAAACCTGCGCCTTTAAGGGGATGTTGGCGTTGTCGCGGTTGTAAAGCGCAAGGCTTGCCGATAAGCCGCCGCCAGCGCTGTCGCCCATGATGACGATGTTATCGCCGTCAAGCCCGAGGCTTTGGGCATTTTGCTTAATGTACAGCAGCCCGTTGTAAGCGTCGTTAAGCGCCGCCGGGAAGGGCGCTTCGGTGGAAAGACGGTAGTCCGGCGTAATTACAGCAGCGCCGGTGTTGTCGGCAATGTTCTGGTAACGCGCCGTGTAATCCATCGCCTTGCGGAACAGATAACCGCCGCCGTGGGAATAATAAATTACCGGCAGCTTACCGCTGTCCGTATTTTGCGGGCGGAAAACATACATGGTTACGGAAGCCTCACCGCCTTTGGCGGGAACGGTAACGGTTTCGCGCCCCTGCGCCGTTGTTTGCTGCATGGCTTTAGCAGCTTCAAGGTCGGCGTCAGATGTATAAAGGAACATAAAATTTTCCGCCGCCGCACGGTATTCTGGCTGCACGCGGTCAAGATAGGGGATTTCCGCAGGCAGCGCCGTAACGGTAAAGCTAAACAGCGCCAGCAGCAGAACCAAAAGCTTTTTCATAAAATCACCCGCCCATTAAATTTTGCCGCTCAAGGTAACGTCCTGCAATTTGTTAACGATGAGGGTTTTATCCGTCACCATGTTTTGCACGGCTTTGTTGTATTCCTGAAAGTACGGCCCTGCGATATGTGCTTTGTAGGCTTCGTCATCGGCATAAAGCTCCAGCAGGTGGAATACGTTGGGGGTGGCGGTTTCCGTCGTTGCCAACAGTGCCAGCACGCCAGTTTCGTTGGTAACGGAGGCTTTCATTTCCTTTGCCAGCACTTTTTTATATTCATCAAGCTGCGCCGGGTCGATAACAAGTTTTGCCATGCGCGGCTTATCGGCGGTGCCGCTTGCTTTGCTTTGCAGCAAAAAGGCTTCAGCGTTTAAAATGCCGGTTTTGTTGGCAAGCTTTGCAATTTCCGTGCGGGCGGATTGCAGTCTGGCATCGTTTTGCAGTGCGGTGCAGGCGGCTTCGTCTTTGTAAATTTCAAGGTAGCGCATTACGCCGTTTTCGTCTTCACCGCCGTAGACAGCCAGCACGCCGCTGCCTTTTTGCAGTTCTGCGTTGTACGCCGTTACTGCTTCAAACAGCGCGGGCGTGTTCTGTGCTTCGCTGCTGTAAACTACCCAGCGCACAAAGGGCTGCACCGCTGCGGCAGCGCCTGCCGGTAAAGCCTGCAATCCCAAAACTAACATCAATGCGGTTAAAAATAATTTTTTCATATCGTTCTTCTCCTTTACTCAGCTTTTTCCAAAGTGGCGGTAAAATTGCCGGTTTGTGCTTTAATAATGTCCAGCCCATCTTCCAGCCTGCCGATGGGGATTAAATTGGGGTCGTCCTTAAAATCTACATAAAAAATGCTTAAATTACCCCACGGCTGGTAAACGCACAGGTCGCCCGCCAGCGGGTGGCAGCCAATGTGCTGTCCTTTTTCGTCAAGGCGCTTATCAAAATAGGCAATCTTTTCCATGCCGCTAAAATCCTTAAACTCCAGCGTCACGGGCAGGCGGTTGTATAAATCAGCAGCGCTCGGTTCGCTGCGCAGCGTTACCGGCAGCCTGTGCCCGTCCACGTTCAGCGCGGCTTTATAAGTTTGCGCTGCGGCAGCCTGCTCTAACGGCGCGGCCTGCGTGTCCTGCATCCCGCCGCAGGCGGATAAACCCAAAGCAGCGGCAATGCCCAGCAGTAAAAATAATTTTTTCATAATTACCCCTCCAAATCATTTTGTTACCTTAATTATAAAAAGCATAATGCGCCGCGTCCAATGCTTAAATATTATCCACCGTTATGCGTTTTGGCTATGAGTCTGGCGCAAAAAAAAGGATCGGTTCAGTGCCGGTCCTTTGTGTTTGGTGCTATTTTAATTTACCGTATTCTTCGTCGGTAACGGGTTCCAGCCATTCGTTGCTTGCGCCTTCGGCAGGCACTTCAATGGCGATGTGCGCAAACCAGCTGTCCGGTGCGGCGCCGTGCCAGTGTTTAACCTCCGGCGCAATGTTTACAACGTCCCCCGGTTTCAGTTCCTGTGCAGGCTTGCCCCATTCCTGGTAATAGCCGCGCCCTGCGGTAACAAGCAAAATTTGCCCGCCCTTGTGGTGAATGTGCCAGTTGTTGCGGCAGCCCGGCTCAAAGGTTACATTGGCAACGGGCACGCGCTCGGTGGTCAGCATGTTCAAATAGCTTTGGCCGATAAAATACTGCTGGTAAGCCACGTTGGGGTTCCCCAGTTTAAAAATGTTTTCTGCGTTAAATTCTTCAGGCATTGCTTTTTCCTGTGCCATAGCGGCATTACCTCCCATAATCATAAATGCGCAAAGTGCAAGTAATAATTTTTTAGCCTTCATCTTCATAACTCCTCCTTCGTAAAGCTTCCGCCTTAGGGCGGATATATTTTGCGGACGGGGATTTTATTTTGCCGGTGCCACTGCGTTAATGGCGCTGATGGCGTTAAGCGTGCGCGGATAGCCGATATACGGCAGTGCGATGGTAGCGGCGTCGATTAAATCCTGACGGGTGTTGCCCACGCCGAGGTTGCTGTTAACATGCGCTTTAGCCTGCGGGTCGCAGCAGCCCAGCGTAATGATGGCGGTAAAGGTTATCAGCTCGCGCTGTTTTAAATCCAGTACCTTGCGGGTGTAATAATCACCAAAGCAGTTGCCGCTGAGCCAGTTGTTGATGTGCTTTTGGTCGCCCGTGCCGGAATTTGCAAAGCCGCGCATGCCTTCGCCGAAAATGGCAACCTGCGTATCTTCGCCTTTTTGTACGCGGTCGGCGTCGGTAGTGGTGCCCTGGTTGGCAAGTTCACCGATGCCTGCTTCTTCAAACGCCAGTTGCATTTCAATTAGTGCGTTTTTAGCGCGGGCAAAGCCAACGTAAGGCGTGGTCTGGTAAATTGTTTCGCGGATTTCATCCGGCGTTGCGCCGGCAGCAAGCGCGCCTTTAACGTGAATGCCGATGTCCTCCGGCGTAGCGTTGGCGGTTAAAACCACAATGGTTAAAAGTTCCTTCTGCGCCAGCGGCATCTGTACCTGATTGTTAACGTCGCTGTAAATAAATTTCTGCATTATGTCGCCCAGCTCCGGCGAGCCTTTGACATAGCACGGGTTTTCCGTGCCGTAAAGCGTTTTAACGGTGGCTGCGCTTTCAGCCATTCTGTCCTGTGCCATAGCGGCATTACCTCCTATAACCATGCAGGCGCAAAGCGCCAGTAAAATTTTGGCTGTTTTCTTCATCATAATCCCTGCCTTTTTAGCCTGCTCGGGGCAGGATTTTCTTTTGTAATTTAATCATAAAACTTGGAGGCGGCTCAAAGTCAAGAAAAATATAAAAAACTGCACTGCCGTTGGATTAGTTAATCCGTTGGCAATGCAGTTTATTTTTTAGCCTTACGCCAGTTCTTTCGGTTCTTCGGTAAAGGAGCAGACGGTTGCTTTGACGTTGTCCAGATAGAACACAACCATCACGCCGTCGTCGGGATTATACATGTTTTTAAGTGCCGGCACTGCTTCCAGCATGGCAACGCGTGCTTCGCGGCGGTCATCAAATTTTGTCTCGCCGTCAAGGCGGATCCAGCTGTCCTGCCCTTTCATGGCAGAAATTTCAACTTTAGGGTTGGCAACCAGCTGTTTGTAAACATTTTTGGTGTTGGCGGTGATAAAATACAGCTTGCCTTCAAATTCGCATACAGCGCCGAAGGGGCGTACGCGCGGCTGGTCACCGTCCATGGTGGCGATGTAGAACACGCCACAGTCTTTTAAATAATCAAGTACAGCAGACATTATAATTACTTCCTTTCATAAGCCGGTTTAGGTTGGCTTACGTTTTTATTATAACGCTGCCGCCGCAAAAAATAAATATATGCCCCGCATTTAAAAAATGTTATAATTAAAGGCAGAAACAATTACGGAGGTGCTTTATGATACTCGGCAATCTCAGCCTGATACTTGAAGGCGGCGGCATGCGCGGCATGTTTTCGGCAGGTGTGTTTGACGCTTTTATAGAAAAAGAGCTTGTGTTCCCGCATATTGTCGGCGTGTCGGCAGGCGCCTGCAACATACTTTCGTATATGTCCGGGCAAAAGGGGCGCACAAGGCGGATAATTGAGGATTTCGTCGGCGACGACCGCTATTGCAGCGTAAAAAACTGGCTGCGAACACGCTCACTGTTCGGCTTTGATTTTATTTTGAACGATATACCGCGCCGCCTGCTGCCGTTTGATTACGAAGCGTTTTACGATTACCCCGGCAGGTTGGAAGTCGGCACGACGGACTGCGAAACAGGCGAATCAATCTGGTACACGCAGATGGACATGGGCAAAAACTTCACGCCGGTGCGTGCTTCGGCATCGCTGCCGTTTTTTGCGCCGGTTGTGCATTTTGATAAGCGCCGCCTGCTGGACGGTGCGCTGACCGACCCCATTCCGGTGGACCGGGGGCAAAGGGCAGGCTATGATAAATTTGTCATCGTGCTGACGCGCAACAAAGGCTACCGCAAACACCGCGCCGTGCCTTCGGCGCTGGTTAAGCTGTGGTACCCGCATTACCCGCTTTTGCAGCAGATTTTAGCGGAGCGCCCTGCCAACTACAACAAACAGCTTGAAGCAGTGGAAGCACTGGCAGAGCAGGGCAAGGCGGTAATCATCCGCCCGCAGCAGCTTTTGGAAATTGACCGTTTGGATTTGGACAAACAAAAACTTTTGGCGCTGTATGACCACGGCTACGACTGCGGCCTTGCGGCGTGCAACGAAATTTTAAAACTGAACTATAAATAAGGAGAACACAATGCAGGAAATAAAATGCCCCAAGTGCGGCGAGGTGTTTCAGGTTGACGAAACGGGTTACGCCGCGATTGTAAAACAGGTTAGGGACAGGGAATTTACCAAAGAGATACAGGAGCGCCTGGCGCAGTTTCAGACGGAAAAGGAAAGCGCCGTGACGCTTGCCAAAACGGCGACGGCAAAGGCTTATGACGTTGCGCTTGCCAAAAAGGCGATGGAAATTAACGATTTGAAAAACCAGCTTGATATGCAGAAGGTGGCTCAGGCTTCCAGCTTGCAGGAGGCGCTGAACAAAAAAGAGCTGGAGCTGGCGCAGAAGGAGCAGCAGATTGCCGAATTAACCGCGCGCCTGCAAAGCAGCGAAACGGCGAAGGAGCTGGCGGTGAACAAAGTCATCAGCGAAAAGCAGCAGGAGCTGTTCAATAAAGAACAGAACATTCTGCAGCTGACCTCGCAGGTGGAAAACAGCAAAAAGGAAAGCGCTATCCGCGAGCAGAACATCATCAGCACCTACGAAGAAAAGCTGAAATTTAAAGATGAGGAGATTGAACGCTATAAAGATTTCAAACTGCGCCAATCTACTAAGATGGTCGGCGAAAGCCTTGAGCAGCATTGCGAAATTGAGTTTAACAAGCTGCGCGCGACGGGCTTCCAGAACGCTTATTTTGAAAAGGACAACGATGCCCGCACCGGCAGCAAGGGTGACTACATCTACCGCGAGGCTGACGAGGACGGTACGGAGTTTATTTCCATTATGTTTGAGATGAAGAACGAAATGGACGCGACAGCGACGAAGAAGAAAAATGAGGACTTTTTTAAGGAACTGGACAAGGATCGCCGCGAAAAGAACTGCGAATACGCCGTGCTGGTTTCGATGCTGGAGAGCGAAAGCGAACTGTACAACACCGGCATCGTCGATGTCAGCTACCGTTACCCCAAAATGTACGTCATCCGCCCGCAGTTTTTCATCCCCATCATCACGCTTCTGCGCAACGCGGCGCAGAACTCGCTGGAATACCGTAAGGAATTAAGCGTTATCAAAACGCAGAACATTGATATTTCCAACTTTGAAAATGATTTGAACGAGTTTAAGGATAAGTTCTCGCGCAATTACCGCCTTGCCAGCGAAAAATTTAAAAAGGCGATTGAGGAAATCGACAAAACCATCGACCATTTGCAGAAAACCAAAGAGGCATTGATGTCGTCGGAGAACAATCTGCGCCTTGCTAACAACAAAGCCGAGGATTTAAGCATTAAACGCCTGACGCGCAACAATCCCACCATGGCCGCCAAATTTGCGGAACTTGACGAAGATTAAAAATAAAAACTGCCTTTGCACATCGGCGTAAGCCGTTACAAAAGCAGGCAAAACAAAAATCCCCTGAGGAAATTCCCCGGGGGATTTATTTTTTATTGGTGGAGACGAAGGGGATTGAACCCTCGGCCTTACGGATGCGAACCGTACGCTCTCCCAGCTGAGCTACGTCCCCGTTGATAGTATTAGTATAGCACTTTGCGCGTCGGCGTACAATAGGCGCGGCTTAATTTTCTGCCGTTTCCGTTTTGCTGCGGCGGTGCCTGGCCGCTGCTAGAAGTTCATCACGGCTGTTATTTAAGTTGCCGCTCTGCACGCGCGCCAACAGGTATTTTAAATACGCGCCGGTTTCTTCCGGCGGCACTGTTCCGTGCAAGTCCGCGCCGCTGATTGCCAAATCCGAAGTATGCACCGGCATTTTGGTGCGCGCCAGTTCGATAACGGCGTCTGCCAGCTCGCGTCCTTCCGCCATCAGCTGCGGGTTCTTGCCCGCGTGCGTTGCGCCCATGTCCGCCAGAAACACTTCTTTCAGCTGCGTAAACGCTTCCGTCAAATCCTTTTCGGTGCGGAACTCGCCGCTTGCAGCTTCCGCCCGTACCCAGCGCATCAGCGTGCGCTCCTTGGTAAACATCATCGGCGCAAAGCGCATGTGGCGCGATACCAGCCAGACCACGCGCTTTTTAAAATCTTTCGGGTAACGCAGGCGCGTTAAAAGTTCTTCCGCCATGACAGCGCTTAATGCTTCGTGCCCGTGGTCGCTCGGCGAACCGTCCGGGTGCGTGCCGCGGATGCCGGGCATGCCTTTGCCAAGGTCATGCAGCAGCATCGCCCAGCGGATAGTTAAATCGCGCGGACTGTTATCGACGGCGGCCAGCGTGTGTTCCCAAGCATTGTAGCAATGGAAGCGCCTGTTTTGCGGCAATCCTGCCAGATGGCGCAGCTCCGGCAGGATTGCGATTTCCGTATAGCTGCCGCCTTCTTTTATGCGGCAATGTGCGTCTGTCAGCCCCGTTGCCATTAAAAGCATTAAACCGTGCCCGGCGTACTCGCTGAGCAAAAGCTTATCCAGTTCGGTGCGCACGCGCTCCAGCGAAAGCCCGGCGCAGCGTTCAACCGGGAACTTAAAATTCTGTGGCAAGTAATAGGGCGTGCCTTCTTCGCCAAAGGGCGGCAGCAAACCGTCTCCCTGCACATAAGTAAAGCCAAGCTGCCCCACAAAACGGCAGGCGCGCAGCATGCGCAATGCGTCCTCGCTGTAGCGTGTCTGCGCATCACCGACGGTGCGCAAAATTTTTTTCGCCAAATCCTCCTGTCCGCAGTGATAATCGTAAATCTTGCCGTCCGCGTCCATCACCATGGCGTTAACGGTAAAATCGCGGCGGCTTAAATCATCGCGCAGCGACTTGCTGAACCACACCTTCTCCGGCTTGTGGGCGTCGCTGCCGTAGCTTTCGCCGCGGAAGGTCGTTATCTCCACATTGTGTCCTTCGATAACGGCGACAACGCAGCCAAAGTTCTGCCCCAAGTTATCAACCGTTTTAATGTCGTGCGCTTTGCAAACGGCGGCAGTTTCTTCCGGCAATGCGCTTGTCGTAGCGTCAAAATCGCCGGGCGGCCGCCCCAAAAGCAAATCGCGCACAGCGCCGCCGGCAATATAAGCCTCATAACCGGCAGCGTTCAGCACGTTCAATATTTTTTTGGCGTAAGGGGGGATAGCATATTTCATAAAAACCTCATTTAATATTTTGGAAACATAGTTATATAACTATTATATATTTTAACAAAGTAATAGTATAGCTTGATTCTAAAAAATTTTTAAAACTACTTTACAAATCTTATTTTGTATGCTAAACTTTTGTATGTTCTTTGTCATGAATAATGGCTAGGAAATTTGATGAGAAGGGAGGAAGAGCATGGTTTATATCGAGCCCGCAACGCGTTTGCGTACCGATTATAACAGGATTGCTGATTTAGCACGCAGAACGGCTGAGCCGGTTTATATTACAAGAAACGGCACGACCGAAGTAGTGGTAATGGACATTAAAGCATTCCAGCAACGTGAGCTTGTGCTTAAGCTTGGCAACGTTGTTTTGGAAGGCGAACTTAAAAGGCGGAACGGTACTGCCACACTCAGTATAGAAGAAATGGAAGCTCTGTTAAAGAAATATGCTGAGGGCTGAAACTGTGGTGAAATTTATGCCGCGCGCCGTGGAAGACCTTAGCAATATCACGGCTTACTGGCAGCGAAACATAACGCAGGAAGAAGCACAGAAAATTACTACTAAAATACTGCGCGATTTAAAAGAATTGGCATTGTTTTATCCGGCAGCAAACATTATTCGCTACGAGCCGTTAAAAAGCCAGTCCTTCAGATTTTTCAGAAGCGCACCCTATGTGTGCATTTGCAAGAAGATAGAAAACATTATATATGTCTATCATATTGCACATGAAGATGGCGAATATCCGGATATCTTTATGCGCAGGTAAAAGAAAAACAGCAGTACTCTGATTTTCAGGTCAGGGTACTGCTGTTTTTTACTGATAAAAATTAAAGATTGCTGATAATATCTCACGAAAATCATAAAATACGCCGCAAATTTTATAAAAAAGAGCTGTACTTACGCAAAACTTTTGCGAAACGCCGCAGAATGTGATAAAATTACAAAAGAATTCCTTTAAAAAAGCAAAACAAAATTAACATAAAAGAAGGGAAAGCCAGATGAGTAAAAACAGCTTCTATATTACTACTCCGATTTATTATCCGAGCGATAATCTGCATATCGGCCACGCGTACTGTACGACGATTGCCGATACTGTTGCCCGCTATCACCGCGCCAAAGGCGAGGATGTTTTCTTCCTGACCGGCAGCGATGAACACGGCCTGAAAATTCAGCGCAAGGCTGCCGAAAAAGGCGTTACGCCGATTGAATATGTCGACGGCATTGTTGCCAACTTTAAAAAGCTGTGGAAGATGCTGAACATCTCCAACAACGATTTTATCCGCACCAGCGAGGAACGCCACCACAAGGTTGTGCAGGCGGTACTGCAAAAAATTTACGAGCAGGGCGATATTTACAAAAAGAATTATGAAGGTTTGTACTGCGTTCCTTGCGAATCGTACTGGCTGGAGCGCCAGCTTGTTGACGGCAACTGCCCGGACTGCGGACGCCCGGTAGAAAAGATGGCTGAGGAAAGCTATTTCTTCAAACTGTCCAAGTATCAGGACAGAATTCTGGAATACATCGAAACGCATCCTGATTTCATCCAGCCGGTTTCGCGCCGCAACGAAATGATTAACTTCATTAAACAGGGGCTTGAAGATTTGTGCATTACCCGCACGACCTTTGACTGGGGTATTCCCGTGCCGTTCGACCCGAAACACGTTGTTTATGTTTGGTTTGACGCGCTTTTGAACTACTTCACCGCTATCGGCTACGGCACGGATGAAGAAAAGTTCCATAAATTCTGGCCTGCCAACATTCATCTGGTTGGCAAGGAGATAGTTCGCTTCCATAGTATTATCTGGCCGATTATGCTGATGGCTATGGGCGAAGAACTGCCGAAACAGGTTTACGGCCACGGCTGGCTGGTTGTTGACGGCGACAAAATGTCCAAGTCCAAGGGCAACGTAATTGACCCGATTGCGCTGATTGACGAGTTTGGCCCGGATGCCATCCGTTACTTCCTGCTGCGCGAAATTGCGCTGGGCAGTGACGGCAACTTCTCGCGCGACGCGCTGATTAACCGCATTAACGCAGACCTTGCCAACGACCTTGGTAACCTGCTGCACCGCACTGTAAGCATGATTGAAAAATATCACGGCGGCGTTGTAACGCACAAAGAAGGCACGGAAGCTGTCGATAAGGATTTTATCGCGCTGGTTAACGAAACCGTTGCCAATTACAAAGACGACATGGACCACATGGAGCTGAATCAGGCTATTAAAGACGTTTGGGCGCTGATTGGCCGTGCCAACAAATATATTGATGAAACAGCGCCGTGGATTTTGGCGAAAGACCCCGCGCAGGCAGAGCGTTTGCAGGCAGTTATGTACAACCTTGCCGAAGCGCTGCGCATTGTGGCGATTTTGATTGCTCCGTTTGTACCCGTTACCGCACCGAAAATTTACGAACAGCTGGGCCTTGGCAAACCGGAAAGCTTTTTGCTGGCTGACGCCGAATGGGGCAAGCTGGCAACCGGCACCAAAGTGCAGAAGGGCGATCCGCTGTTCCCGCGCATTGAAGTAACCGAAGACGGCGACACCGTAATTGCCGCAACCAAAAAAACTGCTGCCAAACCTGCCAAGGCAGAAGCACCGAAAGCAGAAGCAAAAAAAGCAGCACCGGCAGCAGCCGATGAAATTACTATTGAAGATTTTGCCAAGCTCGACCTGCGTGTGGCAACGATTGTAGCGGCAGAACGCGTGCCGAAAACCGATAAACTGCTGAAAATTCAGGTAAAAATCGGCGATGAGGAACGTACCATTGTCAGCGGCATTGCCCAGCATTACGAGCCGGAAGCATTGATTGGCAGAAACGTTATCGTTATTGCCAACCTTAAGCCTGCCAAACTGCGCGGAATTGAAAGCCGCGGCATGGTTCTGGCTGCCAGCGACGGTGAAGGCAACCTGGTACTGGCAGACGCACCGGGCATTGCCAGCGGTAGCAAGGTGAAATAAAATGTCGCGCACAGGCTTGTGGGATTCGCACGCCCACCTGGATTCCGACTATTTTACCGATGACCGTGACGAGCTGATTACTAAAATCGGCGAAGAAATGGACGGCTTTATCAACCCCGGCTGCGACGAAGAAAGTTCCGCCTTTGCGGTACAGCTTGCCGAGAAATACGATTTTGTATATGCGGCAGTCGGCTGGCACCCGGAGGATTTGGCCGGCATTAAGGACGAACATTATCTTGATAAGCTGGCGGCTTGGGCGGTACATCCCAAGGTTGTCGCTATCGGCGAAATCGGGCTTGATTATTATTGGAAGGAAAACGAACCGAAAGAGGTGCAGAAAAAGCGCCTGCTGGAGCAGATTGACCTTGCCGTACAGTTTGATTTGCCTGTAATCATCCACGACCGCGACGCGCACGGCGATATTTTTGATATCTTCCGCAATGAAGTACCGAAAAATACGCGTGCAGTGTTCCATTGCTATTCCGGTTCGCTGGAAATGGCAAAGGAGCTTGCCAAACGCGGTTATTATTTCGGATTCGGCGGCACAAGCACCTATAAAAATTCCGCCAAAGTGCGAGAGGTACTCGCCTTTGTGCCGGACGAGCTGCTGCTGTTTGAAACGGATTCACCGTATTTAACGCCGGTGCCCTACCGCGGCAAACGCAACTGCCCGCTGTATACCGAACTGGTAGCGCAAAATGCGGCGCAGGTACGCGGCACGGATTTTGAAACCATTGCGGCAATAACGACTCGCAATGTGAAGACGCTGTTTAACAAAATTAAATAATACAAACGCGGTGGTTTAATACTGCCGCGTTTTTGTTTGAAATAAAAGTGCGTTACTAAAAAACTTTTTGTTTAAAAGTTTTTGAAATTATACTTAATGTGTTGTAACAGTGGGCGGCTTGACATTGTAAAAAAGCCTGTGATAAAATACCCCAGAATTAAGGAGGTTATTTTATGCCCAAACATGTTACATTTTGGAAACGAACCATTCTGATTGCAGTTATGTTTGTAATTTTATTCGCGGGGCAAACTCATCCCGGCCTTGCCGAATCGGCCGTAACCATTTTAAAATTTGACGGTACGGAAAAGACGGTAACGACCACGCTGAAAGAGCCGCGCGAAATTTTTAAAGAAGCTGGTGTGCGTGTCGGCCAGTCCGATTTAATTAAGGAAGAAAACGGTGCGCAGGGAACGGTGCTGACTTTAAAACGCGCCCTGCCTATTGTCGTTGTACGCGGCGAATCCGAACAGAAGTTTTTTACCAATAAAGATACCGTCGGCGCAGCGCTGCGCGATTTAAAAATACGTTACGACAAACAGCTTGTTTACCCGACGCCGGAAACTAAAATTACTTCCGGACTTGAAATTCACATCCTTAATAAAGGTGATAAAATAAGCAGCGAAGAAGCGGATTTGGAAATCCCCGTTAAATATTACGATGACGAAAGCATCCCTTACGGCGAACACAAAGTTGAAGACCAGGGCGCCGTTGGCAGGGTAAAAATTATTAAAAAATCCGTTGCCGGTGCAGATAATACCGCCAAAGAGGTGGAAATCGCACGCGAAGTGCTGGCAGACCCGAAATATTCCATCATCCGCCGCGGCGTTGGCATGTCCGTTGAAACGCCGGAAGGACGCAAAAAATATACCCGCATCGTTACCATGGAAGCCAGTGCTTATACCATTCACTGCGGCAGCGGTACGGGGCTTACTTCCATCGGGCTGGTGCCCGTGCGCGGCATTGTTGCTGTTGACCCGCACGTAATTCCGTATTATACTAAAATGTATGTTCCCGGTTACGGCGTGGCTATGGCCGGCGACACCGGCGGCGCGATTGTGGGCAACCGCATAGACCTGTTTATGGACAGCTACGAAGAAGCCATTAACTGGGGCCGCCGCGATGTGGAAGTTTATATTTTAGAGGACTGATAATTTGCTGAAAGAAGTTTTGGTGGTTGAAGGCAAGAGCGACACAGCAGCCATCAGGCGCGCGCTGGAAGCCGATACGATTGAAACCGGCGGCTTTACGCTGGCGCCTTCCACCTTAAAAAAGATTGAAGCGGCTTATAACAAGCGCGGCATTATTATTTTGACCGACCCGGACGGCGCAGGCAACCGCATCCGACGCTTTTTGACGGAGCGTTTCCCCGAAGCCGGGCAGGCGTTTATACCGCGTATTGACGCGACGGCAAATGGCGACGTCGGCGTGGAACAGGCCAGCCCTGCGGCGATTTTAGCTGCGCTGGGCAAGGTGCGCCACCACGAATTTAACCCTGCTTTTGAATTTACCGAACGCGATTTGATGACGAACGGGCTGAGCGGCGGCAGTATGGCTTCCGCACGGCGCGATAAAATGGCGGCGCTGCTGGGCATTGGCTACGGTAACGCCAAAACTTTTTTGCAAAGGCTGAATACTTACGGCGTAACGCGCGCTGAATTTGACGCCGCACTGAAAGAGCTTGGAGATTTGGATGAATAAACCCGTAATTGCAACCCCCGAGGTTACCAACTACATACTGCGCAGGTTCAACCTGCATGCCGACAAAAAACTGGGGCAGAACTTTTTAATCAGCGAGGACGTTGTGCGCCGCATTGCCGCCGCTGCGGAACTTGCTGAAGGCGACGCCGTGCTGGAAATCGGCCCGGGCATTGGCACGCTGACGCAGGCTTTGGCAGAAACCGGCGCGGATGTAACGGCGATTGAACTGGACAGACGCCTTTTGCCGGTGCTGGATAAAACGCTGGAAGGTTACGGCAATGTGCGCGTTATCAACGCAGATGTGCTGGAACTGAACGTAAACGAAGCGATGGGCGGCAAAACCTTTAAGGTTGCGGCCAACCTGCCCTATTACATAACAACGCCGATTATTTTTGCGCTGCTGGAGAAAAAACTGCCGGTAGAGCGTATGGTAGTTATGGTGCAGAAGGAAGTTGCCGAGCGCATGACGGCAGCGCCGGGCGGCAAGGAATACGGCGCGCTTTCCGTAGCGATGCAGTATTATACCGAGCCGGAACTGGCGTTTATCGTACCGCCGGATTGCTTTATTCCGCGTCCGTCTGTGGACAGCGCCGTTGTGGTCTGCAAAAACCGTACAACACCACCGGTAGATGTCTGTGACGAAAAACTGTTCTTTAGGGTTGTTAAGGCAGCGTTCTCCCTGCGCCGCAAAATGTTAAGCAACGCGCTGAAAAATATGGGCATTACCGCGCAGCAAGCACAGGAATGGCTGGCTCTTGCAGGTATCGACCCCAAACGCCGCGGCGAAACACTTTCGCTTCAGGACTTTGCCAATTTAACCAATACGTTTGAGAAGATTAAAAATCAATAAAACCATAAAAAGAACCCTCCGTTAAACTGCTAACGGAGGGTTTGGTTTTTTCTGTTAAATTTTAAGCCGGCGTTCTGCCTTCAAACCACAATTATTTTGCGGTTTTCAGTTCGGTCCAGTAACGGTCGTACATGGGCAGTGCTTCGCCGATATCGATGAGCCATTCGCCCTTGTCGATGTTTTCCATGCCGATTTTCAGCATCGGGTCGTTTTTAAATTCATCGCTGTGGAATTCCTGGGCTTTTTCGTTCGGGTCGTTGTAGCCGATGTATTCATAGTTTTTAGCGCTGATTTGCGGGTCATAGATAAAGTTGATGAATTTTTCGGCCAGTTCTTTATGTTTTGCGCCTTTGGGGATTGCAAAGGTATCAGCCCAGATGGTTGCGCCCTCTTTCGGCACTACAAAGCCGATGTTCGGGTTATCCTTTAAAGTGTAGCTGGCATCGCCGGTCCACATCGTGCCAATCCATGCTTCTTCAGCGATGAATTTTTGTTTGATGGTGTCGGTATCGAAGGCCAGTACGTTAGGAGCAAGCGCTTTCAAATCCTGAAAAGCTTTTTCAACTTCAGCAGGGTCGGTGCTGTTGTTGGAGAAGCCGTTTTTCTTCAGCGCCATGCCGATGGTTTCGCGGCTGTCGTTTAAAAGAATCAGGCGGCCTGCATATTCGGGGTTCCACAAATCTTCCCAGCTGTCGGGCACGTCTTTAACATAGTTTTTGTTGTAGGCAATGCCGGTAATGCCCCAGGTGTAAACCAGGCTGTGGTCGCCGGTCGGGTCATAAACGGGTGCCTGCAAAGTGCTTACAAGGTTTTTGGCGTTGGGGATGTTGTCCATGTTCATTTTTTCCAGCAAATCAAGTTTGAGCATGGTAGCAACCATATAGTCAGAAGGCTGGATTAAGTCGTACTGTGCGCCGCCGGCCTGAATTTTTGCCAGAAGCTCCTCATTGTTGGCAAATACGTCGTAATTAACCTTACAATTGTATTGCTTTTCAAATTCGGCAATTACCTCCGGGTCAAAATTGTCTGCCCAGCTAAAGAGGTTAAGAACCTGCTGTTCTCCTGCCGCTGCATCTTTCTTATCAGCGTCACCTCCGCAGCCTGCTGCGAGCAGGGCCATGGTCAGTACGGAAACGAGAAAGACCAAAAGTTTTTTCATTTTGCAAATCATCCTTTCTTTTTTTGGGATTTTATTGTACCGGTTTTACGGCATCAATCGTTATTTTTGCTGCTGTGCTGCGGCTGCAAAATCTGCGCGATGACAACCAGCGAAATGGTTGCGCACATTAAAAGCGTGGAAAGGGCGTTGATTTCCGGCGAAATGCCGCGTTTTACCATGGCGTAAATGTACAGCGGCAGCGTGGTGGAATTAGGCCCGGCCACAAAGAAGCTGATGATAAAATCGTCAATGGAAAGCGTAAAGGCAATCAGCGCGCCTGCGACGATGCCCGGCATGGCCAGCGGCAGCGTTACGTAACGGAAGGTCTGAAGCGGCGTTGCGTATAAGTCCATAGCGGCCTGTTCCAGTTCGTGGCGCATGCCCTCCAGCCTTGCGTTGACGGTAATGACAACAAACGACAGGCAAAAGGTGATGTGCGCCAGTATCAGCGTCGTTTTGCCGAGCGGAACCTGCGTCTGTGCAAACAGCACCAACAGCGACAGGCCCATAACGATTTCCGGAATCAGAATCGGCAGATATAAAAGCCCATTGATGACGGGCTTGCATTTATACTGGTATCTGTTCAGCGCAATGGCGGCAATGGTGCCCAGCACAGTGCTGACAACGGTGCTGATAATGGCGATGAACAGGCTGTTCATCAGCGCCTCCAGCACGCGGCGGTTTTGGAACAGCGTTTTGTACCAGTCCAGCGTAAAGCCGGTCCACACCGCGTTAATGCGCGATTCGTTAAAGGAATACAGTGCGAGGATTAACAGCGGCAGGTACAAAAACGCCAGTATTACCAGCGAATAAGCTAACAGAAGATGGCTACGCCACGTCTTTTGCATCGGCTTTGCCCCCTTCCTGCGACTGTAAAGCTCTGTAATAAAGGATAATCAGCACAAGGCTCATCACGGCCAGCACAATCGACAGCGCGGAACCGAACGGCCAGTCGCGCGCGGCGAGGAACTGGTTCTGAATGAGGTTGCCGATAAGCGCGGATTTGGCGCCGCCCATAACGTCCGGCACAACGAACATGCCGAGCGAGGAAATGAATACCAGAATCGTGCCTGCGGCAATGCCCGGCATCGTCAGCGGCAGCGTAATTTTGCGGAAAGCCGTCAGCGGCGATGCACCAAGGTCGCTGGCTGCTTCCAGCAGGCGCAGGTCAAGCTGCTCGATGGAAACGTAAATCGGCAGCACCATAAACGGCAGCAGCGCGTAAATCATGCCCAGCATAACAGCTGCGTCATTGTACAGCATCTGCAATGGCTGGTCGATAAGCCCCAGCTTCATCAGCAGCGTGTTAACCACGCCCTGCGTACGCAGGATGATAACCCACGCATAAGAGCGGATTAAAAAGTTAATCCAGAACGGAATCATTACCAGTATCAGCCCCGGCTGCTGCCATTTTTTAGGCAGACGTGCGATAAAATACGCCAGCGGATAGCCCATGATGATGGTAGCCACCGTGGTGATAACGGCAACGATTAAGGTATCGGCAAAAATCTGCAAATATAACGGTTCTAAAAAGCGCAGATAATTGTCCGTGGTAAATTCAAAAATAATTTGTCCGTAAGGAGTGCGTCCGGCAAAGGAAACTGCAACTACGATGAGAAGCGGGATAACGAAAAAGATGCTTAACCACAGCATTGCCGGAGCAACCATCAGTTTTCCGTTTTTCATCGCGTTACTCTCACCTCGTCTTTCGCGTACCACCAGATGCCGACGCGTTCATCGGGCGACCAGCGTTTAACGTCGTCAAAATACTGGTAGGCAACAACGGTCTGGTTGGAGTTATCCAGACGGATGAAAACCTTGTCGATAGTGCCGTAGAAAACAACGTCGACAACGGTGCCGTAATAACCCGGTTCGGGGTGCGTTTTTTCGGCGGCCTCGTCCTCATATTCCGGGCACAGGTTAAGTTTTTCCGGGCGGATAACCAGTGTTTCATTGTCCGATTCAAAAAAGTTGCTTTCGCCGATGAATTTGGCAACGAAGCGCGTATTGGGGTAATGATAAATCGTATCCGGGTCGTCGTCCTGTTCGATGACGCCTTTATTCATAACCACGATGCGGTCGCTCATGGTCAGGGCTTCTTCCTGGTCGTGCGTTACGTAAATAAAGGTCAGGCCAAGTCCGCGCTGAAGGTTTTTAAGTTCCAGCTGCAAATTTTTGCGCAGCTGGTAATCAAGCGCGCCCAAAGGTTCGTCCAGAAGCAGCACTTTGGGGTTGTTGACCAAAGCGCGGGCAATGGCAACGCGCTGCTGCTGGCCGCCGCTCATCTGCTGCGGACGGCGGTTGCGGAACTCCTCCAGCTGCGTCAGGTATAAAACCTGCGCAACGCGCTCCTTCTGCTCCTCGGCTGGAACTTTTTTCATCATCAAACCGAATTTTATATTTTCCTCAACAGTCATGTGAGGGAACAGTGCGTAATGTTGAAAAACCATATTGACATCACGTTTATAGGGGGGCTTATTGGTAACGTCTTCGTCATCCAGATAAATTTTGCCGGTCGTCGGCGTGTCAAGCCCGGCAATCATGCGCAGCAAAGTAGTTTTGCCGCAGCCGGAAGGGCCTAAAAGCGTCAAAAATTCACCGTCGTATATGGTAAGGTCCAGGTTGGGGATGATGAGGTTATTGCCGTATTTTTTGGTAATTCCCTGCAAACGGATCATTTCTTCCATTTTTTTGTTGTCACAACCTTTCATAAAAAATTTTGTTTGCATATTCCTAACTATAATAATAACATATTATAAACAGATTTGTGTAAAAAAATCAATGATTTTTTGAAAAAAATGCAGGAGAGTCAACAAAAACAGAGAATATTAAACCTTGTAAAGAATAAAAACGGATTTTGCTTGTTTTTCCCGAAAAATAAGTAATTTATGAGGTGAAAAAATTGCTGAATAAAAAATTTATTGAATTTTTGTTTGAAGCGGCGCATATTCAGCGCTGGAATGACCATATCCGCCCCAATGGCTTTACAGAATTGGACAAACAGGAGCATAAAATGATGATTTTGTATATTATCGCCAAGTATGAGGAGCAGGATCACAACGCAGAAATTAACTGGCGCGTGTTAATTGAAGGCGGAATTTTTGAATTTATGCACCGCATTATTTTGACGGATATTAAACCGCCGATTTATCACGAGCTGATGCGCGTGCACGGGCGCAAGCTGAACGCATGGATTTACGAGCAGCTTTCCCGCCGTGTGCCGGATATGGATGAGGTGTTTTTTGCCAAGCTGAAACGCTGGTTTGACCATCCGGAGGAATACCGCCTTGAAAAAAAGCTGCTGCGTGCGGCGCATTACCTTGCCACGCAGTGGGAATTTGGCATTATCTACCATTTTAATCAGGGCATTTATGGCGTGGAAGAAACCAAAGCCGCCATTGAAAGTGAGATCGAGGATCATTACGACCTTGCCGGTGTGCAGAAGCTGTCGCTGAAAGGCAAAACCAGCAAATTTATCGATCTTGTTGGGCAGCTGCGTTTCCAAAAACGTTGGGCGCAATCTCCGCGCGTGCCGGAAACTTCCGTTATGGGGCATGTGCTGATTGTGGCCATTCTGGGCTACTTCTGCGCAGCAAAGCTCAATGCTTCGGACGAGCGCGTGGTCAACGACTTTTTGTGCGGGCTGTTCCACGATTTGCCGGAGGTGCTGACGCGCGACATCATCTCGCCTGTTAAAACTTCCGTTGAAGGACTGGACGATTTGATTAAGGACATTGAAAAACGCCAGGTTGCCGAAAAGCTGCTGCCGCTTTTGCCGTGGGGCTGGCACGAAGAAATCAGCTACTTTACGCAGAATGAGTTTACCAACCGCGTCATGCTGGAAGGCAAGCCGTTTGAATGCAGCGAGGAAGAACTTAACATGAAATATAACATCGACGGCCATGGCTATAAACCGGTAGACGGCAGAATGCTAAAGGGCTGCGACCATCTGGCAGCATTTGTGGAAGCTTATTTATCCACAGAGTGCGGCATTACCAGCAAGCATTTGCTGAAAGGCATGGAGGACCTGCGCAAAAAGTACAAGGGCCAGACCATTGCCGGAATCAACTTCGGCGCGATTTACGACGAGTTCCCCGAATTTGAAGGTTTAAACCGCCGCTGGTAAATTTGTTAAATATTTTGTATATTTGTAAAAATCAGTGGACGGGTGTTTTTGTAGGCGTTATAATTGAAGTAAGAACAGTATTTTATATCATCAAAAATATATTTTACTGTATCATAAATTTAAGATGATTTAAAAGGAGGCATGGATTATGAATTTATTTGAAATGGCGCAGATACCTCTGCACAAAGCTATCGAGGTAATGAAGCTGAACCCGAACGCTGCGGCAATTATTGATTGCCCGGAACGCACGCTTGAGGTTTCCATTCCGGTTAAAATGGACGACGGCACGACCAAGGTGTTTACCGGCTACCGCAGCCAGCACAGCACCATTATGGGCCCTGCCAAAGGCGGCATCCGTTATCATCAGAACGTTAATATGGATGAGGTAAAAACGCTGGCTTTCTGGATGACCTGCAAATGCGCAGTTGCCAATCTGCCCTACGGCGGCGGCAAAGGCGGCATTATTGTTGACCCGTCCAAGCTTTCCGCCGGCGAGCTGGAACGTCTGACGCGCGGTTACATCGACAAGATTGCTCCGATTATCGGCGAAAAAATGGATATTCCTGCCCCTGATATGAATACCAATGCTCAGATTATGGGCTGGATGATGGACGAATACAGCAAGCTGAAAGGCCAGTATGAACCGGGCTTCATTACCGGCAAACCTATCTGCATCGGCGGCTCTTTGGGCCGCACCGCAGCTACCGGCCGCGGCGTAATGGTTGCAGCTGGCGAAGCTATTAAAGCCCTAGGCATTAAGCCGGAAGAAGCAACATGCGCAGTACAGGGCTTCGGCAACGTAGGCAGCTGGACCGCTAAACTTATTCACGACATGGGCGTAAAAATTGTGGCATTAAGCGATGTTTACGGCGCAATTATGAACGAAGATGGACTTGACCCGTACGAAGTTGAAAAACATGTACAGGCAACCGGCAGCGTAGTAAACTTCCCGGGCAGCAAAGCTATCACCAACGCCGACCTGCTGGCAATGGAAGTTACCGTACTTGCTCCGTGCGCAATGGAACTGCAGCTGACCAAAGACAATGCGGCTGACGTTAAAGCCAAAATTGTTGTTGAAGGTGCTAACGGCCCGACGACTCCGGAAGCTGATGAAATCCTTGATGCTAAAGGCATTCTGGTTGTACCGGATATCCTCGCCAACGGCGGCGGCGTAACCGTAAGCTATTTTGAATGGGTACAGTGCCTGTACCGTTACTTCTGGACCGAAGAAGAAGTTATTGAAAAACAGACCCAGCTGATGATTGGCGCGTTTAAACAGGTTTACGATACCGCTAAAAAGTACAATGTTAACATGCGTACCGCAGCTTATATCGTAGCCCTCAATCGTCTGGACGAAGCCATGAAATTCAGAGGCGCGTATTGATTACAAATTAACTGTTAAATGATTTCAGCATGGGGTATTCGTCCCCGGAGAAATTGTTTAATAAAACAAACCCCGGCAGTTTTCTGTCGGGGTTTAATGTTTTTATATACAATTTCAAACTACACTCTCTACTTCCTCTCCGGCATCTGCGCGAGCAGGATGGCGATGAAGACGAGGGCGCAGCCGCCGATTTCACGTAAGGTGAGAGTTTCGCCGAGCAAAGCCCAGCCTGCAAGAACGGAGAAGACGGATTCCAGACTTAACAGAATAGACGCGAGGATGACGTTGACGTATTTTTGCCCGGCGATTTGCAGGGTGTAGGCAATGCCGCAGCTCATAATACCGGCGTGCGCCAGCGGCAGCCACGCGGCGGTGATGGCGACAAGGGTTGGTTGTTCTGCCCAGACGATGACGGGCAGGCTTAAGCAGCCGCAGACAAAAAACTGAATGGCAGACATGCGCACCGGGTCAACCAGCTGCGTAAAGCGTTCAATAGCCATGATGTGTACGGCAAAAACAACGGCGCAGCCAAGGATGATTAAATCCCCTTTATTAATGGAAAAACCTTCGTTAATGCAGATGAAGTACATGCCGACAGCGGCGACGGCGACAGCCGTCCACTGCATTAAAGTAACACGCTTTTTAACCAGTAGCCCTAAAATTGGTATGATAACGATGTATAGCGCCGTTATGAACCCGGCCTTACCGGCAGAAGTGTAAGCGATGCCCGCCTGCTGCAAGGTACTGGCAACGGTCAACAGTACGCCGCAGCAAATGCCGCCGGTAATTAAATCGCCGCGCTTGTGGTCGTTGTCCGTACCCCAAAAAGTCAGCGGTTTGCCGGATAATTTATCAATTACTGCTATGCACGGAACCAGAAAGAACGCACCCAAAAACGAACGGATGCCGTTAAAGCTGAACGGCCCGAGTAAATCCGCGCCGACGCTTTGGGCAACAAAAGCCGTGCCCCAGATAAAAGCACATAATAACAGCATGGCAATGCCTTTAAAGCTGTTTGTTTGCTGCATATATAAAACCCCTTAACGTAAATTTATAAACAATATTATTATAGCATTTTGCGCGCAGATTGTTTTCTGAAAATGGCAAAGAAAAAGCGCACAGCTTAAACTGCTGTACGCTTAATGGTTAAAATTATTTTTCTTCGGGTTTTGCTTCTTCCGTTTTGGCAGGTTCTTCGGCAGGTTTTTCTTCTTCTGCCGGTTTGGCTTCCGGCGCGATTACTTCAACTTCGGCTTCCGCTTCGGTTTTGTGTTCGGCGCCTTCGCCTACAACTTCCGCTTCTACGGTTTTAGCGGTTTCAACAGGCTCCATCTTGCCGCCGCATTCGCTGCAGAACTTGGCGCTGATGCCGACAGCCGCACCGCAGTTGGGGCAGGTAACTTTCGGCTCATCGCCGTTAAAGGCGGTAGCTTTAATGTTGCTGATTTTAAAATTCAAATCTTCTATTGCGGCAAGGCTTGCTTTAACAGCTTCGCATTCAGCTTTAAATTCGTCGGGCAGGCAGTCGCAGGTCTGCGATTTTTCCCAAACCATTTTGCCCATTTTTTTGTAGGTGCTTTCAATTTTGCTTTCTTCTTTGCTTACCAGCGAGGTAAGTTTCTGGATCTCCATAGCGGCTTCGGCTTTTTCGCCGATGGTTTTAGTGATTTCTTCGGTTTTGTTGGCCGCTATCTTGGCGATTTCGCCAATTTTATCAAATATTGCCATAGTTAAGATCCTCCTTTATTGCTTTGATACTTTTATTATAACACATAACAGTGCCCCGCGTTTGTTAATTTACGGTGACGCTTATTTCCATGCCTTCCTTTAAATCCAACGAAGTGTTGTCAAGGTTCACCGTCACGTCGGTGCCTTCAATTTTGGCAATGCTGCCGTTAAAATTTTTGTTAATGCTGCCAGCGCGGGCGGTAATGCTTTGTCCAACCTTTAAATTTTGCGCCGCTTGCGCGGATATTTTTATAACGGCGCTGCAATTTTCAAGATCGCGGATTGCAAGAACCTGCTGTCCGGCAGCGGCGGTATCGCCAGCGTTAAGGTATTTTTCCGTAACGATGCCGGTACAGGGGCTTTCTTCTTCCAGTGCCAGCTGTTTTTGCAGCAGGGCGTGATATTTTTGCTGCTGTTCCTCCAGCAGTTTTTGTTTTTCGGCAATGGTTTCCGGTGATGCTTTAACCGGCTGCCCTGCGCTTTGCGCCGCGCTTAACGCTGCCTGTGCCGCTGCTTTGGCGGCGCTTGCTGCTTCGTACTGGCGGCGGGCAATGGCGCCCTGTTTATAAAGCGATGCCATTTTTGCTTCCTGTGCCGCAGCCTGTTCGTATTGCTGCTGTGCGGCGGCAATTGCTGCCGTGTTATCGGCGCGGCTCTGACCGTTCTGCATGGCTTTTATTTCCGCTTCGGTGCGGGCGGCGTCCGTGGCAGCCTCTTTAATTTCGGCGTCAAGCTGCTGGTCGTCAACGGCAAACAGTGGCTGTTCATGACCGATACGGTCGCCTTTTTCCAGAATCAGCCCCAATATTTTACCATCCGCCGGGGCGGTTATTTGGTAAACGGGGAAGTACACGCTGCCGCTGCCGAGTGCAGGAGTGCTGCTGCTGTTACTTTTGCAGGCGGTAAGCGCAAGTATTAAAATTGCAAGGGTTATTAATGTAAGTTTTTTCATCATGGCTTTAGTGTAGCACAAAACGCCAACGCCTGCAAACGACTAAAATAAATGTAATAAAATTGACAAAGCCGTTAAAAAATATTTTTCAAAAACTGTTAAATGCGATATAATATATTCGAAAAGTGTATTATAAGTTGCTTATTTTAAAAGCGATTTTACCGTTTTGTAATGTTTTGATGAAATGATTTTATCAAAACGCAGTTTTGCTGAAAGAAGGGAGGACTGCAATGCAGCGTAAAAAATTAACTGTTTTTATCTGCTGCCTGCTTGTGCTTTGCCTTGTGCCGGCAATGGCTATGGCCAAAAGCAAAACGCCGGCGCGCGACTGGAAACTGACGGTGGCGCAGCAAAAGCTGGAGATGCTCGGCTACGACGTTGACCGCAAGGACGGGCGCATGTCGAAGGACACCGGCGAAGCCATCAAAAAGTTTCAGAAGGAACACGGGCTGAAAAAGAGCGGCAAGCTGGATAACAAAACCTATAATAAAATCTCGTGGGAAGCCTTTAAAATGGAAGGCATACCCGATGTGCGCGGCAAGGACATTGTAAAAACTGCAGCCAAATACAAGGTCGTGCCTTATAAATTCGGCGGCACCACGCCGAAAGGCTTTGACTGTTCCGCTTATGTGCAGTACGTTTTCGGCAAGCATGACGCCAAGTTGCCGCGTACCGCCGACGTGCAGGTGCTGGACGGGATTTTTGTGTTAAAAAACAAGCTGAAACCGGGCGATCTGGTGTTCTTTACCACTTACGCCGCAGGGGCGTCCCATGTGGGGATTTACGCTGGCAGCGGCAAGTTCTGGACGGCGTCATCGTCACGCGGGGTCGTGCTCGATTCGCTTGACAGCGACTACTGGAAATCGCATTATTACGGAGCGCGCCGTGTTTTGATTGAAAACGGCGAGGCAGCTTAATAAATTTAAGGGGGAGCTTTAATGATTCGTGAAAGACGCAACAAAGAAAAACTGGCGTTGTATTATAAAAAATTTATGGAGGAGGGCATTGTTGACCCCAACGTGCATCCGTGGGTTGCCGAATCGTGGCAGCGCTGCCGCAAAATGAGGCTGCCGCATGAAACGATGCCGAAAATCAACAAGCTGAGCCGCGAAGAAATCATCGAGCATCAGAAAACGCACGAATTCATCGTTAAATACGTGGACGGACTGTATGAACAGAGCAAGCAGCATTTTAACATTCATAATTTAAGCATGCTGCTGATTGATGAGGACGGCTATGTTATCAAAAACTATGCGCTGCCGTTTTTCCAGCGCGTAATTGAGGACATTCAGGGTATGCGCGTGCTGGAAGAAGACGTCGGCACGTCCAGCATCAGCATTGCGCGCGAACATAATGTTCCGTTCCTGATGTTCGGACCGGAAATGTGGATTAAAGACAGCCATTCCGGCGATGCGTGCAGTGCGCCGATTTGCGTCGGCGGCAAAATCCGCTACATTATTTCCTTCTTCTCGCTGGACCAGAACGATTTGCCGTATGACCTTCTGCTTTCGCTTTTGCTGACGATGAAATATGCTATTGAGCAGCATTTGCAGATGCTGGAATACTGGAGTATCCAGCAGATGATGATGGAAGAACTGCCGGTTGCCGTTTACTGGATTGGACAGGACGAAAAACTGAAATACTGCAACGGCAACGCTAAACGCCGTCTGGAAGGTAAGGAAAATCTGGAAGATATCTTCCTTAACTACGAGCATATTCCCATTAAAAAGGCGTTGCAGGGTACGCCTACGCACCGCCGCGAGATTACCTGGATTACGCAGGACCGCACTTACGAAGATATTACCACCGTTATGCCGGTTAAAGTCGGCAGCGAGGTTGAAAGCGCGCTGGTAATGAGCATGAGCATTGAAGATTTGAAGACCACCATTGCCCATGCTACCGGTTACAGCTCCCGTTACAGCCTGTACAGCATGGTCGGCGAAACGAGCGAGTTCCTTGCATTGCAGCACAAAGCATCGCGCATTGCCCGCAGCGACAACAATATTTTGTTACAGGGCGAACCGGGTACCGGCAAGCAGCGTCTGGCACACGGCATCCATCAGGCCAGCCCGCGTGCGGCGGCGCCGTTAATTGTCGTTAAATGTTCCGACGCGCCGATCAAAATACTGGAAGAAGAATTTTTCGGCAGCGAGGACGGCGACCATCAGCCGACGGCTGGCAAGCTGGAACTTTCGATGGGCGGCACGCTGTTCCTTGACGAAGTGGAAAAACTGCCTGTAGAAATGGGCGACAAGCTGGCCGACGCTTTGAAAAACGGCCTCTTGAATAAAGAAACCGGCCTGCGCAAAAAACTTAACGTGCGCGTAATCGCCGCCTGCGATTCCAATCTTAAACGCCTGGCGGATAAGGGCTTGTTCTCCCGTGCACTGTATGAGCTGGTACTTGATACTACTATCCGCGTTCCGCCTCTGCGTGAACGCAGCAAGGATATTGAAGTTATCGCAGCGCATATTCTGGCAGAGATGTCTGCACAGCATAACCTGTCACCGAAACGCCTGTCGCCGGAAGCACTGGAGCTGCTCAAAAGCTGCAGCTGGCCCGGCAACATCAAACAATTGCAGGGCGTTATCGAACAGGCCTTCTTCCATACTCCCGGCAGCATTATCGAAGCAGAAAATATCAAACTGCCCGGCGATAAAACTCTGGAAAAATCTTGGAAGTACGACAAGGACGCTTTCATCGCGGCATGGAAATCCTCCGGCGGCAATATCAGCAAACTCGCCGGTATGCTGGATGTCAGCCGCGTAACGCTGTACCGCTACCTTAAAAAATATGACCTGACCCCGAAAACCGGGAAGAAATAAATACTATAACGGCAGCTTTTTGGCTGCCGTTAATTTTTTATCTGCGTAAGCGCAGTTAAAATAGGCTGTGGCAGTTTTTGTTTAAGCGCAGATGTGGTATAATTATAATGTTATAGAATGCTTACAAGGCTTTTGTTAATAATTTACCGGTGAGGAGCGGAATTATGAATAAAAAACTTCTGGCTGCCGTGTGTTTGGCTGCGGCAACAACTTTAAATACTGCCTGGGCAGAGGATTATACTAATGGCGATGGCAGATACGAAGAACCTGATTTTGATGTGCAGCAAACGCAGGGGGAAGCTGCTGCTGTTAAAGACGATAAAGACGTGACGGAAGCAAAAGACGGCGAAGAAAAAGCCGCACCGCTGCCGATAACGATGACCGGCGAATATGCCAGCTATGATTCCGTAAGCGGCGATTTTGTTGCCGAAGGCAATGTTGTTATTACGCAGGGCACCGAAACTTTAAAAACGGTGCGCGCCGAGGGTAATATGAAAACCGGTGACGTATGGCTGAAACAGGGCGGTACTTTGGTAGAGCCCAAAACCGTTATGAATGGTGACTGGGTTTACTATAATTTTAATAATAAAACCGGTGAGATTAAGCAGATTCACGGCAAAGGCAACGAGGACTTTTTCCGTGCACCGCACGCGACGATTTACCCTGACAAAATGGTCGTTGACCAGGGCGGTGAAACAACACGCTGCCCGGCGGTGGAGCATTCTCCCTGCCTGTTAATTAAAGCCGATACTTTTGAAATTTATCCGCACGATAAAATGGTAGCGCATAATGTAAAAGTGTATGTTAAAGGCAAACATGTTTATTCCCGTGATACCTGGGTAAATAACCTCAATGATGACGGCGGTACGCGCATTATGCCGTCAATCGGATATGATGGTGACGACGACAAAGGTGCTTATATTAAACTGAAACTTGATTATGATATAGACGAAAACACCAATGTTCATGCAGAATTGCCGTATTATAACCGCGGCCATTTTAAACCGATTTTTCAGGCTAAACATGACCAGCGCAATTACTATATTACTTATCAGAGTGGCTGGGAAGAAGAGGATGACGAGTGGGTAAATAAAAAGAATGAGATTGGTTTTTATTATAAACCGCATTATTTTATTGACGGCATTCCCGTAACTTACAGATTATACGCGCACAGAGGTTTATGGGAAAATGACGAAACCGGCAGACAAAGCTGGCACACAGAATATGGTGCTTATTTAACGCATGACCGCATCTACTTATTTGACAGCAAAAAGACGTTCCTTGATTTGACCATCGGTAAAAAATGGGTAAATGAAAGTTATACTGATGAAACCCGTTCTACCATGATGTATTACGGCACGCTTGGTCAGAAGCTGGGTGACAAATGGAATACATGGGTTGGTTACTATCGTGAAAAGGTTACCAGTGATTTGTACGATTTAGGTCAGCCGGATATGGAACGTGAATTGCGCAACGGTATCAGCTACAAGCCGGATGACAGAAATACTTTCAGCATCATAAACCGTTACGATACCGGCAAACATGAAAATTATGAAACAATTTATTCCTGGACGCATCGCTTCTGCTGCTGGGCAATTACCTTTGAATATGAGCATGCACAAACTGAAAAAGAAGATACTCAGTGGAATATCAGATACGAATTTTTGAACTGGTAACGAGGTGACTTATGGATATTATTAAAGAGCGTTTTGCCGAGCACATCGCTTTGGCGCAGCAGGTAGCTGCAAGCGGCATTATGCAGCAGGTTGCTGGTGCCGCCGACATTATCAAAAAAGCACTGGAAGGCGGGCATAAGGTGCTGTTCTGCGGTAACGGCGGCAGCGCGGCCGACAGCCAGCATCTGGCAGCGGAATTTGTCGGGCGCTTCCAGAAGGAGCGCAAGGGCATTGCCGGTATCGCGCTGACGGTGGATACTTCCATCCTGACGGCCGTTGCCAACGATTACGGCTACGACCGCGTGTTCTCCCGTCAGGTAGAGGCATTGGGACAGCCGGGCGACGTTCTGGTAGGCATTTCTACCAGCGGCAACAGTAAAAACGTGCTGGCAGCTATCGCCGAAGCCAAAGCTAAAGGCATGTCCTGCATCGGCATGACGGCCGAGGGCGGCGGCAAAATGAAGGACGAGTGCGATATCTGCATCGCCATCCCGTGCCCGGTTACGGCGCGCGCGCAGGAGATGCACATTTTAATCGGCCATATTATTTGCGAACTGGTGGATGGTGAATAATGTCACAGTTAAGCTGCACCAATTTTTTAGCAGAAAAAATACAACAACTTAAAATTGCCGTTATCGGCGATGTAATGCTGGACCGCTATTTTTACGGCGAGGTTAAGCGCATTTCGCCGGAAGCGCCGGTGCCTGTCAACAAGGTAACGCGCATTACTTCCGTGCTGGGCGGCGCGGCCAACGTGGCTGCCAACCTGGCGCATCTGGATTGCAAGGTATATGTCGGCGGCGTGACTGGCGACGATGAAAACCGACATTTGCTTGAGAAGATGATGGCGGAGGCCGGCATTGATTACAGCGGTCTGATTAAATCGGACAAGCGCGCCACCATTACCAAAATGCGTATTTTAGGCGCCAAGCAGCAAATGCTGCGCCTTGATTTTGAAGAAGTCGGCGATATGTCCGAAGACGAAACAGAGCGCCTCAGCGCATGGCTTCTGAGCCTCATTGACAGCGGGCTGGACGGCATTGCCATTTCGGATTACGCCAAGGGCGTTTGCTCACATAACTTTCTGCAATGGGTCATCGCCACGGCGGAACAGCACAAGATACCGGTACTGGTCGACCCGAAGGGCGCGGATTGGACGAAGTACAGCGGCTGCACTTTTATTACCCCTAACTTAAAGGAAATGTGCGAAGCGGCGCACGAAACCGTGCCTAACGAGGATGAACCGGTACTGTGCCTTGCGCGCGATGCTGCCAAAACCTACAATATTAAAAACGTAGTCGTTACCCGCAGCGAAAAAGGCATGACGCTGGCAGGGCAGAACGGGCTTGTCATCAACGCACCTGCAACGGCGCTGGATGTTTTTGATGTATCCGGTGCAGGCGACACTGTTGCCGCTACTTTGCTGGCCGGTGCAGCAGGCGGGCTTGATTTAAGCGACGCCGTGTACATGGCTAACCGTGCTGCAGGCATTGTTGTCGGCAAAGTCGGCACTTACCCGGTGCACCGCGATGAACTTTTAAAAGACCTGCTTGCCGAGCAGCGCAAGGATGGCTACGGCTACCGCACTTTAAGCTGGCAGGAAATTGAATCGCTTGCCAACACCTGGCGTGCCTGCGGCGAAAAAATCGTTTTCACCAACGGCTGCTTTGATATCCTGCACGTGGGTCATGTATCCTATTTAGAGCAGGCGGCGCGATTGGGCAAGCATTTAATTGTCGGGCTTAATACGGACGCATCCGTTAAGCGTTTAAAGGGCGCAACTCGCCCGTTGAACCACGAGCTTGACCGCGCCCGCGTTTTATCCGCGTTAGCGTGTGTTGATGCCGTTGTGCTGTTTGGCGAAGATACGCCGACAGAACTGATTAAAAAAATCCGCCCCGACATTTTGGTTAAGGGCGGCGATTATAAACCCGAAGAAGTTGCCGGGCGCGAATACGCCAGCGAAGTACAGATTATTAAATTCGAGGACGGCTATTCCACAACCGGACTTTTGGAAAAAGTGGCACAGCTTGTGAAGGAGGGCAAATTATGATTATTGTAACCGGCGGCGCCGGATTTATCGGCAGCAACATTGTTAAAGGGCTTAATGAACGCGGCCGCGACGATATTTTGGTGGTCGATAACCTTACCAATATGGTGAAATTCAAAAACATCCAAGGCTTAAAGGTGATGGATTACATGGACAAGATTGATTTTGCCGAAGCGCTGAAAGCAGGCAAATTTGCCCATGAAAAAATTGACGTTATTTTCCACGAGGGCGCATGCAGCGACACGATGGAATACAACGGCAAGTACATGATGCAGAACAACTTTGAATACACCAAAAACCTGATGCATTTTGCCATGGACAGAAAAATTCAGATGATTTATGCTTCGTCCGCTTCTACCTATGGCAGCGGTGCGCACGGCTTCAGCGAAAAGCCGGAATGCGAGGAAGCGCTGAACGTTTATGCGTTCTCTAAACTGTTTTTTGATAACTATGCCCGCCGTTATTTTGACAAAATGGACAGCCAGCTGGTTGGCCTGCGTTATTTTAATGTTTACGGCCCGCAGGAAAACCACAAGGGCAAAATGGCTTCCATGGTCTTCCAGATGTACAACCAGTGGAAGGCCGAAGGCAAGGTTAAACTGTTTGAAGGCATCGACGGTTACGGCAACGGCGAGCAGACCCGCGACTTTATCTATGTTAAGGACGTTGTTAAGGTTAACTTCTTCTTTTGGGACCACCCGGAACTGCGCGGCGTTTACAACTGCGGCACCGGCCATGCACACACCTTTAACACGCTGGCTAAAGGCGTGCTGAAACATTTCGGCAGCGGCACTCTGGAATACATTCCGTTCCCTGATGTTCTGCGCGGCAAATACCAGAGCTACACGCAGGCTGATCCGACCAAGCTTCTGGCAGCGGGTTACGACGGCGGCTTCACCGATATCGAAGACGCGGTAGCCGAATACTGCGCACTTTTGGACAAGACCGGCGGGTACTACACCTATGAAGCTTAAAGCTGCGTTTTTCGACCGCGACGGCGTGCTGAACGTCGATAAGTCGTACTTATATAAAATTGAAGATTTGGAATGGATTGACGGCGCAAAAGAAGCGCTGGCCTATTTAACGCAGCATGGTTACACCGTTTTTGTGGTGACCAACCAAAGCGGCATCGCCCGCGGCTATTACACCGTGGACGATATGAACAAGCTGCATGAATTTATGGCGCAGCATGTGGCGGCGGCAGGTGGTAAAATCGAAAAATTTTACTACTGCCCGCATCTGCCGGAAGGCAAAATTGCTGAATACGCCGTTGAATGCGATTGCCGAAAACCCAAGCCGGGGCTGATTTTGCGCGCGTTTGAAGAATATGGCATCGACAAGGACGCTGCCTTTTTAATCGGCGACAAGCCGCGCGACGTGGAATCCGCAGAAGCGGCAGGCATTAAAGGCTATTTATTTAGCGGCGGCAATTTATTAAACTTTGTTAAAGAGATAGTTGGCTGATGGAATATAAAAATATTTTACTTATTAAAATGAGCTCGCTGGGCGATATCCTGCACTCGCTGCCGTTTGCGGCGGCGTTGCGCGGGCGGTTTCCCCATGCAAAAATAACGTGGCTGGTGCATCCTCAGTTTGCCGGTTTTTTGCCGGACCCGCCCGTTATCGACGAGGTCATTTATTTTGATAAGGTTAAATTTAATAAAATGAGCCTGTTCGATAAACTGCATTATTTTAAGGAAATGCGCAGGCTTTTGCACAGCAAGCATTTTGATTTGGTCATTGACTTGCAGGGGCTGTTTAAAAGCGCGGTGCTGGCTGCCATCAGCGGCTGTGATAACCGCATCGGCTACTGCGAAATGCGCGAGGGCAGCAAATTCATCAGCCGCCCTATTACCGGAGCACATAAAGCTGACCATGTTATCGAGCGCTATCTTGACGTTGCCCGCTATCTGGGCGCGGAAGTTGACGGAATAGAGTTCCCGCTGCCGGATTTGACGAAGGAAAGCCAATCCGTTGCGGAAAAATTACACAATAAAGGCCTTAACGGCGATTACGTTGTTATGGTGCCGGGTGCGCGCTGGGAAACCAAGGTGTGGCCGCCGGAAAATTACGCCAAACTTGCGGAAATGCTTATTGCCGGTGGCACAAGTGTTGTGCTGGCTGGCGGACCGGACGATGCGCCTAAGGGCGAAGCGATTGCGGAAAAGTGCAAATCCGCTAAGCTTATCAATTTAATCGGGCAGACTTCGCTGCGCGAGTTGGCGGCGCTGATTAAGGGCAGCAGCTTTTACATCAGCGGCGATACCGGGCCTCTGCACTTTGCGGCGGCGCTCAAAAAGCCGCTTATCGCCATGTATGGCCCGACCAAGGCCGACCGCACCGGCCCTTACGGCAGCGATAACAGTACGGTTATTATCAGCCCGGCCAAATGCGCAGGCTGCCTTAAAAAGCATTGCAGCGACTGGCACTGCATGTACGATATTACAACCGAGATGGTGTTTGAAACTTATACCAAAAAGCGTGGGGAGATGAATTAAATGGTTGAACTGAACGGAAAGAAAATACTGGTTACCTTTTTAATGCATCTGGGCGACCTGACGCTGACGACGCCGTTTATCCACGCCTTGCGCAAAGCCGCGCCCGACAGCCATATCACCATGCTGGTGGATGAAAAGCTGAAGGACGTGGTGCTTTTTAACCCATATTTGGATGAAGTTATTACGATTGACAAAAAAGGGCGCGACAACAGCATTTTGGCACTTATCGCCTGCGCGCGCCAGTTAAGCAAGCATAATTTTGACGTGCTGATAAACCTGCACCCCAACGAGCGCTGCTCCTTTATCGACGCCGTGACCAGCGTTAAGCTGCGAACCGGCACGACGCACAGCATTTTTAAATGGCGCTGGGACGTGTTTACGCCGCTGGACCGCAGCATGCACGCGGCAGATATGTATCTGGACGTGCTGACGCAGCTGGGCGTTAAAAATCTTACGCACAACGGGCTGGAGATTTTCCCCGGCGAGCGCCATATTGAAGAAGCCAATACTTTTTGGAAAGAACACGGCGTAACGCCTGAAGATAAGCTGATTGGCTTTAATATCGGCAGCGCGGTGGTTACCAAACGCTGGGCGCCGGAGCGTTTTGCCGAAGTGGCCGACCATTTTGCAAACAGCGGCTATAAAGTTGTGTACTTTGGCGGTGCTATGGACGAAGAAATGGTGCAGGACGCCGTTAGCCACATGAAAACAACGCCTGTTATTGCAACGGGAGCGTTTGGCATTGGTGGCCTTGCCGCAGCCATGCACAGGTGCAGCCTGATTATCACTAACGACAGCGGACCTATGCACGTTGCCATCAGCCAGAAGGTGCCCATTGTGGCAATGTACGGGCCGAGCAACCCCAAACTGTACGGGCCTTACACCAAAGACGCCGTTATCGTAACCGCACAGCCGCCGTGCCGTGGCTGCGCAGGCGGCATGAAGCATAAATGCAGCGACATGCAGTGTATGACCCGCCTCACAGTAGCGCAGGTCATCACCGCGGCAGAAGAAATGCTGGAGAAACATAAAAAATAATCGAGGATAAAAATGCAGAGATTTCAAATCTTTTGGCATAATTTACAGCAAGACCTAAAAATATTTTTATACTTCATAATCCTGTTCAGCGCGTTCAGGCTGGCTTTTCTGGGTATTTTCCATACCTATCTTGCCTCCTGCTCCTGGCAGGATATTTTTCTGTGCCTGTGGTATGGCTTCCGTTTAAGCCTTAAAACTGCAGGCATGATTGCGCTTATCGGTTTTGCGTTTACAACGCTGCCGCAGCTTGCGCTGATGAAATGGCCGTCGGAGCAGATTCGCAAAGTATGGGGCGCAGTGGCAGTTGCGGTGTTTACCATAGCCTTTTTCGCGCGCATACCGTATTTTGAAATTTTTAATTCCGGCTTCAACATTATGCTGATTAACGGAGCGCATGACGATTGGAGCGCGATTGTAGATACAGCCGTCAACGAATACGGGCTTTTATGGCGTTTGCCTTTGGCAATACTTGCGGCAGGCGTATTGGCATGGCTGCTGTTTAAGCTGCTGAAAATAAAAACGCGTTCGGCACAGATAGCAGGACGCAAAAAACTTTGGATTGCAGTTGCAAGAGTAGTAATTGTCTTGCCAATATTTTTTGTGTTTGTGCGTTTCGGGGGGGCATTTGACTTTGCCCATTCCATTAACTGGGAAAGTGCCGAGCGTTTAAAATCGGCTTTTTTAAACGAGAATATTCTTGATGACGGGCAGGCTTTTTACCGCGTTTATCAAATTTATAAAGAACAGAAAAAACTGACCAATGTTAATATCTCACCGGAAGAAATCCGTAAGGATATCGCCGTTTTGGGCGGTAATCCGCAGGCAGCGACGGTTGAAGAGGCCTTTAAACGGCAGGTAATAGTGCCCAAACTTGCCCAACAGCCGGATAATGTTATTGTAATTTTGGGTGAAAGTTATGCCCTGTGGCCGATGCTGCCCAAATATCAGGCAATGGGGCTGGCAGATGAAGCGCTGCGCATGGCGAACAGTGACAACAGTTGCCAAACTTCATTGATGCTGGCACACGGCAGTGGCACAATGCCTGCGGTTAACGGCTTTGTAACCGGCCTTGCCGAAGCAGGCTTAACAGAAGAAACCGTGCCGGAGAGTTATAAAACCAAGTACGGCACCGGCATTGGGCAGATTATGAAAGATGCCGGTTATACAACGGTGTTCTGGTACGGCGGCATGCCTTCGTGGCGCAATATTAAAAACTATGTGTTGGCGCAAAATTTTGACGAATGTTACTGCGCGAGCGATTTTCATTATGAAGGAGGCAATGCCTGGGGCTGCCCGGATAAAACCTTGTTTAACAGGGTGTACGATTATATCGACAGCCATTCGGGTCAGAAGACTTTTTACATTATTTTAACAACCAGCAATCATCCGCCTTATACTATTGACGTTGCTGCGGAAGGGTTTGACAAAAATAAAGTGCTGCAAAATCTGCCGGACGATATCAGCAGCGACAGCGAAACCATTAACGAGTTGGGGCACATCTGGTATGCCGATATGGCGATGGGCAGCTTTGTGCGCCAAACTGAAAAATTAAAGCCGGATACCCTGTTTGTGGTAACCGGCGACCATGCGGAACGCTTTACCTTCAGCAAAGATGTTGACGACAAAACATATTCAGCCATTCCCTGCATAATTTACGGGCAGGGAATTCATAAAAACTGGCTGCCGGAAAATGCAACCGGCTGCGCCATGCAGATAGCGCCGACGCTGGCAGAAATCGTTGGCAAACCTGATATGCAGTACAGCAGCATTTTGCCAGACCTGTTTGCTAATGACAAACCTGTCTTTAACCACCGCTTCTACGCATGGGACGATAAAATCTTCGACCTTAACTCCAAAACGCCGGATGACATCAAAGACCGAGCCGACGCAGCTAAGAAAATAACGGCATGGAGAGTAATTAGAGGCAATAACATAAGGTAAAATATGGTATAATGAAAATAGAAAATTATTTTGCAGAGGATTTTATGTCAACTTTATCAATAGTTATACTTACTAAGAATGAAGAAAAAAACATAACAGATGTTATTAATAATGTTAAAACATTAGCCGATGAAATAATTGTAGTTGATTCAGGCAGTACTGATAAAACTGTTGAATTAGCAAAAAAAAGCGGAGCTAAAGTTATTTATCGAGCATGGGATAATGACTTTTCTGCGCAGCGAAATTTTGCAATTAATAATGTTACAACAGACTGGTTATTATTTTTGGATGCAGATGAAAGAATAGATGCTTTGCTGGCAGAGCAAATAAAAAAAGCTGTTTCTGATAAAACATTAAAGCAATATTCAATGCTGCGCCGTATACATGCATTTGGTTTTGAATATAAACACGGTATTTTTAAACCGGATGAGGTTATAAGACTATTCCCGGCTAAAAAAGTGCATTATGAAAATAAAGTGCATGAGCATCCCGTATGTGATTTACTTAAAGAAAAATTAAATGGTTATATTGAGCATTATACTTATGATAGCTGGCAAAGCTGGTGGGATAAAGCCGGACACTATACAACTATATGGGCAGAAGATGCTTATAACCATGATAAAAGAACAAGTGTAGGCAGTGCATTTTTTCATGCTTTTTATGGTTTTTTACGGGCGTATATTATACAATTAGGCTTTTTAGATGGTTGGAGCGGTTTATATTCAAGTGCATTTCACGCATGTTATATTTTATTGAAGTATTGCAAATTATATGAATTACAAACTAAAAAATAATTAAAGGTGAAAGATGACAGTTATTAGATTATTATCAAAACATATAATGCGACTAAAAAACAGTTTATACAGACGGTTAAAAATATTTTTACTAAAATGTCAGTATGGAACTAAATTTAAAGCTAAAAAATTTCATTTTAGAACAGGTTTTCATATTTTTATTGAAGATGCCGGTAATGTCCAAATAGGTAATGGTTGTTTTTTTAATAATTATTGTTCAATAACAGCAAGAAAATCTGTGATCATTGGTAATAATTGTATTTTTGGAGAGAATGTAAAGATTTATGATCATAATCATAAGTATAAATCTTTATCAATACCTATATGCAAGCAGGGATTTTCTGCTGAAGAAATAAGAATAGAAGATAATTGTTGGATTGCAAGTAATGTTATAATATTAAAAGGAGTGCATATAGGAGCAAATAGCGTTGTTGGGGCAGGTGTAATTGTTTATAAAAATATTCCTGAAAATTCTGTTGTTATAGCTAAACAAAATATTGTTTCTTACAATAGAAATTATGAATAAACATTACTATGACATGTGCTTTGCAATTTGTTCAATTAAAGTAAGTAATTCATAATTTTCTTTAACTTTAAGATATCCTTGATTAGCAATTTTATTGCGCAAAGTTTCGTTTTTTAAATAAAAATCAATTTTTTCTACAAGGTCGTCAACTGTTTTAAATTCTACTAAATCTGTTCCCGATTTCAGTAAAGTTTTATCAATATGTCCTTCGTCTATAATTTCAAATGTTTTACATCCTAACAATTCAAAAGTCCTGGGATTAGGACCGGTATGCATTCCTGCGTGTGTAGCTACATGAATATTAAGGCAAATTTTACTATTATTGTATAAATCAACAAGTTCTTTACCCAATATCGGGCGATTTGTTATATATTTCATTAAATGTGGATATTTGTAATTATACTTTAAACGTCTAACTAAAAGTTTTGGTAAAAGCCAAATGCTTGGAATATGAAAAAGCTGAATGCTGGTAAATACTGTAAACTTTAAGTTGTTTTCGTAAACATATTTTGCTACAGATTCGAGAATATCTAATCTATGCTTATCTAAACGTCCAACAAAGCATAAATCATAAAATTTATTGATACTATCATTTGGTTTATAAATTTCATTATCAGAACCTAATGGAAGAAATTTTACAAATTTATGTGGTTTAAATTCAATGCTGGCATCAGAAGGTTCGTAAGAAAAAATTTCGTCATAATAATGCATGTGTTCTAAAGCTTTATCACACCATCTTATAGAGTCAATACAATACATAAAAATTGGTAATTTATATGTATTGCAGTATTGAAGAAATTCTTCGCTCATACGGCTGTTATTTAAAACAAAAACGTAATCTGGATTAAATTTTTTAGCAGCTTCTATATAAGCTATATTTTGACTATGAAAAAAATCTGTTAAAAATTTTTTGCGGGATATTCTTTTTTGAATACGATTTTGGTCTTTAAATTTAATATATTCCGGTTCTAAAATATTAAAACCTAATTTTTCAAAGCATTTTTTTATAGAATCAGAATATAATAGTATGCTTGGTGTACCAATATATAATATTTTTTTGTTGCTCATATAAAAAACCTTTCATTAAAATATTTTTTACGCTAAAATAATTATAACAAAAATTCTTAATAAAGGAAATGAAATTGATGTCTAAAAATATATTAATATTAGCTTCTAAAAATGGTTGGTTAGGTAAATATTTAAGGGAGAATGGTTTTGCGGTCGAAGATGTTTGGAAGAATGATCATTTTTCCAAAAGAAAATATTTTATATTAAAATTATTTAACAAAACAAAGCTTTTATATGGTTTTGATAAAGAATTAATAAAACAATATGATAAAATTTTAATTTCTCAAACTAATGGAATATCTTCAGTAGTCAAAGATATTAAAATATGGAATCAAAAAGCAAATATAAAGTATTGGCTATGGGATCCCGTAAAGACTTATCCAAATAGGAAAATAGATGAATTGATAGGAGCTATAAATTTTGGAATTGAATGTTTTAGTTTTGATAAAGATGATTGTGATAAATATGGGTTAAAGTATAATAATAATTTTTATCCATATTATAACTACGTTCTACCCCCCCGTTGCAGTATACAAAAGTCTTGTTTGTAGGTGCAAATAAGGGAAGGTTGAAGAAATTATTAGAAATCAAAGAAGCTTTGATAAAAAATGAAATAAAATACAAATTTATTGTAATATCAGGAAATAAGAAATATAAAGAATTGTATAACGATATTACTTTTTTTAGTAAGCCAATAAAATACGAGACTATTTTGACGGAGATAGGTAATACTAATTGTATTTTAGATATTGTACAAGAAGGTCAAACAGGTTTAACATGGAGACCTTTTGAAGCCTTGTTTTTTGATAAAAAACTTATTACAACAAATAAAAGTATCAGGGATTTTGATTTTTATAATAAAAATAATATTTTGGTTTTGGATGATAATTATGATGAAATCATATCTTTTCTTAAATTACCATATGTGAAAATTGATGAAAAAATTAAAGAACGATACAAATTGGAATATTGGATTGCGAATTTTTTTAACGATTAATTTTTTTAAATTTGTAGAGGTGATATAATGAAAGGCATAATTTTAGCAGGTGGTAGCGGGACCCGTCTTTATCCGCTGACTATGGTAACGAGTAAACAACTTTTACCAATCTACAACAAACCAATGATTTTCTATCCTTTATCTACTTTGATGTTAGCTGGCATCAGAGAAATTTTAATAATTTCAACGCCTCATGATTTACCGAATTTTGAAAAATTATTGGGCAACGGTGAAAGATATGGCATTAAATTAAGTTATAAAGTACAGCCGTCTCCTGATGGTTTGGCACAGGCTTTTATTTTAGGTGAAGAATTTGTCGGCAATGATAGCTGCGCATTAATTTTAGGTGATAATATCTTTTACGGTGCCGGGTTAAGCAAACATTTAAAACAGGCTGCCAATAATAAAAAGGGAGCAACTGTTTTTGGATACTATGTAGATGACCCGGAACGTTTTGGTGTTGTTGAATTTGACGCAGAAGGCAAGGCTGTATCGATAGAAGAAAAACCTGCCGTGCCAAAAAGCAATTATGCTGTTACCGGTTTATATTTTTACGATAACAACGTATGCAAATACGCCAAAACACTTAAACCTTCTGCACGCGGAGAACTGGAAATTACCGATTTAAATAAAATCTATCTTGAGAATGATAAATTAAATGTTATCACGCTTGGGCGTGGTTATGCGTGGCTTGATACAGGAACAGTAGACAGTTTAAACGAAGCAGCAGAATTTGTAAAAGCAGTGGAAACAAGAACCGGCATACCCATTGCGGTGCTTGAAGAAATTGCTTATAACAACGGCTGGATAACGAAAGAACAGCTTTTGGAGAGTGCTGAAAAATATGGAAAAGCTCCTTACGGACAATACCTTAAAAAAGTAGCAGAAGGCAAAATAAAATATTAAGAAGGTAGCACAGAATGAAAATAAGCAAAACAAAACTTGAAGGTGTAGTAATAATAGAGCCTGATGTATTTGGCGATAACCGTGGCTTTTTTATGGAAAGCTGGAATAAAAAGAAAATGGCTGAAGCAGGTTTAGATTATGACTTTGTGCAGGATAACCATTCTAAAAGTACGGTAAAAGGTACATTACGTGGGATACATTTCCAAAAAGGTGATAAAGCACAGGCAAAACTGGTGCGCTGCGTAAAAGGAGCGGTACTTGATGTAGCAGTAGATTTGCGAAGAAACAGCCCTACTTTTAAACAGTGGGTTGGTGTGGAACTGAGCGAAGAAAATAAAAAACAGCTTTTAATACCACGCGGTTTTGGGCATGGTTTTGTGACTTTGACGGATGATGTGGAATTTTTATATAAGGCAGATAATTACTACGCACCGGAAGCTGATGCCGGTATACGTTGGAATGACCCGGAAATCGGCGTTGAATGGGGCATAGAAAATCCTATTTTATCAGATAAAGATAAAAATAATCCGTTTTTAAAAAATGCAGAAATTTTTGAATGAGGAATTAAAATGCAAAAAAGAATTCTGACAATGTTTTGGTATGATGATGCAGGAGAAGTACATTTGTATAAAGATGTTGGCGGTATACCTTATGCATTATCAAAATATTGTGGCTGGCAGGCGACATTTGCTTATAATGATGCAAATGGAGTAATACATAATGCAGATTATGAAAAATATGTTAAGCTTGACCGGATTAGATTTGCTAAAATATTAGAAAGATTGAAATTACGTTATATTAAATATTTTCAGGTTATAAAGTATGTTTATTTTAATGCACCTAATTATGACGTAATTAATTTTTATCATTGTCATAAATTTATTAATTTTTTATGTTGGCTGGCTAAAAAGCGAAATCCTAAGATTATAACTTATGTTAAATTAGATATGGGGAAGGCTGGCTTTGAAAAAGAGACAGAAAGACAAAAGTGTTGTGGGGGGGTAAAGGCTTGGCGCAATACAGATTTATTTACGGTTGAAACGAAAAAGTATGTTGATACATTGAATTCCTTAAATAAATTTAATAATAAAGTGAAATATTTACCCAATGGATTTTTTTCAGATCTGGTAAATATAGATTTAAGTAGTATAAAAAAAGAAAAAATTATTTTAACAGTTGGTAGATTAGGAACATATCAAAAAAATACCGAATTATTAATTGAAGCACTTATAAGTATTGAAGATAGTTTAGATGATTGGAAAATTTATTTGGTTGGGCCAATGACTGATGAATTTAAAATTTGGTTAAACAAAAAATTAATCAACCATCAATTTTTAAAAGAGAAGATTCTAATTACTGGGAATATTACCGACAAGGCTGAATTATATAAAATATATGCAAAAGCAAGTATTTTTGTATTACCGTCAAGATATGAAGGTTTTCCTTTAGTTATACAAGAAGCAATGCATTTTGCCTGTTATCCGATAATTACAGATTGTTTTCCAGCAGTAGATGAAGTTATACAAAAAGGAAAAAATGAGTATGGCAATATCATTGAAATATCATTAGAAGATTTAAGTAATGCATTAAAAAATATTGTCAAGATTGATGATTTAACTATAGGAAAGTGTTCTGCAGAATTTATAGATAAAAATTTTAATTGGGAAACATTAGCCGGAAAATTAAAAAAATATTTTATGGAGATAGACTATGATAAACTTAAATGAAGTGTTATTTTTAACTCCCAAAAATGATGTAGTCATTGGTAGACCTTTTTTTGGAAATGGATTTAGAATAGAGTCTATTTATAAAAATGATCATTATTCTGAACGTAAATTTAAGATACTTAAATTATTTAATAAAGAAAATCGTTTATTTGCTTTTGATAAATCATTAATAAAACAATATAATAAAATAGTTGTTTCCGAATGCGCTCAAATATCCTCTGTGGTAAGATATATATATATATATAATAGACAGAGCGATATAAAAGCATATTTTTGGAATACGTTAAGGGGAGAATATATAGAAGAAGTAAAAAAATTGCAAAAAATGGGTATAGAAACTTATACTTTTGATCAAGGTGATTGTCAAAGGTATAATATGAAATATAATGCTCAACCATATCCGTATTTAGAAAATATTTATTTTGATTCATCAGAAATTAAATATGATTGTTATTTTTGTGCTGCAGACAAAGACCGCTTATTAACCTTAATTAAGTTAAAAAATGCTTTAAAAGATCAAAACATCAGTTTTAATTTTAAAGTATTAAAAGAAAAACATAAGAATTATTCTAAAGAAAGTAGTGATATTGAAGGTATTAAATTAATAGATAAATTTGTTGATTATACTACGGTATTAAAAGAAAGTAGTCATGCTAATTGCATAGTTGAATTATTAATGAAAGGACAAAGTGGTTATACATTACGTACTATGGAGTCGTTATTTTTAAACAAAAAGTTAATTACAAATAATAAGAATGTAGTGAACGAAAGTTTTTACAACCCTAATAATATTTTTATTTTAGATAACAACTATGATAAGATAAAAAAGTTTTTAGAAATACCATATGAAACAGTACCAAAATATGAAAAAGAAAAATATTCTTGTAATTCTTGGATGAATAGATTTTTTGAGGTGGAAAAATGAAACTCATCATCACCGGCGGGGCCGGGTTTATTGGCAGTAATTTTATATATTATGAGCTTAAGCAGCATCTGGAAGATGAATTTATTTGTCTGGATAAGCTGACATATGCGGGCAATTTAAGCAGCTTGGAAGCTGCAATGCAGCAGCCGAACTTTAAGTTTGTTAAAGGCGATATTGCTGACCGTGATTTTGTTTACAGTCTGTTTGAAGCGGAAAAGCCTGATGTTGTGGTAAACTTTGCGGCGGAGAGCCATGTTGACCGCAGCATTTTAGAGCCGGAGCTGTTTTTAAAAACAAATGTTATCGGCACGGGTGTGCTGATGGATGCCTGCCGCAAATATGGCATTAAGCGTTATCATCAGGTAAGCACGGACGAGGTTTACGGCGATTTGCCGCTGGACAGGCCGGATTTGTTCTTTACGGAAACCACGCCGCTGCATACTTCCAGCCCATATTCTGCTTCTAAAGCCGGTGCGGATTTACTGATTTTGGCATACCACCGTACTTACGGTTTGCCGGTGACGATATCCCGCTGCAGCAATAACTATGGGCCGTATCACTTCCCGGAAAAATTGATTCCGCTGATGATTATCAATGCCCTGCATGATAAAACGCTACCTGTATACGGCGACGGCGCTAATGTGCGAGACTGGCTGTATGTGGAAGACCATTGCAGTGCAATTGATTTAATTATCCGCCAGGGGCGGGAAGGTGAAGTTTACAACGTAGGTGGGCACAACGAAAAGAGCAATTTGGACGTTGTGAAGATTATTTTAAAAGCGTTGGGCAAGAGCGAAGATTTGATAACTTTTGTGAAAGACCGCCCGGGGCATGACAGGCGTTATGCTATTGACCCGACGAAGATACACAATGAGCTTGGCTGGCTGCCGCAGACGAAGTTTGAGGACGGTATAGCCAAAACGATTGAATGGTATTTAGCCAATAAGGACTGGTGGCAGGAAATCATAAGCGGCGAATACCAGAAGTATTACGAAAAGATGTACGGTGGAAAATAATGAATTATAAATTGGTTGGATGTGTAATATTATACAATCCATCGAGTGATGTTATCACTAATATAGAAACCTATATAAATGAGTGTGATATTTTATATATCATATATAATGGAAATGGATTAGATATTTATAATATTTTAAAACGCAAATATGATAATATAAAATATATATTTCATTCTGAAAATATGGGTATAAGTTATTCGTTGAATGAAGTTTTAGAACTAATTACTAAAAATAATACAGATTTTTTATTAACTATGGATCAGGATAGTTGTTTTATTGGTAATAGTATGAGAAGATATAAGCAATCATTAAGTAGTGTTGATTGGGGGGGACACTTGCACTATCACCTAAAATAATTGAAAGTTATGATGGAATAGAATTATGTGAAGATGTTCTGTATGAAAATGTTAATAGACCAATTACTAGAATTATAACAAGTGGTAGTATAGTTAATGTAAGAGCAGCAAATAAAATTGGTGGTTGGGATAATAATTTATTTATTGATGAGGTTGATTTTGAGTTTTGTTATAAAGGTATAATTAATGGATTTAAATGTATAAACTGTATTTCTGGAATATATTTAAAACATAAATTGGGGGAAATATACGAATGCAGAAATCCGTTTTATAATAAAATTTTAGAAAATGATCATAACTACGTGAGAACTTATTATATAGTTAGGAATAGATTATATATATGGAAAAAGTATAATGAGTTGAATGAGTTTATATTTTTTAAATGGTACATTAGAAGTACGCTAAAACTATTATTTGAAATAATAGTTTACAAAAATGAGAAAAAGAAAAATCTATTATCATATTATAATGGAATTAAAGATTATTTAACTAACTATATGGGTAAAAAAGAATTTAATTATTAAGAAGGTATAATAAATTATGAAAGTTTTAGTTACCGGAGCGAATGGACAGCTCGGCTATGATGTCGTAAAAGAATTACAAAAACAAAATATTGTATGTTGTGGAGCAACTCGTAAAGATTTTGATATTGTAGATTTTGAAGCAACAGAAAAATTTATAACTAATTACATGCCTGATGTGGTTATACATTGTGCAGCATATACTGCTGTAGATAAAGCTGAAGACGAGCAAGGATTATGTTGTCTTGTTAATGCATCAGCAACAGAAAATATAGCTCAAATTTGCAAAAAAATTAATGCAAAAATGGTATATATAAGCACAGACTATGTTTTTGATGGAACCAAAGACGGTTTTTATGAAATTGATGATAAGCCGAACCCTATAAACGTTTATGGTAGAACTAAATTATTAGGAGAACAAGAGGTACAAAAAATACTAAACAAATATTTTATTGTACGCATATCCTGGGTTTTTGGTAAGCATGGCAATAATTTTGTTAAAACAATGCTTAAACTAGGAAAAGAGCGCAAAGAATTGAATGTTGTTGCAGACCAATATGGAAGCCCAACATATACAGCTGATTTAGCACCGTTGTTGATAGAGATGATAAAAACAGATAAATACGGAATTTATCATGCAACAAATGAAGACGTATGTAGTTGGGCAGAATTTGCAGAAGAAATATTTAAACTTGCCGAAATGAATGTTAAAGTTAATCATATAACTACGGATGAATATCCTACTAAAGCTAAAAGACCATTGAATAGCAGGTTAAGTAAAGAAAAATTAGATAAATATTTTCACAATTTACCTTTTTGGGAAATATCATTAGAAAAATTCATAAAAATAAACGAGCAATAATTTGCTCGTTTATTTTTTAATCTTTATCATCTTTTATCCAAAGCTCGCCGAGATTTGTTTTTAGCATTTCTTTTGTATATTTATATTTTGAAGATGCTATACTGTTTGTTTCATCATAATGATTAGATTTTATATTTAATATTCCGCAAATAAATTCATAAATAAGATCATTAGTAAAATATTTCTTACTGTTATTGCAAATATCTGTATAAATTTCAGAATTTTTAGCAATATATTCATCTGATAAATATAAGAACATTGGTATACGTACAGTACCGAATCCAGCAAAATTTGGCGAACGGCGTTTATCGGGTATTGTAGCATGGTCGGAAAAATATAAGAGTGCTTGTAAGTTCAAATTAGTTTTGGCATATTCAGTTATCGTCTGCAAAACATAGTCAGTGTAGGTAATGGAATCAAGATAGTTTGGAATCAGATCGTATTTATTGGGCTTACTAAATTTGGCAAAATTTTGAGGATAGCGATTAATAAAATTGAAATGATTGCCCATCAAGTGTAATACTATAAAATTATTTTCATCAGGATTTACGGTTTTTATATAATCCAGTAAAGTTTCATCATATTGCGGCTTGTTAAGGTTTTGCTTTGTCCATTCAGCTTTGTCGGCAGTGTTGGCAACTAAAGTAATTGCAGTTTCAGCACTGCCAATGTGTCCCTGATTGCTAAACCAATAAGTTTTATAACCTGCTTTTTTAGCAATATCTATAATTGAACAGGATTCATAAAATTTTTTATCGTTATATTGGTTAACTTCTGTTAAAACTCGTTCCAATGCGGGCACTGTTTGGTCTTTGCACGCATAGGAATTAGGAAATAAAACAAAATTTTTAGTCGGGCTCATTTTTTTCAGCCATGGAGTGGTATTATATTGGTAATCAGTAAAAGCACTCATATAGTCGCGTGATTCCGATTCGCCAATAATCATAATAATAGTAGACGGTTTATCAAAATTTGGTTTGTTGGGTTCTACTTTTAAATTTTTTAAACGTGCTTCAACATTTGAAGCATATAAATGAGTTTCTTTGATATATTTATTGACATCTAAAAATAGTTCAATAATACCTGTACGGATAAACACGCCCTTTTTGGTGTTCCATAAATAATGAGTTAAGAAAAGTGTTGTTGCGATTATAATATAAATACTATAATCATAAATACTGGATATTTCTGGTAATGTTGTTTGATTTCCATAATTTATTACACTGAATACAGTAATCAGAATAACAGGAATAATAATTTGAATTATAAAAGGAAGGGATTTATAAAATTCTATAGCTTCGTTATGGTCAGTTTCGCGCATAAGCATAATAGAACTATCAGTTAAGCAAGTTTTGTAGACTGCATAATAAAGAATTTGAATAATGGGAATTAATATAATTATAAATTCAATACAGGAAATTATAAAAAGAGATATTGCTGGCCAAAAATTAAAATATTGTACTAAAAGTTTTAAAGAAACGAGCCAGCTAATAATATAAAGCCCAAAAACCGTATCCAAATGAAAACCGAAATCAGATGAAGTTTTATGGTAAGTTAAATAGTAAAATAACGGGTAAATAATAATCCACGCCAGACCAGTAATAAAACTTGTTAAAAATAACGGAGATGTTAAAGAAACATTTGCTAAAGCAACAGGTAAAACTGCTAAAATTGCACATGGTAAAAAACGGCGCAGTTGCAAATATTCAGCTTTGTGCCCCAAACCATGTGATACAGATACATAATAAATGTAAGGAAGAACATATAAAGCAACCATTAAAATAAGATATTTATTTTCCATTTTTTCTCCTCTGTAAAAGAATTAAAATACAGGCAGTATCAGCGATAGCATTAATTATATTAGTATTATAATTTCTTTTGAGAAATAAGTAAAGTTACTGCATTTAAGATGTAAGTATGATAAAATAATAATGATTATACCTAATAATTAAGGATGATTTTATGAGCAACCAAATCAACATAGTTTTTGCTTCTGACGACAATTATGCTCAGCATATTGCTGTCGTTATAGCTTCAATTATGGCTAAAACAAAAGAAGAAGTTTGTTTTTATGTTATAAATGACAATATATCAAAAAATAAAATAGAAAAATTAAAAAATACAGCAGACACTTTTAAAGCTCAAATAGAGTTTATTACTGTATCTGAAGATAAGTTCATTAATGTCTATTTAAGTGGGCATGTAAGCAAGGCAGCGTATTTTAGGCTGGCATTGGCGGATATTTTACCAAATGATATTGAAAAGGTTATTTATCTGGATGTCGATTTACTTGTGTTTGATGATATAAATAAATTATGGCAGATTGATTTGAAAAATCTTCCTTTAGCAGCGGTTCCTGATTATGGAATTATGGCATCAGTAAGATTATGTAAGCAAAAAAAACAAGTTATCGGTTTGCCTGTTGGAGAAAAGTATTTTAATTCCGGTGTTTTAGTTGTAAATTTAAAAGAGTGGCGAAAAGAAGATTATACAAAACAAATTTTAGAAATTATAAATAATAATCAGTTACCGCACCATGACCAGGACGCGCTTAACAAGCTTTTTATGCATAAATGGAAAGAGTTAGAATTACGCTGGAACGTAATTCCACCGATATATTATTTGTTTAACAAAGTTGTGTTCAATAAAAAATTGCGTAATAGCGCACTAAAAGCAAAATCGGACATTGCTATTTTACATTATGCAGGAAGCTATAAACCGTGGCAATTTAAAATGTATAATGGATTTAATGATAAGTATTATTATTTTTTTGCTTTGACTGCTTTTAAGAATGAAAAAATGCCACAGCCTGCTGAAAATATGAGAGGTAAATCGATTCTTAGACAATTATTGAGATTAAGAAAAGCTGATTTTTTATCTAAAATATTAAAAGTTTAATGGAGCAATAATTTTAAGGAGAGATTTATTTGTTAACTTCGTTGACGTCAATATTTGCTGTAGTATTTATTTTTGGCTCTTTTATCTCAATTGCTTTGGGTAATATTTTTTTAGGTATTTTAACACTTTGTTTTTTTATTAACCTTTATCACAAACAAGTAAAATTTAATTATGATTACAAAGGATATTTTACATCTATTGGTTTGTTTGTTATTGCAATGCTTATATCTGCTTTGTTTAGCGGAGATATTATATATGGTTTAAAGCGTTGGGCAGATATGTGGATTTGGCGTTTTATGCCATTTGTTGTTGTAATATTTTTACTAAATAATTACATTGATGCAAAAAAAGTGATGCTGACCGGTTTTGCAGGTATTACGGTTACTTCTGTATATGCTGTTTATCAGGGATTATCAGGTATTGGCAGAGCCAATGGTTTTTATGGACACCCAATGACATTAGGTGGATGGTTATGTATTTTTTTACCGCTGCTTTTAATTGAATTTTTTGAAAGAAAGTTATTGGGCAAGTATTATTGGCTGGCTGGATTAGCTTTTTGTATTTGCAGTGCCGGGCTTGTTTTTAATGCTACGCGTGGAGCGTGGTTGGCAGTTGCTATAGTTAGTGCAGTGCTATTAATTTATTATATGTTTAAAAACAAACGTAATTTAGCTGTAAGTATTATTTTCGTTGCATTAATTAGTACAGTTTTGGTAAATAATCCTAAATTCATGCATCGTTTGGATACTATTGATGATTTTAATAAGTATCAGTCCAATACCGAACGTATACTTATCTGGCAAAGTGCCTGGAACATGTTTAAAGATCATCCTATTTTAGGTGTTGGTTTAGGGCAATATACAGAAAATTATCAGCAAAAATATATATCACCGCAAGCTAAAGAACCAAAATTAGGACATGCACACAATAATTTTATGCAAATGCTGGCAGAGAATGGTATTGTTGGTTTTGCGGGTTTTGTGATTATGTTTGGTTATATTATTTTAAAAAATTTAATTGCTTGGGTTAAGGTAAAAAATGTTTATGCGCTAATGATTGTGTCGGCAACGGTTTGTTTGTTATTGCAAGGATTTACGGAATATAATGTTGGTAATTCTGCTGTAATAAAAATGTATTGGCTTGTTTTGGGATTGCTTGTAGTGTTGAGTGAATTTTATAGAAAAGAGACTAATAATTAGGTTATAATTTCGGAGTCTACCATGCCATTAAAACTTATTAAAATTATGCTTGCCGGGGTACTGGCGGGGCATTTGTTAAAAGCAAACAGGATTCGTTCAACTGCGCGGTTCAGCCGGGCGGGATGGGCTATGTTTTTTACAACGGCTAAGTTTTTCTGGCTGGTGTTTAAGTATGCGCGGCAAAGAGAGAAAGAGTTGAAAGGAAAATTTTAAAGGACTAACCTATGCAGATTATAATTTCGCCGGCGAAGAAGATGCGCGTGGATAATGACGATATTGGCGCGGCGTCGCTGCCGGTGTTTCTGGCTAAAACCGAAGAACTGTTGGCTGCGTTGCGTGCGTTGGATTACAGGGCGCTGAAAAATTTGTGGCAGTGCAATGATGCGATTGCGGAGCTGAATTACAACCGCCTGCAAAAGATGGATTTGCGCCGCAATTTAACGCCTGCCGTGTTCAGTTATGACGGCTTGCAGTACCAACACCTTGCTCCGAATGTTCTGAACGAGGCGGCGCTGGCGTATTTGGATAAACACTTAAAAATTTTAAGCGGCTTTTACGGTATTTTAAAGGCATTTGACGGCGTTGTGCCTTACCGTTTGGAGATGCAGGCGCGTCTGGCATGCGGCGGCGCGAAAAATTTATACGCCTTTTGGGGCCGCAGCCTGTATGATGAGCTGGTGAAAAACGACGGCGAGGTTTTAAATTTGGCCAGCAAGGAATACAGCAAGGCGGTTGAGCCGTATATCGCTGACGGCGTGCGTTTTGTTACCTGCGTTTTCGGCAGTTTGCAAAACGGCAAAATTAAGGTTAAGGCGACGGAAGCCAAGATGGCGCGCGGCGAGATGGTGCGCCGCTGTGCGGAAAACAATGTGCAGCACATTGACGATGTTAAAAACTTCACCGTCAACGGTTACAGCTTTGCGGCGGACTTATCGACGGATACGGAATTTGTGTTTTTAAAATAATCTACAATAAAATATCAGCAAAGTTTAATCTGCCTGCGGCGTGCGCTGCGGGCTTTTTTATTATCCGCGCAAGCGGGATGGCGTTTTATGTGCGGCATATTGGACTGCTGTTAGTTTAATTGTGTTATACTTTTTGGTTTGCAGCGTAATGTACTGAAAATAAATTACAAAAATCTGCAAAATGTAAAGTTTGTTATACAAAATTTTCTTGACGGAATTGTGAATTTTTGATATTTTAATGTTTATAATGTTACTTTAAACTGTTAAAGTACAAGTTTTTGAAATGGTATTTGCCGCTTTGGTGGATGCTGTTTTAGTAATTAAACGAGGAGGAATCAAAATGGGTATGAAGGAAAATGCGTTTGCGTATATCGACGCGCATCGCAGTGAGATGCTGAAAATGTGGGAAGAACTGGTCAGCATAGACAGCGGCTCTGACTATAAACCCGGTGTTGATAAGGTTGTTGCCAAAGTGGCGGACGTGCTGACGGCGATGGGCGGCAAAACGCGCGTTGTTGAGCATGAAAACGCCGGCAACGCCGTTGTTAGTGAGTTTGGCGACTGTGCCAATAAGCCGTTTATAGTTTTAACGGGCCATCTGGATACGGTTTTCAGCAACCCGGAGGAAACCAAAGCCCGTCCCTTTACCATTAAGGACGGCTGCGCTTACGGGCCTGGCGCGCTGGACATGAAGGGTGGCGTTACGCTGGGTATTTTTGGTTTGCAGGCGCTTTTGGCGGAAGGCTTTGACAAGTACGCATTTAAGGTTGTGCTGGCGGGCGATGAGGAAACCGGCCATAAGAGCAGCGACCTTGCGGAAACGATGATGGCTGAGTTTAAGGGCGCAACGGCTGCGTTCGATTTTGAAACCGGCTTTATGAATGACAATGTTGTTGTGGAGCGCAAGGGTTTTTACCGTTTCAGCCTCGAAACTTACGGCCGCAGCGTACACGCGGGCAACGAGCCGCAAAACGGGCGCAACGCGATTGTGGAGCTGGCGCATAAGGCGGTTGACCTTGACGCGCTGACCGATTGGGAAACCGGCACGACCATTAACGTGGGTACGATTGAAGGCGGCACGGTTGCCAATGCGGTACCAGGCTACGCTAAAATGGTTGTGGATGTGCGCTACCTTGACCCGGCGGACTTTGAAAAGAAGAAAGTTCAGTTTAAGGAAGTTGCCGACAAGGGTTACATTAAAGATGTAACCACTAAAATGACTTCGCTGGCAGGGCTTGAGCCGATGGTTCGCCTTGACGGCAGCATGAAGCTGTTTGATGTTTACAAATCTGTTTACGAAGAAAACGGCTTCGGCAATCCTGAACCGATTATGGTTGGCGGCGGCAGCGATGCTACCTATACCACCAAAGTCGGTGTGCCTACCGTCTGCGCCGTGGGCGTAAAAGGCGGCTTAAACCATACGGTCGATGAATTTGCCGATGTGGAATCGCTGTTTATGCGTGCCAAAGTATTTATCGGCACCGTTTTAAAATTATAATCAGGGGGGATTATTGTGGCAGAAAAAGATGTAGCTACCACTGTAGATGAAAAAGATTATGAGCATCATCTGACCTGGCGCGGCTGGCTGTCCTTCATCGTTATCGCGCTGTCGTTCAGCGGCGTTTTGAAGGATATGGGCCCGCTGAGTGCATTTGACTTTACCGTGCTTGTCGGCAAGTTCGGCAAAATTTCCGATACCTTTACTTTTATCGGCAAGGGCGGCATCGGCGCAAGCGAAGGTTTTATGTTTGCGCTTACCCTTATGCCGACCGTTATTTTAGCGCTGGGCTTTGTGCGTGCTGTTGAATCGCAGGGCGCGCTGCTGGCTGCCGAACGTGTTATCCGTCCGTTCCTGCGCCCGCTGATGGGCTTGCCGGGTTACGTTGGCCTTGCACTTATCAGCAGCTTTACCACGACTGACGTCGGCGCCGTTATCACGCGTGACCTTGTGGAAGAAGGCAAAATTACCGACGACGAACGCACGATTTTTGTTGCTTACCAGTATGCGGCTTCCGGCACGCTGGCCAACACCATTAACTGCGGCGCGCCGCTGATGCCTATTTCGCTGCTGTCCTTCGGCATTATCTTTATGGTTGAAATTATCGTTAAAATTATCGGCGCCAACATCGTAAGGTTCTACCTGATGTTCAGGCGCAAAAAAGCTGGAGGTGCTGCATAATGGCTGAAGCTGCTGCTAAAAGAAAAACACTGCTTGAAGAATTTATGGCCGGCTGTAAAAAAGGCTTTTACATCGGCGTTGAAAATATCATGCCCGCTATGGTGCTGGCTTACGCTTTAATTTTGTTCTTAAACCTTACCGGTTTGATGGATTTAATCGCTACGGCGGTTGCGCCGGTTATGGCGTTGTTCGGTTTGCCGGGCGGCGCGATTGTGGCACTTATTTCCGCCTTCTTCGCCAAAGCTGCCGGTGCTGCAACTGCGGCTTCGCTGTACGCTGAAGGCATTATCAACGCTGCGCAGGCAACAATTTTGTTCCCGGCTACGATTACCATGGGCACGCTGGTCGGCCACTTTGCGCGCTGCGTATTAACCTCCGGCGCTAACCCGAAGCACCACGCGCTGCTGCTGGCAATTCCTATTATCGACGCGCTGCTGTCGATGATTATTGTAAGGGTAATCCTTAATTTAATGGGCATTTCCTGCTGATGGGAGGCAAATCGGAATGAGCATGAAAGAACAGGCGTATGCGTATATCGACACGCACCGCGACGACATGATGAAAATGTGGGAAGACTTTGTTATGACGGAAAGCGGTTCTGCCAACAAGGCTGACGTTGACGGCCTTATCGCCCGTGCGGCGGATATTTTAACCGGCATGGGCGGCAAAACCCGCATTGTGGAGTTCCCCGACGCAGGCAACGCGCTGGTGAGCGAATTTGGCGACTGCGCCAATAAACCGTTTGTAGTTTTTGTGGGGCACTTGGACACGGTGTTCAGCGACCCGGGCGAAACCCAAAGACGCCCCTTTACCATTAAAGACGGCAGGGCTTACGGACCGGGCGTGCTGGATATGAAGGCCGGCGTAACCATTGCTATCCACGCCTTGCAGGCGCTTAAAAGCGTAAACTATGATAAGTATGCTGTTAAGGTTATCCTTGCGGGCGACGAGGAAGTTGGGCATAAGCACAGCAATTTTGGCGAAACCGCTATGGCGGAAGCCAAAGGCGCAGTTGCTGCGTTTAACTTTGAAACCGGCTTTATGGATGACAGCCTGGTGCTTGGTCGCAAGGGCTGCTACTGCTTTACGATGGAAGCCTTCGGGCGCGGGGCGCATGTAGGCAATGCACCGCAGGAAGGCCGCAGCGCGATTAAAGAGCTGGCGTATAAAATTCTGGATATTGAAGCGCTGACCGACTGGAGCAAAGGCTTGAACGTCGGTGCTAACGTAATTGAAGGCGGCACGGTGCATAACTCTGCCCCGGCTTACGCCAAGATTACCGTTGATATGCGCTTTGAGGACCCGGCGCTGCTGGAACCCTTGAAAGCAAAATTTAAAGAGATTAACGACAAGGTTTATGTGGACGGCGTTACCTGCAAAATGACGCCGGTATCCACCCTGCTGCCGATGGTTAAGCTGGACAGCAGCATGAAATTGTTTGAACTTGTTAAAAAGGTGTACGAGGAAGAAGGCTTCGGCAGCCCGAAGGCTATCACCGTCGGCGGCGCTTCCGATTCGGCCTTTACCACGGCGGTGGACGTGCCGACTGTTTGCGCTATGGGCGTTAAAGGCGGGCGCAACCACACGGTTGAAGAATTTGCCGATGTGGAATCGCTGTTTATGCGCGCCAAACTGATTTGCGCCGTAATGCTGGCGCTGTAATTAAATAAAATAAGCCCGTGCGGGAACTGCTTACGCAAATTCCTGTACGGGCTTTTTGTTTAGTTTACCGTTAAATCCTTGGTAACTTCGTAATAATCGCAGGGGTGGGCGGTAAAATTCTGCACGCCGGTTTTCATCACCAGCGGCATTTTTAAGTGCGCAATGTACATAAAGGCACTGTCGTCAAGTAGTTGCTGGCTGATTTGCACTGCCAGTTCGCTGCGTTTGGCGGGGTCAAATTCGCTGCGCAGCTGCTGCACCAAATTTTCTACAGTATCGCTGCGGTAGCCGCCGTTGTTGTAGGCGCTGTCCGCCAGTGTGTGCGCGGTAAAATAATACTGCGCGTCGCCGGTGGGCGCTGTTACAAAGGCTTTGGCGTAAATATCCCAGTCGCCGCGGCGCAGGTAATCGTTGTAGCCGTCGGTGGCGTTAACTTCAAGGTGGATGCCTGCCTGTTTCAGCCAGCTTTGCGCAGCTTCGGCAAGCAACGGCAGTTCCTGACGCGCGGTGTAAGTCAGCCAGCGCAGGGTCAGCGGCGCGCCGTTTTTATCAACATAACCGTCGCCGTCGGTGTCAGCCCAGCCCGCGTCGGCTAAAAGTGCTTTCGCCTGCTCAACATCGTAACCGGGGCTGTTTACCTTATCGCCGCCAAACGGCAGATAAGGCGGGAAGGGGCTGCTTGCCGCGACGCCGTTGCCCAAAAGCTGTACGCGCGCAAAGGTATCGCGGTCCATATACAGGGCGATGGCACGGCGGACGCGCTCATCCTGCAGGGCAGGCGTGTTAAAGTTGAAAGCCGCCTGAAAGGTGCGTGAGGTATCGGCGGTGCTGATTTTATACGCCGGGTTATCCTTAAACAGCGCCAGCGAGGCGTAGGGTAAACCCTGCGCAGCGTCAATTTCTCCGTTTTGCAGCGCCAGCGCCAGCGTGTTGCCGTCGGTAATGCTGCTGACTATAATTTTATCCAGCTTCGGCGCGCCGTCCCAATAATTTTTGTTGGGCACCAGCACAACTTCTTTCTGCGTCAGGCTCTGTACCATGTAAGGGCCGGTGCCGCTTATGTTGCCGCCGCTCATATCGACAATGCAGCCGTAGGGGTCGCACAGGTAGTTAATCAGCACCGGCACTTTGTTGGCGCTGGTAAGCGTTACCGTCTGCCCTTCGGCAGTGATGCCCGTAATTGCCAAATCGCCTTTGGCGCGGTTGTGGCGGGCAAGTAAATCCAGCAGGCTGGCTTTAACGGCTTCGCCCGTCATTTTATTGCCGTTTGTAAAATAAACATCATCGCGCAGCGTAATTTTTACGGTGTAATCATCTAAAAATTCGTATTTCTGTGCCAGCCACGGTTCGGGCTGCATGGCACCATTAAACTTAAACAGCGTTTCGCCCACGCCGTAGCGGATAGCACTCCAGCCCTGATAGCTTTTGTGTACGTCCATACCGGCGTTTTCCGTTGCGATGCCGTACGCCGTTGTGCCGTAGCGGAACACTTTTTCGGTTTTGGCGGGCGCTTCACTGCCGCAGGCAGATGTTAAAAGCGCGGCGGAAATTAAAAGCGCGGTTAAAAATTTCATAAAATCAACTCACTTGTCAAAATAAAAAAGCCATGAAGAAACAGCCGCTCATCGTAAGCGGTTACGGCCTTCATGGCTTTATTGTTGTGTTTAAAAAGTTTATCGCTGCTCCGCAGCACAGCAATTACTCGTGTAATTACATTATTATTATAAATGTTGGAGTGGGCTTTATGTCAAGGGGTTACTGCCAGTTTTTTGCAGTTAAAAAATCACGGATATTATAATGTTTGATGCCGTTGCGGCTCATGTCGAATTCGTCCAGCGACACAACGTATTTGGGGTAGTTATCGCTGATATTTTCGTAAACGCCGAATTCACGCTCAACTGTTTCCGGCGCGGCAAGCAGATAACAAACCTGCACATAAATTTTTTGCCCCTGTTTTTCTGCCACAAAATCAATTTCCAAATTGCCGCTTTTGCCAACGCAGATATTATAGCCGCGGCGCAGCAGTTCCATAAATACAATGTTTTCCAAAATAAGGTTAATATCGCGCATGTTGCCGCCAAAAACAGCTTCACGCACGCCGTGGTCGGCGATATAATATTTTTCACTGCTGGCAAGAATTTGTTTGCCCTGCAAATCCTGCCGTTTTACCTGATAAAACAGGTAAGCGTCGGTGCAGTATTTAATGTAGTTAAGAATGGTTTCCGGCGCGACCTTGCGGTTTTCGCTTTTAAAAAACTTTGATACCGATGTTGCGGAAAAAGTTGTGCCGACATTAGCGATAACATAAACGATAATGCGTTCCAGCAAATCAACGTCGCGTATTTTGTTGCGTTTAACAATATCCTTCAACTGAACGGAATTAAACACATCGGTCAGGTACTGGCGGCAGGGTTCTTCTGCGTAACGCAGGTTGCCAAGGTAAGGCATGCCGCCGTACAGCAGATATTTTTGAAAGCATTGCTGCTGCGTGGTTTCAGGAAAGATAGAAGTATAAAGCTCGGTAAATTCTGCAAACGAAAAGGGATAAATAACAAATTCCACATAACGTCCGCCAAGATTGGTTGCCAGCTCACCGGAAAGCAGTTTGGCGTTGGAGCCGGTGATATAAATATCGCAGTCAAATTCCACGCGGAAGGAATTGATACATTTTTCCCAATTTTCTACTTCCTGAATTTCATCAAAAAACAAATATACTTTGCCGCTGATTCTTTGCACACGTTTCAGGATTTCATCGTGCAGCGCCTGCGCGTTCAATAAATGGGCATAGCGCATATCCTCAAAATTGATGGAAATAATATTTGTTTGCGGCACGCCGCCGGTTTTTATTTCATCTTTTATAAGTTCTAACATAACTGATTTGCCGCAACGGCGGATACCGGTCATTACTTTTATAAGCTCGCTGCCGATAAACGGGCGTATGCGGCGCATATAGGCTTCACGTTTTATCATATTGCTTACCTCCTTACAGGTGGTTAAGTATAGTTTATCACAGTTATAACTGATAAACAAGGCAAATTTTAAAATCTTATCAGTTATAACTGACAAAATACCAAAAACCAATAATCTTATCAGTTATAACTTACAAAATTTGCGGCGGAATTTTATCAGGACGCTGGCAGGAAAAACAGTCCTTTGATAGAATAATAATAAAGTTACGCTGATGAATATTTTAGATAGATGAGTTTTTACGGAGGAACGAATGACTGATTGTACTCATGGGCTTAATCCGCAGCAGGCGGAGGCCGTATTGAATACCGAAGGGCCGATGCTGATTATGGCAGGCGCGGGCAGCGGCAAAACCAAGGTGCTTACCTGCCGCGTGGCCAATCTTTTGCAAAAGGGCGTGCGCCCGTACCGCATTCTGGCAATTACCTTTACCAACAAGGCGGCGGCTGAGATGCGCGAGCGCGTGAACAACATGAGCGGCGCGGCAGCCAAAGACGTGTGGCTGTTTACCTTCCATGCTTTTTGCGCGCGCTTTTTGCGGATGGAGATTGACAAGCTGCCGGGTTACGGCGGCAATTTTGCGATTTACGATACCGCCGACAGCCAGAACCTGATTAAACAGGTTTTAAAGGAAATGAACCTTGACGATAAACGCTTCCAGCCTTCGGGCATTCTGGCGCGCATTAGCAATGCCAAAAACGCTTTGCAGGATGCGGCGGCGTTTGCGCGCGAGGCGGGCGATTTTTACGAGCAGAAGGTAGCGGACATTTACGCACGCTATCAGGAAAAGCTGCAATTAAACAACGCGCTGGATTTTGACGACCTTCTGCTGCTTTCCATCAGATTATTGCAGGAAAACAAAGAGGTGCGCGAAAAATACCAGGAGCGTTTTGATTACCTTTTAGTGGACGAGTATCAGGATACGAACCACGCGCAGTACCTTTTAACAAAGCTTCTGGCGGCAAAGCACCGCAACATCTGCGTGGTTGGCGACGCGGACCAGAGCATTTACGGCTGGCGCGGCGCGGATATCCAGAACATTTTGGACTTTGAAAAGGATTACCCCGACGCGAAGGTTATCAAGCTGGAACAGAACTACCGCAGCACGCAGATTATTCTGGACGCTGCCAACGCTGTGATTGAAAATAACACCGGCCGCAAGCCGAAAAATTTGTGGACGGACAACAAAAGCGGCGCGGACATTATTTATTTTCAGGCGGCGGACGAGCGCGACGAAGCACGTTTTGTAATTGAGCAGATGCAAAATTTGCAGCGCACCGAAAATAAAAAGCTGGGCGATATGGCGGTGCTGTACCGCACCAACACGCAGTCGCGTATTTTTGAAGAAATGCTGATTAAAAGCGGCATCAGCTATAACATGGTCGGCGGCTTGAAATTCTACGAGCGCAAGGAAATTAAGGACATCATCGCTTACCTGCGCGTGATTTTCAACCCGGCGGATTCGCTGAGCCTGTTGCGCATTATCAACGTGCCCAAACGCGGCATTGGTGACGCAACGCTGGCGAAAATACAGGATTTTGCCAATGCCAATAGCATCGGCCTGTTTGAAGCGGTAAGCAACGCCGTGCAGATTGAAGGGTTGGGCAACCGCTTTGTAACGAAGCTGGACGATTTGGCGGGCACTATTTTTGAACTGATGAACCTTGCCAATGAAGCGCCGGTAGAGGACGTTATCAACCGCGTGCTGACCGACACCGGCTATCTTGAAGAACTGGAAAACGAGCGCACGCCGCAGGCGCAGAGCCGCATTGACAACCTGCATGAGCTGATTTCCGTAGCGCAGGAATTTGCGGACGGCGACGAAGAAAACAATCTGGAAAACTTCCTCGCGCATGTGGCGCTGGTATCCGATATCGACGACGCGGAACTGGGTGAGGACGCCATTACCTTAATGACGCTGCATTCCTCCAAGGGGCTGGAGTTCCCGGTAGTATTCCTTGCGGGTATGGAAGAAGGTTTGTTCCCGCACGCGCGCACGCTGATGGACGAAAACGAGATTGAGGAAGAACGCCGCCTGTGCTACGTTGGCATTACGCGCGCCAAAGAGAAGCTGTTTTTAAGCAGCGCCAAAATGCGCACGATTTACGGCAACACGGTATCCTACCCGCCGTCCCGCTTCTTGCAGGAGATTCCGGCGAAGCTGGTTAAAACCGTTAAACGCCAGTCGCGCCCGACGGCGCTGGAGAATTTTAAACAGGCGACGGAAAAGCGCAGCAACTGGAGCAGCAATTTTAACCCGCGCAGCTTTATGCCGGTGGGCAAATATCCGGCCGGAGCCGGGACGAGCGACCGCTTTAACACAGGCGACCGCGTAAGCCACAGCAAATGGGGCAGCGGCATGGTTGTAAGCGTTAAGGACACGGACGACGGGCAGGAGGTTAAGGTTGCCTTTGCCGGTGCCGGTGTGCGCAGCCTGCTGACGAAGTACGCCGTGCTGAAAAAGTTGTAACAAGTGGAGGGCATTATGGATTTAGAGCGGGCAGAAGCCTTGAACGAAGCGCAGAAGCTGCGCAGCGAAATACGCCATCACGAATTTTTATATTATGTTATGGACGCGCCGGAAATTACCGACGCTGAATACGACGCGCTTATGCGCCGTCTGCAGGCGATTGAAGCAAAATACCCGGACGATGTGCCTCCGGACAGCCCCACACGCCGTGTAGGAGGCAAGGTAAGCCCGGAGTTTACGCAGGTGCGCCATATGTCGCCGCTGCTGTCTTTAGGCAACGCCTTCAGCGACGAGGAGCTGGAAGCATTTGACCAGCGCGTTAAAAGCGGCTTGCCGGAAGGCAGCGAAATTGAATATGTTTTTGAACCGAAAATTGACGGGCTGGCCTGCAGCCTGATTTACGAAAACGGACGATTAGTGCGTGCGGCAACGCGCGGCGACGGCGAAGTGGGTGAAAACGTAACGGCTAACGTGCGTACCATCCGCGCCATTCCGCTGACGCTGAACTTAAAGGACGGCGAAGAAGTGCCGGAACTGCTGGACGTGCGCGGCGAGGTTTACATGCCCCGCCATGCGTTTATGAAACTGAACGAGCAGCGCAGCGAAGCTGGCGAGAACGAATTTGCCAATCCGCGCAACGCGGCGGCGGGCAGCCTGCGCCAGCTTGACCCGAAGGTAACGGCGGGGCGCCAGCTCAGCTTTTTTGCTTACGGCGTCGGCGCAGGGCATAAGGATAAACATTCCGCATCCCTTGCCATGCTGCGCGATTACGGCTTTAAAGTCAGCGAAGGCTACAGCATTGTTAAAAATATCCATGAGGCGATTGCCAAGATTAAGGAGTTCAGCGGCAAACGCCAGAGCCTTGCTTACGATACGGACGGCGCGGTAATTAAGGTCAATGCCGTGTACCAGCAGAACATGCTGGGCGCAACCGGCAAGGACCCGCGCTGGGCGATTGCCTTTAAGTTCCCGCCGGAGCAGGCCGAAACAAAATTAGAGGACATCATTATACAAGTCGGGCGCACGGGTGTGCTTACGCCGACGGCGGTACTGACGCCGGTAAAACTTTCCGGCAGCACCATCAGCCGCGCCACGCTGCACAACGAGGACTTTATCCGCAGCAAGGATATCCGCATCGGCGACACCGTCGTCATCAACAAAGCGGGCGAAATTATCCCGGAAGTGCTGCATGTGGTGAAGGAAAAACGCACCGGCGCGGAAGAAGAATACTTTATGCCGACCGAATGCCCGGAATGCGGCTGGAAAACGGAACGCCTGAACGGCGAAGCGGCGATACGCTGCACCAATCCGCATTGCCCGGCGCTGGGGCGCGAAGGCTTAATCCATTTTGCGTCTAAGGGCGCGATGGATATCGACGGCTGCGGCCCGGCAGTGATTAACCAGCTGTTGGACAACGGGCTTATCAGCGACCCGGCAGATTTATATTTACTGGCAAAACCGCAGCTTACGGCGCTGGAGCGCATGGGAGACAAATCGGCTGATAATCTTTTAAACGCCATTGCAGAAAGCAAAAAGCAGAACCTTGACAGGCTGTTGTTTGCGCTGGGCATCCGCCATGTGGGCGCAAAGGTGGCGCGCCTTTTAGCTTTGCACTTTGGCAGCATGGCAAAACTGATGGCGGCGGAAGCTGACGAGATTGCCGCTATTGAAGACATCGGCCCGAAGATTGCCGAAAGCGTGGTAACCTACTTTAGCGTGCCGGGCAACATTGATTTGATTGAACGCCTGAAGGAACTGGGCGTGAACATGGAAATGGAAGCGGCAGAGCTTGATGTCGCGCACCCGTTTTACGGCAAGACGATGGTGTTTACCGGCACCATGCCGACGCTGGACCGCGCGACGGCGCAGACCATGGCGCAGCAGGTTGGCGCAAAGGTAACGGGCAGCGTCAGCAAAAAGACGGATTACGTTGTTGCCGGTGCGGAAGCGGGCAGCAAGCTGGCCAAAGCGCAGCAGCTGGGCGTAACCGTTATCGACGAAGCAGAGTTTTTACGCCTGCTGGGTGAGCGCGGCGAAGCCGAAGCAGCCCCGGCGGCAGAAAATAAAGAAGACAAAGAACCAAGTTTATTTTAGGGAAGGTGCTACATGAAAAACTTTTGTAAATTTTTGGCAGCAGTAATGCTGGCGATGTTCTGCGTTAGCGGCAGCGCATTGGCGGCGGAAAAAGAAGTAAGCAGTATCGACGCTATCGACCAGGGCGTGGCCGATACCGGCGAAACGCATTTTACCAAAACCGGTCTTGAACTGACCGAGTGCAAGGAAGATTATACCGTTGCGGTTTTGCCGTATGTCGATGTATCCGGCCTTGAAGGCCGCAGCCGCGAGATGGCTGTAAACGCCGTTAAGGAAACGCTGGAGAAAAAATACCCCGGCAAAAAGAAAAGCCCCACCAAAATTGCAGGCAGCAACGCGGTGCAAAAAGCCATGCTGGCGCACCCGTTTGAAAACGGCGAAGCCCCGACGCTGGAAGAACTTGTTGCTGTGGGCAAAGCCTGCAATGCGGACAGGGTGCTGTTTATCAGCCTGCTGCCGGTGCGTGAAAACGAAACCGGTTTTATGGTTGTTGTCGGCTCGCAGACTTACAGCGCCGTGGTAACGATGAAACTGAAATGCGTTGACGTGAACAACGAAAGCTTTTTGTACAACCAGAACATTGAAGGCATCGGTTCTTCCAGCTCTATTAATTTCTGGCGCATCGGCGAACCCAGCCATGCCAAAGCCGTTAAACGCGGCGTGGAAGACTGCATGGAAAACTTTTTGACTTCGTTTGATTAAATTTTAAGCTGCCTCTGCCTTTATCCGCAGGGGCGGTTTTGTTTTGGCGCGTAAAATTTTTGCAAATTAGTTTAGCATATGCTTACCAAAATAGTGCAAAACGCCGCGCCGGTGTGATATAATAGAACAGGTTATTTATTAAACTTACATAAATTTTTAGGAGGCGTACTAATGAAGGTAACAGTAAAAGATGTTGAACACATCGCCGGGCTTTCCCGTTTGACGATTCCGGAAAGCGAAATGGAAAAATTTACCGAACAGTTTAACCAAATCCTCAATTATGCCGACATTCTGGAAAAGATTGATACGGAAGGCATTGAGCCGACCCCGTATGTACTGCCGATCAGCAACGCGTTCCGCGAGGATGTGCCGCAACCCGGCGTAACGCACGAGGAAGCGCTTGAAAATGCGCCCGCTGTTTACAACGACGGCTTTAAAGTGCCGCGCGTAATCGAATAACAGAAGGAGGAACCAACTGTGGATTTATATAAATTAACAGCTCACGAGCTGCACGACAAACTTGTCAGCAAGGAAATCAGTTCCGTGGAGCTTACCGAAAACGTATACAGCCGCATCGACGAAGTTGAAGACAAGGTGCAGGCTTATGTAACGCTTGATAAGGAAAACGCCATGGCACAGGCTGCCAAAGTTGACGCCAAAATCGCCGCAGGCGAAGCCATTGCACCGCTGGCAGGAATCCCGGGCGCTATTAAAGACAACATTTGCACCAAAGGTTTGCTCACCACCTGCTCCAGCAAGATGCTGAGCAATGTTGTGCCTATTTACGATGCGCACGTTATTAAAAAACTGCGTGCCGACGACGCCATTTTTACCGGCAAAACCAACATGGACGAGTTTGCGATGGGCTCCACCACCGAAAGCTCTTATTTCCATAAAACCTACAACCCGTGGAACCTTGAACGCGTACCGGGCGGTTCTTCCGGCGGCAGCGCTGCAGCTATTGCCGCAGGCGAAGCTATCTGGTCGCTCGGCAGTGATACCGGCGGCTCTATCCGCCAGCCGGCTTCTTTTAACGGCTGCGTTGGCATTAAGCCGACCTACGGCCGCGTAAGCCGTTACGGCTGCGTTGCGTTTGCATCCTCCCTTGACCAGATTGGGCCTATCACCCGCGACGTTACCGACGCTGCCCTTGTGCTGAACACCATCTGCGGCAAGGACGAGCATGACTCCACCTCGCTGCCGGTTGATGTACCCGACTTTACCAAAGCCCTGCGTGCCGACGTTAAAGGACTGCGCATCGGCCTGCCGAAAGAATACTACGGCGAAGGCGTTGACCCGAAGGTTAAAGCCGAAATCGAAAAAGCCGTTAAAACCTATGAATCCCTCGGCGCAGAGATTGTTGACGTATCCCTGCCGCATACCGAATACGCTGTAATTACCTACTATATCATCGCACCGGCGGAAGCAAGCGCCAACCTTGCACGTTATGACGGCGTGCGTTACGGCTTCCGCGCTGCCAACGCTACCAGCGCGCCGGAGATGACCCGCCTGAGCCGCACCGAAGGCTTCGGACCTGAAGTGCGCCGCCGCATTATGCTGGGCACCTACGTATTAAGCAGCGGTTACTACGACGCTTACTACAAAAAAGCAATGCAGGTACGCACCCTCATCCGCCGCGACTTTAACGAAGCGTTTGAAAAATGCGACATGCTGCTGACCCCGACTTCTCCGGTTGTTGCTTATCCGGTAGACGGCAAAATGGACCCGCTTTCCATTTACATGCTGGACGTTACAACCATCCCCGTCAACATGGCAGGCCTGCCGGGCATTTCTATCCCCTGCGGCTTTGCGGACGGTATGCCGGTAGGCATGCAGCTCATCGGCAAAGTGCTGGATGAAGAAACCGTGCTGCGCGCAGCTTATACCTTTGAACAGGCAACTGACTTCCATAAAGCAATGGCACCGCTGGGAGGTAACAAATAATGACTAACTATATTACCGTTATCGGCCTTGAAGTACACGCCGAATTAAAAACCAAAACCAAAGCATTTTGCTCCTGCTCCACGGAGTTCGGCAGCCTGCCCAACACTCACGTCTGCCCCGTGTGCCTCGGTATGCCGGGCGCACTGCCGGTCCTGAACAAACAGGTTGTTGAGTTCGCTATCCGTACCGGCCTTGCACTGGGGTGCGATATCCAGAAATTCAACAAGTTCGACCGTAAAAACTATTTTTACCCCGACCTTGCCAAAAACTACCAGATTTCCCAGTTTGACCAGCCGATTTGCCTCGGCGGCCACATTGATATCGAAATTGACGGTGTGCCCAAACGCCTTGGCATTACCCGTATCCATATGGAAGAAGACGCAGGCAAGCTGAACCACAGCGGCGCAACCATCAGCACTTCCGATTTTTCGTCCGTCGATTACAACCGTGCGGGCGTACCGCTGCTGGAAATTGTTTCCGAACCGGATATGCGCAGCGCCGAAGAAGCACGCGCTTACATGGAACAGCTCAAGGCAATCCTTGAATATATCGACGTTTGCGACTGCAAAATGCAGGAAGGCAGCCTGCGCTGCGACGCCAACATCTCCATCATGCCGGAAGGCGCCAAAGAATTCGGCACCCGCGCCGAAATTAAAAACCTTAACAGCTTCCGCGCACTGGTACGCGCTATCGAATACGAAGTTGAACGCCAGAAAGCCATCCTTGAGGACGGTGGCCATGTAGTGCAGGAAACCCGCACATGGGATGAAGCCAACGGCGTAACTCTTTCCATGCGCAGCAAGGAAGAAGCGCACGACTACCGCTACTTCCCGGAACCGGACCTTGTGCCTGTTGAAATTGACGACGCATGGATTGAACGTGTACGCGGCGAGCTGCCGGAACTGCCGGCACAGCGTCTGGAACGCCTGGTTGAAAAACACGGCCTGCCGAAGTACGACGCTTCCTTAATTGTTGCCACCAAAGCCATGGCAGATTATTTTGACGCTGCCTGCGCAAACAGCAAGGACGACAAAGCCGTATCCAACTGGCTTCTTGGCGACGTTTCCGCATACCTTAATGCCGAAAACATTACCATTGAACAGTTCCCGGTTAAACCGGAAAACCTTGGCGAACTGGTAACACTTATTAAAGACGGCGTACTCAGCAGCAAACTGGCTAAAAAAGTTTTTGCCGAAATGCTGAAAGCCGATAAAACCCCGAAACAGCTTGTTAAAGAGCTCGGCCTTGAACAGGTAAGTGACGAGGGCGCTATTGCCGCCATTGTTGACGAAGTGCTGGCCGAAAACCCGCAGTCCGTTGCCGACTACAAAGCAGGCAAGGATAAAGCCATCGGCTTCCTTGTTGGGCAGGTAATGAAAAAATCCCGCGGCAAGGCTAACCCGGGCATGGTTAACAAACTGTTAAAAGAAAAAATGCAGTAAAGGATAATTTATGAAAAGAGATTTTGAATTTGAAGGCAGCGGCTTTGGTTATCTGTGGCTCTGCATCTGGACTACGGTGCTGAGCGTTATAACCTTCGGGCTGTTCTTCCCTTGGGCGTACAGCGCGCAGCAGCGCTGGATCTGCAGCAACACCTATGTAAATGGCCGCCGTCTGCGCTTTGACGGAACTGGCTTCGGCTTCTTCTTTCAGTGGCTGATTATTATGGTGCTTACCACCATTACCTTCGGCATTTACATTCCGTGGGGTTACTGCCAGTTTAAACGCTGGGAAACCCGCAACACCGTCTTTGCCGACGAACGTTAAAACCAAAAACATCCGCTTATGCGGATAAAACCAAACGGCAGGTTCATTACGAGCCTGCCGTTTTTGTATGTAGAAAACCCCGCGTTAGACGCGGGGTTCCGGAAAGCTTAAGCGATAAAGAAATGGTAATAAAAA
>CALXRU010000005.1 GCA_944390935.1 Acidaminococcaceae bacterium
TTTTTTGCAAAAGTTTTTTGCTTAACTTCCCTGTGCAAGCCGCTTTAGCCAAACAGCTTTATTATAATAGCATCTACCGGTGGTTATGTCAACTACTTTTTTGAAAAAAGCTGAAAATATTTTAATTTTATTTATCATACACCATCACAAACCATTAAACATGCAAAAAGAGAGTGCCGCAGCACTCTCTTTTATATCGTATTCAGTTCAATATCAGCGCAGTTTGGCGCCTGCCGGGATATTGCTGTCCAGCATCAGCAGGTTCAGGCCTTCTTTGCCGTCATATTCGTACACTGCACTAATCAGCATGCCTTCGGAATCAATGCCCATCATTTTTCTCGGAGGAAGATTAGTAATAGCCACGCAGGTTTTGCCAACCAGTTCTTCCGGGTCATAAAATTCACGGATGCCGCTTAAAATAGTGCGCGGTTTACCGCTGCCGTCGTTCAGAGTAAATTTAAGCAGCTTTTTGCTTTTCTCAACAGCTTCGCAGGCTACAACCTTCACCACACGGAAGTCGGACTTGCAGAAAGTATCGAAATCAACAAAATCCTCAAACAACGGGTCAACCTTCACTTTGGACAGGTCAAGTTTAGGCAGTTCAACGTTTGCAGTTTCAGCTTTATTTGCTGTTTTTTCGCCGCCGATGTTCTTCATCGTCGGGAACAGCAATACATCACGGATGCTGCTGCTGTCGGTAAGGAGCATAACCAAACGGTCCACGCCGATGCCCAATCCACCCGTCGGCGGCAAGCCGTGTTCAAGCGCGTCAAGGAAGTTCTCGTCCATCATGTTTGCTTCTTCGTCGCCCGCATTGCGTTCTTCTACCTGTTTCAGGAAACGTTCGCGCTGGTCAATCGGGTCGTTAAGCTCTGTAAAGCCGTTGCAGATTTCGCGTCCGTAAATAAAGCCTTCAAAACGGTCGGTAATTTCCGGGTTATCCGGATTGCTCTTGGCCAGCGGGGAAATTTCTTTCGGATGGCCGGTAATGAATGTCGGTTGAATAAGTTTTGCTTCAACGTATTCTTCGAAGCAGGCGTTAATGATTTTGCCTACGCCGAAAGAAGGTTCGTACGGAACATTGATGGCATCCGCCATTTTGCGAGCGGTTTCCACGTCGGTAACACCTTCAAAGTTCTGGCCGGTGTATTTTTCAACAGCCTCAATCATGCTCATGCGCGGCCAGGGCGGAGTCAGGTCAATTTCCTGTCCTTCGTAAGTAATTTTCATTGTGCCCAAAACTTTTTGCGCAATTTCGGAGACAATTTTTTCGGTTAAATCCATCATGTCGTTGTAATCACCATAAGCCTGGTAAATTTCGACACTGGTAAATTCCGGGTTGTGTTTAATGTCGATGCCTTCATTGCGGAAAACGCGGCCCAGCTCATAAACACGGTCAAAACCGCCTACAACAAGGCGTTTTAAATGCAGTTCGGTTGCAATACGCAAATAAAGCTGCATATCAAGCGCATTATGGTAAGTGATAAACGGGCGTGCGGCAGCACCGCCGGGTATGGTATTCATAATCGGCGTTTCAACTTCCAGATAGCCGTTATCATCAAGGATATCCCTCATGGTTTTGATAATTTTGCTGCGCAGCACAAAAGTACGGCGTACTTCAGGGTTAACGATAAGGTCAACATATCTCTGGCGGTAACGGATGTCAACATCCTTTAAGCCGTGCCATTTTTCCGGCAGCGGGCGCAGGGATTTGGACAGGATTTCAATAGCAGCAGCCTTAACGGACAGTTCACCCATATGCGTGCGGAATACAGTGCCGCTAACGCCGACAATATCGCCGATATCCAGCAGTTTAATCAAAGCGTAGTTTTCTTCGCCAATTGCGTCCTTGCGCACATAAATCTGAATGCGTCCGTCTTTATCCTGCATATCCATAAAGCAGGTTTTGCCGTGGCCGCGGATAGCCATAATACGGCCTGCTACGCGCACAACGGTTTCGTTTGCGGAAAGCTCTTCAAAATTCTGATTGATGTCACCGGAATAATTGCTGACTTCAAACTTGTGGCCGAAAGGCTTCCAGCCGTGTTCTTCAATCTGGTGCATTTTATTAATGCGCACCTGCATCTGTTCGTTAACTTCTTTTTCGCTCAGCGCTTCTTCTTCGGGCGCAGCGGTATTCTTTACTTCTTCAGACATGCTTTTGTATCGCTCCCCCACAAATCATTTAACTTTTAAAATTTTATAAGAAAGCTCGCCGGCAGGGGTATGAACCTGCACAACGGAATTTACTTTCTGTCCCAAAATTGCCGCGCCTACCGGCGATTCATTGGAAATACGGTTTTTAGACGGGTCGGCTTCGGTAGTGCCAACGATAGTGTAAGTTTCTTCGTCGCCGAATTCCATATCTTTTACAACAACGGTAGAACCAAGCTGTACAACGCCTTTTTTATTCCCGGCGCTGTCGATAACGGTAGCAGTGCTGATCATCTGTTCCAGCTCTAAAATACGGCCTTCGATGAAAGCCTGCTCGTTTTTAGCGTCGTCATATTCGGAGTTTTCGCTTATATCGCCATAGCCGATAGCTACTTTGATACGCTCAGCAACTTCGTGGCGTCTTACGGAACGGAGATTTTCAAGTTCATCCTCCAGTTTTTTCAAGCCTTCGGCCGTTAAAATTGTTTCTTTACTTGCCATAAAAACAATGCTCCTTTTAATAAGCCCCGTCAACAAGCAATACTAAACAGTGCCAAGCAGATGCCTGACACTGCGTTGACGGAACAAACTTATAGTTTTATAGAATAAATTATAATTTTTTCAAGCCTTTTTGTCAACTTACTTGCAAATTTCAGCGTTTGCTTCCAAAAATTGTTTTTTCGCCGCAAGGAATTTGCCCGCTTCTGCGCGGTATTCTTCTGCAAGCAGCTTGAATTCGTCAAAAGTGTTTAAAGCGTTAATGCGCCTGCGGTATTCTGCCGCCATCGGCATGCCTTTTAAGTATGCCACTGCATGGCGGCGCATTTCCTTAACGGCAATTACTTCGCCTTTAAAGGCGATTAACATTTTTAAGTGGCGCACAATCATATCCATTCGCTCGTCAAGGCTCGGCTCAAACCTTTGCGCATCGCCGTTCAGGGCACTGATAATCTCCTTAAAAATCCACGGATTACCGTCTGCTCCGCGCCCAATCATCAGCCCGTCACAGCCTGTTTCCTCAAACATGCGCAGGCCGTCCTCCGCCGATAAAATATCGCCGTTGCCGAACACCGGTATTTTTACTGCGTCTTTTACGGCTTTGATAACACCCCAGTCCGCCTTGCCGTTGTAAAACTGCTCGCGCGTCCTGCCGTGCACGGCGATAGCGGCAACGCCTGCTTTTTCCGCAAGCTGCGCAATTTCCGGCGCGTTGATGTGGTCTGCGTCCCACCCGGTGCGGATTTTAACCGTTACCGGTATTTTCACGGCGTCCGCCATGCGCGCTAAAATTTCATACGCCAGCTGCGGATTTTTCATCAGTGCCGAGCCTTCGCCGTTGTTAACGATTTTCGGCACCGGGCAGCCCATGTTAAAATCAACAATGTCCGCGCCGTCCGCTTCCACAATCTTCGCCGCCCGCGCCAGCTCCTGCGGCACGCTGCCGAACAGCTGAATCGCGGCCGGGCGTTCCTCCGGCGCAATACGCAGCATATCAAATGTTTTTACGTTTTTATACAGCAAACCCTTAGCGCTGACCATTTCCGAAACTACCAGCCCGCAGCCAAGCTCCTTACAAATTACCCTAAACGGCATATCGGTAATCCCGGCCATCGGCGCTAACGCCACCGGCGCACCCAGCCTGATATTGCCAATTTGCATTTTTCACCTCATAAAATAAGGCCTGCCGTTAAGCAGGCCTTTTGCGTTAATTTTATTTTTCGTTTTTCTCGTGCAGAATACGCAGGCCTTCCAAAGTAAGGAACGGTTCAACGTAGTCGATAACGTCGGATTCAGCCGCCATCGTGGTTGCAAAACCGCCGGTTGCGATAACGATTGCTTCGCCGCCAAGTTCTTCCTTCATCTTGCAGACGATTTCGTTCATCTGGCCGACGTAGCCAACCAGAATACCTGCCTGAATGGCGTTAACCGTGTTTTTGCAGATAACCGTCGCCGGTTTAATCAGCTCAACGCGCGGCAGCTTGGCGGTACGCTGGAACAAAGCCTCCGCGGAAATGCCGATACCCGGGGCAATAGCGCCGCCCAGATATTCGCCGGTAGGCAAAAGCGCACAGAAAGTGGTTGCCGTGCCGAAATCGACGATAATCATCGGTTTGCCTTTGGCTGCATATTTTTCAAAAGCGGCAACAGCGTTAACAATACGGTCCGCGCCAACTTCACGCGGGTTATCGTACCGCAGCGAAATGCCGGTTTTAATGCCGGGGCCTACCACCATCGGCACAAGCTCAAAATAGCGCTCGCACATGTGGCACAAAGGCACAATCAACGGCGGTACAACGCTGGAGATGATGATATCCTTCACTTCGTCCATAGGCATCTTGGTGTAGTTAAACATGCTTCTCAGCAAAATGCCGTATTCGTCAGCCGTTTTGGAACGGTCGGTAGAAAAGCGCCAGTGCGACGCAATCTTTTTGCCGTCAAAAACGCCGGCTACAATATTAGTGTTGCCCACATCAATAACTAATAACATAGCTTATCCTCCTGCGGAGTAAAATTACTTTCTAAAGAACCTCGCCTATTATATCAGAAAAAAACAGGTCTGTACAGCAAAATTTAAGCGTACTTGCCCGTGCCCGCCGCCGGGCGGATAGAAACGTCACCGGCGATAACTTTGTCCGTCGTGCCGTCTTCTTTTCTCACAATCAAAAGTCCGTCCTCGTCGATGTCCACGGCAAGGCCGCAATAAGTTTCGTCCGGTGCGATAACCTTAACCTGCTGCCCCAGAGTGCAGGAATACTTACGCCATTCTGCCAGCACCGGCGCAAAACCTTCGCGTAGCACGGCTTCATACAGTTCTTCCAGATTATACAGCACATCCGCTAAAATCTGCACGCGCGATACCGGTTCTTCCGCCGCATCAGCGACGGAAATGGAGCAGTCCTGAATATCGTCCGGCACAATGCTGCGCGGTACGTCCACGTTCATGCCGATGCCGATAACGATGTAATTGATTTTACCGAACTCGGCGCTCATTTCCGTTAAAATGCCAACCAGCTTTTTGCCGTTCAGCAAAATATCATTAGGCCATTTAATAGCGGCGTTAACACCCTTGTATTTGTTAACGGCTTTAACAACGGCAACTGCTGCCAGCAGCGTGCATTTGGAAGCCTCCTGCGGCAAAAACGGCGGCTTAAGCACAACCGAAAACCAATTGCCGCACGCGAACGGAGAAAACCAGCCGCGCGACAGGCGACCCTTGCCGCCAAGCTGCTCCTCGCTGACAACAACCAGACCGTTTTCGCAGCCTGCTTCCGCCAGGCGTTTAGCCAGATTATTGGTAGAATCGACGCTCTCCACATAATGGATGCTGTGGCCTAACCAATCAGTTTTTAAATACGTAATAATTTCCGCCGGTTTCAATCTGTCCGGCGCAGCCTTTAAAACATAGCCTTTTTTAGGCACGGATTCGATATCATAACCTTCAGCCTTTAAAGCCTGAATATGTTTCCATACAGCGGTGCGCGACACTGAAAGCTGACGCGAAAGCTCCTCGCCCGACGTCGGCTCCTGACCGCCTGCCCGTAAAATTTCCAAAATGCGTCCGCGCATTACAATCACACTCCTCGTTATCCCTTAGGTTATCATTACGTTAACCTAAAGTCAAGCAATAAAAAAACACCGGCGTTAAAACCGGTGTTTTAATTTTAGTTAAGCGCGTGTTTTTCTTCCGTGCCCACAACGCCCGGCACTTCCTGATACTGAGGTGCCTGCTGCGGCTGCGGTTCTTCTGCCGGTGCGGTAATTACGTCCGGCGGAATTTCTGCGGGCGTGCCGCTGTTATCGTCAGGCGGCTGCTCGTTTTTATCCAGAATGCGCCCATATTTCATCAGCTGCTCAATCTCGCTGCCTTCCAGCGTTTCTTTTTCAATCAGCGCCTGCGCGATTAAATGCAGCTTGTCCATATTGTTTTGCAGCAGTTCTTCCGTTTTCTGGTAAGCCTCGTCAAGGAATTTGCGGATTTCCTTATCGATTTTTGCTGCAATTTCTTCACTGTAATTTTTATCGCGGGCAATGTCGCGTCCAAGGAATACCTGGTCCTGACGGTGCCCAAAGGTTACAGGGCCGAGCTCCTGGCTCATGCCGTATTCGCAAATCATCTGACGTGCCAGGGATGTAGCGCGCTGCAAATCGTTGCTGGCGCCGCTGGAGATTTCCTTCAGCACCAATGCTTCCGCCACGCGCCCGCCGAGCAATACTTTCAGCTCGTCCAGCATTTCGCTTCTGGTTGCGTAGTAACGGTCTTCCTTCGGCAGGCTTAAAGTATAGCCGCCTGCCCTGCCGCGCGGAATAATAGTAACCTTATGCACGGGGTCGGCGTTATCCAGCAGCATGCCAACCAGCGTATGCCCGCCTTCGTGATAAGCGGTCAGGCGTTTTTCCTTGTCGCTGATAACCCTGCTGCGGCGTTCCGGTCCCATAATAACGCGTTCTGCCGCTTCTTCCATGTCCGGCATGTTAATCTGCTTTTTATTCTTGCGCGCCGCCATCAAAGCCGCCTCGTTGACGAGGTTGCTCAAATCAGCACCGGTAAAGCCCGGCGTGCGCCTTGCAATAACGTCCAACTCAACATCGCTTGCAACAGGTTTGCCTTTTACATGCACTTTTAAAATCTGCTGGCGACCCTTAATATCCGGGCGGTCAACCACAATCTGACGGTCAAAACGTCCCGGGCGCAAAAGTGCCGGGTCAAGAATATCCGGGCGGTTGGTTGCGGCAATCATGATAATGCCTTCATTAGCTCCAAAACCGTCCATTTCAACCAGCAGCTGGTTCAGGGTCTGCTCGCGTTCGTCATGCCCGCCGCCAAGCCCTGCGCCGCGCTGACGTCCCACAGCGTCGATTTCATCGATAAACACAATGCACGGCGCGCTCTTTTTAGCCTGTTCAAACAAATCACGCACGCGCGATGCGCCAACGCCGACAAACATTTCCACAAAGTCAGAGCCGGAAATGCTGAAAAACGGTACGCCCGCTTCGCCGGCAACGGCTTTGGCAAGCAGCGTTTTGCCCGTACCCGGAGGCCCGTACAAAAGCACGCCTTTAGGTATTTTAGCGCCCAAATCGTTATACTTTTTGGGGTGCTTCAAAAATTCTACAACTTCTTCCAGTTCCTGCTTGGCTTCGTCGGCACCGGCAACATCCTTAAAGGTTACTTTAATATTGTCCTCGTCATAACGGCGCGCACGGCTCTTGCCGAAATTCATCACGCCGCGGCCGCCACCGCCGCCCTGCATCTGCTGCATCATAAAGAACCACACAGCAACAATAACAAGTATCGGCAACAGCTCGCTAACCACCGTCATCCACCACGGGGGTTCAGGCGGCAGTTCGGCTTTAATTTCAATATCGCGCGCCCTTAAAGTCGGTATCAGGCTGTCGTCGTTGGGCACAACGGTAGTAAAATCACTGCCGTCCTTCAGCTTGCCGCTGATAACATTTTCTACAATCGTTACCTGCTTAACTTCGTCCTGCTGCACATGCTTCATAAACGCGGTGTAGGTAATATCCGTTTTGGGCACGGTGCTGGCAGAATACGAATCAATCATCCAGATAGCGCAGATGATTATCATCAGGTACACAAAAACGTTCTTCAAAAATTTATTCAAGGATTTCCCTCCCTAACAACAAAAAGTTTAATGCTATCTTTGTATTATAATATAAATTCCGTGTTTTCACAACTTTTATTATTTTTCATAAACTTCCGGTTTCAGCACGCCGATAAACGGCAGATTGCGGTAATCACCGGCGTAGTCAAGGCCGTAGCCGACAACAAATTCATCCGGAATTTCAAAGCCGACGTAATCTGCGTTCAGCTTGTTCACGCGGCGGCTCGGCTTATCGCACAGCGCCACTTTTTTAATAGAGGCAGGTTTGCGGGTCTGCAAAAGCCTGGTAATCGCTTCCATGGTCACGCCGCTGTCGATGATATCGTCAACTAAAAGCACATGGCAGCCTTCGATATTTTCCGAGCAGCTCAGACGCACATCGACGCTGCCGCTGGTTTCCGTACTGTTGCCGTAGGAAGACGCCACCATAAAATCAATGCGCATCGGCAAACCAATCGCCAGCGAAAGGTCGGTAAAAAAGTAAATTGCGCCCTTCAAGAGGCCAATCATCACAATTTTGTCCTTATCCTTGTAATCCTCGCGAATTTGCTCACCCAGTTCCTTCACGCGCGCCTGAATCTCTTCTTCCGTCAGTAAAACTTTTGCAATATCCTCAGTCATTTTGCCCATCCTTTCCGTTTATCAGCCGCATAACCAGCCATTTGCCTGCCGCTTCGTGCTTCCATCCGGCCTGCCTTTCGCCGGTTATCCACAAAACATTGCTGCCTGCCGTTACCAACAGTTTGCCGTCGCGTTCTGCCCGCGGCACTTTATTGTCAATAAAATAATCTTTTAATTTTTTGCTGCCCGCACTTCCATACGGATAAAACCTGTCGCTGTCACGCCTTGTGCGGATGCTGATTGCTTCACCTGCCAGCTCCAACGGCACAACGGCCTGCATTCTGCTTACCGGCTGATGCGTATCTGCAATGCTTAACTGCAATTCTCCGCCTTCCGGCAGATTTACAGTTACGCCGTCAGCGATATTTTTCGTCGCAACCGTAATATCGCAAGCACCGCTGTTGCATTCGCCATTCAGCAATTTTTCTATATCTGCGCGCGCGCCGATATACAATTTACCGTAGCTGTACGCCGCCGCTGTTTTGCCGGGCAGCATTACTGCTTTGCCGCTGCTGCCGTTTTGCAAAAGCTGCAGCACGGCTTTGATATGTTCAAAGCCAAGTTCGCTGCCGCGCTCTGCCTTTTGTTCCCACATCAGGCGGATAACGCGCGTGCTGACGGCTTCAAATTCTGCCAGCAGCTTTTCCGCGCCGCACTCCAGCAAATTGCCGTTTTCCGCAACGTGTTCACTGTAAAACTTTTGCGCATGATGACAGGCAAAAGCGTTATCCATAGCGGCAAGCTGCGCCGTTTTCCCCAGCGCCGTTACCAGCTGCGGGTTAAACTGCTGCTGTAAATACGGCAGCAGCTCCTTGCGTATACGGTTGCGGGTGTAACGCACATCGTCGTTGGTTGAATCATGGCAGAAACTTAAATTCCGTTCACGGCAATAGGCTTCAATTTCACTGCGCTGTACAAAAAGCAGCGGGCGCATAAGCCTGCCCGCCTGCACCTGCATACCACCAAGCCCTGCCGTGCCGCTGCCGCGCAAAAGCTGCATCAACACAGTTTCCGCCTGGTCACCGGCGTGGTGCGCCGTTAAAAGGTAATCCGCGCCAAGCTCATCAACATACTGCCACAGCTCACGGTAACGCAGCTTGCGAGCTGCATCCTCCACCGATAAGCCTTCCGCTTTGGCGTAAACGCCTGCTTTTACATGGCGGCAGGCAAAATCAAGCCCGCGTTCTGCACAGAATCTTTCCACAAACGCAGCGTCGTGCAGAGCTTCATCGCCGCGTAAACCGTGTTCCACGTGCATTACGGCAATTTTATAGCCGCACTCACCGCGCAGCTGCCACACCGCATCCGTTAAAGCCACGGAATCCGCGCCGCCGCTGCACGCAATAACCATACGCGCCCCGGGCGGAAGATATTTTTTTATTTCTTTAAGCAGTTTGTTCACGGCTTTGCCCATTTCTGCTCCTCAAAACAAAAAGGCACTCACACGGAGTGCCGTAATGTTGTTATCTTTCACGGCTGGCGCCGCGGCCGCCGCGTTTGGATTCGGTATTACGCTTCAGGTCAAGCAGCCTGTCGTCGCTGTCTTTTAAAAATTTGGACAATTTATCTTCAAAAGAAAGTGCCGGAGCCGGTTTGAAGCTGCGGCGTTCAGGATTACCTGCCGGACGCTGCGGTTTGGGCTGCGGAGCCGGAGGCGGCGTCAGCTGTTTGATTGACAGGCCGATTTTTCCGCGCTCATCAATAGATAAGACTTTAACCTTCACCTTATCCTTTTCCTTTAAGAAATCATGTACGTCCTTCACATATACATTGGAAACTTCGGATATGTGAATAAGTCCTACCTTACCTTCAGGCAGCTGTACGAAGGCGCCGAAATTGGTAATGCCTGTTACCTCGCCTTCAACTATTGCACCTACTTCAAGTGACATAGAGCAGTAGATCCCCCTTAAATTAGCTTAATATAAAACCATTATACCTTTATCGTTTAAAAAGTGTCAACTAAAAAATAAAAACAGACGAATAATCAGCCGATAATTCATCTGTTTTTACTTTCAGCGTCTTTGTTTTTCTGTTCCGCGCCGTTTTCCTTGTCATCAACAATAAACAGCGGCACTTCGTCCTTGCCGACCATGTTATGGTCCTCGCGCGCCAGTTTTTCAATGTACTTCAAATCATCAAGGCGTTTCTTCTCGGCTTCCAGCTCAGCCTTGTCCTTTTTTAATTCTTCCACGCGCTGGTTAGTCGCCTCAAGCTCTTTGTTGACCTGGTAAATCTTATATTCCTGGCGGGCAATGATAATGCCGCAAACCACAATGACAAAAAGGCAGAACCACATAAAATCACGCCTGCTTCTTTTTTTCCTGACGGTACGCTGCGGCATAGGATACCTCCTGAACTACACCATAGTAAAATACCGGGCTAAAGCAGCCCGGCATTTTATCGCTTTTAAATTATTATTTTTTGTTAACCATTTCTTTAAAAGCTTTACCAGCTTTGAAAGCCGGTACGGTAGCAGCAGCAATTTTGATAGCTTTGCCGGTCTGCGGGTTTTTGCCGGTACGTGCGTTGCGTTTACGAGCTTCAAAAGTGCCAAAGCCGATGAGCTGTACTTTTTCTTTTTTAGCAACTACTTCTTTCACGGTTTCAACTACTGCAGCCAATGCTTTTTCAGCATCTTTTTTGGTTAAGCCGGTTTTTTCTGCTACTGCAGCAACGAGTTCAGTTTTGTTCACAAGAAATCCCCCTTAAAGGTGTTATATTTAGTCTACACCGGGTTTAAATCCGGATGTAGCTATTTATGTAAGTCCTATTTCGCCGTAAAGCCTGATAATCCTGCTATTAATATCATAATTTTAATTTTTTTCACAACTCTGCTCAATTTCCTTGGCTTCGTTCCAGAAATTATCCAGTTCTTCCAGCGTAAAATCATGCCAGTCCCTGCCGGATTTTTCCACGCATTCTTCCACATGGCCGAAGCGTTTTACAAAACGGTTGTTAGCCATATTCAGCGCCGTTTCGGGCTCCATCCCGATGTGTTTGGCATACGCCGCTATTGAAAACAGCAAATCGCCAAGTTCATGTTCCTGTTCTTCCGGCGTGCCGTTTGCCACGGCTTCTTTAAGTTCGGCCAGTTCTTCGGTGATTTTGTTCCACACGCCTTCATTATCCGGCCAGTCAAACCCTGCCTTGGCGGCTTTGGAATTTAATTTGTACGCTCTCATCAATGCGGGCTGCCCTTTGGTAACGCCGTCCAGCACATGCTTGCGCTCTGTTTTTTCCGTCTGCTTGATAGCGTCCCAGTTCTGCAAAACCTCGTCGCTGCTGCCGACTTCAATCGTACCGTACACATGCGGATGGCGGCGGATAAGTTTTTCAACGATTTCATCGACAACATCCTGCATGGTAAATGCACCAGCTTCTTCCGCCAGACGCGCATGGAAAACAACCTGCAAAAGCACGTCGCCCAGTTCTTCCTTCATGTTCTCGTAATCCATGTTATCGATGGCTTCCAAAAGCTCGTAAACTTCTTCTATCAGGCTTTTGCGGATGCTGGCGTGGGTCTGCTCCATATCCCACGGGCAGCCGCCGGGCGAGCGCAGCGTTGCCATAACGTCGGTTAAGGGCTGCACGTCCATCACGGATACCTGTTCCTGCGCCGGTACAAACACGCTGGTCAGATGGTCGATGTTTTCCTGCCTGTCCAGTTCATACAACGGCACTGTACGGCATTCTTCATCCGGCAGGCCGAGATTGCGCAAAAACCACACCGGCGTTTCGTCATCCAGCACATACATCAGCGCCAGCTTAACGTCGGACGCGACAAATTTGCTGTACACCTGCGTAATCATCAGCGGGTATTTACCGGCATCGGCCAGCGCTTCAAAATCGCTGCTGTCGATAATCCTCAAACCGGCAATCGGGTCAATGCCAAGTTCCACATACGCCAAATCCAAAAAGCTCATGGAAGGCAGAATTTTTAACGCCACATTATTGGCTGCGGCGCGCTCACGCAGAAGCACCACGGTACGCTCCGCCACCAGCGGGCTGCCCGGAACGGCGTAAACAACGTCCTGCGTCTGGGCTTTTTCCAGAACAAATTTAACTATGCTGTCATACACGTCCTCAAACGACGCGCCTTCTTCGTAAAAATTATCGCAGGCAATAAAGTTGACGTTTTCCTCCGTCAGCCTTGCCACGCTGGGATGCACCGCCGTGCGCAGAATTACGCACTCGCCGTTTTTTAAAACCTCCATGGTTTCCACCGAAAGCTGGCCGGCGCTGCCGGGGCCAAGGCCAGCCACTGTAATTTTCTGCATCTCGTCACCTCCGCTTTATTTTAGAACCGATGAACGGTATTTTTTCCAAATCATCTTTGCTGACTGCTTTAAGCGCAAACAGCAGCGCAGCATACACAACTATCGCCGCTAAAATTGTGGCAATGGTTGCTACCGTGTTGCCGAATGCGGCGTTGGCAAAACCGTAAACAAGGCTTGCGCAGCCTGCCATTAACAGCGAAGCCGCTAACAGCTTGCCAAGCACTTTTACATCAAAAGTAATGCCGTTGCGCAGCAAAAAGAATATATTAAGCGTTGCCGCCAAACCAAAATTGATGTTGGAAGCCCACGCCGCACCGACGATGTTCAGCGGCGTAACTGTCATCAACATTACAGCGCCGATTTTTACCACAGCGCTCAGCAGCATATTCCACATCGGGATGGCTGTTTTGCCAATGCCCTGTAACATACCAGTAGTTACCTGATGAATACCCAGCAGGCATGCGGAAGGCGCCAAATGGCGGATAGCGTCACCAGCCTGCGGCGCGTTATAAATCATCTGCGCTATCGGCGTTGCCAGCACCCATAATCCGGCTGCGGCCGGTAAAGTTATCAGGCAGCAAATATTCATCGCCGTGCGCGATTTTTTGGTGATTGTTTGCGTGTCGCCAAGCGTATGCGCTTCCGATATGGCAGGTACAATGCCCGCCGCCAGCGACAGCGTTACAATGGTCGCCATCATCACAAGCGGCATGCCCATGCCTGTTAAGTAACCAAACAACGTCGTTGCTTCTTCAATAGCGTAACCGCTGGCATACAGGCAGTTTGGCACCAGCAGCATATCGATACTGCTTGTTACAGGCACCATAATGTTTGCGCACGATACCGGCAGTGCTAATAACGCCAGCCTTTTGGCAACGGCGCCGACCGATTCAACCTCCTGCTGAACTAACTGCGGCTGCGCATGGAAGTTTTTACGCAAGCGCCGGTAGAAAAAGCTGAGCACAATCAGCCCTGTCACAGCACCTGGCACAGCGCCGAAGGCTGCACCTGCCGCCGCATATTCCAAACCGTAAGGCAAAAGGAAATACGCCAGCGCAATCATCGTCACCACGCGCGTAAACTGCTCCAAAATCTGCGATACGGCAGGCGGCTCCATCATCTGGTAGCCCTGAAAATATCCGCGGAAGCTGGCAAGAATAGTTGAGAAAAACACCGCCGGCGTTAAGGCAACCAGCCCGTAATAAGCACGCGGGTCACGCACAAAGCCGCTTTCTACCAGCCAGCCTGCGCCAAAATATAACAGCGCGGCAAAGCAAATGCCGGTTACTACCATCAGCCCCAGCGAAATTTTAAACACTTTTTCCGCCGCTTTAAACTGCCCTTTGGCAACCTTTTCGGAGACAATGATGGAAATGGCAATAGGTATGCCAGCCGACGAAACGGAGAGCATCAGCAAAAAGACGGGATACGCCATCTGGTACAGGCCGATGCCTTCGCCGCCCAAAAAGCGCGATAACAATATACGGTTGACGGAGCCCAGAATTTTAACCATCAAACCCGCCATGGTTAAAATCATCGCGCCGCGCAAAAATTTATCCGCCATTTACTGATGCCTCCTTTCCAAAATTATTTTTTGCCCGCCAAAAGCGGCAGGTTCTTTTCAAGCCACGGCAAAGGCTCTGTTTTTAACACGTTAAGCCTTACCAACAGCTGCGGCTGCGCGCCTGTTTTTAATTGCAGGGCGTTGCGGCTGCCGTTTAACATTTTAAGCAGCACGTCCGTATCCAGTACGGCGTTTTCCGCAAAGCTCAGGCGCATTTCATTGCCGCGCGTGCTGATGCCCAGAATGCGCATTTTGCGGCACAAACCTCGCACCGCCGCCACGCGCCATAAGTTGACGATTTCTTCCGGCGGCTCGCCGAAGCGGTCGGTAATTTCGTCCAGCAAATCGTCCTTATCGTTATAATCAAGCTCCGCAAAACGGCGGTACAGCTCCAGTTTATAACGCGGGTCGCTGATATAAGTGTCCGGTATGTAACCGTCCACGTTAATTTCCACAATCGGGTCGGGTTCGGGCGCGCCTTTTTCCGCGCCGTCCTTCAGGCGTTTAATCGTGCTTTCCAGCATCTCGCAGTAAGCTGCAAAACCAATGCCCGCAATATGCCCGTGCTGCTGTGCGCCCAGTAAATTACCCGCGCCGCGGATTTCCAAATCGCGCATGGCAATTTTAAAGCCTGCGCCCAGCTCCGTAAAATCGCGGATGGCCTGCAAGCGCTTTTCGGCAATTTCGCTGAGCTGTTTGTTGCGTCGGTAAACAAAGTAAGCATACGCCAGACGCGCCGAGCGACCTACCCTGCCGCGCATCTGGTACAGCTGCGACAGCCCGAAGTTTTCCGCGCCGTCGATAATAATCGTGTTAGCCAGCGGCACGTCAAGCCCGTTTTCTATAATCGTCGTCGAAAGCAGCAAATCGCAGTTGCCTTCGTAAAAATCAATCATCGCATCTTCCAGCATTTCCTCGCTCATGCGCCCATGCGCCACGCGGATGCTGATACCCGGCACCAGCTTGCGTATTTCTTCCGCAATGCGTTCCAGCCCGGTAATGCGGTTATGCACATAGTAAATTCTGCCGCCGCGCCGCAGTTCGCGTTCCAGCGCTTCCTTGATCATGCCGCTGTCGTATTCGGCAACGTAGGTTTCAACCGGCAACCTGTCCTCCGGCGGCGATTCAATTACGCTCATATCACGCCCGTTGACCAGCGCCAGATGCAGCGTGCGCGGTATCGGTGTTGCGGAAAGGCACAGAACGTCGATGCCGGTTTTCCACTTTTTGATTTTTTCCTTCTGCGCCACGCCGAAGCGTTGTTCCTCGTCGATAATAAGCAGCCCCAAATCGCGGAACACCACGTCGGACTGCAATAAACGGTGCGTACCGATTAAAACATCGACATTGCCTTCTTCCAGCGCGGATAAAATACGCTTCTGCTCCTTACCGGAAGTAAAGCGGCTGATACATTCCACCCTGATACCGAAAGGTTCCATCCTGTCGCGGAAGGTCATAAAATGCTGCTGCGCCAGTACCGTCGTCGGCACTAACAGCGCCACCTGCTTGCTGTCCATCACGGCTTTAAACGCCGCGCGGATGGCAACTTCCGTTTTGCCGTAGCCAACGTCGCCGCAAAGCAGCCTGTCCATCGGCACCGGCTTTTCCATATCGGCTTTAATCTCGGCAATCGCCTTTAACTGGTCCGGCGTTTCCTCATAAGGGAACTTCTCCTCAAACTCCTTCTGCCATTCGGTATCAGGCGCAAAGGCGTGCCCCGGCACGATTTTACGCTGCGCGTAAAGGCGCAGAAGTTCTTCTGCCAGAATCGTAATCGCGGCCTGCGCGCGTTTTTGCGTGCGGCTCCAGTCGCTGCCGCCCATTTTGCTTAAACGCGGCGCCTGCCCTTCGTTGCCGATGTATTTATGCAGCATGCCGACCTGTTCGACCGGCACGTAAAGTTTATCGTCGCCGGCGTACTGCAAAAGCAGATAATCGCGGTGCCTGCCGTCAACCTCCACATTTTCCACGCCGATATAGCGGCCAATGCCGTGTACGGAATGAACAACGTAGTCCCCAGCTTTGATTTCAGAAAAATATTGCAGCTGCGCGCCTTTGTTTTTGCTGTGCAGGCGGCGCTTTTTCTGCATGCCGAAGATATCGCTTTCGGTTAACAGCAGCCAGTTTTCGTTCCAGAAGCGGAAGCCTGCCGTCAGCTCGCCGCTGATAACGCTGACGCTGCCCGGGCGCAGCATCGGCTCTGTATTGACAAATTCCGCCGCAATGCCCTTGCCTGTCAGCGTATCGGCAATGCCGCGCGCTTTAATGGCGCTGCTCATCATAATTACCGGCGTTATGCCGTCAGCCAGCCAGCCGCGCAAATCCGTCGCCAGAAGTTCCGTATTGCGGTTATAGGGCGCGACGGAACGCACAGGCATGTTAATCTGCTCATAGCTGCCCAGATAATTATGCTGCAATGCTGCCAGCGCCACTGCCTTAACGCCTTCGCAGGCCTGCGCCAGCTCGTCCACCGTCCATAAATCATCGGCGTAAGCCTTGTTTTCGTTATAAATTTTTTCCGCCAAATCCCACAAATGCGAAGGCTCGTCCACAAACAACAGCGTGTTTGCACCGGCGTAATCAAAAACAGAAGCGTTAAAACCGTCCTGCGCCGGTTCTTCCAGCGGCACAATTTTTACCTGCTCCAGATTTTCCACGCTGCGCTGATTTTCCAGGCTGAAACTGCGGATCGCGTCAATCGTATCGTCAAACCATTCTATGCGCAGCGGCAGTTTGCTGTTGATGGGGAAAATATCCAGAATATCTCCGCGCACGCAAAACTGACCGATAGCGTCAACCTGCTGCGTGCGTTCATAACCAAACTCGGCAAAGCGTGCAATTAGCGACTGCTGGTCAACAACCTCGCCGCAGTTAATCTCCACGCTGTCAGTAACGGCTTTTTTATCCGGCAGTTTCTGCAAAAGCGCTTCTGCCGTTACGAAAACAATGCCGCGTTCCTCGCCGCGCAAAAAGCGCAGCGCACCAACACGTTCCGCCTGCACCTCGCGGCTTTTGGCATCCGCCTGTACGCGCGGCAAATCAGCCGGGTATAGTTCATACATCGGCAAATTGGGGTAAAACCAGTTCAGGCTGCGGCGGTATTCACGTATTTCATCGCGCCCGCTTACAAGAAACGCCAAAGAGCCCTGTTCAGAAAAAATCCTGTCCAGAGCTGCAATGATAACCGTTTTAACCGGGCCGCTGACGCCGTTAAGGCTGACGCCGCCCGTTTTTAATGCTTCTGCCGTGCGCCGCACCTCGCTGATGGCGGCTGCATTATCAAGCAATAAATTTTTCATAACCAATCCCGTAAATCATTAAAACGAAACAGGGTTTCAGCATTACGCCAAAACCCTGCCTGTTAACTGAAATTAAAGTTTAACTGCAAAATCTTTGCGGTCAAAGCTGTGTACGGCGTCTACAAAACGTACCGTGCCGGTTTTGTAGCGCATGGAAACGGTATGCGTACGCACGCCGCCGCCAAAGTAACGCAAGCCGTGCAGCAGCTGGCATTCGGTAATAGCCGTGGAAGTAAACATGCAGTCGTCGCCTTTAACCATGTCGTCAATGGTCAGCACTTTGTTTACATCGGTAATGCCCATATCGATGCAGCGTTTAACCTGCGCTTCGTCTTCCGGGCACAGGCGTGCCTGCATATCTCCGCCAAGGCATTTAATTGCTGCGGCTGCCAGTACGCCTTCCGGTGCGCCGCCTTTGCCGATGTACATATGCACGCCGGTACCTTCGATGCCTGCGTTAACAATCGGGTTAACGTCGCCGTCGGTGATAAGATGGATGCGTGCGCCTGCGCGGCGGATCTGGTCCATCAAATCATAATGGCGTTCACGGTCTAAAAGTACGACAGTCAGGTCGCTTACTTTTCTGTCAAGAGCTTTGGCAACGCGCTCCAGGTTTTCGTTTACCGGTGCGTTGATGTCGATGCAGCCTTTGGCACGCGGGCCAACGGCAATTTTATCCATATACATATCGGGAGCGTGAAGCAGGCATCCTTTGGGAGCAATAGCAATTACGGCGATAGCGCCCGGCTGGCCTTTGGCAACAAGGTTCGTGCCTTCAACAGGGTCAACCGCAATATCAACTTCCGGGCCGCCCGCACCGACATGCTCGCCGATGTACAGCATCGGCGCTTCGTCCATTTCGCCTTCACCGATTACAACCGTACCGCTGATATTTACCGTATCAAACATTTTTCTCATCGCGTCAACGGCAAGCTGGTCAGCCCCGTTTTTATCACCGCGGCCAACGCTGCGTCCGCAGGCAATAGCGGCAGCTTCCGTTACACGGACGAACTCCATGGATAATTCTCTGTTCATTCCTACCCCAACTCCTTTAAAAATTTTATAATCTATAACAATTATGCCACGTTAATGTGTTTTCTGCAAGAAAAACTATTTTGAGCGCATCAGGAAAATTTAAGCATCAAAAGCTTGAACAAAAACTGGAACGGCAGCACCAAAGCGGTGTAAATCAAAAGAAAGCTGAACAAAACCGTCGCCAGCGCGCGCTTAAAATCAATTAAATATACCGATTGCAGCGACCGCACCAAAAGGTACATCATCCACAGCAAACCTGCAAGTATTGCCGCCCCCAAAAGGAAGATGCCGCTCCATGACATTTTTGTTGCCAACAGCGCCACCGGCGTCAGCATTAAAAACGGCAGGGTTGTATAGCCCAAAAGGCAGATTAAACCGACCGCGTCGCCAGCCAGCGCACCCATGGTACACAAAATGCCGTGCAGCAAAAAGCCGTACATGGAAAGGCACACACCGCTGATAACAAGAATAACCGCAATAATGCCAAACCGCACCGTCAGCGGCTGCTCCAGAAACAGCTGGTTGGTAATAACGCCGCAGAACAGGCCGACGCTCATGGTAAAATACCACAGGCTGCGCCACAGGCACGGCTGTTTAACCAGCATTTCCATACCGTCGCGGGTCGAAAACAGCACATCAAAAGTTTTGCGCCTCATAAGGCATCACCTCTCAGCCTGGGGTACGGGCTGCTGCGCTTCAGCCGCAGCGCCGCTTAACGCATTTTCAAGCTGTCCTAAAATAAATTCCTGCAAGCGTGCTTCAAATAAAAGCTGCCACGGTCTGGCAACAGGCTGCTCTTTAATTTCCGGTATACCGTTTACGCCAATAAGTTTACCGGCAGCCTCCAGTGCGTCGTAGTAGTTGCCGATTTCATCAACCAGCCCCAGCTCCTGCGCCTGCTTGCCGGTGTAAACACGCCCGTCGGCAAGTTCACGCACAACTGCCTGATCCATTTTGCGCCCGTTTGCAACAACGGCAACAAATTCATCATAAAGCTGGTTGACAATGCCTTGCAAAATTTCGCGTTCCTCCGCCGTCATTTCCCTGTCGGGCGATAAAATATCCTTATGCGGGCCGCTTTTGATTTTACCGGTGTAAACGCCGATTTTTTTATACAAATCCTCCACGTTCATATAGGGCATATACACGCCGATACTGCCCGTCAGCGTGGAAGAATTGGCATAGATAACATCGCTGTAAGAAGCAAGCCAGTATGCCGCAGACGATGCCTGGTCGCCCATTGAGGTTACAATAGGCTTCTGGGTGGTTTCCTTAAAGCGTTCCAGCTCGCGGCCAACTTCCTCCGCCGCCGTTACGCTGCCACCCGGCGAATTGATATGCAGCACCAAAGCTTTAACGCTGCTGTCCGCCGCCGCGTCGCGAATCTCCCTCATCAGCTGACCGCTGGTTGCAGCCTGCGTGCCGCCCAGCAAAGTCTGTTCGACACCCGCGCCGTCCACAATCGCGCCATTAATGTTGATAACGGCAACCCTGTCGCCCACAGCCACCTGCGGTTTGCCGCCGTTGTTACCGCCCAGCAGCGAAACAACAAAAGATAAAACAGCAATCAGCAAAACTGCGCTGATAAAAATTTTCTTCAGCATCTTTTCATCTCCTTATACGCAAAAAGCAGACCTTTTGCAGTCTGCTCTTTGGTTATTTTACCGGCTTTATTTCTGTTCCCTCAAAGCAGCGGCAATAAATTCTTTAAACAGCGGGTGCGGATTGGTCGGGCGGGATTTAAATTCCGGATGGAACTGAGCGCCCAGGAACCACGGATGAACATCTTCCGGCAGTTCCACAATCTCAACAAGACGTCCGTTCGGCAAAGTGCCGCCAATACGCAGGCCTTTTTCCACAATCTGTTCTCTGAAAGCGTTATTAAATTCATAACGGTGACGGTGACGTTCGTAAATCAGTTCTGCACCGTAAGCTTTTTCGGTAAGCGTGCCGGGGTAAACCTTGCACGGATACAGGCCAAGGCGCATGGTGCCGCCCATGTCTTCAACGTCAACCTGGTCCGGCATCAGATCAATAACCGGGTACTGGGTTTCCGGCGCAAATTCAGCGCTGTTGGCGCCTTCCATGCCGCACATATGGCGCGCGTATTCAATAACGGCGCACTGCATGCCAAGACAGATACCGAAGAACGGAATTTTGTTCTCCCTTGCATACTTAACGGCCATGATTTTGCCTTCAATGCCGCGGTTGCCGAAGCCGCCCGGTACGAGGATACCGTCAACGTCTTTCAGCATTTCCTCAACATTGTTGTCTTCTTCCATTTTTTCGGAATTTACCCATTTAATTTCAAGCTCTGCTTCGTTGGCAACGGCAGCATGCTTCAAAGCTTCGGCAATGCTGATGTAAGCGTCGTGCAGCTCAACATATTTGCCGACAACGGCAATTTTTACCTTACGGTCATATTTTTTCAGGATGCGGGCAACCATTTCATGCCAGTGCTCCATATCCTTCGGTTTGTCTTCCATATCCAGTTTTTTCAGGACAACGGTGTCAAGGCCCTGTTCTTCCATCAGCATCGGCACTTCATAAATGCTTTCGGCGGTCAGGTTCTGGATAACTGCTTCCGGGTCAACATCGCAGAACATAGCCATTTTTTCGCACATATCCTTGCTGATGGGCTTTTCGCTGCGGCATACCAGAATATCCGGCGCAATGCCGATGCTGCGCAGCTCTTTAACGCTGTGCTGGGTCGGTTTGGTTTTCAGTTCGCCGGCAGCGGCGATGTACGGAACAAGCGTTACATGGATGTACAGTACGTCGTTTTTGCCGACTTCCTTCTTAACCTGACGGATTGCTTCGAGGAACGGCAGGCTTTCAATATCGCCTACGGTGCCGCCGATTTCCGTAATTACAAAATCTGCGTTGTCGTTGCGGCCAACGCGGTAAACGCGTTCTTTAATTTCGTTGGTGATGTGCGGAATTACCTGCACGGTACGGCCGAGGTAATCGCCGCGGCGTTCCTTGTTGATAACGGAAAGATAAATTTTACCGGCAGTTACGTTGGAGCTTTTCGACAGGTTAATATCGATGAAGCGTTCATAATGACCCAAATCAAGGTCGGTTTCAGCACCGTCATCGGTGACAAAAACTTCACCGTGCTGGTACGGGCTCATCGTGCCGGGGTCAACGTTAATGTAAGGGTCAAACTTTTGGATGGTGACTTTATAACCGCGGCTTTTCAGCAATCTGCCCAAGGATGCTGCCGTAATGCCTTTGCCGAGAGAGGAAACAACACCGCCGGTTACAAAAATATACTTAGTCATAATTTGCCTCCAATTCAATAATTTTATTTAAACTGCATTACATTCTTTCCGGTGCGGATACGCCTAAAATATTCAGGGCGTGGCGCAGCACGTGCTGCGTTGCTTTAACAAGTTTAATGCGTGCCTGCTGCAATTCCGGGTCAACACCCAAAATGCGGCACTGGTTATAGAAGGAATGGAACAGGCCTGCCAGCTCATGCACATAATGTGCAACGCGGTGCACGGCACGTTCCTTCGCCGCCGAAGCAATCAGCTCCGGATATTCGCCCAGCTTTTTGATAAGCTCGGTTTCGGTCGGGTCGGTCAGCAAAGTATAATCGGCGTCAGCCGCTTCTTCAATGCCTGCTTCCTTCAGCTGGCGGAAGATACTGCAGATACGCGCATGCGCATACTGGATATAGTAAACCGGGTTCTCGTTGGATTTTTCGGTCGCCAGCGTCAGGTCAAAGTCAAGCTGACTGTCGATGCTGCGCATTACAAAGAAGAACCTTGCAGCGTCGGTACCTACTTCTTCAATCAGCTCGTTCAGCGTTACGCTCTGGCCGGTACGCTTGGACATTTTAACCAGCTCACCGTTGCGGTACAGGCTTACCATCTGCAAAATCAAAACTTCCAGCTGGTCGGGGTTGTAGCCCAGCGCGCCCACAGCCGCCTTCATGCGGGCAATGTAGCCGTGGTGGTCGGCGCCCCACAGGTTGATTACACGGTCAAAGCCGCGTTCAAATTTATTGCGGTGGTAGGCAATATCGGCTGCAAAGTAGGTCGGCACGCCGTTATCGCGGATAACCACGCGGTCTTTATCGTCGCCGTGCTCGGTAGCTTTCAGCCACAAAGCGCCGTCCTTTTCATACATATAACCGCGTTCGGTCAGCAAATCGCAGGCTTCTTTAATTTTGTTGCCGTCGTGCAAAGTCTGCTCGCTGAACCAAACGTCGTAAGTTACGTTAAACGCTTCCAAATCCTCTTTCAGCGCCGCCAGTTTTTCTTTTAGCGCAATGGTGCGGAATTCTTCAATGCGTTTATCCTCATCCATGTGCAGGAATTTATCGCCGTAAATGCGTTTAATGCGTTCTGCCGTTTCAATTATATCATGTCCGTGGTAGCCGTTTTCCGGAAATTCCACATCGATGCCGTAAGCTTCAAGGTAACGCGCGTTAACGGAGGCGGCAAGGTTGTTAATCTGGTTGCCGGCGTCATTGATGTAATATTCACGGGTTACATCGTAGCCTGCCGCTTTCATAAGGTTAGCCAGCGAGCTGCCAACCGCTGCGCCGCGTCCATGCCCTACATGCAGCGGGCCGGTCGGGTTGGCGCTTACATATTCAAGCTGGATTTTTTCTTTGGTCGGCGCGGTCAGGTTGCCGTAATTTTCACCGGCTTTGACAATGTTGGCAAACATATCGCTCAGCCAGTTATCTTTTAAATAAAAATTGATGAAGCCCGGGCCTGCAATTTCAGCCCTGTCCACGTAAGCGCAGTCAAGGTTGTCAATTACAGCCTGCGCCACGATTCTCGGATTGCATTTTAAGCTTCTGGCAGACTGCATGGCAAAGTTGCTGGCAAAATCGCCGAATTCCTTTTGCGGCGGTACTTCCAAAAGCACCTCAGGCAATTCGCCCTCCTTAACAGTTCCCTTTTCAATAGCGGTAAGGGCAGCCTTTTTAATGGCGCCTGCCAAAATTTCTTTAATATCCATGCGCATCCTCCTCGATAACAATCTTTATTTTCATTTCGTTGCGTTCCTGTCCCGCCAGCTCCAGCATGTATTCCAGTTCAATGTTCCAGATGCCGTTGCGGCAGTAAACATACACATATTCGGTATTTGTCTTTAATCCAAAGGTCATATACGGCGTTTTATAAACGCTGATACATTCAAGCCCCTGTGCAAATTCCTGGCGCGATTCTACCGTGCCGCTGCGGATAATAACTACGTTGTCGTAATCCCATTTAATGGTAGTTTTGGTGCCCTTCATGCCAACGGCATCCGTTTCATCGTAAAAAACATAAAACTTGCCGTTTTTTTCAGCCATTCTGCCAAACGATACCGTTTCGATGGCGGATTGTTCGCCGCCGCTTTTTTCAAAACTTTTAACGTGGATTTTTACATTCTTCATTTCCATAAAAAGCACTCCAAAAATGGCCGGAGCCTGCTTCACTTTCAGGTTTCCTTCAACTATAAAAACGAAGCAAGCTCCTCAACAATTTTATCACGGTCCAAAAACTGCCAAAACTTCTTAAATATTATATCTCACCCTCACGGTACAGTCAACCGCATATAATTTTTACGGCGACGAATTTGCTTGTTTAATGCAATAAAGAAGTGTATAATTAATATATTATTTACATAAACCAAACATGGGAGGAGTTTTTATGGAACAGGATTTAGGCAGTATATTAGCCTATGCGCTGTACTTTATTGTACTGTTCGCAATAGGGCTTTACCATATGAAGGACACCGGCGATATGCAGAGCTACATGCTCGGCGGCCGTAAAATCGGCCCGTGGGTTTCGGCAATGAGCGCCGAAGCTTCCGACATGAGCGGCTGGATGCTGATGGGTTTGCCGGGCTACGCTTATGTGGCAGGTGTCAGCGCTTTCTGGATTGCTATCGGCCTTGCGCTCGGCACCTGGCTGAACTGGCGTTTTGTGGCGCAGCGTCTGCGTATTTACACCAAAATCGCCAATGACTCCATCACGCTGCCGGACTTTTTTGAAAACCGCTACAACGATAAAAGCAAAATTCTGCGTATCGTATCGGCCGTATTTATTTTTATTTTCTTTTTAATTTACACCGCGTCCGGTTTTGTTGCCGGCGGCAGATTGTTTACCACCGTTTTTGATATTTCTTACGTATCCTCGCTGTTAATTACGGCGGGCATCGTAATTTTCTACACCTTTACCGGCGGTTATCTGGCCGTGTGCCGCACGGACTTTTTCCAGGGCACGCTGATGTTTTTTGCCATCATTGTCGTACCTGTTACCGGCGTAATGATTGCAGGCGGCCCTACGGAAACAATTGCTTCGCTGCATGCGCTGAACCCGAACTATTTTAACATGCTTACCGACGCCACCGGCTTAACACTGAGCTTTACAGCGATTGTTTCCCTTATCGGCTGGGGCCTTGGATACTTTGGCCAGCCTCACATTCTCGTACGTTTTATGAGCATTACCTCCGCCAAAGAAATTCCGCAGGCAACGCGCATTGCCATGGTATGGGTAATCTTCTCCCTGTTCTTTGCCGTTGCTTCCGGCCTTGTCGGCCGCGTTGTGCTGGGCGACATTTTAACCGGCGTTAACGCCGAAACCGTTTTCATGGTTATGAACGAACAGTTCTTTAACTCCTTTATGGCTGCCATCATCATCTCCGCCATTTTGGGCGCGATTATGAGTACCTCCTCCGGTCAGCTGCTTGTTACGGCATCCGCCATTTCCACCGACTTTTATCAGGCACTTCTGCGCAAAAACGCCAGCCAGAAGGAACTGGTTTTCGTCAGCAGAATCGCCGTTATTCTGGTATCTGCCTGCTCGCTGGCGCTGGCCTACAACCCCAACAACTACATTCTTGATTTGGTTGCTTATGCGTGGGCGGGCTTCGGCGCTTCCTTCGGACCGCTGATGCTGTTCAGCCTGTTCTGGAAACGAACCACCTTAAAAGGCGCGGTTGCAGGCGTATTCTTCGGCGGCAGCACCGTACTTTTGTGGAAGGAATGTTTCGCCTACACCGGTCTGTACGAAATCATCCCGGGCTTCATCGTTTCCTGCCTTGCCATCTTTGTTGTCAGCCTGCTGGATAAAAAACCGTCCGACGCTATCATCAAAGATTTTGAAACTACCGAAAAACACCTCAACGATTTATAATCCGGATAAACAAAAATCCTGCACAGAAATGTGCAGGATTTTTTTATGCCGTTTTTAATTTACAGGCTCTGCCCAAGTTTAAAGGCTTCGTCCGGATAATTTGTTTTTGCAATCGCATCGCGTGTCGGGCAGCCCGCCGCCAGCACCATACCGCGGTCCTGCCAGTGCATATAACCCGCAAGCGTTTGGTAGTGTTTTGTAATACTGCGCATCGTCAGCGGAGTATTGCTGCCCGCAGCGGCCAACAGCACCGATTGCTTGTTATTGATATCGTATGTACGCGAATAAAAACGGTCGATAACTGTTTTAAGCTGCGCGCTGAACGCAAAATAATAAACAGGCGTTACCAGCGCAATTACATCGGCTTCCCTTAATTTTTGGATAGCTTCATTTTCAATATCGTCCTTATGCACGCATGGCCCGCTCATGCCGCAGGCATCGCAGCCAAGGCACGGATGAATATTGCGGAACGCCGCGTCAAAACGGTAAATTTCGTGCCCTTTGCTCTCTGCACCTTCAATAAATTTATCAGCCAGTAAATCCGTCGTCCCCTCTTTATGCGGGCTGCCGGTTAAAACTACTATTTTCATTCTCATCCCTCGCTTCTTCTGCCGTTAAATGCTCATGCCAAGGCGCTTTGCCTGCTCTGGAAACTCCGTTGCTTCAATCATGCGACGTGTGCCGCAGCCGTAACCAAGCACCATGCCCATATCCTGCCAGTGCATAAATTCAACCAGCGATTGATAATGGTCAACCAATGCGTCAAAAGTCCATCCGGAGCTGTTCCACGCCGTCGCCATCAAAATGCTCTTTTTGCCGTCAAAGCGGCGCAGCCTGCCGTGCATACGGTCGATAACCGTTTTCAGCTGTGCCGACATATCATAATAATACAGCGGCGTTACCAGAACAATTAAATCCGCCGCCAAAAGCTGCGGCATCAGCTCGCGTTCAATATCATCCTTAAAAATACACGGCCCGTCCATCTCGCAGGCGTTGCAGCCGGTGCAGGCGTGAATATTCTTAAACGCAGCGTTAAAGCGGAACACCTCATGCCCTTTTGCTTCCGCGCCTTCAATAAATTTATCGGCGAGTAACGCCGATGTGCCCGCTTTATGCGGACTGCCTGTTATAACTGCAATTTTCATTTTACCACTCTCTTTTTCTGCTGCGTTATTGGCAGCGGCAAAACCTGTGCCGGATGTATCGCCGCCAAGCATATTCAGGCCGCAGCCGCTTAAAAACAGCGTCATTAAGCCCGAACAGCTTACTTTTAAAAATTCCCTGCGGTTCATAAGCTCCCCTCCTGCTTATTTTATTTCTGTTTTAATTATATTAAGCCGCCGCCAGCCAGTCCAATGCTTATTTTTACTGCCCGGCCATGCCTTTTGGTAATAAAAAATCCCGCAAGGTTGCCCCGCAGGATTCATGCCTTAAACGCATATAAAATTGGCATTTTAAGCATTGGCAATTTTGCCGCCGTTATTTTACAATTAAATTGCACAAGCAGATTTAAAATACCTTCTGCACCAGAAACATATACGCCAGCGTGCCGCCCGCAATGCTCAGCAGCATGCTGCGCCGCCAGAAATGCAGCGCCAGCGTAAGTGCCGTGCAGATAAATTCCGGCGCGCCGTGCCATGCGTTAAAAGGTGCGTCCTTTAAGCTGTAAACCACCAGCATGCCCGTAACGGCAAAGGGCAGAACCTTGCCAAGATAGTTTACAAACGGCGGTATTTGGCGCCCACCGCTGAAAATTATAAAAGGCAGGCTGCGCGTCAGCACCGTTGCCAAAATAATGGCGGCAATCATAATGACACTTTGCCACACTGTCATCGTCATGCGTGTACCCTCCTTTTAAGCAGGGCAAAAATTGCCAGTATCAAAAGCATCGAAGGTATCATAAAATTTTCCGTACCAAACACGAACAGGCACAATGCCGAAGCTGCAAGCCCCGTCATCGCCGCGCCGTGGGCATCGGCGTTAAGCCACTGCTCCGCAAAAATTACCACAAACAGCGCAGGCAGCACAAACTCAATGCCTTCGGTCGGTAAATCCAGCGCACTGCCGATAAGCGCACCCAGCGTTGCGCCTGCTACCCAGTAAAAATGGTTCAGCAGCGTTACAAAAAACATAAACCAGCCGTGGTCAACGCCCTCCGGCACTTTGGTCATGCTGTTGATGGCAAAGCTCTCGTCGCACATGCCAAAGATAAGGTAAAACTTTTTCCAGCCGGTGTTGCTGTATGGTTTTAACATTGAGATAGCGTAAAACAAATGGCGCGCGTTCAGCATAAACGCCCCCAAAAATGCTGCCAGCGGTTCAAAAGCGCCCAGCAGCAAATTAACGGACACAAATTCCACCGAGCCCGCAAAAATCAAAAGGCTCATCAAAAACGGGTACAGCGGCGAAAAGCCCTTGCTGACCATTAAAAATCCGTAGGACGCGCCGAGAAAAATAAAACTCGCGCCAATCGGCACCGTATATGGAAAAGCCGCCTTAAAAGCCTTTGCTTTGATATTCAAACTAATCATCCCTTAAAAGTTTAACGCGGCGGCAGTTTTATTTAGCCGCCAATGTTGCTATAATAATATTAGAAGTAAATATGCACCGGCCTTACAGCCGCCATTTACTATTTTAACCAACCTGCCGTAAGCTGTCAAACGCTGGCGGCATGCGTTTTTAAATTTTGCAATTTATATAAACTTTGTTACGCAAATTTTAAAGGAGGCTTTAATATGACCACACAAAAACCTGTACCCGGCACCGGCGGCGGCCATTACATTCCCTATGCACAACGCAGCGGCGCAGAATCCGTCGTATATTTTACGCGCGATTTATCTGCCGAAGGGCTGCTGAAAATTTTTAACCGCATTAACGAAAATCTCACCGGCAAAGTTGGCATTAAGCTGCACACCGGCGAGCCGCACGGTCCGAACATTATCCCACGCCCGTGGGTTAAAAATTTAATTGAAAAAGCGCTGCCCGGCGCAACGGTTGTTGAAACAAATTCCTACTACGAAGGCGGGCGCTACACCACCGAGAAGCACCGCGAAACGCTGAAGATAAACGGCTGGGACTTTTGCCCTGTTGATATTATGGACGAGAACGGCACAGTTGCCCTGCCGGTAAAAAATGCCAAATGGTTTATCGAAATGCACATGGGCAAAAATTTGCTGAATTATGATTCGCTGTTTGTGCTGACACATTTTAAAGGGCATGTTAAAGGCGGCTTCGGCGGCAGCGATAAAAATATCGGTATCGGCTGTGCGGATGGGCGCATCGGCAAAAAAGCCATCCATACCACTCCCGGCTCCGACGATATGTGGGATATCTCCGACGAAGAATTTATGGAAAGAATGACGGAATCCGCCAAGGCCGTTGTTGACCACTTTGGCAAAAACATTGCTTTTGTTAACGTAATGCGCAACATGTCAGTATCGTGCGACTGCGAAGGCACGGCAGCTGCGCCTGTGGTAACGCCTAACGTCGGTATCCTCGCCTCGCTGGATATTTTAGCGGTTGACCAGGCCTGCGTCGACCTTGTTTATGCCATGAAGGAGGAAGACCGCCACGCGCTTGTTGAACGCATGGAAACCCGCCACGGCCTGCGCCAGCTGACTTACATGAAAGAGCTGCACATGGGCAACGACAAGTATAAACTCATCGACATCGACAACGGCGATAAAGAAATCACCCTCGCCGAAGCAGTTAAAGATGTTGTGCCCTTTGTGGCGGAAAAATAAAATATACAAATGACTCGAAATCAAACAATCACGCTCCTGCTTAATGCAGGAGCTTTTTTATGCAAACAAAAAGCACTGCCGTTTTGACAGTGCTGAATTTCTGGCGGAGAGGGTGGGATTCGAACCCACGGTACGTTGCCGCACATCTGATTTCGAGTCAGACACCTTCGACCACTCGGACACCTCTCCATATTTTGTTAAGACGCTGCAGCTTGTTTGCAAGCGTCTTTATTATTATACTATTTAATTTTGCTTTTGCCAAGAGCGGATTTTAATTAAGCCTGTTTTTGCTGTTTGTTTTCCGCACGGCGCTGTTTAAAAAAGTCCTTTATCACGGCTGCGCACGCTTCTTCGCACACGCCGCTTTTCACTTCCACGCTGTGGTTAAGGTTAGGGTTGCTTACCACGTTAAAAATGGATTCCGCCGCCCCTGCCTTCACGTCCGGGCAGCCGTACACCAAACGCTTCAGCCTGCTGTTCACAATCGCGCCGGCACACATCGGGCACGGCTCAACCGTCACGTACAGCGTAGCGTCGTTCAAACGCCAGCGTTCCAGCAAAGCGCAGGCTTCCATAATCGTAATCATCTCGGCGTGGGCCGTTGCATCGTGCCACGTTTCGCGCATATTGTGCGCCGCCGATATTACCTTTCCGTCAGCCACCAGCACCGCACCAATGGGTATTTCGCCGCGCGCGGCAGCTTTTTTGGCTTCTTCTATCGCAAGGTTCATATAAAATTCGTCAGTTTGCATCAAGTTCCTCCTGTGCCTGCATCAGTTCTTCCCAGCGTTCCATCAAACGGTCAATCTCCGCCTGCATTGCTTCGTGCTCATCAGCCAGCTTCTTGCTGTGTTCCAAATCCACATGGTTCGCCGGGTCTGCCATTTGCTTTTCCAGCACGCCCAGCATGGCTTCCTGCTCGCGTATGTTAAGTTCCACCTTTTGCAGCTGCTTTGCCAAATCTTCCGGACTGTAACGCTTCTGCGCTTTTGCTTTTTTGCCTTGCGGCGATGTTTTAACCTCCGGCGCGGCTTCTTCCTTAACAGCTTTTTTTACAGGCTCTGCCTTAACCGGCGCAGCCTGTTTTCTTTTTTCCTTTTCGGCAAGATAGTACTCGTAATCGCCCTTGTAATCCTGCAAGGTGTGGTCTTCAATTTCCCACACGCGGTCGGCAATTTCTCCAATAAAATAACGGTCGTGGCTGACAACCAAAAGCGTGCCGTCAAAGGCTTCCAGCGCCGCTTCCAAAGTTTCGCGCGCCAAAATATCCAAATGGTTGGTCGGTTCGTCCAGAATCAAAAAGTTAGCGCCGTCCAGCACAAGCTTCAGCAAAACAAGGCGTGCCTTTTGCCCGCCGCTTAGCGTGCCTATCTCTTTAAAAACATCGTCGCCGTGGAACAGCATGCCGCCCAGCAGTGAACGCGCATGCCCGTCGTCCATACCGTATTCCGTCAAAAAGTTATCTAAAATGGTCTGGCTTTCGTCCAAGTGCTCATAGCTTTGCGAAAAATAACCTACCTTAACGCGGTTGCCGGTCTGCGCTTTGCCTTTTAGCGGCGCAATTTCGCCCAGCACTGTTTTCAGCAGCGTCGATTTGCCGCTGCCGTTCGGCCCGAGCAGCGCAGCTTTTTCTCCGCGGCGCAGCACTAAATTGATGTCCTTAACCAGCACATTATCTTTATAACCGACAGTCAGATCTTCCAAAATCAGTACGCGTTCGGCAGATTCCGGCGCATGTGGCAATTTAAGTTCAAACTCCTCGTTATGCACCGGCGCTTCAATGCGTTCCAGCCTGTCAAGCTGCGATTGGCGCCCGCGCGCCATTTTGCTTTTAATGCCGGCCTTAAAACGGCGGATATAGGCTTCCGTGCGCGCGATATAGTTCTGCTGGGCTTCGTAGGCAGCTTCCAGCGTCGCCGTCTGTATTTCCTTCTGCGCCAGATATTTGGTGTAGTTGCCCTTAAAGGACTGCAAATGCCCGCCTTCCATTTCCAAAATGCGGGTGGCGACATTATCTAAAAATTTGCGGTCATGGCTGACGATTAACAGCCCGCCCTTAAAATCCTGCAAATATTTTTCCAGCCATTCCGTCATGCGGATATCCAGATGGTTGGTCGGTTCGTCCAAAATTAAAAAGTCCGGATTTTTGACGAGTGCCGCCGCCAGCAGAATGCGTGTTTTCTGCCCGCCGGAAAAATTCTGTGCCGGTTTCTGCCACACTTCTTCGGTAAAACCGAGCCCGTTCAGCACAATTTTAATGCGCGTTTCATAATTGTAGCCGTCGATGTATTCATAGCGGCGCGTTACGGAAGCATATTCTTCCAAAACTTTGTCAAGTTCATCGCCGCTAATGCCTACGCTTTGTTCTTCCAGCTTCTGCAAACGCGCGCGCAGCTCCGGCACTTCCGGGCAGGAGTTCATCATAAACTGCCACAAGCTGCCATCACCGATATTGCCAAAGCCCTGCTCAACGTAACCGACGCGCGTACCGGCTTCAAAGCGCACGCTGCCGCCGTCGGCATAGCCGTTTTGCAAAAGGCAGCGCAGCAGCGTTGATTTACCGCTGCCGTTAACGCCGACCAGCCCGATTTTTTCACCTTTATCTACCATAAAGCTGACGCCCGTAAAAACGGTGTTAACGCCAAAACTTTTCGTCAGATTATATACAACAAGCTGCATGCTTCATCCTCTGTTTCCTGATGTTCTCGAATTGCTATTATATCAAAAAAAGCCCGCCCTGAAAAGCAAAAAATAACACAAGCACCGCAAGATGCCTGTGTTATTGAAAATTTTTATTTTACTTTCAGCCATTATAGCCGTTCGGATGTCCCTGATGCCATTTCCACGCCGTCTTGATAATTTCTTCAACGGTGCTGTGCTGCGGCTGCCAGCCAAGCTCGCTGCGGATTTTTTCGCTGCTTGCCACCAACACTGCCGGGTCGCCGCTGCGGCGTGCTTCTTCCGCTACCGCAAAATCTACGCCGGTAACGCGTTTGGCTGTTTCAATAATCTCGCGCACGCTGAAACCATTTTCGCTGCCGAGATTATAAATCCTGCTGTCGCCGCCGTTCACTAGATGTTTCAGTGCCAGCACATGTGCCGTGGCCAAATCTTCAACGTGGATATAATCGCGCAGGCATGTGCCGTCCGGCGTCGGGTAATCTGTACCGAAGATAGAAACCTTATCGCGTACGCCCTGCGCCGTTTTTAAAATCAGCGGAATCAAATGCGTTTCCGGATGATGGTCCTCGCCGATGTCCTCCGTCAGCGATGCACCCGCCGCATTAAAATAGCGCAGTGCCACATAGCGCATGCCGTAAGCCATGGCGTAATCCTTCAACATGCCTTCAATAACCAGCTTGGTGCGCCCGTACACATTGGTCGGCTGCGTGGCAAAATCTTCGCAAATAGGCGTTTTGGCAGGTTCGCCGTACACCGCCGCCGTGCTGCTGAAAACAATATAATCCACGCCGGATTGCTTCATTGCCTGCAACAAATGCAGCGAGCCTTCCACGTTGTTCACATAGTATTTCGCCGGGTCGCTCATGCTTTCGCCAACCAGGCTGCTTGCCGCAAAATGTATAACAGCATCAATTTCAAACTGCGCCATTACATGCTTGGTAAATTCAATATCGCGGATATCGCCCTCCACCAGCTGCACATCGTCAGCCACAGCTTCCGGGTGTCCGGTGGAAAAATTATCGTACACTATCGGCGTAAAGCCGGCTTCTTTTTTTAAAACATTAACAACGTGCGAGCCGATGTAGCCCGCGCCGCCGGTTACTAAAACATTCATGCCGTTACTCCTTGTTTGCTTCAACAATATGCGCTAAATATTCCAGCAGCTTGCCGCGCATTTCCGGACGTTTCAGCGCAAACTCAACAGTTGCTTCAATAAAGCCCTGCTTGTCGCCCACGTCATAGCGGCGGCCTTCAAAATTGTAAGCATACATCGGCTGCTCTTTGGCCAGCACTCGCAAAGCGTCCGTCAACTGAATTTCGTTGCCGCGTCCCGGAGGCGTGTTTTCCAGAATATCAAAAATTTCCGGCGTAATAATGTAGCGTCCCAAAACCGCAAGACGCGAAGGAGCTTCTTCCTGTGCCGGTTTTTCCACCATGTCGCGCACGGTGTAGGTGCGGTCTTCCTCCGTCGGCACGCTGTCAATAATGCCGTAACTGGAAACCTTCTCCGGCGCAACTTCCTGCACGCCCAAAACGCTGAAACCGCGGCGGTCGTATACATCAATCAGCTGTTTCAATGCCGGTTTTTCGCTGTCCACAACGTCGTCGCCCAGCAAAACCGCAAACGGCTCATCGCCGATAAAGCGGCGGGCGCACAAAATTGCATGTCCCAGTCCGCGCGGTTCCTTCTGGCGGATATAGTGCAGATTGATTTCCGAAATGCGGCGCACCATCTCCAGCTGCTCAAACTTACCGCTCGCTTCAAGGCTCATTTCCAGCTCCATGTTGCGGTCAAAATGGTCCTCAATGGAACGTTTGCCTTTGCCGCTGATGATGATGATATCTTCAATGCCGGAAGCTAAAGCCTCCTCGATAATATACTGAATGGTCGGCTTGTCCACAATAGGCAGCATTTCCTTCGGCGTTGCCTTGGTGGCAGGCAAAAAGCGCGTGCCCAAACCGGCTGCCGGTATTACCGCCTTGCGGACTGGTTTAATCGTTGTCATTTCAATCTCTCCTTATGCTTCTTCTCCGCCGATAACGGTCAAAAGTTCCTGCGTTTTTTCTTTCAGCAGCGTTTTATCGCCGCGCGTTTCCACATTCAGGCGCATAACAGGCTCAGTGTTGGAAACCCTTACGTTAAAACGCCAGTTGTCGTATTCAATGCTCAGGCCGTCCAGCTTGTCAACCTTGCCGCCCTCTGCATATTTTGCTTCAATCGCCGCCAAAACGGCTTTACTGTCTTCAACCTTGCGGTTGATTTCACCGCTGCACGGGAATTTTTCCATGCGCTCACCGACAAGCTCCGAAAGTTTTTTGCCTTCACAGCACATCAGTTCCGTTACCAGAAGCCACGGCAGCATGCCGCTGTCGCAGTACGAAAATTCGCGGAAATAATGGTGCGCGCTCATCTCGCCGCCGTAAACAACGTCGTTCTGGCGCATGCACTCTTTCATAAAAGCATGGCCGCTCTTGCAGCGCACAGGCATACCGCCCTTTTCGGCGATGATTTCTTCCGTACTCCACGTCAGGCGCGGGTCATACATAATTTTGCTGCCCGGCAATTTCTTTAAAAATGCCGCTGCCAGGAGGCCGACAATATAATATCCTTCGATAAATTCGCCTTTCTCGTCAAAGAAGAAGCAGCGATCAAAATCGCCGTCCCAGGCAATGCCAAGGTCTGCCTTTTCAGCCAGCACCTTATCCGCCGTTACGGCGCGATTATGCTCCAAAAGCGGGTTCGGCACACCATTTGGGAAGCTGCCGTCCGGAGTTTCGTTCATCTTTACAAATTCAAACGGCAGGTGTTTGGCAAGCTCTGCCAGTACCGGGCCTGCGCCGCCGTTGCCGGGGTTTGCCACAATTTTCAGCGGCTTAAGATTTTTAACGTCGATATAGCTCAACAGATGCTCAATGTATTCGGGCATAATGTCTTTTTTAATCAGCTCGCCGCGCTGCTTGCCTGCAACCACAACGTGCGGAAATTCGCCGTCTTCCGTAGCCATTTCGCAAATTTCCATCAGGCCCGTATCGGCAGAAATCGGCCTTGCGCCGCTGCGTACAAGCTTCATGCCGTTGTAATCCTTCGGGTTGTGGCTGGCGGTTACCATAATGCCGCCGTCGGTTTTTAAATGCGCCGTGGCAAAATAAACCATCTCGGTGCCGCACTCGCCAATATCATACACAGTGCAGCCGCCGTCGCGCAGCCCTTCAATAGCTGCCGCCGCAATTTCCGGACCCGTCAGGCGGATATCATGGCCGACAACGACGCTTTCCGCCGCAAACATGGCGGCAAATACACGGCCAACACGGTAAGCAAGCTCCGCGCTAACCTCCTGCGGCACAATACCGCGTATATCATAGGCTTTAAAGGCTTTTTTACTCAGTCCCATCGTATCTCTCCCCGTCAGCATAAATTTCATGACTTATATATTTTCTATTTTAAAAACAAAAATCCTGCCTGTTAAGCAGGATTTTATTAAATTGCATAACCATGTTCACTTAAAACATTTTCCGCCGCCGGGCCTAAAAACCAGCGGATAAGCGAAAAGAATGCCTGGCAGTTACCGTTGTCGTCCGGCAGCAAAAAGTTCTCGGCAAGGATGGTTAAAAAATCTTCCATTTCCACACCGGCGGCCAGCGCATTTTCAATTTCGTCCTGCAACACGGTGATAACCTCGCGCCGCATACGCATCAAGCGCGGGGCGTTAAGGTTCAGCTCGCGTATCGTGTTGCGCGCCTTGCGCTGTAATTCCGGCGGACATGTATCCTCATCGACAATCATGCGCCCGGTGTGTGCGGCATAACGGTAAATACGCACGTCAGCCGGTATCTCCAGCGGGTTTAAAATACGCTCGTTTATCGGCTTGCCGCCCTTGGGTACGTCGCAGCTGCGGTCAATCTTGCGTCGCGAAAAACGCACCTCCGCATCCTCCACGTTCGGCTGGCTGCCGCCGTGGCATACACCCAAAAGGTTCTGCCAGTCCAGATGGTAATTGTGCACGGCAAAATCCGTTTCGCTTTTGGGATAAAAATGCTCCACGCGGAAGTCGTCCACTTCGCCTTCCTCATCGGCAAATTTAATATTTATTTCGCAGTAGGCGCACAAGCCGTGCTGGTCCTCTAAAAGCTGCCTTTTAACCTCGCGGTAGCCGCGGCGGTTGGCACGGCGGAAATGCTCCCACGTTTCGTCCGGGTACTGTTCCGCAAATTCGCGCAGCGCTTCCGGAGCTTCCGGATTTTTAAAGATTCTTTTCATGCTGCTTCCTCCTGAAGGAACGCATTCTGATATCCATATCCGCGCGCAGCAGCGCAGGCTCGCGCCCTGCCGCCCATTTGTCCAGCTTTTTGCGCAGCTCCAGCGCCTCCGGGCAATCCCACTTGTCCTCGCTGACCAGGTCCAGATAACGCTTCAGTTCTTTTACAACCGGCACGCACTGCGGCCTTGCGTCTACGTTCTGAATATCCTTCAAAAGCTGGTAGCTTTCCGCGCCGAGCGAAAAATCCGGCTGGTAAATGTCTATTAAATCGTTGTCCCAACGCAGCGCGCGGATACATTCCGGCGGCACGGTGGTAAGCACCTGCGGGCTGTGTGTGGTAACAATAAACTGCACCAGCGGAAACGCCTTGCGCAAATCGTACAGCACCGTCTGCTGCCACGAAGGATGCAGATGCATATCAACCTCATCAATCAGCACAATGCCTGGGGTCTGCAAAACGGCGTTAATGCCAAGGTCAGGGTTTAGGCGCACCATGCGGTAGCTTAAATCCGCAACCATGCTGATAACGCTGCGTGCGCCGTCGCTGAGCGCTTCTATCGGCAAAATGCCGCGCGTTTTATGTTTTAACACAAGGTTCTGGCGCATAAAGCTGTAATCAATGTCCGTCCAGCCCATGCTGCCGATACAGGTTACAATCGCCTGTTCCACGGCTTTAAAAACTTCACGGTAAGGGTTCTTTTCATTCAAATGCCTTTCGGCGATAATGCGCTCAATTTCCATCGCGCTCATTACGGCATATTTTACCCAGTGCCCGAAATTAACGTAGGAGGACGTCGATTCAAGGCAATCCGTATAGCCGCTGCTGCGTTCAAGGTCGATGTTTTTCAGCGTGTTGCGCAGCTTGCTGTCATTCCACATGCGCCCTGTGCCGTAATAAGCAATTACCGGCAGCACTACGTTGTTGTCGTCCTTGGCGCGCAGTGCTTCCACCATACGGCGGCCGTAGCCGGACAGCGTTTTGGCGTGCTGCATCGTCGTGCGCCCTTTGGCGTTGTTCAGCTCGCGCTGCCATTTTATTTTAGCGCCGTCGACATCGCCCTCCGAACCGATAATTACCGGGTACTGGCTTTTCATGCGCAAAATTTCCAGCTGCGTTTTACCGGCGGTTTCCACCGTCTGGCGCACGTCCGTTTCGTGTATATTACGCGCCTTGCAGTCCGCAAAGCAGGAAAGGTACGGTCCTAAAGCAATCGCCACCGCGTCGAGGATGGCAGTTTTGCCCTGACCGTTTTCAGCGACGATAACCGTCAGATCCTTATCAAAATCAATTTCAAATTTATCATAACAACGGAAGTTTTCGAGATACAGTTTTGAAATATACATACGCCCACCCCGCTTTTACTATCTGTTTTTATTTTACCACATCTGCCCAAAATTTGCCCCGCAAATAAAAAATCCGCAGCTGCGTTAAAACAACTGCGGAAAATTTTATGCTTCTTTTTCTTTAACAACCATGCTGTACACAAGGCCAATAGCAAGCCCGACAACGGAAGGAGCCAGCCAGCCGAAGCCGACGTCGTAAAAAGGAATTACGCCCTTCAAAGTTGCTTCCAAAGCTTTCAGCGGCACACCGGCAGCGTTAAGCCCGTCGATAATGGCAAACACAATGGTAAACGCCAGAGTGCTGCGGTACACGCAGGCACGCTTAACCGGCATAAACGCCATCAGCACCAGCACGATAACGATTGGGTACAACAGGCACAGCACCGGCACCGACATGGAAATAATTTTTGTTAAGCCAATGTTGGAAACGGCAAAGCTGAAAATGCAAATGGCAGCGGCAATGCGCTGATACTGCATTTTGCCCTTGACAACGCCTTCCAGATAAGCACCGGCGGATACCGTCAGGCCGATACTCGTCGTCAGGCAGGCGAAGAAAATCATCAGGCACAGCACCACGTTGCCCGCCGTGCCCATATAATAATTGGCAATAGCCGAAAGCGCAATCGCGCCGTTATCGGATACGCCCAAAATTTCAACGCTCGTCGCGCCGGTATAGGTCAGCGAAAAATAAATAGCCGCCAACAGCACCGCCGCAATAATACCCGCCATAATGCAGGTTTTAGTCAGCACGCTGCCTTCACTGATGCCGCGCACTTTGATGGAATCAATAACAACTGTGCCGAACAGCATCGTTGCCAGAAGGTCCATCGTGTAATAGCCTTCCTGAAAGCCCTTCAGGTACGGCATAGTGGCGTAATAACCGCCAGCCTGCTGCGGCGCGCCCATCGGGCTCATAAACACCTGCACCACTAAAATGGCAATGCTGATTAACAGCAGCGGCGTTAAAACCTTGCCTACCCAGTCAACAATTTTGGAAGGGTTAACGGAAAGAAAATACGTTACCACAAAAAAGAACAGTGAATAAAGCACCAATCCCAAATCGTAGTTCTCCGCCGAAATAAACGGCAAAATGCCAACGTCAAACGACACCGCCGCCGTACGCGGGATAGCGAAAAATGGCCCGATGGTCAGTACCGTTACCACAATCAAAAGTTTGGCAAATTTAGGGTGCACCGGCAGCGCCAAAGCCTCCGGGTTGGAAGCTCGCAAAAGGCCGATAGCGATAATGCCCAAAAGCGGTATGCCTACGCCGGTTGTGCAAAATCCGGCTGCGGCCGGTATAAAATTAACGCCGGCCGACTGCCCCAGCGCAGGCGGGAAGATTAAGTTGCCCGCGCCGAAGAACGAAGCAAACAGCATTAAGCCTATCGGCAAAATTTCCATAAAAGTAAGTTTCTGTTTCATAAGGTCTCCAAAGTTTTTAAAAATTAAGGCTGCTTGTTAAGGCAGCCTTAACTTTGTTTTATTCCGTATCAGTCAATCAGTAAACGGTAGTATTTCTTTTTGCCCTTGCGGATAAGCAGGCTCTTTTCAGCGTCGAACATTTCCGGCGCCAGCTGCATTTCAGCGTCGCTGACAGCGGTATCGCCGATATAAAGGCCGCCCTGCTGCACCATCTGCCTTGCTTCGCGTTTGCTGCTGAACACTTTGGCAGCAGTCAGAACGTCAATCAGTTTGGCGCTTGCCTGTTCAGCCGTCAGGTTAATGGTCGGCACGTCGGTCATGGCACCGCCGCCGCCAAAAAGTGCTTCGGCCGCCTGTTTTGCTTTTTCGGCTTCCGCTTCGCCGTGTACAAGTTTGGTAACTTCGTAAGCCAGTACCTTTTTGGCTTCGTTAATAGCAGAATCCTTCAGGCTGCCAAGACGGCGTACTTCGTCCATCGGCAGGAAGGTTAAGAGCGCTAAGCAGTTTTCAACATCGCTGTCGTCAACATTGCGCCAGTACTGATAAAAATCATACGGGCTGGTTTTTTCCGGGTCAAGCCACAGCGCGCCTTTTTCCGTTTTGCCCATCTTGCGGCCGTCGCTGGTAGTCAAAAGCTTGCAGGTCATGCAAAAAGCAGGTTTCTGCTCCTTGCGGCGGATAAGTTCCACGCCTGCCAGCATGTTGGACCACTGGTCGTCGCCGCCCATTTCCATTACGCAGCCGTATTTTTTATTCAGCGTCCAGAAATCGTACGCCTGCATAATCATATAGTTAAATTCAAAGAAGGATAAGCCGCGTTCCAGACGTTTTTTAAAGCATTCTGCCGTCAGCATGCGGTTAACGGAAAAATGCACGCCCACTTCGCGCAGCAGTTTAATATAGTTTAAATCAAGCAGCCAGTCGGCGTTATTGACCATAATCGCTTTGTCGTCCGTAAAATCAATAAAACGGCTCATCTGCTTTTTAAAGCAAGCAATGTTGTGCGCAATAAATTCCGGCGTCAGCATTTTGCGCATTTCATCCTTGCCGCTCGGGTCGCCAACCATGCCGGTGCCGCCGCCCAAAAGCACAATCGGGCGGTGCCCCGCTTTTTGCATGTGGCTCATTGCCATCAGGGCGATAAAATGGCCGACATGCAGGCTGTCTGCCGTCGGATCAAAACCGATATAAAAAGTGATTTTCTCCTTTTCGAGAAGTTCACGGATTTCTTCTTCGTGCGACATTTGTTTTAAAAAGCCGCGTTCTTGCAGAACGTCAAAAACTGACATCAATCTTCCTCCAGTCCAAATAAAAAATCGCATTAAGCCATAATATATATTATACAACTTAATGCGACTATTGGCAAATTTTACAGTTCGGAAGTGCAGTGTGGGCAGCGGGTTGCGTCATCGGCAATCGGCTGACGGCAGAACGGGCACAGTCTCGGTTCCGGTTCCGGAGCCGGTTTCGGGCGGAAACGGTTGATTTGTTTAATTACAATAAATACGGAAAATGCAATGATCAAAAAGTTAATAACGGTATTGATGAACAAACCGTAGGACAGTACCGGGGCACCTGCATCGGCTGCTGCTTTCAGGGAAGCGTAATCTTTGCCGTCCAGCGCGATGAACAGATTGGAAAAGTCAATTTTGCCAATCATCATGCCCAGCGGCGGCATAATTATGTTGTTTACCAACGAAGTGGTAATCTGCCCGAAGGCACCGCCTATTACAACACCTATTGCCATGTCCAGTACGTTGCCGCGAACGGCGAAATCCTTAAACTCGTTATAAAAACTCATTTTTTCAACTCCTGTTTAAATTTTTGATGATATATTGTATCTTATATTTATGGTTTTTGTCAAGAATGAAACACTTGACGATGTTACGGCAATAAACTATAATAAAGTTTGTAAAAGCTAAAGGAGGAAGAACAATGAGAGATGATCTGGTAGTACCGGGCGAACACGAAGAAGACTTTGTCCTGGCAAGGGATGCCAAAGTCGTTACCGTTCCATTTTCGCCTTTGGAATTACGTATGTCTAAAGAAAAACCTTATCTGATGGAAGGCCTGGCAAAATTAAAGGAAAAACTCGGCCAGGACGATTTTAAACGCCTCATCAGCAAGGTTCACAATATTAACCTCAGCGGCGACAGAATTTTAATCGTTGCCGAAAGCGAACTGCACCGCACCAACATTGAACGCGAATGCCTGCAGCACATTGCCGAAGCATTTAACGTCAAATTCATCCGCGTTGTGGTTGAAGGTTAAAATTTTTTTAAAAAGTTGTTGACAAATCGTTAAAAATTCTCTATAATACATTTTGTTGCAGTAAGTAACACCCAGTCGGGGCGTGGCGCAGTTTGGTAGCGCGCTTGTTTCGGGTACAAGAGGCCGTGAGTTCGAATCTCGCCGCCCCGACCAATTAAAACATCAGCCGCAGAAATCAATCTGCGGTTTTTTTATGCCCATTTTTAAAGCAGCACGCTTTTTACAACAATTTTTCGCGCTTTGGCGCAGATAAAATGCACAAAAATATTGCATTAGCCTGCGTTAGTAGTATAATATTGACAGTGAAAAAGTTTTTTTATTTGGGAGGGTCTTCTTTGAACGATAAATTTAAAAAAATCGTAGCCGTACTGGCGACGCTTGCGGTTTTGGCAGGCGGCTGGTACTTTTTTTACTGGCTTAAATCTCCGCAGCATTCCGTTACGCTGATTGCCGACGCTGTTCGCCAGCACGATTTAAAAACCTTTGAAAAGCATGTTGATATGGATACGTTATACAGCCACGCATACGACGATGTGGTTGCCGTAACCTTCGGAGCAGATAAGGATGCCAACCCGATTATTGTCGCCATTGTAAAAGGCATTAAAGGGCTTGCAGTGCCTTTGCTGGAAAACGAAACCCGCAGCTACATTATGCACGGCGACAAGCCGGAAAACGAAACCGAAGCGCAGCAACAGGTTGCTCCCGGCAGTGAAAGTGGTGCAGAAATTGTCGATAACCTGAAAGACCGTACCGGCTTTGGCGCTTTAAAATTTGATGGCGTAGAAAGCAGTGACGTTGACGGCGAAACAGCGATTGTCGGTATTAAACTGCACGATGAAAACTTAAACCGCGATTTTGTTTTAAAAATTAAAATGCAGCAGTTGGATGACGGTTTGTGGCGTTTGCTGCAAATAACCAATTTACAGGATTTTATGCAGCAGCGTGAAGCCGCCGTTAAAGACAAACTTGCAGAACTTAACAAACCTATTGCAGAACAGATTGCCCAAAACGTGCAGCTTGATAAAAACCTTTTGCAAATCACTTCCGTACACTACTCCGCCATTATCCGCATGCTGGAAAGCGAATTAACTTTAACCAATACCTCCGGCAAAAACATCAACTATATTGCCGGTATGCTTGAATTATACGGCGATGACGGCCGGATTTTTTACAGCGGCAGCTTCGCCAGCAATTCCGTATTGCAAAACGGCGCCAATAAACTTTACAAATTTGATTTTGAACTTAACCCCTACGTCAACGAAGACGCTCAGGTCATCAACAGCGACCTTACTAAAATCAAATGGAACGCCTACTTAACAAACGTCGCCTTCGACGACGGTACCTCGCTGGATTACCTTACGGCTTTGCCGGAGAAATAAATTAGATAAGCAAAAACGGAGCACATGATTGTGCTCCGTTTTTTTATTGCTATTTTTATCTTATCCTTTTACTTCCGCAGGCAAAGGTTCACCTTTTAAACCCGCGATAATGTTTTCCGCCGCCAGTTTTGCCATAGCATCGCGCGTTTCCACGGTTGATGTAGCAATGTGTGGCGTTACGGTAATGTTCTCAAGCGTCAGCAGCTTGTGGTCGCCGGGCAGTGGTTCCGGGTCGGTAACATCCAGCGCGGCGTAAGCAACTTTTTTGCTTGCCAACGCTTCGTACAGCGCGTCCGTGTCCACAATTTTGCCGCGGGCAATATTGATAAAACGCACGCCCTGCTTCATGGCGTCAAACTGCTCTTTGCCGAACATTCCTTTTGTTTCAGGCGTCAGCGGCACGGTTACAAGTATAAAATCCGCCGTCTTTAACAGCTCATCAAAACTTACATAGCTTGCGCCCAAAGCAGCGTCATCCGTGCGGCGGTGACGGTTGTGGTAAATAGCTCGCATATCGCTTGCCAAAGCGCGTTTAACAACCCTGCTGCCGATATCGCCCATACCGACGATGCCCAGCGTTTTGCCAGCCAAATCCACGCCAAAGCCCAAGCCTTTGCGCTCGCCCCATCTGCCGCTTTCCACATGCTGCCAGCCGCGTGCAATTTTACGGGCGCTGTCAATAATCAACCCGTAGGCTAAATCCGCCACGGCGGGAGAAAGCACGCGCGGTGTATTGCCAACCTTAATGCCGCGCGCATGGCAAGCAGCGATGTCGATATTGTCGTAACCGACGGAAGCCTGCGCAATGACTTTTAATTTAGGCGCTTTTGCCAGAAGTTCGTCATTAATTTTTATGTTGCCAATGGAATACAAAGCATCCGCCTGCGCCAGCCAGCCGTCAAAAATATCCGCCGGGGTACGCCCGCCTTCCTTCCATGCCAGCAGATTGGTTTCGGCGTCCAGCAGGTCAAACGCCGTTTGGCGCAGCTTGCCGCTGGTTACTACCGTCATCTGTTTTAAATCTGCCATATTTTCACATCCTTATTTTCTTAAAGGCAGCGGCGGCAAGATTTCGATCCAGTACCCATCAGGGTCGGCGATGAAATAAATGCCCATTTTTTCGTTTTCGTAAACTACGCAGCCCATTTCTTTGTGTTTGGCGTGCGCTGCTTCATAATCTTTAGCCATAAATGCCAGATGAAATTCGTTGTCGCCAAGGTTGTAAGGCTCTTTGCGGTCGCGCAGCCAGGTAAGCTCCAGTTCAAAATTGGATTCGCCGTCACCGAGATATACTAAAATAAAGCTGCCGTCTTCAGCAGTGATGCGCCTTACTTCCTTCAAGCCCAGCGCTTCTTCGTAAAAATACATGCTTCTTCCCAGTTCGAGCACGTTAAAATTGTTGTGCACGAATTTAAATTTCAACTTATCCATGCTTTCCTCCTTATGTATTCAAAAAGATTTGCTTAACAAGCAGAATCGCCATCGCCGCTGCGGCAACAACCTTGCCCACAATGGCAATAAATTGCAGCTTGGCAGCCTTCCACGCCAGCTCAAAAGCGTCGTCGCAGTCCATGGTTTGCGAATATTCATACACAAACGCCATGACAAACGAGCCCATTGCGCCGCCCAAAACGCTGCCGAACACCGGGAACACGCCCGTGCCGAGCACCGCGCCGATGAAGGTGCCGATGCCAATCAGGCCAACCACGCTCCACGGCAGTTTATGCCTGCGGATGCCGAAAAACGATACTACAAACTCCCATAATTCACCAAAAACATAAATCAGCACCAACGCGGATAAAATGCGCCCGTCAAAATATTTTGCTTCGTCAAAACAGGCAAATCCTACCCCCGCCAAAAGCATCAGCGTGTTGCCAGGCAATCCCACCAAAGTCAACAGCGGTCCGACAATTACAATCAGGGCTGCTGCCAATGCTTCCAAGAAATATTCCATAACCTGCCTCCTTATGTTAATCGCTGACAATATTATAACACAAACCGCGGCGTATTATCTTGTAAGTTTTGTGAATTATTGTTTTTAAGCCGTCAAAATGTTAAAATGTTTATAATAAATCTTTTAAGGAGCTTGTATGGAACAGATTATTGAAATGTTAACGCCGTGGGTAAAACCGGTTATGGTTTTCTGCGGCTTTATGCTAGTACGCTATATTTACCGCACGGTGATACTGCGTTTTTTAATGCTTTTAAACAACAAAATGTCGTTTGAATACGGCGGCGATATTTTAGACGCTTTCGCCAAGCCGATTCACATTTATTTGTTCATCCTCGGCGTTTATGCGGCGCTGAACTGCTCGCCCATCACCTTCGTCACCGACCACCCTTCGATTGACAGGCTTTTGCGCAGCAGCTTTATTATCTGCATTTTCTGGGGTATTTTCAACATCAGTGATATTACGCACGGTTTTGCGCTGCGACTTTTAACGCGCGCCGATATCCACATCGAAGAATCGCTGGCCAATATTCTTTCCACCATGATGCGCATTTTGCTGGCCGTTATCGCCACGCTGATGGTTGCCAAGGAATGGAACTACGATATGAGCGGCCTGCTCGCCAGCTTGAGTATCGGTTCTTTGGCGCTGGCCTTTGCCGCCAAGGACGCTTTGGCCAACGTATTTGGCAGCTTCGTCATCATTCTGGATAAGCCTTTTAAAGTCGGCGACTGGATATCCGCCAACGGCGTGGAAGGCACGGTAGAAAAAATTTCCTTCCGCAGTACCTGTATCCGTACTTTCCCGCAGGAGCTGGTGTATGTGCCGAACTCGCTGCTTTCCAACACGCCGATTATTAACTACACCAAGCGCGAAAAACGCCGCCTGGAATTTTTACTGGGCGTTACCTACGACACCACGCACGACCAGATGCAGAAGCTTGTGGCTGATATCCGCAGCTACCTGCAAAGCAGCGAGCTGGTATACAACGATAACGTGATGGTTTACTTCCGCGATTATGCAGACAGCAGCCTGAATATTGTTATTATCTGCTACACCAAAGCCAGCGACACCGACGGCTATCTGGCGGCGCGCGAACAGATTAACCTTGATATTATGAAAATTCTGGAAGCTGACGGCGCAAGCTGTGCCTTCCCCAGCACCAGCGTTTATTTTGAAACGCCGCTTAAAACCGAAAATAAATAATTACACACCAAGTTTAAAAGGCAGCCTGCACATCAGCAAGCTGCCTTTTTGTTGCGTTTAAAGTTTTTCTGTTTCATTATTTTCAATTTGCTCCTGCGGCTCGTCAAAATCATTTTCAAAGCTTTCTGCCTGATACAATTTTTTGTTAATCACGCGGCTGCGGCGTTCTGCCGCTTCAATATGCCCGCTGGCTTCCTGCAATTTTTTGCGCGTTTTATCAAGCAGCGCCGCAAAAACGGTAAAGTCCTGCTTGACACCGGCAATAATACGCCACACTTCGCCGGTGCGTTTTTCTATCGCCAAAGTGCGGAAGCCAACCTGCAAGCTGTTTAAAAGCGCCGCCAGCGTCGTCGGACCGGCCACGCACACGCGGTATTTGCGCTGTAATTCTTCCAACAGTCCGGTAATGTTCACCGCTTCGGCAAAAAGCCCTTCCGTCGGCAAATACATCACGGCAAAATCAGTGCTGTACGGTGGGCAGATGTATTTGCTGTTAATATCGGCGGCTTCGCTTTTAAAGCGTTTTTCAAGCTGCTTTAAAGCTGCGTCGGCAGCAGTGGCATCGGCGTTTTCGCGCGCTTCCAAAAGACGCTGGTAATCCTCCTGCGGAAACTTGGCGTCTACCGGCAGCCACACAGTCTGCTCACTTTTGCCCGGCAGCTTCAGCGCAAACTCCACGCGTTCCGCAGAACCGGGTTTAACAGCGACGTTTTCTGCGTACTGTTCCGGCGCAAGCATATCCTGCAGCAGCACTTTAAGCTGCATTTCGCCCCAAATGCCGCGGTTTTTAACATTGCTTAAAATGCGTTTTAAATCGCCAATGCCGCCCGCAAGGCTCTGCATTTCGCCTAATCCTCTATGCACTTCTTCAAGCCTCCGGCTGACAAGGCTGAAGCTTTCACCCAAACGGCGTTCCAAAGTTGCGTTTAATTTTTCATCGACGATAGCGCGGATTTGTTCTAAGTTTTTCTCGGTTGATGACCCGATTTTATCAAAGCGTTTATCAAGCTGCTCGCTTAACCTATCCGCCGCCGACTGGTTTTCCAATCGCGCTGCTCTCGCAAGTGTTGCCTGCTCATTGCGCAAATCACGCAAGCCTTCGTACATACGCCGCTCCGTCGCCTCAAACTGGCGGACAATCTCCAGCAAATCACTTTCATCTACAGCATTGCTGCGATTGCGGTACAGCACAGCCAAAACAACCAACTGCAAAACTATTATTAAAATAAGTATTATCATCTTTAAATCCATAGTTAAACCTTTCGTAAAATAAAAAAGTATCAAAATAAAAATTATCCATATTTCAACCCACACCGTACTGCGTACGGCGACATGCCGCTGTTAGCCTTAAAGACGCGGCAAAAATATTTCAATCCACGCCGTACTGCGTACGGCGACAGTATATCCATTATTTGTGGATTGAAGCACTGAAAATTTCAATCCACGCCGTACTGCGTACGGCGACAGCATAGAAACAAAAACTATTAAAAATCACGTTTAATTTTATAAATGTGCGAACAACATAACATAAAACATTTAAATCATTAAAATGTATATCACAACAATATGTTCACTTGATCTTCGCACAAAATAACTTTCATCATTTTTACTTATTTATTTTAACATTTTACGGTTATTTTGACAAAATAAAATGCTCCCTTTAACAAGCGATTGGTTATCACTGTTTTAAAGAGAGCATTTTAATTTTTGTATTATGTTTTCACCACACAGCAACCATGCCGTCGGCGCGGGGTTCGGTTGCGCCGGCAAGTACGCCGTCGTCGCTGCGCCAAATCATCTGGCCGCGTCCAAAGTCGATGAAATCATCGGTTACAATCAGCTCGTGCCCGCGTGCGCGCAGTCCGTCGATAATCTCCTGTCCCACGCTTGCTTCAATCATAACTTTTTTGCCTTCAATCCACTGCCAGCGCGGGCAGTCCAGCGCTTCCTGCGGATTCATGCCAAAGTCAATAACGTTGTGCATAACCTGCAAATGCCCTTGCGGCTGCATGTAACCGCCCATTACGCCAAACGGACCGACAGCTTTGCCGTCCTTTGTCAAAAAGCCCGGAATAATTGTATGGTACGGCTTTTTCAGCGGCACAAGATAATCGTCGTGCTGCGGGTCCAGCGTAAAGCCGGACGCCCTGTCGTTGAAGGCAATGCCATAGCCCGGCACAACTATGCCGCTGCCGAAGCCCTGAAAATTGCTCTGGATATACGAAACCATATTGCCGTCGCCGTCGGCCGTGCACAGGTAAACCGTGCCGCCGCAAAACGGATTGCCCGGCTGCGGCAACAATGCCTGTTCGCCAATCAGCGCGCGGCGCTGCGCCGTATATTCGTCGCTCAAAAGCTCTTTAACCTGCGCCTTCATATAACGCGGGTCGGCAACGTATTTGCGCCCATCGGCGTAAGCCAGCTTCATCGCTTCAATTTCGTGGTGCAGGTTTTCCACGCAGTCCTTTCTGTCGTGCGCAAAACCCTTTAAAATATTCAGCGCCATTAAAGCCACAATGCCGTGCCCGTTAGGCGGCAGTTCCCACACGCGGTAGCCGTGGTAATCAATACTGATTGGCTCTACCCACTCCGCACGGTAATCCGCCAAATCGCTTTTGCGTATATAACCGTCCGTAGCCTGCGAAAACTTGTCGATAGCGTCTGCCACTTCGCCGCGGTAAAATGTTTCACCGTAGCTTTCGGCAATCAACCGCAAGGTTTTGGCATGATGCGGCAGTTTGGCAACAGTGCCTGCTACCGGTGTTTTGCCGTCAACGGTAAAGGTATCAAACCACGCCTTAAAGGCTTCATTATTTTTGTAAGGCTCGAAAACAGCCAAGCCTTGATGCCACAAGCGGCTGATGACCGGCGATACCGGATAGCCGTTTTCGGCATATTCAATGGCAGACGCAAACAAATCGGCAAATGGCAGCTTGCCAAAGCGCTTATGCAGCTCTGCCCAGGCAGATACAGCGCCCGGAACGTCAACGGATTCCCAGCCGCGTTCCGGCATTTCCGTTTTGCCTTTTAAAGCAGGGCAATCCGGCGTAAGCCGTGCCGGTGCATAACCGCTGCCATTCAAGCCGTACAGTTTGCCGTCAACCCACACCTGCGCAAAAGCGTCGCTGCCCAGACCGTTGCTGGTCGGCTCCACAACCGTCAGCACAATGGCTGTGGCAATGGCTGCGTCAATAGCGTTGCCGCCTTTTTTTATCATTTCCAGCCCGGCCTGTGCCGCCAGCGGCTGGCTGCTGCAAACCATGCCCTTTGTGCCGTACATTACGCTGCGGCGCGAAGGGTATTTGTATTTTAACGGGTCAAAACCAAAATCCATTTTATGCGCCCCAATTATTTGTTGATGTTGTAGAATACGTCCATGCCTTTGTATTTGGCAGCCGCACCGAGGTCTTCTTCAATGCGCAGCAGCTGGTTGTATTTAGCTACGCGGTCGGTTCTTGCCGGTGCGCCGGTTTTAATCTGCCCTGCGTTAACGGCAACCGCGATATCAGCCAGCGTGGTGTCTTCGGTTTCACCGCTGCGGTGGGAGATAATGCAGGTATAGCCTGCGCGTTTTGCGGTTTCGATAGCACGGAAGGTTTCGGTCAGCGTGCCAATCTGGTTAACTTTGATAAGAATAGCGTTGCCGACTTTCTTTTCAATGCCCTGTTTTAAGCGTTCTTCGTTGGTAACAAACAGGTCGTCGCCGACAAGCTGAACTTTTTTACCGAGTTTGGCGGTAAGTTTTTTCCAGCCTTCCCAATCGTCTTCGGCAAGGCCGTCTTCGATGGAAACAATCGGGTATTTTTTGCACAAAGCGGCAAGGTAATCAATCATTTCATCGCTGGTTTTAACAACGCCCTCGCCTGCCATGTTGTATTTGCCGTCTTCATAAAATTCGCTGCTGGCAACGTCCAGCGCCATAACAATGTCCTTGCCGGGTTTATAGCCTGCTTTTTCAACGGCTTCCAAAATAACGGCAATGGCTTCCTCGTTGGATTTCAAATCCGGCGCAAAGCCGCCTTCGTCACCCAAACCGGTGCCAAGGCCTTTTTCTTTCAGCAGGGATTTTAAGGTATGGTAAATTTCAACGTTCATGCGCAGGCATTCGCTGAAAGTTTTAGCGCCTACCGGCATAATCATGAACTCCTGAATATCTACGTTGTTATCTGCATGCTGGCCGCCGTTTAAAATGTTCATCATCGGTACGGGCAGCTCCTGCGCAGCAACGCCGCCAAGGTACAGGTACAGCGGAAGTCCGCAGCTGTTAGCAGCAGCTTTGGCAACTGCCATAGAAACGCCCAGCACTGCGTTAGCGCCCAGTCTGCCTTTGTTCGGCGTGCCGTCCAGGCGGATGAGCATTTCGTCAATTTCGGTCTGGCGGGTGGCCTCAAGGCCGATTAATGCTTCGGCGATAACGTCGTTGACATTATCGACCGCATTGCAAACGCCTTTGCCGCAGTAACGTTCTTTATCGCCATCGCGCAGCTCAACAGCTTCGTGTACGCCGGTGGATGCACCGGAAGGTACGGCAGCGCGGCCGACAGAGCCGTCTTCCAGCCATACTTCAACTTCAACGGTCGGGTTGCCGCGGGAGTCGAGAATCTCTCTTGCGTAAACTTCGGTAATCATTGCCATCAGTAATTCACCTCGTGTTAAAATTAGTGTTCTATCAGGCTGTGCCCCGTCATTTCTGCCGGCTGGGCAATGCCCAGAAGCTCCAGCATCGTCGGGGCTATATCTGCTAAAATGCCCTCGTGCAGCTTGTGTTTAGTGCCGCTGACGAGCAAAAACGGTACGGGATTGGTGGTATGCGCCGTGTAAGGCTGATTGGCTTCTTCGTCATACATACGCTCAAGGTTGCCGTGATCCGCCGTAATACACACCGCGCCGCCAAGCTCCAGCACTTTATCTGCAATTTTACCGGCGCAGGCATCGACGGCTTCCATTGCTTTTACAGCCGCCTGCATTACACCGGTGTGCCCAACCATATCGGGGTTTGCAAAATTTAAAATAATAACATCGTATTTATTTTCGTCCAACAGCGCCAGCAGCTTGTCCGTCACTTCGTAAGCGCTCATCTCCGGCTGCAAATCGTAGGTCGCAACCTTCGGCGAAGGTATCAGCACCCTGTCCTCCAACGGATTGGGTTCTTCCACGCCGCCGTTAAAAAAGAAGGTTACATGCGCATATTTTTCCGTTTCGGCGATGCGCAACTGGTGCAGTTTGTGCTGCGCCAGAACCTCACCCAAAGCATTGGTCAGGCTTTCCGGTGGAAAGGCTACTGCTGCGTTAATAGTAACGTCGTACTGCGTCATGCACACAAAACTGATATTTAATTTGGTGCGCACAAAACCGGCAAAACCATCATCGGTAAAGGCGCGCGTCAGCTGCCTTGCCCTGTCGGGGCGGAAGTTATAAAAAATAATGCCGTCGCCGTCTTTTACGCGGCTGTCAGCTTGGGTTTCCACAATAAACGGCTCAACAAATTCATCAGTCTTGCCTGCGGCGTAGCTTGCTTCAATGCCTGCGGCAGCCGTGGCAAAGGTTTCGCCTGCGTGCTGCGTCAAGGCGTCGTAAGCTTTTTGCGTGCGCTCCCAGCGTTTATCGCGGTCCATAGCGTAATAGCGCCCGCTGACCGTTGCAATTTCGCCGCAGCCGGTTTCTGCCATTACTTTTTCCAAACGCTCAACATAGGTCAGCGCCGTGCTTGGGCCAACATCACGCCCGTCTAAAAAGGCATGCACATAAACTTTGTCCAGCCCCTGGGATTTAGCCATTTTTAAAAGCGCCCACAAATGTTTTTCATGGCTGTGTACGCCGCCGTCGCTTAAAAGGCCCATTAAATGCAGCGCACCGCCGCTTTGCTTTACGCTTGCCATGCAGTCCAGCAGCACTTTGTTTTTAAGCAGTGTGCCTTCGTCGCAGGCTTTGGTAATGCGCGTCAGCTCCTGGTAAACAATGCGTCCCGCGCCGATGTTCAAATGCCCGACTTCGCTGTTGCCCATCTGCCCTTCCGGCAGGCCAACCGCATTGCCGGACGCCTGTAACCGCGTATGCGGATAAGTTTGGAACAACTTTGCAAGCTGAGGCGTCTGTGCCGTTTTGGCCGCATTATAAGGCCCGGCCGGGGCAATGCCCCAGCCGTCTAAAATCATAAGCATTAAAGGTTTCATGTTTTCCTCACACACTGCGCACAATAGCGCTGAAGCTTTCCGGCTTCAGGCTGGCGCCGCCGACCAGTACACCGTCAATTTCGCCCTGTACAAAATCGGCTGCATTCTTTTCGGTTACACTGCCGCCGTACAAAATGCGTACCTTGCGGGCAACTTCTTCCGAAAAGATTTTTTCTATCTTGTTGCGGATTAAAACAGCAACCTCCTGCGCATCTGCCGCTGTAGCCGCATTGCCGCTGCCGATTGCCCACAAAGGTTCGTAAGCGACAACCATGCTTTCAGCTTCTTCGGCAGTAATGCCCTTCAGCGCGCTTTGCAGCTGCATGCTGATTTTGCGCGAGGTTTTGCCTTCCGCACGTTCTTCTGCGTTTTCGCCCACGCACAAAACAGGTTTTAAACCGTTTCTGTACGCAGCACGCAGTTTTTTGGCAACGGCCACTTCGTTATCGCCGAACAGGGTACGGCGTTCGGAATGGCCGACAATTACATATTCAGCGCAGATATCGGCAATCATTTTGCCGCTGACAGCGCCGGTGTACGCGCCTTCATCTTCCCAGAAAAGATCCTGCGCGCCATAGCCGACATGTTTGCCGTCGATAGCGTCCGCAACGGTTTCCAGTGCCGTAAACGGTGGGAAGATTACAACTTCATTCAGCGTGCCGTTGGTTTCTTCAACAATGGCTTCTGCCAGTTCCACGGCTTCGCCGACGGTTTTGTGCATTTTCCAGTTGCCTGCCACCATTTTGCGGCGCAGGTCATCCAGCGCGGCAATGCCCGGCAGCACTTTGCCTTCCAGATATTCAAGGCTTGCGCCGCCGCCGGTGCTGATGTGGCTGATTTTGGAAGCAAGGCCGGTCTTTTCAATAGCGGCAACACTGTCGCCGCCGCCAACTATGCTGATAGCCTTGCTTTTGGCAACCGCTTCGGCTACTGCCTCGGTGCCATGTGCAAAAGCGTCCATTTCAAATACGCCCATCGGTCCGTTCCACACAATCATCTTGGCGCCCTGCAAAGCAGCTTCATATTGCAGGCGGCTTTCAGGTCCAATATCCAGCGCCATATAATCCTGCGTCAGGCTGTCCACGCGTTCAATTTTGGTATCGGCGTCAGCCGCAAAGGCAGAAGCCATTACCAAATCAACCGGCAGCAGCATTTTTACGTTATTTTTGGCTGCTTTTTCCAGCAGGCTGCGCGCCAAATCCAGCTTGTCTTCTTCCACGAGGGATTTACCCATTTTATAACCCTGCGCGGCAAGGAAGGTGTTAGCCATGCCGCCGCCGATGAGCAGCACGTCAACCTTGTCAAGCAGGTTTTCAATTACGCCGATTTTATCGGAAACCTTAGCGCCGCCGATAATCGCCGCATACGGATGCAGCGGGTTGGTAACGGCGCGGCCGATAAATTTGATTTCTTTTTCCAGCAAAAAGCCTGCGGCTGCCGGCAAAAAGTGCGTTACGCCTTCAACGGAGGCATGGGCGCGGTGCGACACGCCGAAACCGTCGTTGACGTAGCAATCGGCTAAAGAAGCCAGTTTTTCCGCAAAACCCAGATCGTTCTTTTCTTCTTCCTTATGGAAGCGCAGGTTTTCCAGCATCAAAACTTCGCCCGGTTTTAACGCCGCTGCCATTTTTTCGGCTTCAGCGCCGATGCAGTCATGCGCAAAAGCTACCGGCATGTTAAGCAGCTTGCTTAAATGCGCGGCAACCGGCTTCAGCGAATATTTTTTGTTTACCTCGCCTTTGGGGCGGCCAAGGTGCGCCATTAAAATAACGGCAGCGCCCTGCTCCAACAGGTAATGCAAAGTATCCAGCGATGCGGTCATGCGGGTATCGTCGGTAATATTGCCTTCGGCGTCCATCGGCACGTTGTAATCAACGCGCACGAGGACTTTTTTCCCGTTAAGTTCTAAATCGCATAATGTTTTTTTATCCATTACGCCACCCTCTTACAGGCCTTTGGATGCAATGTAGCAAGCCAGGTCAACAACGCGGTTGCTGTAACCCCATTCATTGTCGTACCATGCAACAACTTTAGCCATGCGCGGACCAACCATCATGGTGGAAAGTCCGTCAACGATAGAGCTGAGCGGGCAGCCGTTGTAATCGCGGGATACCAGCGGCAGTTCATTGTAGCCCATAATGCCTTTCAGTTCGCCTTCGGCAGCTTTTTTCAGCGCAGCGTTGATTTCTTCAACAGTGGTGTCTTTGCCGAGGGTTACAGTCAGGTCGGTAATGGAAACGTTCGGGGTAGGAACGCGCATTGCAAAACCGTTCAGTTTGCCTTTAACTTCAGGCAGAACTAGGGATACCGCTTTAGCAGCGCCGGTAGTGGTCGGGATAATGGACTGTGCGGCAGCACGTGCACGGCGCAGATCTTTGTGCGGCAGGTCAAGGATGCGCTGGTCGTTGGTGTAGGAATGAACGGTGGTCATCAGACCGTATTCAATGCCGAAGTTTTCCAGCAGCACTTTGGTGAACGGAGCAAGGCAGTTAGTGGTGCAGGAAGCGTTGGAAATGATGTTGTGTTTGTCTGCTTCGTATTTATCTTCGTTAACACCCATAACAATGGTAATATCTTCGCCTTTCGCCGGTGCGGAGATAATTACTTTTTTAGCGCCTGCTTCCAGATGTGCTTTGGCTTTAGCGCCTTCGGTGAAACGGCCGGTGGATTCAACAACGATTTCTACGCCAAGTTCGCCCCAGGGCAGTTTAGCCGGGTCGGTCTGTGCCAGAACTTTAACTTTTTTGCCGTTAACTACAAGGTAATCGCCTTCGGCAGTAACGTCATGGTCAAAAGTGCCATGGATGGAGTCATATTTCAAAAGGTGTGCAAGGGTTGCTGCATCGGTAAGGTCGTTTACGGCAACAATCTCAACCTCGGGATTGTTGAATGCAGCACGGAAAACATTGCGGCCGATACGGCCAAAACCATTGATACCTACTTTTGTCATAATAAAATCCTCCTTTAAAATATATAAAGTTTATTGCTTGCACCAAAGTGCGTAATAACTTAATCTTCAAGCATGTCGGCAATATAATGTGCCGCTGCTTCGTCGGTAACCAAAATATCCTGCCGCGACGCGCGGATAACGGACAAAATCGCCTCCGCTTTGCTGCGCCCGCCGGCAACGCCGATAACAGTGCCGATTTTCGGCAAATCCTGCAGCATCAGTCCGGCGTTGTTCGTCATGTAAACCTGCCTGCCGTCCAGCGCACAATACTGGCCAAACGCCTCGCCTACCGCACCTTCATCCAGCAGTTTTTTTATAAATTCCGGCGCCATACGGCGATGCCTTGCCATAACGGAAGCCTGCCCCACGCCGTGGACGAGGATATCCGCCTGCTTGATAATATCGACAACGGCTTTAACGCCGGTATCTTCTGCAAGAATGCTGTTTAAAATTTCCTCGCTGACGCTGTCAGGCACATACAGCTGCCGGTATGACGCGCCCATGCGCTGCGCCAGCACCGTGGCAATTGTGTTGGCCTGCAACTCCACGTTATCACCCAAACCGCCGCGCGCAGGCACAACCACAGTCTGCGGGTGGCTGCCGCTGATATTGGCCGCCAGCGCTGCCATAGTAGTACCGCCGCTGACAGCGACAATGTGCTTTTTGCCGTCACTCAGCAGCCTGCTTAAAATACGCGCCGCCGCACGGCCGATTTCGCGCTTAACGACTTCCTCCTGGTCGGAATCGCCCGGGATGATAACCACGCTGCCGATATTCAGTTTGGAACACAAAAGCTGCTCCAGTGAATTAAGCCCCTGCAGCTTGCGCACATAATCGGCAAGCTCTTTTAAAATGTCCATGCCTTCTTCCGTCACCGTCATGCCGGACGAAGAAAAAACAAGCAGCCCGCAGCCTTTCAAAAAATCCACCTGGGCACGCAAAACCCTTTCGCTGAGCCCAAGCCTTGCCGCCAAAGCACGCCTGCCTATCGGATGTTCGTGGCTGACCTGGCGCAAAATCTGATAGCGCAGCACCAAAAGGTCTGTCAGCTCCGGAACAATCTTCTTTTGTAAATTAATTATGCTGTCCATAAACTCCACCAAACACGTTTTGTCCCTCGTGGTCCTTTTTAAGTCCCACGGTCTCTAAACAAAACAAATAAGAGTACCTTATTTATAAATATTGTAGCACATATCACACAAAAAAAGAAGTGCAAAACAAAAAAGTTGAAGGCAAAAACTGCCTTCAACCTGTAAAATTTAGTTTAAATATTCAGCTGCTTACTTTCTGTAATTAACAATTTCCGGGTTCATGTCGTGGTATTGCAGGCGGTGTTTGGCTACCTGCTCCCATTCGGTGCCGGGCTTGCCGTAGTTGGCGTAAGGGTCAATGGCCAGGCCGCCGCGCGGAGTGAATTTGCCCCACACTTCAATGTACTTGGGCTCCATTAGTTTAATCAAGTCTTTCATGATAATGTTTACGCAGTCCTCGTGGAAATCGCCGTGGTTACGGAAGCTGAAAAGATACAGCTTCAGCGATTTGCTTTCCACCAGTTTCATATCCGGCACATAAGAGATATAAATCGTCGCAAAATCCGGCTGGCCCGTCATCGGGCACAGGCTGGTAAACTCCGGGCAGTTAAATTTAACAAAATAATCGTTGCCGGGATGCTTGTTGACAAACGCCTCCAGAACCTGCGGCGCGTAATCGGTCGGGTAGTCGGTTTTATGCCCCAAAAGGCCTACGCCTTGTAATTCTTCTTTGCTTCTTCCTGATGTCATGTTTATTTCCTTTCTGCCGCAACGCTGACGGCGAACGTTTTTTCAAGCGCGGTTACCAGCGCCATGCCGGCAAGCCCGCAAACAAACTGCCCCACCACAACGGTGGACGCCAAAAGCCAGTATGGCAATTCCAGAATGATGGAAAGCCACACCGGCACACCCAGCCCGGGGATGAGCGTTATCGCCAGCAAAATGCACCAGTTACCGCAACCGAAGCGTTTGGCAAGCACGATAACGGATGTTGTTAAAATGCCGACGATGCCGCCGCCAATCATATCCAAAGGCCCAAGCCCGCCCATAAGTGTATTGCTGATAACATTGGCAACGCCAAACGGCACAATTAAAAACGGAAAGATAGCGCTTAAACCATACATAGCCGTGGCAATACGCACCTGATACTGCCCGAAGGCAAAAGTCTGCGTGCACATCATTATCACAATGTACAGGGCAATGGCAATGCCCGCGATAGTCACTTTTTGTGTCTGCGTGTAATTTTTCATCATTTACTCCTCATATTCCAGCGGGTCGCTTGCGCCGTTAGCCGCAAAAGCCGCTTTTCTGTCGATGCAGGTTCCGCATTTGCCGCACGGTTTTTCACCACCGCAGTAGCAGCTCCATGTAAGTTCATACGGCACACCAAGCTGTAAACCCAGCGCCACAATATCCTTCTTCGTCATTTTTACAAACGGTGCAACAAGCTGCACTTTGCGCCCGCTGCCGATGTAAATGCCTTCGTTCATCTTGTTGTTAAAGTCGCTGCTGCAATCGGGGTAAGCGCTGCCCGCAGCGTCATCGGCGTGCGCGCCATAATAAACCACACTGCAATTTTGCGCCAGCGCGATGCTCGCCGCTACGCTTAAAAATACGCCGTTTCGGAACGGCACATAAGTTGTTACCGCTTCGCCGTGCCTGTTTTCAAGCTGTTCGGCGTAGGATTTTTGCGGTATTTCTTCCGTTGACTGCTTTAATAGCGAGCAGTTGCTGAACGCAAACACCGGCGTTAAATCCAGCTTTAAAAGCTGTACGTTGTAATGTGCCACTATCTGTTCTGCCGCCGCCAGCTCTTTACTGTGCTTCTGCCCATAGTACAGCGCCAACGCCACAACGTCTTTATATTTTTCTTTAGCCAGCGCCAGGCAGGTGCTGCTGTCCACTCCGCCGCTTAAAAGTACCAGTGCTTTCATCATAGCCTCCATAAAATAAAAAATCCGCCTGGCTACAGACGGATTGCATAACAATATAACTGCCGCCAAGCGGCAATCGCCCGTAGTTTTGTTTATAGACTGGATGGTTCCGAACAGTCTGTTATTAAGTTACTAATATAGTATAACCAAATTTTGCCGGTTTGGCAAATGTTTTTTAATCTTCGGTGATTGCTTCGGCAAATTCGTGGGTAATACGTTTCAGCATGCCGCTGGTATCGGTAGTGTCGTAGTTGTCGCGGCTGTCGTTAATGGTGTACACAACGCGGCTGCCGTCTGCGGTTTTAACAACAAACTCAATTTCAGCGCGGGCAGTGTAGATTTTTTTGCGCGGATGGTTAACGGTTTCGGTATCAGGGATAGAAACTTTGGTTACATGGCCTTTGTCGTCAACAACAGAAGTCTGGCGGGTAACGTGGCGGGTTTCGGTGTAAGGTTCCTGCCATTCCCACTGGCTGCCCAGCGCATAGACGTTAACAATTATTTTTAATGCTTTAGAAGGGTCAACGGTGGTGCTGCTGACGGTTTCACCTTCGATAGGAGCGGTAAACTGCACTTTTTCTTTGGCAAAAGCTTCCATCAAAGCGATTTCAACCTTGCTTTCAGCGCCGTTTTCGGTAACAAAATTATCATAGGTCGGCTGGTGCATGTTGATGCTTTCAACTTCAACGGCGGTTACTGCGCCAAATTTAAAATCGGGCGCCTGCCATTTAACTTTTTCCGCACCGGCAATCTGCGCGGAGCAGGCAACCAGCATTACCATCATGCTTAAAATAACTAAAATTCTTTTCACAAAAAATACCTCCATTATTTTAACTACCACAAAATTATATACAACAATGAGTTTAATTGTCAACCAAAAAGAAAAGCGCCCGGCAAATGCAGGCGCAAATAAAAACAATACTATTTATTGTAAGGGTATTGCGTTATTGTTTCTTTTTGGGCAGCACAATGGTTATGGTTGTGCCTTTGCCCAGCTCACTCTCCAAATCCACGCGACCCTTGTGGTAAAGCACGCCGTGTTTAACAATGGAAAGCCCAAGGCCCGTGCCGCCGGTTTCCTTGTTGTGGCTCTTGTCTGCGCGGTAAAAGCGTTCAAAAACACGCTCACGGTCCGCCGCGCCGATTCCGATACCGGTATCACTTACGCTGACGGTTACTTCGTCCGCGACGTCCGTAACTTTTACGCTGACGCTGCCGTTATCCTTGTTGTACTTAATGGCGTTATCAACAAGGTTGTACACCACTTCGCTCAAAACGGACTGCACGCCGCAGACAACGGCATTGCTGCCCGCAACATCAAGCGTAATGCCGCGTTTATCAGCCTTGTATTTTAAGCGCGCGGCAATGTTATGCGCCATGGCGTAAAGGTCAACGTCAACAAAGTCACCGACCGATTTATTTTCATCCAGCCTCGAAAGCTCCATTATCTGCTGAATCAGCTCAATCATATTTTCCGCTTCGGCGTGGATGCGTTCCAGAAAACGCTGCTTGTCCTCGTCCTTAACAAGCCCGTTTTTCATAATTTCCGCATAGCCAAGGATGGATTGCAACGGTGTTTTCAGTTCGTGCGACACGTTGGCGCTGAACTCGCGGCGCATTTGCTCGGCCGCCATTTTTTCGGTAACGTCGTAAATTAAAATTACGCTGCCGCTGCCGTTAACACTGCTGCCCGAAAGCTGGTAAAAGCGTTTGTCCCTTTCATAAAGCCCTTCACCCGAACCTGCGGCAGCGACTTTTTGCAAAAGGTCCTGCACCTCCTGCGCACGGTCAACGGTTAAAATATTTTTGCCGATAACATCTTTAGCGTCAAAGCCAAAAATTTTAGCGGCACTTTCGTTGATGAAAAGCACGTTCTGATGACCGTTCAGCAAAACCATGCCCTCGTTCATGTTGTTAGTAATTATGGTAAGTTCTTCCTGCTTGCTGCGCAGCTTGGCAAGGTTTTTGCTCAGCTGGCGCTTCTGCTTAGCAATACGCGTCAAAAACGGAGCCAGTTCGTCATAAGTGTCGTTGTCCAGCGGCTCGTCAAGGTTTACGTCATCCAGCGGCTGCACAAGGTTTTTGGTCAGCCTGCGGGCGACTATGCTTGCCAGCACCGCAACAAAAATAACAATGCCCAGCATGAAAGGCGTCATTCCCATTACCGATTTATAAATGCTGTCAATGGTTCGTGCCAGACGCAGAATTTTGCCGTCCTCAAGCCTTACGGCATAGTAATAGGTAGTCTGGTCCAGCGTATCGCTGAAGCGTTCCTCCTCGCCGGAACCGTTGGCAATGGCTTCCATTACTTCCTGGCGCATAGCGTGGTTCTCCAGCGTTTTGGCTTCGGCCTGATTATCAAACAACACCGTGCCGTCGCTGTCAATCAGCGTAACGCGCACGTCACCGGTGTTTTCGGCAGCAATTTTATTTAAATAATCATCGCCGCCGCTGGCCAGCCCCATGCTGATATAGCGCGCTTCCTGCGACAGTTCTTTTTTTGTTTCGTTAAAAAAGTCCTGCGAAACGACAAATGTAATTAAAAGAGAAGCCAGCAGCACTGCCATTGCGGCAAGTGCTACCAGCGCACGGAAAATTTTATTTTTCATGTTCAGCACCTATGCGGTAGCCAACGCCGCGCACGGTTTCAATCACCGTACCGGCAGAACCGAGTTTTTGCCGCAGCGTGCGGATGTGGACATCGACGGTGCGGGTTTCACCGGCAAAATCGTAGCCCCAGATATCGGTCAGGAGCTGTTCACGGGTAAATACCTGCCCCGGGCGTTCCATCATTTTGTGCAGCACTTCAAACTCCTTGTAGGTCAGCACAATTTCTTCGCCGTCGACAAAAACCATGTGGCGCGCAATATCCATTTTAATCGCGCCTGTGGTTAATTCGTTGGATTTATCTTCTTTGATATAACGGCGCAGCACCGCTTTAACGCGCGATACCATTTCCATCATACCGAAGGGTTTAGCAATATAATCATCTGCACCGCTATCAAGCCCCATTACCTTGTCGAACTCCGAACCTTTGGCCGTAGCCATAATAACAGGGATGTCCGCAGTGCGCTTGTCACGGCGCAGACGTTTAAGCACAGCCATGCCGTCGTCACCCGGCAGCATGATGTCAAGGATAATCAGCTGGGGCATAACGGTTTCCAATGCCTTAAAAAGGTCTTCGCTGGTTTCCAGCCCGATGGCTGGGAACCCCGTAGACTTTAACGTATAAACTTCCAGTTCGCGGATATTAGGATCGTCCTCCACGCAAAATATCATGTACCTTGTCCTCCTCGAGTGTTCCGGTTATCATAAACAATACCCATTGGGAAATGTTTACGGCATGATCGCCAACTTTTTCAAAATATTTGGCAATCATCAGGTAATCTATAGCCTGCTCGCCGCTGTCCTGGCTATTGCGGATAATCTGGATAAGCTCGCGCTTTGCCTGGGCGAACAACTCGTCAACCTGGTCGTCATCGCGTTCAACTTGCTGCGCCGTGCGGATGTCGTTTTTAACAAAAGCATCCAGCGTGTTGGACACCATCTTTTTAGTTACGGCAGCCATCTGTTTAAGGATGGAAGTATCGTAATCCATTCTTATGGTATCCTGGCTTAAAATTTCGGCAATATTACCGGCAACCTCGCCGATGCGGCGCATGTCGGTTACAATTTTTAAAGCTGAGGAAATCTGGCGCAGGTCGGAAGCAACCGGCTGCTGTTTCAGCAAAAGGTTAATGCAGATATTCTCCAATTCCCTTTCTTTTTCCTCTGTCTTTTTGCTTAAAATTATAATATCCCTCGATACTTCGTCCGTCGGGTTGTCAAGCGCATTGGCAACTTTTTCCAGAGCGTTTTCGCACAAGGTGCCCATAACAATAAGCTCGGTGTTGAGCTGCTCCATCTGGGCCATAAATCTGCTTCGTACCATCAGCCGAACCTCCCTGTAATGTAATCTTCGGTTTGTTTTTCTTTAGGATTGCTGAACAATGTTTCGGTATCGTTAAACTCGATAACCTCGCCCAAAAGGAAGAATGCGGTTTTGTCCGAGATACGTACAGCCTGCTGCATGTTGTGCGTAACTATAACAATAGTATAATTCTGTTTTAATTCTACCGCAAGGTCTTCAATTTTTAAAGTGGAAATCGGGTCGAGCGCGGAAGTAGGTTCGTCCATCAACAGCACTTCGGGCTGCACCGCCAGCGCACGCGCGATGCAAAGACGCTGCTGCTGGCCGCCGGAAAAGCCCAGCGCGCTTTTATCAAGGCGGTCCTTAACTTCGTCCCAGATTGCCGCTTTGCGCAGCGAATCTTCAACGATGTCATCCAGCTTGCTTTTATTGTGGATGCCGTGAGTCCTCGGCCCGAAAGCGATGTTGTCATAAACACTCATCGGGAAGGGGTTAGGCTTTTGGAACACCATGCCCACGCGTTTGCGCAGCAGGTTTACATCGTCGTTAAGGTAAATATCATCGCCGTTTAACAGCACCTTGCCGGTAACGCGGCAGCCTTCAACCAAATCGTTCATGCGGTTCAGGCATCGCAGAAGCGTTGATTTACCGCAGCCGGAAGGGCCGATGAAGGCAGTGATTTCCTTTTCTTTGATGTGCATGTTAATGTCTTTCAAAGCGTGAAATTCGCTGTAATACAAATCAAGATTTTCTATCGTAATTTTATCTTCCATTATTAGTTCCCTTTCATCAATTTACGTGCCATGTAAGAAGAAACAGCGTTGATTGCAATAACAATTACAACTAAGATTACCGCCGTCGCGTAAGCCTGCTTCATAAATAAGCCTTCGCTGGCAAGTACATACATATGCACCGCTAAAGTACGTCCGGACGAAAATACATCATGCGGCAGCGCGGCAACAGTGCCGGAGGTATACATTAAAGCTGCGGTTTCGCCGACGATACGGCCAATGCCGAGGATTACGCCAGCTAAAATGCCGGGGATTGCCGACGGCAGAACGATGGCAAACACAGTACGCAGCTTACCGGCGCCCAAACCGTAACTGCCTTCGCGGTAGCTGTCAGGAATAGCCTTTAACGCTTCTTCCGTAGTACGCATAATCAGCGGCAGAATCATAATCGCCACCGTACAGGAGCCTGCCAGAAGCGAATAGCTCCATTTTAAATAGGTTACAAAGAACAGCATGCCGAACAGGCCGTAAACGATGGACGGAATACCGGAAAGCGTATCTGCCGTAACCCTTACCACACCGACGATTTTGTTATCGCGGCTGGCGTATTCAACAAGGTATATCGCTGCAAAAATGCCCAGCGGCGTCGCAATCGCCAGTGCCAGAAGCACCATGATAACCGTATCGACCAGTGCCGGGAACAGCGAAACGTTTTGCGTGTTATATTCAAAAGCAAACAAATCAAGGTTGATGTTGGGGATGCCCTGCATTAAAATGTAGCCCAACAAAAATGCCAGCGACATAAAAGTAACCACTGCCGAAACGAATACGCAGACAAGTAAAGCAATGGACACGGGGTCGCGCCCGTACCTGTACAGCGTTTTGCTGAGATTCATCATTGCTGTACCACCTTACCCTTCAAATACGAGAACGTTAAATTGATAATAAGAATGAAAACAAACAGCACAACCGCCGTTGCAATCAGCGCGTCGCGGTGCATATCGGCGGCGTATCCCATTTCGATAACGATATTGGTCGTCATCGTACGCACACCTTCAAGCAAACCCTGCGGCATACGCGCCTGGTTGCCGGCAACCATAATTACCGCCATGGTTTCGCCAACAGCACGGCCAAGTCCGAGAATAATGGCCGCCATGATGCCGGATTTTGCCGCCGGCACGATTGTAAAGAACACGCTGCGCACATGGCCTGCGCCAAGCGCCAGAGCACCTTCGTAATAGCTGTTGGGCACTGCCCTTAAAGCCGCTTCGGCAACGCTGATAAGCGTCGGTAAAATCATCATGCCCAGCAGTAAGGAAGCCGTCAGCATGCTGCTGCCAGTACCACCTATGTTATCGCGGATGAACGGCACCATTACCACCAAACCGAAGAAGCCGTAAACAACGGAAGGAATACCGGCCAAAAGTTCAACCGCCGGTTTTAAAAATTTATACATGCTTTCCGGACAGAAACGCGCCATAAACACAGCCGTCAAAATACCAATCGGCACACCGACAACGATTGCTCCAAGTGTAACGTAAGCACTGCCCAAAATCATCGGCAAAATGCCGTATAAATCGTTGTTAGGGCGCCAGGTCTGCCCAAAGAAAAAGTCTGTTACGCCTATTTTAAAAATCGTCGGCAGGCCGTTACCGAACAGGAACACGCAAATCATCGCTACAAGGGCGATGGATGCGCAGGCCGCCGCCAAAAAGACAAGGCGCATTATTTCCTCTTTACCTTTTTTCATAAACCCTCACAATTTCCATCAATTTTAATTTACGCTACTTATAGTTAACGGTTGCCCGCTAAGGCAACCGTTAAAATTTGCTGTATATTTTTGTATTAAGCTGTTATTACAGTTTGTTCCATTCGGTTGCTTTACCGGTGAAGATATCTGCAACCTGAGCTTTGGTAAGGTTGTCAACTTTGTTTTCTTTGTTAACAACTACTGCAATACCGTCGGTAGCAATTACAGTGTTTTTAACGCCTGCGTCAAGTTCGCTCTGTTTCAGTTCGCGGGAAGCCATGCCGATATCGCATACACCGTTGATAGCGGACTGAACGCCGGTGGTGGAGTCGCTCTGCTGAACTTCGATGTTAACATCCGGGTTCAGTTTTACATAAGCTTCTTTCAGTTTTTCCATAACCGGAGTTACGGAAGAAGAACCTGCAACAACGATTTTGCCGCTCTGTTTGCTGCCTTTGTAAGCTTCAGCTTTGTCACTGCCGATGTAACCGTTTTCGGAAACAACTTTCTGGCCTTCAGCAGACATGATGAAGGAAATGAAGTCCTGAGCTACTGCACTTACACCGTCTTTGGTAACGATGTTGAACGGACGGGCAACTTTGTAAGTGCCGGATTTAATGTTTGCAGCGCTTGCTTCTGCGCCGTCAATTTTCAGTGCTTTAACGGTATCGTTCAAAGAACCGAGAGAGATATAACCGATAGCGTCTTTGTTGCCTGCAACGGTGGTCATCATAACAGCAGTGCTGTTGGTGATGGAAGCATCCTGAGTTGTCATATCAACTTTTTTACCGTCGTCGCCTTTCTTTTCAATGCCGAACAGTTCAATAAAAGCGCCGCGGGTGCCGCTGCCGTCTTCACGGGAGATTACAACAATTTTGCCGCCAGCTGCCGGAGCTGCTGCTTCTTCTTTTTTCTCGCCGCCGCAGCCGGTAAATACAGCTGCACTCATAACTGCCAACATAACGCCTGCAATAAGTTTTTTGTTCATTTTCATGGTGTAACAAGCCTCCAGAATTTTTGATTTGCTTTTTAACAGGTTTTAATCAATTACCATGGTTAAATAATAGCGGCTTAACATTAAATCTATTAGCGGGTAAATGTTAAATCTATGTAAAACGGCTCAAAAATTTCCGGCATTTTATATTAAAAACATTACAGTTTCATTCAATTTTTCATCGGCTTGCGCCTGACAATGCCGCAGCGGCATCTGCAATCGGTAAAATAAAAAATAACAGTAAAAAACGGTCCCTGAATGAAGTGAATGACCGTTTTTACTGTTATTATACTAAATTTATTGCATTAACCTTTTGAGTTGACTATAAGCAGGTTATTTTGTTTTGCAGCACTAACTACAATATCTTTACAACAACCACGCCGGTATATACCACAAATCCTGTGCCGCAGGCAAAAGGTCATCAGCAAAACAAATTATGCCGCCCTCGCCAATTTTTATGTTGGCATCATTCTTTACAGGCTCTAATATAGCAAAAGTTTTTACCGCCTTTTGCGGATGCCCGCTTTTCTTTATAGCCAGCGGATATGCCGTGCCATTTTCATAAATGATAAGTTCCAGTTCCTTACCATTAAAATTACGCAGGTAATACAGCGGCGGCATAATACCTTTATTGGCATAGCTTTTATAGATTTCAGCCACAACCCACGTTTCAAAAAATTCGCCGCTCATTGCGCCCATTTCCAAAGCTTCCGCATTGTTCCAACGCGTCAAATATGCTGCAAGGCCGGTATCAAAAAAGTACAGCTTCGGCGCTTTTACAATATACTTTGCTCCCGGCGGCATAAACGGCTGCAATAAATAGATAATACCTGCTGCTTCCAAAGTCTTAACCCATTGCTTTGCTGTCGGCGCACTTACTTCTGCCGCTTTGGCAAGCTCGGCGTAATTTATCATTTTGCCGGTCTGCCCCGCAGCAGCGCATAAAAAGCGGAAGAATACCATTTCGTCATTTATCTGCAAAAGCTTCATTACATCGCGCTGCAAAAAGGTTTGCACATAACTTGCATAATAGCTTTGCCAGTCCTGCTCGCCGCCGTTGTAAAGCGCAGGCATGCTTCCCTGCCAGATAAGCTTGTAAATTTCTTTCAGGCTACGTTTTTCAGCATTATTCAAACGGCGCAAAAGCTGCTCCGATGTCGGCAAAAACGGCACTGTGTAATCGCTGCCATTAATCTCTCCCGCAGTTAAGCCCTGCAAATCAATAATGCCTACACGCCCGGCAAGGCTTTCGGTTACACCCTGCATCAACGGCAATCGCTGCGAACCAGTCAGCCAGATATCACCGTTTTTAGCGGTTGTATCAGCATATATTTTAATGTAGCTTAAAAGCTGCGGTGCATACTGTATCTCATCAATCAAAAGCGGCGGCGTGTACCGCTGCAAAAACAGCGCCGGGTCGCTTAACGCCAAACTGCGCACTGCCAAATCATCCAGCGTAACATAAGTACGCCCGCTGCCTTGCGCTAAATGTTTAAGCAGCGTTGTCTTGCCAACCTGCCGCGCACCTGTCAAAAGCAGTACCTTAAACTGCGCCGATATTCTCTTTACCGTTTCTTCAATATTGCGTGTAATGTACATATAAACCTCGGAATTAAATTATTAAAATAGTAAAAGTGTATTAATCTTAGAAGTTTTTATAGTAAACAATAAAAACTTTACTTTATTTAAAAATCAATAAATTTACTTTCTTTAATTATACTACAAAAATCCCCCCCGAAAATACTCAAAGTTTTTTTGATTATTATGCAAAAATTCATCTATAATTTGACTATATACAAAAATTAAGTTATAATTTTTGTATAAGGAGGTTTTGACTATGCCGAAAATTACTTCAAGCGCCGAACTGCGCAACAATTATAATGAAATTTCTACCTTTTGCCACAAATATAACGAACCAGTTTTCATTACCAAAAACGGCAAAGGCGATTTAGCCGTTATGAGCATCGAAGCCTATGAAATGTTAACCGCAAGGATTGAACTGTACAGCAAACTAAAAGAAGGCATTGACGCTGCCGACGCCGGACACCTTATCCCTGCGGAGCAAGTATTTGCTGAGTTAGACGAAATGCTGAAAGGTATTCCTGCAAAATGAGTTATAAAATTAACTTCACTGCCCCTGCTCGTCAAGATATAAAAAATGCAGTACAATATATTGCTTTTACTATAAATAACATTACAGCAGCAATTTCTCTTAATACATTAGCTTATGCCAAAATCAACACGCTACCGGATTTTCCGGAAAAATATCCGCTCGTTAACGATATTTCATTAGCTCATTACCAAATACGCTATACCCCGGTAGACAATTATTTAATCTTTTACCGAATTAACAAAACCAAAGAAGAAATTCAAATTCTTCGATTCCTATATGCTAAAAGTAACTGGCAAAACATTTTAAAAGCAAATAAAACAATATTCAAGTATCCTGAAAATTTATTTGAAAACAAACATTATATTAACGAAGAAAAAGAAAAATATTGAATTTCAACCACACTATCCAATAATAGATAGTGTGGTTTTTATATTTTCAACTTACCATCCAAAAAACTCTGGTAGTCGTCACAAATCTTTTGAACATCACTGCCAAAGGTTATTTGTTTGCCCTTGTGCAACCATAGTATTTTGCTGCACATACTCCGCACCTGGTTAAGCGAATGAGATACCAATATAGTCGTTGCTCCGCCGTTAATTATCTCTTTCATCTTTGCTTCGCTTTTTTTACGGAAAGCGCCATCACCAACCGACAGGACTTCATCAAGGATCAAAATATCAGGGCGCACCAGCGACGCTATTGAAAACGCCAGGCGTGATTTCATGCCGCTGGAAAGCTGTTTAAATGGCCTGTCCTCAAATTCTTTCAGTTCCGCAAACTCTATAATCTGCTCGTAAGTTTCATCCATAAACTTACGTGTATAACCAAGCATTGCTCCACGCAAATAAGCGTTTTCCTTTACCGTTAAATCTCCGTCAAACCCACTGCCCAGTTCCAATAACGCAGCTATTGTTCCATGGCGTACTATCGTTCCTTCTGATGGACGCATGATACCTGATACAGCTTTAAGCAAAGTTGATTTCCCTGCACCGTTTGTACCGATTATCCCCAGCATATCACCTTCTTCCAAATTGAAAGTGATATTTTTGTTTGCCCAAAATTCTTTAACGGTATAGTTGCCTTTTAACCTGCGCATTACATATTCTTTTAAACCAATGCTTTTAAAATCACCGGTAATATATTTTATTGATACATTTTCTACTTTTAATATTTCTTTCATCAGCTTACCTTACACATAATATAAAAACTTGTAGTTATACTTTTTATATACCCAGCAGCCAATACCAAACAACACTAACGCATAACCTGCCAAAAGCAGATGCAAACGTAAATCAGGTACGGCATTATGTAATACAATACTTCTAAAGTACGTTATACATACAAATATCGGGTTGCAGTAAAACAAAGCCTGTAAATGCTGCGGCAAGATATCTATGCTGTAAAAAATTGCCGAACCATATGATACAATCTGCGTAAACAGCCGATATAAGTACTGGATATCTTTAAAAAATATAAATAATGCTGAAAGTATTAATCCTATACCCAGATTAATTAAAATAAGGCAAATCACCGGATATAGCAAAAACAAAAACTGCCAGGTAAAAACAATACCTTCAAAAGCAATAAAGCAAAAATAAATTACTAAAATTATACCAAAATTAATTAATGCCGATATATTTTTAGAAAACAGGAACAGATATTTAGGAACATTGATCTTAGTAAATATCGACGAATTACTTACCAAAGCCAGCATGCCTTCATTAGTAGCTTCTAAAAAATAGCTATAAATCACCTGCCCGCTAAATAAATAAATAATATAATGTTCAATACTTCTGCCAAAAAAATTACCAAAAATAACTGCTATAACGGTAAGCATCAATAACGGAGAAAGTATACTCCATACCATACCAAGAACAGTACGTTTATAACGTCTCTTATAATCCCTTTTTATGAGTTCTTCGAAGAGAAATTTATTTTTCTTTAAATCTAAAACAATACTCATATTACACCTAAGATAACTTGTTTTTTATTTTTAAAACTATGCGTTTTAGTGTATAAATAAACCCATTTTCTTTATAACAGCGTATACCCCCTTTAAATTTATCAATAAAGTAACTCTTTTTATTATTATTCAACTCTTTAAATACTTGTATCCTTAACTTTGAAATATCATTTTCTAACTCATGATACTCTTTTAAAATTTTTACTGAATTTTGTAGTTCACTAACTCTTTTATTGAGTTGTTGTACTCTATTATTAATACCATAATATTTTCTTTCATTATCAACTCTTATTGTATTCAAAGTATCATTACTTATTTTAACTTTGCTATTTAAAGCATTGTTTAACCACATATAAGCTTTTTCTTTTTCAAAAATAATATGCTTGTTAACTTCTTGCCAATCAACCTTTTGATAAATTTTTTCATTGTTAAGAATATCTAATGGATTATATACTAATCTTTCTTTTAAATTTAATAATTCTGCAATAGTTTCAAACCTTGTACTACCTCTATTAGAATTTACCATTGCAGCATACGGTTTTTCATAAATAATAGCAAAGCATGCGCCATGATGAGAATCCGTTAATATAAAACTTGAATGTTTAATATATGCTAAGAATTCTGGTGTAGTCACTTTTGGTAATATTTTCCCGGTATGCCAATTATTTTTTGAAGCATCATATTCCTTCATTCCAAACATTACTAATATTTCCAAATTTTCATGTTCAGCAATACTTTGAGCAGCTTTTTCTTTTTCAATAGAAGGATCTAATATATAGCATAATAAATATTTCTTCTCATCTGGTTTTATCTTAACATCGGATAAAATTAAGTCATACTTATTTGCCGGTAATAAAAAAACTGGATCTATAACTTGTTCTGCTATTACATTAAATTTATCTTTACAAATATTAATGCCTGTTTTTTCTCTTACACTAATTGCATCAAATCTTTGTAAGAAATCACTAACTGTAGAACATGTCAATTCATTACCATAAAAATTATCATGCCCAAATGATGTAGAAAAAGCAATTTTCTTTTTATTTTTATCTACAAAATCGAGAAAGAAAGTATAACCTACTAAATTAATCGTACTGGCAGTCCACATTTGATCTGAACCAAGCATAAAACTATCACAAAAATAGTTAAATTCTCTCATATTATCAAAATCACGTTTTTTGCCTACACGAAAATATTTAGAAATAAAGGCAATGGTAGTTTCAGTTGCTTTTTCCCATGGAGTTCCATCAATTTTGGCAATTGGTAAAAACAATACCTGTTTACCCATATCTTTTAAAATCGTGCCTAATGCATAATAAGTTAAAGAACTGCCATAATTAGAAGCAAACCACCAACCAACAATACCTATATCAAAAAATTCTCCTGTGCCATATTTCAAAGCCTTATGATAACCAACTTGTTGTAAATGCGCAAAGAATATATCTCTTGACTGGTGTTTTGGTGCTGGCCAATTCAATTGTCCATTATATTTTCTAATTTCTTTTAAAGGTATTTCTTTACACAATTTCATTTTATTTGAAAGTAATTTCATTAAATTACTTCCCTTTTCTGAATTTACTAAAACTAAAGAAGTACCTTTTCTATCATCATAGTCTTGATTTATGCGATATACTTGCCAACAATCGCCCAATGTTATATCCGAAACTCTTTCTGCTCTTGCATATCTGCAATTGTAACAACATAAACGGTTTATTAACCCGTTTAAAAATCCTTTATTCCATATACTTTTATCCCAACTAGCTTTTTTTACACTTCCATCTTTTAAATATACAACAGTGGGCGTAGACCAACTAAATAATTTTTTATCACGAAAATCTACTTTTTTTATTTCTTTACCTTCAGTAAATTCTTCCAAAAAAGACTGATATGCGGTTACAGAATTAGAGCCATGGCAAATTAAATCAGCAGTATATAAATTTTCATAATCTTTCCCTAAATATGAATATAGTCCTGCAACTTGACATGGACATCCTGTATACAAAACTAACCTACCATTTTCCAAAAAATCTTTAGCTTCTTTGTAAGTATTTTTTACATCACTTTGTACATACTTAGAACCGCGCAAAAATGATAATTCTTCCTTAGTATGTGCCCATGTATGATAAACGGTTTGCCAATCTTCCGAATATCGAGCACCGCAAACAGCGCCACCATGTTCTAATACATAGTTGGCCATTAAAGTAAACATCCCACCTGATGAGCTAATTAACCTAATTTCATCATCTGCCCAAACTGCATAACTTTTAGGTGTATCATAAAATTTTACTTCTTTAATAGCCGGACAAACAGCAACACATAATCCACAATTTATACATTCATCTGTAACTTTAGGATATAAAAATCCCTCGTTATCATATTCCATAACAATTGCATTTTTAGGGCATTTATTAAAACATGCACCGCAGCCGGTACATTTATCACGGGAAACTATTTTTATATTTTTGTCCATTGTTGTCTCCTTATTTATACTTAGCAATTAATCTTGTCAGATATATTCCATTTATTCCTAAGTTTGACCAAATTTTTAAAATTTTACAATCATTACTATTAAAATGAACATTTTCTTTTGTCAATTTGCATTCTTTTAATTTTTCAAATAGAGGATGGCTAACTACATTTTTTAAAATCATACTTCTCTGATTTTTATCTGATTCTCTATCAATGTAATAATACAAAACATACTTGAACTTCCTATATAACCAGCTTAACATAGCCTGTTCTTCAAAATCAGATAATGGATATTGATGGAATAAATCCCATTGTACTTGTATTACCTCTTGTTCCCAATTCCAAAAATTTAAATCATATTTATTAACAGCAGAATTGTAATTATACTCATAAAAATATAAATAACTTTTTACTGAACGGAAACTTTCACAATATTTATAGTATTCATTTAAAAATAACGCATCTTCACCTAATTTAACACTTTCATCAAATTTTATATTATTATCTTTGATAATCCTGGATTTATATAATTTATTCCAACAAAAATTTATATATTGCAAGCCATTATAGCGCGATGGTTGTGAAAAGAATAGTCTTCTATCTTCCCAACGATGATATGTCCAGTAATTTTGTACAAGTACTGCTCCAATAGCTATATCACTATCTTGGATTGCATTATAAAGGGTACTTAAATAATTTTCTTCAACATAGTCATCACTATCCACAAATGCAATGTATTCACCTTTTGATACTTCGATACCCTTATTTCTTGCAGCACTTACTCCGGCATGTTCATTTCTGATAAAAATAATTCTATTGTCTTTTTCTAAATATTCTTTTTCTATATCTTCATAATTTTTACTGCTGCCATCATTAACTATAATTAATTCAAAATCTCTATAAGATTGCCTTAAAATACTATCTATACATCTTCTTAAAGCTAATTTATTTATATTATAAAATGGTACTATTACACTGATTTTGGAATTCATATTATTAACACCCTTCAAAAATATTTCTTTTCAACTTCTTATCTTTATACATTTTCTGTCTGGCAACAAGCCAATATCCAAAGAATTTTGTTTTTCTTAAAAAATTAATCTGACGGCCGAGTACTCTATAATAGAAATCCGGATAATCAAGTTTTAGCTTATTATCAAATTCTATTAATTCTCTTTTTTGTTTTGAGGTACATTCTAAAGCAAAATAGAAAATATACTGCATATTGCATACTCCATCCAAACGATCCTCAAAAACTTTTTTTACATAATCTTTGGTCACACTATTTTTATAATACTCAAGCATGGTAAACAACATTTTTTGATGGTCTTTATAGTTCTTTCTTACACCTGCTTGTGACATACTTTGCCCGTTTCTTGCCAGCCTATAATAATAAACAGGCCTTTCAAAAAAGGCTATTGTTTTACAATGGTTAAAAGCCTTTAATACAAACTCAACATCAGTATAAAAACAATGTTCAGTAATTGTTATATCATTTTCTTGTAATATTTTTGTCCTTACAGTAATACTATGCATAGCTGGAATAAAATTATCACAATCTTCCAATACTACAGTTTTACCCATTGGGAATAACGAATAAGTACCTTCATATGTACCGTATTCATGTAATATTTCGCCTTTATTATCGCTAAATGTTACGAATGGGCTTTGAATCATATCGGCATCAATGGTTTTCAAAAAATCAATAAAGGCTCTTAAATTTTCATGCGAGTAATAATCATCACCATCTAATTGTTTGAAATATTTCCCTCTGGCTTCTTTCATTCCGGTATTTAAGGTTGAACCCCAACCACCATTCTTTTTTGAAATTAATCTAAATGTATTAGGGTATTTATCTTCGTATTCTTTGGCAATTTTAGCTGTATTATCTTTAGAACCATCATCAATTATCATGACATCAAGAAAATCCCGAATTGTTTTATCAAGAAACGGTTCTAAAGCTTCATGTAATGTTTTCTCTACATTATAAGCAGCTATTGAAATCGAAAGTAATTTTTCCATTATTTTTATACTCCTTAATTAATATATTCTATCTTTGGATTAAACTTTAATCCTTTAATCATATTTTTTATAATTATAAAAATGCGTTTTAATTTTTTATCATTTTCATTTCGTATTACTTTTATAATATTCCATCCACATTTGGCGAAATAATAACATATACCTTTCCAACCTTCTTTTCGATATAGATATCCCTCGTTTCTAAAAGCATATTTATATCTTTCAATCCTTTCCGGTATATCTGTAGCTATATTACTACCTGTATTTTCTTTCATAGCATGTATTACTTTACTCTGTCCTGTTATATAACTTGGAATTTTCTTCCTTATGGTGATACGTCTGGTAAATTCTATATCATCACCCCAAATAAAAAATTCTTTTATTGGTAATCCTACTTGCTTTATAGTTTTTGTTTTTAAAAATAAAGAAACGAACGTTGCCTGTTCTGCCTGCACTATACCGTATTGCATATATTCTAAGTATTCATAAAAGCTCTTTTTCAGCTTTACGCGGTTCATTTTGCATTCATGCCCATCTTTCCACAATACGGCACTTGCAAGCCAACCGTATTTTCCTTTTAAAATTCCATCTGCATTTATTAATTTTTCTAATGCGTCAGTGTAAGGCAAACAATCGTCATCCATTACCCAGACATATTCATAACCTGCTTCAACTGCCCAGCGCATACCAAAATTAAATCCCCCTGCGCCGCCTATATTGGCACCAGTATTTTTGTAATGCAGATTATCATAATCTTTTTCAATTTTGTTTATGTATTCTTCTGTTCCATCAGTTGAAGCATTATCTACTATTAAAATATCGCATGGATAAGTCTGCTGCTGTAACGCTTTTATACATTCTTTTAAAAGCTCTATTCTGTTATATGTAACTACTACAGCAGCTACTTTATTCATTAACTATCACCTAAATTTACGTTTTAAAAACTCTGTAATTTTCTTCGGCCAGTTTTGTTTTTCCAAAAACACTACCGGCAATTCTTTTATTTTTAACTGTTGCTTTTCAAGCCATACGTTCAAAAGACGTTCCGATATAAAACCAAATACCCTTGCTTCATATTTGTTATAACCGGATATATCTATCCTTTTTTCAAGTTCAAAAAGTATACTGAAAAGCCATCTGCAATACTCATCAAAAAGCTGCTTTTTCATTACAAACATGTTTAATATATGTAGCTTTGTTCTGCCCATTACTTTAGTAAAGGCTTCGCTGTATTCCGGGTAAAGTTCTGCTATTATTTTTTCAGTTTCGTCTAAATCATGTTTGTTATGTGCATGCTCGTACTGGCTTCGTACCGTTTCTATATAATAGTTACGTTTTACCGGCAATATTACATCATACTCTTGCAGCAGTTTTTCATAGTCCTGCCTTTTTAAAATGGCAGCTTTTTTCTTTTCCACATCGTTGCCATGTATATTTTTATCTGCAAAATACCTGCGGTAATGGCATAAACCAATGTAATCACATTTTAAATTTTTCCATGCCCAGTAAAGACCTGTAAGTTCACAATAATTGGCGTTTTTATCTGAGATGTTATCTCCTGTGTTATCGCCAATGTAACCTAAATCTTCTTTACCTTCTCTGCCTACATGTATCGGAAGATAGACATCGTCATCAGACATCCAGTATTTTTTATGTGCTGCTAATAAAATAATACAATCCATCTTATTACTTAATATTTAAAATCCCATTTTTAAAAATCTCCAAGGCTTTTGGCTTGCAATATACGATAATAGTATTGTCATTAATAACGCTAAAAACCAAAGCTCATTTTTAGAAAAATAACTTGATAAAAATGCACTATTAATAAAATTAGAAAGTTTTAAAGCAATCATATGTAACATAAATAATTCAAAACTTATATTTCCAAGGAATACTAATAGTTTATTCCCAAAAATATAATTTAAAATCCCATTTTCTTGAATCATCACATAAATTAACATCAAACTTAATAATATATATATTGCAGAAAGCCAAATTCGATAAAATTTAAAACAACTAAATAAATAGATTATTAAAATAATTAATTGAAACAAACTAACTTGTTTTTTAGACAAATTAATACTTTCATCTTTAATTAACAGAAAAAACATATATCCTAATAAAAAATCAAAAACTCTATATATAGGATTGATATATAAATAAAATACCTTATATAATTCTGTATATTTAATGCAATAAGTATCAAGAAAAAGCTTTAGTAAAAAAATAAATAAAAATGAAAATAAATAAAATTGATAATTTTTATTTTTAAAATAATTAACAATTTGTGGCACAAGAAAATATGACAATAAAATTGAACTTAAAAACCATGTAGGACCATTAAAACTAAATTCAATATTAGGTGTCCAAACCCAACTTCTTAATAAAGTTATATTTAAAAAAGCACAAGTCCAAAATTCATAAATTTTGCTTTCATCGAATTCGTTTTTGAGAATTTTCGTAAACGGCAGAACAAAAAAACATACAAAAGTAATTATATGAAGAACATAGAACTTTTTGCATTTTTTATAAACATAATTTATTGAAGCTTTTATGGAATTTTGTAATTCAGAATTACTATAATGATAAGCAACTAAAAATCCTGCTAAAACAAAAAATATTTCTACTCCTCTTGCTCCTAAATCATAAATTTTGTTACTCCCTAACCATGTGTAAGAATGATTATAGAAAACAAACAAAAATGCAATAAATCTCAAGCCTTGTAAATTGTCAAAATTTTTATAACAAGCTTTTTCATATAACATTTATTATAATTCCCTTTCAACAAGGTTTAATGCGCTTTCTATTACTTTATCCATGTCGTAATATTTGTATTCGCCTAACCTGCCGCCAAAGATTACGTTCTTTTCTTTATCGGCAAGTTCTTTATATTTTGCGTAAAGCTCTTGGTTTTTATCGTCATTTACAGGATAGTAGGCTTCTTCGCCTAATTTCCAGTCCTGCGGGTATTCTTTGGTTATATACGTTACCGATTGTTTGCCAAACTCAAAGTGTTTGTGCTCTATTATTCTGGTATAAGGCGTTTCGCTGTCAGTAAAGTTCATTACAGCTACGCCCTGATAGTTTTCCTGTTCCAATCTTTCGGTTTCAAATTTTAAGCCGCGGTATTCAAGATGCCCTAATTGATAGTTAAAGTATTCATCTATGGCACCTGTATAGATTACTTTTTCCGCTATTTTCTGGTCTTTATCAAAGCAGATGTTATAGTCGCAATTAAACTCTACATCTATGCCTGCCAACATTTTTTCGATTATTTTGTTGTAGCCGCCTATTGGTATACCCTGATATCTATCGTTAAAGTAGTTGTTATCATAGGTATAACGTACCGGCAGACGTTTAATAATAAAGGCAGGCAGTTCTGTACATTTTCTGCCCCATTGTTTTTCGGTATAGCCTTTGATAAGTTTGGTGTAGATATCTGTACCTACTAAACTAATTGCCTGTTCTTCAAGGTTTTGCGGTTCGTGAGTAATAGCTTGTTTTTGTTCGTTGATTATTGCTTCTGCCTGCTGCGGTGTGCTTATGCCCCACATTTTACTAAAGGTATTCATATTAAAAGGCAGATTATATATTTCTCCGTTATAGTTAGCAACGGGACTGTTGATATAGTTATTGAATTCAGCAAACTGGTTGACATAATCCCATACTTTTTTATTGCTGGTATGGAAGATATGAGCACCGTATTTATGGATGTTGATGCCGTCTTTATGCTCGCAGTAAATATTGCCGCCGATATGGTTTCGTCTATCTACTACAAGGCATTTTTTACCTTGCTTTTTAGCTTCATGTGCAAATACGCTCCCAAAAAGTCCACTTCCAGCTATTAAATAATCATATTTCATCTCTAATATCTCTCCTAAATTATTTTGTAAAAAATAAAGTATCTATAGCCGATACTTTGAGTAACTTAATTCTTTAATATGCACCCTTACATTGCAGAACTATCTTGCCCGTCCTCCATAACAGCATTACATCAAGCCATACGCTCCAGTTACGCACGTACCAACTATCTAATAATACCCTCTGTGAATAGCTTGTATTATTTCTGCCGCTTACCTGCCACATGCCGGTAATGCCCGGTTTTACCATCAGATATTCGTTGATGTATTCTCCGTATCTTACCATTTCATCCCTTATTATCGGGCGTGGCCCTACCAGGCTCATTTCCCCTTTCAGTACGTTGAATATCTGCGGCAATTCGTCTAAACTTGTCTTGCGTAAAAATGCCCCGCTCTTTGTGATGCGCGGGTCATTCTTTAACTTAAAATCTTTCTCCCATTCTGCTTTTGCTTCCGGGTCTGTTTTTAACAGCTCTTCTAAACGCTCTTTGGCGTCTATACACATACTGCGGAATTTATAGCAGTTAAATTCTTTGCCGTTTTTGCCTATGCGCCTGTGTTTAAAGATTACCGGTCCCGGTGAGTCTTTATATATCCATAATGCTATTACTATAAGTATTGGGCTTATTGCTATTGTGCCTATTATAGTCAGCACGTAGTCGAAGATTGTTTTTATCCATCTGTTTATTGGCTTTGCAAGGTTGTTTTTAAGCCTTAACAGCATCAGCTTTTCGTTGAACAGGCTTTCTGCTTCTATGCCTCCCATTGGTACTCCTACAAGGTTTGGTATTACACCCATGCTTTTTACTAAGGGCTGTACTTTGTAGATTAGTTTTGTAAGTTTACCTTGTTCTAACCCTGGCGCTGCTATAAAGACGTGGTTAATGTTGTATTTTGCTATTACTTGTTCTGCATCGCTGAATTTGCCAAGCACAGGGTAGTTTTCTAATATTCCTTTTTCTACTTGGTTGTCTTCAAGTAAGCCTATTATTTTATAGCCCATGCCGGCGTCGTTTTTGATGCCTTGTACAAGTAGTTCTGCTGTTTTGCCTGCGCCTATTATTAATACAGGTATTTGCAATAACTGGTATTTTTCGAGTATCTTTTTTACTATGTAGCGGAAGATTACAAGCAGTATAAAGCTCAATATCCAGAATACTGCGATAAACATTCTTGAGGTTGAGCCTGCTATGCGCGCTATATAGAGTAATATGATAATACTTGTAACAGCGTAGCAGCTGGTGATAAAGAGTTTTTGTATTATCTGCCAGAACTGTGCACGGCGGTTATATAGTTGTTCTATATTTAAAAAGATGAGGTATAACGCCGGAAATACTACCCAGAAGTTAAGCCATGAGATATGCAGGCTGGTATTGCCTGTGTACCAGTTGCGGAAGTTAAAGGAAAGGCTTTCGGCGCAGACGATAGCGATGTAATCTACCGCAACAAGTACAATCGGTAAAATTACATTGGTATATCTGTTTATTTTTTGCAGATTTTCCGGCACTATTCTCACCAAAACTTTTAATTTTTAACTAAGCTAAAATTTTATAATATAATTTTACCATACCTTTACCCCCCCGCAAGACATTTCAGTTAGCATAAGTCATACTTTTACTGGTCTTGGGGAAACTTTTTTGCTACCGGTAGTTTATGGTTGGCCAACTACGTTACTGTAAACCGCAATTTGCCGCTATGCGTAACAGTAACATTCCTGCTTTACGCATTTCTGAACAAGGCATAAAAAAACACCATCACTCAAAGTGATGGTGTTTTTTACTTTATCTACCCTATTTTATATTAATAATTTTTGCTTTAATTAGCAGCCCAATCCCTCTCTTGCAACAATCTTATCCAGAATTTCTGCGCCGATGTAGATTACTTTGTCGCACTGGGTTTCCGGCTCAAAGTATTTGGGTTTTACTCCGCTGCAGTCGTAGCTGCCAGTTTCCGCGGCAAAGGCATCAATAAATTCTTTGCACAGCGCGCGGATTTTTGTGCCTTCTTCCTTGCCGTTGCGTTTTACATACAGCGTGCTCAATACCATGCACGCACCGGTAACAACGCCGCAAGCCGCGCCTGCACCCATACCGCCGCCAAAACCGCTTGCAATTTTCAGTGCCTGCGGCGGCAGCTGCAAATTATAAGCCCAGTTTGCCCCATAAAGCATTTTTTCGGCACAATTTAGCCCCATGGCTTTGCCGTAACCTTTTTGCAATAATTCCAGCAGCATAAGCTATCCCTCCTATAACTTAAAATCCACTGCTTCGCCTGTTTTCAGCGACGCCGGTACATCAATCAAACGCTGGTTGCGCGAACCGCGGTACGGAAAATCCAAATCGCGCTCTGCGATGATAAACGGCCCGTCCACCAACACGTCAATTTCGTTCAGTACCGGCAAATTTTTAACATCATTATATACATAACCGGTGTAGCACCAAACGCTTAAACCCGGTTTCTGCTTTTTAATTTCGTGCAGGAATTCCAGCACGCCGTCCGCCTGTGCCAGCGGGTCGCCGCCGCTTAAGGTTATGCCCCTGTGCAGCGGGGTCAGGCGTGCGGCAACATCCTGCGCAAGCTCAGCCGCCGTGTATTCCGTGCCGCCTTCAAACGGCAGCGTGGACGGGTTATGGCAGCCTTCACAGTGGCGCGGGCACCCCTGAAAAAACACAACTGTGCGAATGCCCGGGCCATCGACGATAGATTCGTTTAAAATGCCTGCAACCCTCAGCATGGCACACCTCCTATTCTGCGCAACAGTTTGCACGCTGGCGGATCTGCGTCAGCTTCTTCTCGCAAACCGGGCAGTAATCGGTGTCGATAATGCCGGTGTAGCCGCAGTCCTCGCAGTAATCAATCGGGAAGTTAATACCGCAGTAGCCGCAGTCGCAAGCCAGCATGTGGCGCAAAACATCTTCAACCGCCTGCAAATTATGTACCGGCGAAGATTCAAACTCTACATAGCTGATATGCCCGCCGTTGGTGTATTTGTGGTACGGCCCTTCAAGGCGCATCTTGTCAAACGCGCTGATGGGATAGCCAACCGGCACATGGAAGGAGTTTGTATAGTACGCTTTATCGGTCACGCCGGGGATAATGCCGTATTCCCTGCGGTCGATGCGGATAAAACGCCCGGAAAGCCCTTCTGCCGGGGTGGCAATCAGGCTGAAATTCAAATCATATTTATCTGCGTATTCGTCAACACGCTTGCGCATATGGGCAATAATTTCTTCGCCCAGCTTCTGCGATTCTTCGCTTTCGCCGTGGTGTTTACCAACCAGCGCGGTCAGGGTTTCGGCAAGGCCGATAAAGCCAACCGTCAGCGTACCGTTTTTAATTGCCGGTTCAATGCGGTCGTCCTTTTTCAGCTTATCGCTGCCCATGTACAGCCCCTGCCCCATCAAAAACGGCAGGTCGCGCACACGCAGATTAGCCTGAACATGGTAGCGGTGCATCAGCTGTTCCGCAACCAAATCCATCATATCGTCCAGCATCTGATAGAACTTGTCGATATTGCGCTCAGCCTTAATCGCCAGGCGCGGCAGGTTGATGGTGGTAAAGGACAGGTTGCCGCGGCCGGTGGTAATTTCTTCGCCGTGGCGGTTGCTGATAACGCGCGTACGGCAGCCCATATACGCTACCTGACCGCCATAATCGCGGTTAAAGGTAGTGTCCATAAAGCTGAAGGTCGGGTTCAGGCGTTTAGCCGCAACGCCGATAGCCTGCTGGAACAAATCATAGTTCGGGTCGCCGGGGTCAAGGTTAACGCCGCGTTTAACACGGAAGATAACATTCGGGAAAATAGGGTTCTCGCCGCGTCCCAGACCGTTGCCGTAAGCTTTTAACAAATTACGTGTAACCTTGCGGCCGTTTTCGCTGGTGTCAAGGCCAAGGTTCAGGCTGCTGAACGGCACCTGCGCACCGGCGCGGGAATGCATGCTGTTCAGGTTGTAAACCAGCGCCTCCATCGCCTGGAAAACTTCGTTTTCGTCAGCACCCTCTACAAAATCGGCCATGTCGGTATCAAAAAAACCGAAGGACTGACCGCCGAACATATCATTCTGGTTGCTTTGCAGCACAATCGCCGCCAAAGCAGCCGCACTGCCCGGGCGCTTCGGCGGACGGATAAAGCCGTGGCCGTTGTTGAAGCCCTCATGCAGCAGCCTGCCCAGCGGAATATTAAGGCAGTTTAAGGTTTTGCCGTAAAAATCAAGGTCGTGAATGTGAATATCGCCGCGTTTATGTGCCGCCGCCATTTCTTCCGGAATAACGCGGTTCAGGTAATATTCGCGGCTGGCAGCCGATGCGATTTGCAACATTTTTGCAGAAGGCGAGTTGGAAATATTGGCGTTGTCGCGGTCGGTTTCCTTCAAAATTTCCGCCACGGTGTCCATCAGCTCGCTGCGCGCGTTGCGGATATCCGTACGTTTTGCCCTGTACAAAATATAGGACTTAGCTGTTTTAGCGTGCCCTTTTTCAATCAGCACCTTTTCAACGATATCCTGCACGTGTTCAACATCTACAACATCCACATTTTCAGCCTTCAGGCTTTTTAAAACGTCCAGCGTAATTTCAACAGCCATTTCACGGTCCGCGCCACCGACGGATTTAGCAGCTTCAAAAATGGCATCCGTTATTTTACTGTCATCAAAGGCAACAACGCGCCCGTCGCGCTTACGGATTTTCATGGTTAGCGTCACTTCTTTCTTTATTTTCGTTGTTATTGATTATTCTTTGCAGCTCCTGCATAAAATTGTTGACATCGGCAAACTGCCTGTACACCGAAGCAAAACGCACATAGGCAATCTGGTCGGTCTTTTCCAGATGCTTCATTACCAGCTCGCCAATCACTTCGCTGCGCACTTCCGATTCGCCGCGCATACGCAGCTCACGCTCGATATGGTCAGCCATCTCTTTAATTTTTTCGTAAGAAATCGGGCGTTTTTCAAAGGCCTTAATCAAACCGTTCAGCAGCTTTTTGCTGTCAAACAATTCGCGGCGCCCGTCCTTTTTATTTACAACCAGCGGTGTTTCCTCATATTTTTCGTAGGTGGTAAACCTGCGACCGCAGTCCGGGCATTCACGCCTGCGGCGAATAGAAGCGCCGTCATCGACGGAACGCGAGTCCACAACCCTGCTGTCATGGTAATTACAAAATGGGCATCTCATACATTCACTTCCCTGTTTTCGATTTAATGGATAGCTTTATTATACCATACCCGCAAATTAAAAGAAACAACATCTTGTGTTTATTTTGCTCGTCAATAAATATCAGACCCAAAATATAGAAAAGCCTCTGTCCGTACAGACAGAGGCTTTAAGTGCGTTATTTGATTTTAATCATCCGCGAATCCAGGGCGGAATCTCCGTATCGGAGGAATGTTTGTGAATAATTCCGCTGCCGCCTACATGCGGTTTGGTGTCGATATCATGCGGCTGCTGGTAAGTGCTGGGACTTTTGCCCATCGGCCTGCCGCCATGCGTCGGCAGTTCTTTGTTAAAGCCGGTAGCAATAACGGTTACGCGGATTTCATCCTTGAGGTTTTCATCAATAACCGCGCCGAAGATGATGTTGGCATCCGGGTCAACGGCTTCGGTAATAATGTTGGAAGCTTCGGTAACATCAAACAGCGACAGTTCGGAGCCGCCGGTGATGTTGAACAGTACGCCGCGCGCACCTTCGATGGATGCTTCGAGCAGCGGGCTCTTAATGGCAGCTTCGGCAGCAGCGCGTGCGCCGTCGTCGCCTTTTGCCATGCCAATGCCCATGAGTGCGGAGCCTGCGTTGGACATAACGGTTTTGATATCCGCAAAGTCCAGGTTTACAAGGCCCGGTACGGCAATCAGGTCGGAAATGCCCTGCACGCCCTGACGCAGAACGTCATCGGCAATGCGGAAAGCTTCCAGCATGGAAGTTCTTCTGTCGATAACCTGCAGCAAACGGTCATTAGGAATGGTAATTAAGGTATCAACCTTTTCTTTAATATTTACAATGCCGCTTTCAGCCTGGTTCATGCGGCGTTTGCCTTCAAAAGAGAACGGTTTGGTTACAACGCCGACAGTCAGCGCGCCAACCTCGCGGGCACATTCAGCAACAATCGGTGCTGCGCCGGTGCCGGTACCGCCGCCCATGCCTGCGGTAACAAATACCATGTCCGCGCCTTTCAGCGCTTCTAAAATAGCGTCGCGGCTTTCTTCAGCTGCTTTTTCGCCGATTTCGGGGTTTGCGCCTGCGCCAAGGCCTTTGGTAAGTTTTTCGCCAATCTGGATACGGGTTGCGGCTTTAGAGAGCAGCAATGCCTGCGCATCGCAGTTAACGGCGATAAATTCCACGCCTTTTACACCGGCGGTAATCATTCGGTTTACGGCGTTATTGCCGCCGCCGCCAACACCAATTACCTTGATATTGGCAAGATTGTCCATGCCTTTTTCTTCAAATTCTTCAAACATTATTTATATTCCCCCTTAATAAGTTGGGTAAAATCCATAACATAAATATCAAAATGTTATTCTACATGGACAGTAAAATCTCCTGCCTGATTGTAAAAAATTTTTTATTTTTTGAGAAACAGGTGGCGGATTGCGGCAAGGTTGTTAAAAATGCGCATGCCGAAAATCAAAATGCCGACCATGTACAAATCTATGCCCATCAAAAGACCGGAATAACATACGAATGCGGCCATAACGGCATTGGTAAAAAAGCCGGTAATAAACACAAAGTTATCGTATTTGCCTTCCATGCTGGAACGGATGCCGCCAAAAACAGTATCCAGCGCCGCCATCAGCGATACGGAAAGAAGCCTGCCGTATTCAAGCGGTAAATACAGGGGGAAATACCATCCGGCAATAAAGCCGATAATAACACCGGCAAGTGCGTACAGCATTATTTACCACCCTCCTTTGCCGCCTTATCTTCATCGGGCGCGGCCTGAGCGTATTCAAAAATCCTGCGGCCCTTAAAGGCAGGCACTTTTACAACCTCGGGCTGCGTTAAATCGGCCTGAATGCCCCAGAATTTAAACGTGTCCAGCACACCGCCCCTTAATTTAAGGGCGCTGGCCAGATTAGACGGGTTGCCGATAGCAAGAATTACATACGGCGGTGCGCTGCGGTTGTTGTTTACCGAAAGCGTCGGACCGGCGCAGCGGATTTCACTGGTGGAAACAAGACGCTCGCCGTTGATGGAAATTGCTTCCGCACCGGCAGCACGCAATTCGTTGATAACGCGCAGCAAATCGTCATCGTGGATGATGTAAAGGTTGGGGTTCTCTCCCACCTGCGCCGTTACCTTGCTGTCGTCCAGTATCAGCTGTATGCCCTTGCCTTCCAGCGGTACTTCGCCCGCAAATTCTTTCAGGCGTTCCACTTCGCTTTCCAGCGCTTCATCGCTGCCGCTTGCCGCCTGCAAACGCTCAACCTCTTTGGCAAGTTCGTCGCGCTGCTGCTCAACATCGCGCAGGCGTTCGGTTAATTCTTCGGCACGCTGGACGTTGATGGTTTTTTGCCTTTCGGTGGTTTTTATCTGCGTTGCAATCATAAAACCCAAAATTGCAAAAACTATCAGCAGCATTATTTTTGCATGTTTATTTGCTAACATACTTCATTAGTCCTTTCAAAAATATCAGGCTTTCTGCCTTAACTTAATATAAGGCTTTGCGAAGGTTAAGTCAATATATTCCGCCCTGATATTTTTTGTTTTTATATCATTAAAGACCGTTACAAATACGTCCAGCTTCTCGGCTATGTTGTCGGCATTGCCCAAAAGTATCGGGTAGCCGTAGCTGAGGTTGAATTTTACGTTGTTGCCGCTGTCCACGGCAATTTCCGAAATCGAATTGATAACTTCTTTATCAAGCTTGCTTAAAAAACTTAAAATTGCCAGCACGTTCTTTTCCTTAACGGTATCGCCAAAGAAAATGTTGCCGGTTACCACGCCGGACAGCACCGGTGCATCCGCACCTTTAATGCCGTCACTGACGCTCATAACAACGCCGTTGTAATCCACCTGCGCATAGCTTTTATACGAGCAGGCAATGTAAACGGCGGGCACGCGCTCCTTAACGCGGATTGCCAGAACGCCCGGCCAGAAATATTCCGTTTCCGCTTTTTCAAAGCGCACGTCGTTTTCTATCGCCGTTTTAACGGCAGACGGCGAAATTACAAACAGATTAATGGGCTGCTGCGTGCCGCACATTTTTAAAACGTCGTCCTGCTTCAGCTTGGTTGTACCTTCAATAACGATGCTGCCAAAGGCTGTTGTCGGCGCAGTCGCCCATTTATAAACGCCAAAAATGCCGCCCAAAATAACAGCGGCAATAAAAAACAGGCGCAAAAGGCGCAAGCGCCGCTTTTTACGGTTTTCTCTTAAACGTTCGCGTGTCGATTGCACCTTTTTACACCTCGTCAAAATTCTTCATTAATTATTTATTGTCCAGCGATGCGGACTGCAAAATGATATCGCACAGTTCGGGGAAGCTGATGCCTGCCGCTGCCGCAGCTTTCGGCACAAGGCTGGTTGCCGTCATGCCCGGCACGGTGTTGATTTCCAGCACATAGCCGTTGCCTTCGCTGTCCAGCATTACGTCGGCGCGGGCAACACCACTGCAGCCCAAAACTTCATAAGCATATTTGGCAATTTCCTGCACCTTTTTGGTGGTTGCTTCGTCCAAATCCGCCGGGCAGATGTATTCCGTTGCGCCCTTGGTGTATTTGGAATAATAATCGTAGTTGCCGGAATGCGGAGCGATATGGATTACCGGCAGAGCTACAACCTCGCCGTCCTTCTGCATCATGGCAACGGTCAGTTCCCAGCCGCCGATAAATTCTTCAACCAGAATATCGCGGCAGTATTTAAACGCGTTAGCCAAAGCCTCATCAAGCTGGGCTTCGTCCTTAACGATTTCCACGCCGATGCTGCTGCCCTGGCTGGCAGGTTTAACAACTACCGGCAGGCTGAAATGCTGCATAATTTTTTCTTTAATGCCCTGCTCTTTGGCGTTGATAATCAGGCAATCGGGTGTCGGTACGCCTGCGTCGCGCAGCATGCGTTTGGTCAGCGCCTTATCCATGCACACAACGCTGGCAATCATGCCGCTGCCGGTGTAGGGCATATCGCGGATTTCAAGCAAAGTCTGCAAACGGCCGTCCTCGCCGTACAGGCCGTGTACAGCATTGAACACAACCTCTGCCTTACATTCTGCCAGCTGTTTACCAAAGTTTTTCGGGTCAAGGTCAAGCTCAACCACGTTGGTGTAGCCTGCTTCGCGCAGGGCGCTGGCAATGGCCTTGCCGGTGTTTAAAGAAATTTCGCGTTCAGCGGACGGGCCGCCCATAACAACTGCAACTACCTGATTTTTATTAAACATTTTCTTTGCTCCTTTGCAAATCCGTTACTAATGCTTCGCCAACTTTATAAACGTCGCCCGCGCCGATGGTCATAACCAAATCGCCGCTGCGTGCGGTTTTAGCAAGATAAGTTTCTATTTCAGCAAGCGACGGTACATATTCAACATCGACGCCACTTACTTTTTTAATGCCTTCTGCAAGTTTTGCGCTGTTTACGCCTTCAATAGGGTCTTCGCTGGCTGCGTAAATATCCGTTACGATGAGCTTGTCGCAGCCTTTAAAGCAGGCGCAAAACTCATCAAACAGCAGCTGCGTGCGCGTATAGCGGTGCGGCTGGAACACGCAGATTAAACGCTGGGGCTTGGTTTGCAGCGCAGCCTTTAAGGTAACGCCAATTTCCGTCGGGTGGTGCGCGTAATCGTCAACAACCCACACGCCGTTAGCGCGCCCTTTGGTTTCAAAACGGCGGTGCGCACCGGTAAATTTTTTCAGCACGCTTAAAATGCTGTCCGTATCAATGCCCATTTCCACGGCGCACGCCAAAGCGCCCAGCGAATTCAGCACATTGTGCCTGCCGGGGACAATCAGCTGCACCTCGGCAAACAGACTGCCGTTTTTATAAACCTTGTAATCCGTGCCGCCGGTGTGGTAAACAACATCCTTCGCCACATAATCGGCTTCTTCGTTATCAATGCCGTAACTGATAACGCGCGCCTCGGTTTCCTTTGCCAGACGGCGGAGCTTTTCATTATCCATGCACAGCACTGCCGCGCCGCCCTGCCTGATATTGCCAAGGAACTGCTTAAAGGCTTTGTAAATATTTTCTTCGCTGCCGTAATGGTCCATGTGGTCGTTTTCAATGTTGGTAACAACCGCATACAGCGGATTGAATTTTAAGAACGAGCCGTCGCTTTCGTCCGCTTCGGCAACAACAAAACGCCCGTTGCCGCTGCGCGCATTGCCGCCGAGGCTGGTAACTTCGCCGCCGATAACGACAGTCGGGTCGATGCCGCTTTCCGTAGCAATGCAGCTTAACATGGCACTGGTGCTGGTTTTGCCGTGCGCGCCCGCAACTGCGACGCCGTCCGCATGGTTGATAAGTTCAGCCAGCACATCGCTGCGGTGCATAACGCGGATGCCCTGCTCTTTAGCGGCAACAAGTTCGCAGTTATCCGCATGGATGGCCGAAGAAATAACCACCGCGTCAGCGCCCAGCACCTGCTGCGCCGCATGCCCCTGGTAAACCACAGCGCCCAGCGCTTTCAGCTTTTCGCACACGCCGCCCGCATTCCGGTCAGAACCGGTAACGTGAAAGCCGCGCTCGCACAGCACATGCGCCAAAGCGCTCATGCCCGCGCCGCCGATACCAATAAAATGTATATTGTGTATTCCCGAAAGCATTAAAATCCTCCTCCGTCAGTTTTTTATCAGCTGCAAAGCCTGCTGCGCAATTTCTTTGGTAGCGCCCGGACGGCCGAGGCTTTTGGCAGCCTTTTTCATCTGCTGTAATTCTTCGTCGCGAATCAAAAGATGTTCTATTTCTTCCAGCAATTTCTCGCCGGTCAGTTCCTTATCCAGAACCACTTTGGCAGCACCCGCCGCCTCAACGGCACGCGCATTGAATTCCTGATGGTTCGCCGTCGCATAAGGGTACGGAATCAGCACCGAAGGTATGCCCTTCGCCATCAGCTCCGCAAGGCCAATCGCGCCCGCGCGGAACACCGCCAAATCTGCCGCCGCCAGTGCCATCGGCATATCGTGCAGGTAAGGCTTGACAATAATATTATCTTCCAGTTTGCCGTCTTTCTCAAGCTCTTTTATATAAGCGTCGTAATTGGCTTCGCCGGTTGCGTGCAGCACCTGCACATCGTGCCTGCCGCTTAACGCATGCTCCACATACAGCATGGCTTTGTTAATGCTCTGCGCGCCGCGGCTTCCGCCGGATACCAGAATGGTTTTCTTATCCGCATCCAGCCCGAAGAATTTAATGGCTTCATCGCGCTTGTTGGAAAGAATTTCCACGCGGATGGGGTTGCCGGTGTAAACCTTCTGCGATTTGCCGGTAAAATATTTTTCCGCCTCATGGTAACCCAAAAAGACTTTTTTTACGAACCTTGCCAGTATTTTATTGGTAACGCCCGGCATGGCGTTCTGCTCCTGTATGGCAGTCGGTATACCGCGCAGCGCCGCTAAAAACACAATCGGCCCGCACACATAACCGCCCGTGCCGATAACAAGGTCGGGCTTAATCTCGCCGATAAGGCTGTTTGCCCCTGCAAGGCCGGTAAACAGTTTGGCAAAGCTGCGCAGCGTATCAAAGCTCAGGCTGCGTTTAAAGCCTGCAATTTCAATAAAGCGCAGCGGGTAACCGTAACGCGGAATAATATTTTTTTCCAGTCCCTCTTTGGTGCCGACAAAAATAATTTCGGCCTCGGGGCGCAGTTTTTTAATCTGGTCGGCAATGGTCAGCGCCGGGTAAATATGCCCGCCGGTGCCGCCGCCCGAAAGTATTACCTTCACTTTTGTTCCTCCGCTGCCGCAATTTCTGCGACTATTTCTTTAAAGCAGCGTCCGCGTGCCGGGAAGCCGCTGAACATATCAAAAGAAGCGCACGCCGGCGAAAGCAGCACCGTCTGCGGCTTAACCGCGATTTTGTGCGCCAGCTCCACCGCTTCGCGCATGGATTCAACCATGCGGATATCGGCAACGCCTGCTTTGACGGCAGCTTCGTTAAAACGCTCTGCCGCTTCGCCTAGCAAAATCAAAGTATCAACCTTGGTTTTAACCAGCGCCATCATTTCTTCCAGCGGCGTCAGTTTATCCGTGCCGCCGGCAATTAAAATCAAATGCCCGTTGGTAAAGGCTTCCAGTGCTTTAATGGTAGAATCGGTATTGGTAGCCTTGGAATCGTTATAATAAGGCACGCCGTTAACGGTTGCCGTGTATTCAATGCGGTGTTCCACACCTTTAAAGCTTTTTAGCACTGCGGCAATGTCATCTGGCTTAACGCCTGCAAAAAACGCCGCACCGATAGCGGCCAGCACGTTTTCTTCGTTGTGCCCGCCAAAAATCTGCAAATCTTTTTTATTACAAATAACTTCTTTGGTATCTTTCCAGGCAATTACAAAATCGCCGTTATCCATGTAAATGCCCTGCGGCAGAATTTCCCTGCGGCTGAACCAGCACAATCTGCCCGGCACCAGCCCGCCCCATCTTTTAACGATAGGGTCGTCAAAATTCAGCAGGGTAACATCCTCCGGACGCTGGTTTTTAAAGATATTGCACTTTGCCGCGCCGTAGGCTTCCATGGTATGGTGGCGCGTTAAATGGTCTTCCGTTAAGTTTAAAATAACGGCAATTTCCGCGCGGAAGTTCTGGATGGTTTCCAGCTGAAAACTGGAAAGCTCCGCCGCCAGCCAAGAATCTGCGGGCATGGTTTCCACTTCTTTGGTCAGCGCCATGCCGATGTTGCCGCCCACTTTGCTTACGCAGGACAGCGTTGCCAGCATTTCGCCCACCAGCGTAGTGGTTGTGGTTTTGCCGTTGGTGCCCGTAATGCCGATAATATGCCCGTTGTAATTGCGGTAAGCAAGCTCCGCCTCGCCAGTTACGTTAATGCCGCGGCACAAAGCCTCCTGCACCAGCGGGTTTTCAAGGCTGATGCCCGGCGAAAGAATAACTTCTTCCACCTCGTCCAGCAGTTTTTCACCGCCGCCTATTACAATCTGCCCGCCGGTTTTGGCAAGCAGCTCCTTCAAATCTGCGTTTACTTCATGTTCAGCATCGTTGTAAAGCAGCACGCGTTTGCCGCCGCGCGCCAAAATCTCCGCCGCGCCGCAGCCGCTGATGCCGATGCCGTAAACAAGTACCGCCTTATCCAAAATTAAAAGCCTCCGTTTCCGTTAAGCCAAAGCATAACGCCAACTGCGCACAGCACGCAGCTTGCCGTAAAAAAGCGTTTAACGATTTTGGTTTCCTTCCAGCCGCCCAGTTCAAAATGGTGGTGAATCGGCGTCATGCGGAAGATACGTTTGCCATGCGTCAGGCGGAAGTAAGTAACCTGCATAATTACACTGGTTGCTTCCATAACGTAAATGCCGCCCAGAATTACCAAAAGCAGCTCGGTATGCGTCAATAACGCCAGCGCCGCCACACCGCCGCCGATAGCTAGCGAACCGGTATCACCCATAAATACTTTGGCAGGATAATGGTTAAACAGTAAAAAGCCAAGGCATGCACCGCAAATTCCCAGCGCAAACACACTCAAATCAAAATGCCCGGTGTTGTAAGCAATAAAAGCATAAGCAACCGTTACCGGCACCGTAACGCTGGCAGCAAGCCCGTCAAGGCCGTCCGTAAGGTTTACGGCGTTGGTTGTGCCAACCAAAAGCAAAAATACCAGCACATAATACAGCCAGCCCAGCGGCAGCATGTATTCCGTACCGGGTATGGCAATGCTCAAATCGCCCTGCACATGGGTTTCAATATAATAAACATACGCGCCCGCCAGCACAAACTGCATAAAAAACTTCTGTGCAGCCGTCAGGCCAAGGTTGCGTTTCATTACTACCTTAATATAATCGTCAACAAAACCAATCAGCGCGTGGCCAAAGGTCAGCAGCAGCGCAATGCACAGCGCCGGTGTAAAATTGCACCATACGGCAACGGCAACAACAATCGCCAGCAGCATCATAATGCCGCCCATCGTCGGCGTGCCGCTTTTTTTCATGTGTTCCTTCGGGCCGCATTCGCGGATGCTCTGCCCAAAATTAAGCTTATGCAAAAGAGAAATAAAACTGCTGCCGGTTACGGCGCATACCAAAAACGCCGTAGCCAAAGCGCCTAAAAGGGTTATCATAAATCAATCAACACTCCGTAATTATTTTTTCAAAACAAGGTCAATCAAACCATCCACCTGCATGGAATGAGAACCTTTTAACAAAATTATATCATTATTACGCACTACGCCGCTTAAAATTTTTGCGGCTTCCGCGCGGTCCTTGCAAATAAAAGTTTTAACGCCGCCGTTTTGCGCCGCCTTGCCGATGTTAACGGCTTCTTCGCCGTAGGTAATCAGCACGTCAACGCCTTCGGCCGCCGCCATTTCGCCAACTTCCGCATGGGCGGATTGAGAAAGCGCACCCAGCTCCAGCATATCGGCCAGTACGGCAACAGCCCTGCCGCCCTTGGCGGATTTTACGGCGTGCAAAGTTTTCAGCGCGCTCGCCATGGATGCGGGGCTGGCGTTGTAAGCGTCGTTGATAACGGTAACAGCGCCGATTTGCACAAATTCCTGGCGCTTGCCGGTAAGTTTTACATCTTTTAAAGCAGCTTTAACCTGCGCCAGCGGCACGTTAAAAGTTACCGCCACGCCGATTGCCGCCAGAGCGTTGTAAACATTGTGCTCGCCCAACAGCGGCAACACAATGTGTTCGCGCTCACCGGTTTTGGCACATACGCAATCAAATTCACTGCCATCGGCATTTAAAACAATGTTTTCCGCACACACGCAGGCACCGTCGCCGCAGCCGTAAGTTACAGCCTGCGCCGCCGTTTTATCCGCCATAGCGTGCACAAAAGCGTCGTCGTTATTCAGCACGGCAAACTGCTGCGCCGTTAAGCCTTCCACAATTTCGCCCTTGGCTTTGGCAATGTTTTCCATGCTGCCCAAAAGCTCCATATGCGTTTCGCCGACATTGGTAACAACGGCAACATCGGGGCTTGCCAGCTCGCACAGCGCACGTATTTGTCCCAAACCACGCATCCCCATCTCAACAACAGCAATTTCCGTGTCGGGTTTAATATTCAGCAGCGTTTTGGGAAGTCCGATTTCGTTGTTAAAATTAGCCTCCGTTTTTACTACATTATATTTTACCGCAAGGCAGGCAGCAATTAAATCCTTGGTAGAAGTTTTGCCGTTGGAACCGGTAACCGCCACTACCTTTAAATTTTTCTGCTTGTCACGCCATGCTTTGGCAATCAGCTGATAGGCTTTTAAAGTATCGTCAACCTTAATAATAGCGGCATTTTGCGGCAAACCTGCAACATCATGGCTGATAACCACACCCGCAGCGCCCAGTTCCAGCGCTTTGGCGCAGTAATTATGCCCGTCAAAATTTTCGCCACTCAAAGCCACAAACAGCTCGCCCGCTTTAATGCTGCGGCTATCGGTATTAACGCCGCAAAACTCAACATTCTGCGCATTTTCGCAGCTGCCGCCCGTTGCAGCCAGTATCTCCTGCAAATTCAGCATTTTATCACCTTTTGTTCTGCCAGTATTCCTGCACCACTTCGCGGTCGTCAAAGTGGATGGTTTCATGGCCGATAATCTGATAATTTTCGTGACCCTTGCCCGCAATCAAAACTACGTCGTTGTCGGCGGCATGTTCCAGCGCATAGTTAATAGCCTCGCGTCTGTCGCTTAAACGCACGCTGGTTTTACCTGCCGGAATATCTTTAAGGGCAGTTTCAATCTCGTCGATAATAAGTTCCGGGTCTTCCGTGCGCGGGTTATCGGAGGTAACAACCACGTTATCCGCCAAATCCAGCGCAAATTTGCCCATAATCGGGCGTTTTTTGTTGTCGCGGTCGCCGCCACAGCCAAACACAACCCACAGCTTACCTTTGGTAATGCCGCGCGCCGTTTTCAGCACGTTTTCCAAACCGTCCGGCGTATGGGCGTAATCCACAATAACGGTGTAAGGCTGCCCTGCTTCCACAAGCTGAAAGCGCCCCGGCACGCCGTCAAAGCCGTCCAGCACGTCAACAATAATTTTGGCGTCAATTTTTTCAGCCAGCATCGCGCCGACGGCGGACATTACATTATATACGTTAAATTCGCCGGTAATTTTCAGCACCAAATCCATTTCACCGGCAGGGGTATGCAGCTTCAGCGCCATTTGTTTGGCCTGCACGTCAAAGCTGATGGGATAAATATCGTAATCCCTGCTTTCTCCGTAAGTAATTACCGGCGCTTTGGTACGCTCCGCAATAATTTTACTGCTGGGGTCGTCCATATTCAGCACAGCGGTTTTATTAGCCTTATTGCCGTCCGTTAAATGCTTAAACAAAAGGCTTTTTGCATCAACATAGTTGGCAAAAGTTTTATGAAAGTCCAGATGGTCCTGCGTAATATTCGTCAGCACCGCCGTGTCATATTCAATACCTGCAACGCGGTTCAGCGCCAAAGCGTGGCTGGATACCTCCATAACTACATAATCACAGCCGCGCTGCTGCATTTTGTACAAAGTTTTCTGCAAATCAACAACGTCCGGCGTGGTGTTGTGCGAAACGGTTTCTTCATCCTCAATCATAATGTTGATAGTGCCGATCATGCCAACCTTGTAGCCTGCCTTACGCAGAATCAGACGGATGATGTTGGTCGTCGTCGTTTTTCCGTTCGTACCGGTAACGCCAATCATGCGCATTTTTTTGCCGGGATAGTCAAAAAAATAAGGGGTCACAAGTTCCATGGCCCTTCTGGTATCGCTAACCTTAACCAGCGTCATACCTGCGGGGCAGTCCACGTCGTCTTCAACAATCGCCGCCACGGCGCCCTTTTCGTATGCCTGGTTCAAAAATTTATGCCCGTCCACCGTTGCGCCTTTCAGGCAGATGAACAAACTTCCCGGTACTACAACGCGGGAATCGGCAGTTATATCGGTAATGGTTTTGCCTGCTTCGCCCATAATTTCGGCATCGGGCAGCAGCTTCAGCAAATCCTGCAAACTCTTTTCCATTCGGATACCTCCAAAATTGAAACGGCAGCCTTAATATATTCAGGCTGCCTCCCATAAAATTTTATATTATTATATCACATCTTGCAAAAGAAGGCTATGTTTTTATTTTGCATAAGCATAACCATCATAAGCAATTTTACCTTTATCTGCTTTAACATAAATATTGTTGCGCGCCACCTGCATGCCAAGCTGGTTTTCGGCAATATAGGTAATGCGTTCAGGCCCTTTAAGCTGCTCAACAACAATGCGCTCCTCGCTGTTTTCCAGCATCAAAGCTGCCTCCTGCTGCTTTAACGCCACCAGCTCGTTGCTCTTGCTAATCAAACATTCGCTGCGCACAACGCACGCAAAATAAGTAGCAATTACAATACTTGCCACCACAAAAACCCTGCGCCTCAACAGCTTGTAATTATGCTGCTTCGGTTTCTGCGCACGCGCCATCCGCCTTTCGGTATATTGTTGTTCTTCATTTATTTCCCATGCGTATTCGTCATACTTTCTGGCTAACATGGCGCTTTCCTCCAATTATATGTCAGCACTTTTCGGCATAACGCAGCCTTGCACTGCGCGCACGCGGATTTTCTTCAACTTCCGCCGCCGAAGGCACAATATTCCCAACTTTTTTCAGCTGCGGCTTTCTGCCGCAAACGCAGACCGGAAACTGCGGCGGGCAGATACATCCCTTCGCAAGCTGTGCAAAAGTCTGCTTAACAATTCTGTCCTCCAGCGAATGAAAGGTTATCACGCCAATCCTGCCGCCGGGTTTAAGCCTTGCCACAGCATCTTCCATAGTCTTTTGCAAAATTCCCAGTTCGTTGTTTACTTCAATCCTCAGCGCCTGAAATGTACGTTTCGCCGGATGCGGCCCGTCCATTCTCGCGCCTTTGGGTATTGCTTTTTTTATAATCTCCACCAGTTCAAAAGTGGTGGCAATATGCTTTGTTTTGCGCTCTGCCGCGATAAATTCGGCAATGCGCCTGCTCCAGCGTTCCTCCCCGTAACGGTGGATAATATCCGCCAGCTCGGCTTCGCTGTAATTATTGACGATGTATTCAGCATTCAGCTTGGCGCTTTTATCCATGCGCATATCCAGCGGCCCGTCGTGCATGTACGAAAAACCGCGTTCCGGCGTATCCAGCTGATAGCTTGAAACACCCAAATCAAAAAAGATACCGTCAATCTGTTCTATATTAAGGCTGTCCAGCACATTGCCGAAGTCCTTAAAATTGCTTTTTACGGTTGCTATTTTACATTTGCACGGCGCTAATCGCTTTTGCGAAGCGGCAATAGCGTCCTCGTCCTGGTCAATGCCAATCAGCATGCCGTTTTCATCAAGCTGCGAAGCAAAACCAAAAGAATGCCCTGCGCCGCCCATAGTGCAGTCCACATAAGTACCGCTTTTATCGGTAATCAGCCACTTAACGCTTTCAGCAAGCAAAATGCTTGTATGCTTAAACTCGTTTGCCATGTCAGATACCTATATCCATATCGGCAAGCTGTGCTGCCACCGCATCGGCATCGTCAGCGTTGGCGTCATTGTATTCCTGCCAGCGTTCTGCCGACCAGATTTCTGCCCTGCTGCCCACGCCGACAATAACGGCGTTTTTATCAAGCCCGGCAAAATCGCGCAGGTTGGCAGGCAACAGCACGCGCCCCTGCTTGTCGCATTCCATCTCGGCCGCGCCGCTGAAGAAAAATCTTGCAAAGGTACGCGCATTTTTATTGGTCATCGGCAAAGCATTAAGTTTAACTTCCAGCTTGTGCCATTCATCTTTATCATAAACAAAAAGGCAGCCATCCAATCCCTTACACAGGATAAACGTACCGCCAAGGTCATCGCGGAGCTTTGCGGGCATAAAGAGACGGCCTTTAGCGTCAATAGTATGCTGATATTCACCCATTAACATGATGGCATTCTCCTCCCCTTTTCCCCACTTTACACCATTATACCCCACTTAAAGTTAAAAAACAACCATTTTTATAATTTTTAGATAAAATTTCCTGTCCATTTTTAATGTCACAAAGATTTTTAACTAAAGTTACCCGCAGGCAACTTTTATTTTCCGCAAAGTATGGTATAATATAGAAGCCGAAAGGCAAAAAGTAAAAATATTTTGCATTTAATGCGTTAAGGAGGATTACTTAATATGCTTACTAAAGATACCGGCATCATCGACGCCGTTCAAAACCACCCCGAAATTCTGGAAGTTTTCGCTGAATACGGCCTCGGCTGCGTAGGCTGCATGGCTTCCCATTTTGAAAGCATCGGTCAGGGCGCCGCTGCTCACGGCATCGACGTTGAAGCCTTTATCGCCGACTGCAACAAAGCAATCGAAGCCGCAAAAAAATAAAACCACGGCACAAAGCCATGGCGAAAAAATAAAAGCTGTTCCTGTTTTTGCAGGAGCAGCTTTTTGTTTTTATTTACTTTTCATATCTTTAATGATAAGCGATACGGAAGGCTGCGTTATGCTGAACAAATCCGCCAGAAACACCTGCGTTAAATGCTCGTCCTTATACAGGCGGTAAATCTCTGCATTACGTTCATCTTTGCCATAAAACGGGTACAGCTTAACCTCGCGCGTATCAACGCAAAAACCGCGATCCGTTAAAACAACAACCCTTCTTGTACCGTCGGCACAGGTAATTTTCAACTCCAGCGCACGCCCTCCGCCTTCATTGCGCAGGTTAATATTGTAGCTTTCAATCTCATCATCACCAATTGCTTTTTTTAGAATCATCTGATTAATAGGAATATCTTTAATGTCCACCATATCACCTCGTATACATTGATATATTTATAAAGCCAAATTTTTTTATTGCTACTGCGCCCTACCAGCCTCTGTTCCGGCGTTCCAATATTTTTAATGCCATTGTATAAGCATTGCGAAGGGTTTTATTATTGCCAACAGCTTTTAATTTAGTATCTGCGCCCAAATCTGCACAAACATTTCCGTCAGCGTCAATTACATAGCTTGCGCCGATAAAATACGCACTGCCATAAGTATTAAACAAATAAAGACTGATGTTGCCTGCCGCGTTCTGCATATCTTCGCCCTGACGTAAAACTGCTAAAAATTCAGCGTCAGTATACTTTTCTTCCGCAAAAACAGCAAGATAATATTTGCCGTCCTTCTTAACGGTATTAATGCTGTCGCCATCAATATATAACACGCCAACATCAGTCTTGCCAGCTTCCAAAAGCGTCTGCGCCAGCGCCTGTAACGGCAGAGCGCATAAAGCAGCGGCTGTAAGGCAGGTTGCCATAAAAGCTTTTAATTTTCCCACGGATGTTACTCCTTTAAATTTATAGTAATAAAGGCGGGTTCAGTTCCCGCCTTTATTAACATTTTGAACTCGTTATGCAGTTATAATTAACCGACCTTTAACTGTTAATTATTAAGCTTCTGCCTGTGCGGCACGTTCAGCAGCCATTTTTGCATGGCGTTCCATCTGTGCCTGCACTTTAGCTTCTTTGGCAGCTTTTTTCATTTCTTCTGCTTTGGCAAGTTTTGCTTCTTCTGCACGTCTTGCGTCAGCTTCTGCCTGTGCTTTTTTAATTTCGGCTACTTTTTCGGGAGATTTACGGCCAAATTTCCATGTTGCGCCAATACCGCCCATGTATTCATCACCGCTGGTGGATACGGACAAGCTCAGCATGAAGTCGCGGTTCGGGTAATGGAACAGGCCGAGTGCCATACCGGTTTCATCACGGTACTGGCCTACGCCTACTGCTACTTCAGTCGGTGCGGCAGGGTCATAACCCATGGTACGCAGGTTGGCAATAGCTGCTGACATTGCACCTACTTTATCAATGCGGTCTTCCAAGCCGTCAACACGGTTTTCAATACCATCTACGCGGCTGTTAACGTCGCTGATAGCAGCGTCAAGTTTGCGGTCTGCTTCTACCATATTTTCAGCATCGCTAATATAATTAGTACCGCTGTAAGCGTTCTGAAGGTCTTCAGTACTATCAGCACCAATTACTTCGCGTTGAATATCAATGCTTTGCTGAAGTTGTTCATCTCTATATTTAGATTGTTCTTCTTTGGCATTAATGTCAGCCTGTAACGCATCATCAGCATCTTTACGCGCTTGTTCTTCCGCATCTATATTTGCCTGCAATTGTTCGTCTCTGTCTTTAGACTGCTCTTCTTTAGCATTGATGTCAGCCTGTAAATCTGCGTCAGCTTTTTCGCGATCAGTAGTTTCTTGGTCAATTTTATTTTCTAATTCTTGGTCTGCGGCAACTCTATCAGCATGTTCTTGGCTTATTTCACCCCTAATTGCTGCATCCTCATTAACCCTGTTCATTTCTTCCTGGCCAATTTTATCTTCTAATTCTTGGTCTGCGGCAACTCTATCAGCATGTTCTTGGCTTATTTCACCCCTAATTGCTGCATCCTCATTAACCCTGTTCATTTCTTCCTGGCCAATTTTATCTTGTAAATCAGCATCAGCTTCTTGACGAGCAGTAGTTTCTTCTTTAAGCTGCGCATCTAAACCGGCGATAGCAGAATCTTGTTTATCATTTTCTACTTCTAAATCGCCAATAGCTTGATCATGTGCTGCATCAGCTTCTTGGCGAGCATCAGCTTCTTCTTTAAGCTGCGCATCTAAACCGGCGATAGCAGAATCTTGTTTATCATTTTCTACTTCTAAATCGCCAATAG